>NZ_LKBD01000016.1 GCF_001399975.1 Pseudoalteromonas sp. P1-9
GCCGCACTTGCCTTCTTTTTTAGCTTTTTTGTCGCCGCCGCATTTACCTTCGCCACACTTGCCTTCTTTTTTAGCTTTGTGGTCGCCGCCGCATTTGCCTTCGCCGCACTTACCTTCTTTTTTAGCTTTTTTGTCGCCGCCGCACTTACCTTCGCCGCATTTGCCTTCTTTTTCAGCTTTTTTATCGCCGCCGCATTTACCTTCACCACATTTGCCTTCACCAGCATCAAGCATATAGCCAGATTGCATTGCGGTAACTTGGAAAGGGTTAGCGTTTGCCGCTGTAGAAACTAAGCTTGATGCACCAATTACTGCTGCACCTACTGTTAAAGCTACTGAATTTTTATTAAGTGTTTTCATAGTTGTCTCGTTTTACGTTTACTTGATTGTTTAAAATGACCTAGCTTTTAAAAATATTCTTTCAAATAAATTTAAATTTTTTGATCAATTCGTTTTGTAAATCTCATTATGGTACAGCTAACCCATTGAGCAATATCAGTTTAGCCTTGTAATAAAAAAAATAATAGTGTTTAGCTCATAAGCTCGTTAAAATCGCCGCCGAGATAGCTATTACACGGGTTACAATGAAACTGATTTTGGCACCGATGGAAGGTGTTGTTGACTTCCATATGCGACAATTACTCACCGATATTGGTGGATTTGACCTGTGTGTTACTGAATTTATCCGTGTTGTTGATGCATTATTACCTGCTCGTGTATTTCATCGATACTGCCCTGAGTTAAACAATCAGGGAAAAACCCAATCTGGCACCCCTGTGCGTATTCAATTACTTGGACAACACGCAAATGTGCTTGCAGAAAATGCACAGCGTGCAGTTGAACTTGGTTCTCACGGTGTTGATTTGAATTTTGGCTGCCCCGCAAAAACAGTCAATAAAAGTAAAGGCGGCGCAGTACTACTCAAAGAACCAGAGCAAATTTATCAAATTGTAAAAGCTGTGCGAGATGCGGTGCCTGTGGATGATGAGGTATCAGCTAAGGTTCGCCTTGGTTTTGATGACTGTTCTCAAAGCCAAGAAATTTTTGATGCTGTTTGTAGTGCTGGTGCATCAAGTATCGCGATTCATGCAAGAACAAAACGTGACGGCTACCGCCCTCCTGCGTATTGGGAAAAAATAAAACCACTCAAAGTCACCTCTGATATCAATGTGGTTGCCAACGGTGAGGTGTGGAATTTTGACCATTATAGATTGTGCCAACAACGCAGTGGCTGTGATGATGTGATGCTAGGTCGTGGTGCGTTAGCAAAGCCCGATCTGGCAGCTGAAATTGTCAGCAAGCGCAATGGTGAACATTACACTGCATTATCGTGGCAGCAAATATTACACCATATAATTGACTCATCAATGCATTGTGATGGCGGTAACAGTGAACGTTACTTCGCCAGTCGCACAAAACAGTGGCTTGGCTATTTAAAACTGCAATACACCGATGCAAACCTCTTTTTTGAAGAAATAAAACGACTTAAATCGAGTCAAGAAGTGCTCGATAAAATTTTACAGGCGAGTAACAAAGTTACTACTTGTTGATTCATATCATATCGCGCGTTTATCAAGTCCCTATAATTCAATATTGCACCCTTAGGTGCTAGGAATAAAAAGGGGAATGAGAATGACCGTGTCACTTGAGTTATTCAAACGTAGGCTTGAAGTAGAATTGGAAGCGTTACGCAAAGAGGTAATTGAACATTATGGACAAGTTCAGCCCGCAATTGTTAATGACTTACATGCTATTAACTATAGCGATTGGCCAGACTTTCTGGAACAGCACTTTCTATTAAATCATGAACCTAAACTGAGTCGTTTAATTCAGTTAGAGGCGGCAATTGCGCAATTTGAAATTGGCCAATATGGCTATTGTGCAGACTGTGAAGAACCTATTGAGCTAGAGTTACTCGATAACGACCCAGCAACACAACGCTGTAAAGCATGTTCCCATTAGGCATTAGCCTAATGGGATATTTACCATCGCAAGCGCTGGCTCTTGTAATATTTTTGCTAGTACACGATTAGCGCGTTCTTCATCAATCTCTAACTGCTTGGTTAGCACTGTAAGTGCATGCTCACTACTCCATGCCTGCGCATGAATACCGAAATCAACTTCTGCAATTACCGCTTGCTCTTTACCAAATGGCACGGCTGAAAATTCCGCGCGGCGATCACTGTATTTTGTACGCCAATCTAAGCCTGAGTTATTAGCGCATTTTTGAGTTGTAAAGCAAACAACAAACTGCGGTTCACTGTTTACACTTTGCTTGATTATTAACAAGCTATTTAATACATCCGCCGGTTTTTGCGCTGCATTAGTAAAATAGTTTAAACGTGCTTGATACCAATCTTCGCCATTAGGTAAGGCCCCAATGCCTGGGCTTCTGCGTGGTGAGTAGTCTTTTAAATAACTCTCAAATTCAGCCAATGCAGTTTTTGCTGCTGTGAATGTCTCTAGCTGTTGTTCCGCGTTAGCTATTTGGCGTAACAGCGCGGTTAGCTCAAAGCGACTGAGGCGAACTTTGTCTTGATAGGCATTGCTCATTTTTTGCTGACTGAAGGCAATAAAGTCTGCAAGGTCAGCATCTTCAACATGAGGCGCGCTCTGTAAGTAGTTTAATACCGGATTAGCATTATACGGCCAAGGAAAGAAACGTTCGGTAAAGCGCTGCTCTATCGCTAACAACTGGGCTTCTGGGCTAGGTTTTTCGGATGTTCGCAATAATTGTTTAAATAAACTATCTCTTTGCGTTAAATAACGGTCACTCATAGGCCACAAAAGGTCGTTAGATTCGCTCTGTGACGGGTAAAGCAAAGTATTAAGCTGCGTTAAAGACGTTACTAACTCGGCCTCTGAGCGATTATTTGAGGCGTCATCGCAGCCAAATAATAAAAAAGCGAAACAAATTGGTAGTAATAATTGCGTAAATTTAATCAATTTAATCTAACCTTAAAAGAGATGGTAATCTGGAGAGCGCTTATGATTTTTTCTTTTCAAAACGCCTCATTTCGCGATACGGAAACTGGATTATACAACCAAGCATACTTTATGGAAATTTTTAACCGCGAATGGCATAGGTTAATACGTGATAACGATAGTTTGTCTATTCTGTTATTTAATCCACATATCAGAACCTCTTCTGAGACAGAAAAAGCAAAACTAATTCAAGTAGGTAATATTCTGACCGAGCAAACACTACGCAGCACCGATATTACGTGTCGCTTTAACGAGCATTGCTTTGCGATGGGGCTATTTGGGCTCGATACCGAAGGCACTAAAGTGATTGTTACCCGCATTCAAAACGCGTTATTAGAGCAAGAAAAGCTGGGCTTATTGCACTGCAACTTAAGCATTGGTGCTGTGAACGTGAAGCCAGAGCTTACTATTGAACCTGGTGCTATTTTTGAAAAAACAATCACCGCCCTTCATTATGCAGAACAAAATGGTGTAAATGCGTATCAACTAGAAACATATACCATTCACTAACATTTAAAACAGCATTTTAAGAGTAGCACCATCGCTACTTTGTAGTGAGTAGATTTAGCGCTGCGTGCCGTGTTGTAGCAAACAAGTGTGATATTGATGTCGATATTCGACTAAAGCTGCTGCGGCTGATGCATTTTATGTGGCGAGTATGTGAATTAATCCGATTGCGCTCAAAAGAACCGTTCGGCAGCGCTTGATTGGGTTTTCTACTGTGTTATCGGCTGACTCACATAGAATAACTAAGCCTATGTCTTGTATAAGACCCAATCAAACTACAGCAAAAACGAACTTAAAAGGTCAACAGACCCTAATTAATTGCCGAAAATAAACGATAAATTTTAGGCATTAAAAAAGCCCCTGTTGGGGCTTTTTGTGCGTGTTCAGCTATTAAATTTTAACGCCCTTACGGATCGCTTTGTCTTTAATATACTGAGACCAGCTCTTAGCAAATTTCTTCGTTTGCGGATATTCTGTCGCTTTACGAACATTTTGATAAGCCAGCTTATACTTTTCTTGCTGAAGGTATGCTTCTGCAAGGTCTAAGTGGATCTGACCTTTCTTTTTATTGCCAAGCTCAAGTGCTTTACTAAGGTTTTTAACCGCTAGTGCATAATCTTCGCTCGTTACGAACATTGAACCTGCTTTACGATATAACTCAGAGTCATTATCGAAATCAGCTGCTTCAATGTAGAACTTCGCTGCTTTGTTATAATGCTTAGCATTATGGAAATATGCACCTAGCGTCGAAACCGTCGATTTGTCTTTCTTAACTTTCTTTGCTTTTACCGCTTTTTCAAGTGTAACACCTGCTTGGTAAGGCATTTCGTTAAGTGAATACAAACTTGCAAGGAATTTAAAATGGTTAGCTGTTTCTAACGCATTGTTACGCTCTGCTACTTTCGCAGCTGCAAGACCTTTTTTGTAGTCTTCAACTGTCATGTAGAAAGAAGCTAAACGAGTCCAAAGTTTGTACTCTTTTGGCCAAATCTTAATTTGTTCTTCACTTGTTTTAACCGCATTATTGAACTGCTTAAGCTCTACGTACGCACCAACTTTTAAGTCGTAAGCACTTTTTATAGGCTCTTTTTTAGATAGTTCAATTGCACGATCTGCTGGACCAAGAATATTCTTATACTCTTTTGTTTCGTAGTAAATAGATGCAATTGCTAAATAAACTTTTGCATCTTCTTCACCCGTAAAGTCCATCCAAGCGTAGTAAGAATCACGAGCATCTTTATACTGTTTTTCTTGACGCTGTAAGTCTGCAATAAGCTTCATTACAGTTGCTTGGTCTTTAAAGTTAAGAACATCTGGCTTAGCTGCCGCTTTAGCAAGACGAATTGCTTCATCAAACTTTTCAAGCTGATAGCTCATTTGCGCCATGTAATAGTTAACTTGTGCTCTATCAAACTCGTCTGAAGGCTCAATTTCCTTCATCATTTGAAGCGCACCAGCTACATCGCCCTCGATTCCTTTTTCCTGGTCGCCATTGTAAACATCAAATGCTCTAACAACTTTTTTACCAGTACGTTCACCCATAACTTTGGTTTTACGTTTCTTGCGCTCTTCAATCTTCGCAGGATCTGCTTTAGCCAAAGTTGGTGCAGAATAAACTGCACCACCAAGTGAAATTAATAAGGCAAGCGCGGTCACTTTAGATAAAGTTTTCATACTGCCTCCTAACCTTGGTCAAGTTTGAAATCAAGTTGAACTTCGATGCCTGCTTGACGTTGTGGTTTACCATCAACAATCTTAGGCTTGTATTTCCATTTACGTAGAGCACGCTTTGCTTCACGGTCGAAAATACGTCTTGGTTCAGCGTTAATAACTTCAATATCAGTTACACCACCTACTTCATCGATTGTAAAGCGAAGTTGTACCCAACCTTCTTTACCATCACGCGCAGCTTGTGGCGGATATTTAGGCTCAATTCGAACGATTGGTGTAGCATCACCATCTCGGCCAAATGCGCCTGGGCCATCTAGACCACCTGCCGTACCACCAACATCAATTGATGGCATATTAAACTGTAACCCAGAGTTGTTATTACTCGAATTATCAGGTTGTGGCGGCTGCGGTTTAGGCGGCTGCTTAGGTGGCGGCGGAGGCGGAGGCGGTACACGCTTCCTCTCCTGCACCTTTGATTCAGGCGGATTCGTCATAATTTCGACTACAATCTGCTCTTGGTCATTGGCGGCGCGTTTATCGCCGCCAGAGATCAAGAACGCCATGAAATAAAATAAGCCGAAAGTAACTGCCCCACCTGCAATCAGTGAAAACAGAAAACGAATCATTACTTTTCTCCAGCGATTGAAATCTTCAGATAGTCACCAGTAGCCTTGATCTGGTCCATAACTTTCACAACCACACCGTGCTTCGCTTCTTTATCCGCTTGGATAATCACGACTTCAGTAGGTTGTTCAGCTAAGAGACGCTCGATGTTCGCAGATACACGTTCTACATCTACTTGGCGCTTATCCATCCAAACTTCACCGTTACCACGAATTGCAATAAAGATATTTGCATTTTTCTTCTTGGTAGCTTGTGCTGCTTTTGGTTTGTTAACTTCAATACCGGCTTCTTTAACGAATGACGTTGTTACGATAAAGAAGATAAGCATGATGAAAACGATGTCGAGCATCGGTGTCATATCTACCGCTGCTTCATCTTCTTCACGAATACGTTTATTACGTGCCATATTCAAATCTCTCTCTAGTGATGCGGCAAGCTATCGATAAGTTTATTCTTAGCCATCTTCGCTTTCGCTTCTAGACGTGTGCTAAAGAATACACCTGATAGTGCTGCAACCATTCCAGCCATTGTTGGGATCGTCGCCATTGAAATACCTGATGCCATTAAGCGTGCGTTACCAGTACCTTGGGTAGCCATGGTTTCGAAAACCGCGATCATACCCGTTACAGTACCTAATAAGCCGATAAGTGGACATACAGCTACTAATGTTTTGATCAACAACATACGCTCATCTAATTTCTCAGACGCTTCAGAAATCCATGCTTCACGGATTCTGTGTGCATACCAAGACGTAGTGTCCTGGCGGGCGTCCCAGTTAGCGATGATTCCCTTTTTCATTTTAGGAAACACGCTGGTCAGGAACCAATAGCGCTCAATCATTAATACCCACATAAGAAAGAGTGCTATTGCGACCACATATAGTACCTGGCCGCCTGTAGCCACAAAATCCCTGACAGATTCCCAGATCTCCATCAGGACTAGCATTAGGCTTTCTCCTTCTCCGCGTGAGCAGCAATAATACCAGCGCTTTGCTCATCTAGGATGTGTAGTACAGACTTAGAACGGCTTGCAACGATAGCGTGAACTAGGATTAGCGGTAGTGCCGCAATTAGACCTAGAGCAGTAGTTACTAGTGCCATTGAGATTGAACCAGCCATGATCTTCGGATCACCTGTACCGAATAACGTGATTTGCTGGAATGTTTCGATCATACCTACAACAGTACCTAATAGACCCATTAGAGGTGCGATAGCTGCGAAGATCTTGATGATGTTAACACCAGCTTCGATGCGTGGCGTTTCACGTAGAATCGCTTCATCAAGCTTAAGCTCAAGGTTTTCAACATCTTCTGATTTGTTGTCTTGGTAAACTTTAAGAATACGACCAAGCGGGTTGTTTTCGTTTGGTGTGTTAAGATTCTTAAGCTGTGAACGGATCTTACCAGTAGTTAGAGTAAGGTCAGCAAGACGAATAATCGCGATGATGAAACCAATAACTAGTAGTACTGCGATTAGGTAACCAACTGTACCACCTTGGTGGAAACGCTCTTCGTGAGTCGCTTTCTGCGTGTTTAGACGTAGAATTGAACCACGAGTGATATCTGTATAGAAACCAGTGTATGAACCAGCTGGAGTAGCACGTAGCGCTTCAGCAGAAGACAATACGTAACCATCAGGCTGACGACCTAGCGGCTGGATTTGCTTAGTTTCTGGGTGGTAAATTAAGTAACCTTGATCAGAGATAAGGTTGAAGTTACCAATACGCGTAACTTTAGCGTTAACTTCTGAACCGTCTAACTGAGCAACTGTAGTTTCGAAAGATGATACTTTCGCAGACTCAGTCATTTCAGTTTGAAGACCAATCCAAAGCTCTTCTAGTTCGCGAGTAGTTGGTAGTTCTTTAGCAGCAGCTAGAGAACGAAGAACTTCTTCACGTCCTGGCTTTTCAGCAGAAACTAGTGACGCTTCGATTGAACCGATTGTTTCAGATGCAGCACGACGTACAACACCGAACATCTCACCAAGCGTACCTTTAGCAGTTTCTAATTCTGCTTCTTTAGACGCTAGTGTCGCTTCGTTTTGTGCGTATTGCTTCTTAAGACGATCACCGCGAGCTTCTTCAGCCGCTAGTTCACGTTGAGCTTTCTTTAATAACGCTTGCTTGTCAGCACGAGCTGATAAGAACTCTTGCTCACGTTGCTTGTTAATTTTGCCAGACGAGATACGGTCTTGCTTAACTTGCTCAAGGATTTTATCTAGAGCAGCTGTATCTGCGTGTGCATTTAGCGCGCCACCTGCAGAAACAGAAAGAACAGTAGCAACTGCTAAACCTTTAAATAGTTTCTTCATCGTGATTACTCCGCGCCAAAGATTGGAAGGCTAACAATATCGTAAGCTTTTTGCTTACGCGCCATACGAATAAGATCAGTAATAGGGCTGATGTATTCGTCACCTAGCTTGTCCCACTGCTTCGTAGAGTTGTTCCAAACCCAAGCATTCTTAAGGTCTAGAGACTGAGCTACGTAAGCGATACGACCAACACGACCGAAGTCTACAGTGATATCACGACCATCTAGGTTGATAGCACCTTGAGTAGCAGTTACAACAGTGCTGTAATCTTTCTCTGTAAGGTAAGCTTCAAGAACCTGACGGTACTTTTCAGAAGTCGTTACTGATGAGTTAGTCATTAACTCACGTAACTTTTCAACACGGTCTAAACGCTTTTCAGTGTCAAAAGGAACGTCCGCTTTGATGAATTGCTCAAGCGTATCGATCATGCGATACATCAAAGGCACAACGTTACGTTTAGTTGTATCGATTTCTTTGATTTGTTTATTTAATGATTCAATGCCCGCATTTTGGTCTGCAACCAAACGTGCTAGGTGATCATTATAAACTTTTAGGATCTCAGTTTGGTTAATCGTAGTGTCATACTCCGCTTTCAGTTCAACTGTTTGCTCGAATACGTTATCGATTTTGTTCTGAGACTTTTGTGCAGCCTTAATAGTCTGACCTTCAACATTGTGAATGTCTTTCAAAGGATCTGCCATCACATTGCTGCTTGTAAGTGCAACCGCGCCAACCAACGCTGAAGCTACAAGACTTTTTCTGATTTTAACAGACATAGTTCCCAACCAATTAAGTAATGTTACTTTTTTAGAATTTAAACTGATTAAAACTCAATCATGAATGGTGCACATAAAAAATGCACCAACTCACCAATAATGCTAAATGCATAGAAGAGTGTCAACAGCCAAACTTAGTAAAATACTGCTTCGAGTTAGTTTAGTAACTCTCACCCTCAAAAATATAAACATTCTGTTTACATTTGAATTTAAATTAGCATAGATACAAGCCACACAACAAAAGCGATAGAGCTACCATTACAGCAATTTTAGTAAAAAGTTATTAACAGTTTAAAAGTTTATATTTTTTTTTTGAAAATATCGTCATGAACAATGATTTGCTTTGACTTATAAGTTATAACTATCAGCTTTACTGTTTAATAACTTAATAAGCTCCGACAATTCTTCTTCATATTGATGCCAAAGGCCTATAGAATTTGTATACATAGGTTGTCTTACCTGTACTGCACTTGCTGTTTTAACAATGCTAGGAGTTTTGTGAAAATCAAGACATGACTCTTGCCACTCTAAGCCACATTGAGCAATTAGATTTTGAATTTCTTCAGTAGGATTCAACGCAAGCTTTTCATAATGAACATCTAGTATTTCTCCTGGAAACTCAGCATGCCAATGAGCCATTAATATCTCATAGCTTTTGTAATACTTGGCAAGGGCTTCTAAGTTATAGGCGAAGCGATAGTTATCGTTACTGAAATTTTTTTTGTAAATAGATAAACACGTGTCGTTCCTGTCTCTCTTACAGTGAATAATCTTAGCATTTGGGAAAAGAATTTTGATTACACCTACCATAAGAAAGTTTAAAGGCAGTTTATCGGTAATAAAACAGCTTCCACTCGACAAACTATTTATTTTCGCTAGATACTGATCTGATAAAGCCTTAATTTGCTTTTCATGAAGATTAGCAACGTTTTCAAATAAGTAAGTGTTAGAATCTAATAAAGTACAACTCAACGAGAAAAACGTTTCTATTTCGCCTGCATTAAACACCGAGGTGTGAGACCCAATTATTTTTTCAATCAGGGAAGTTCCTGACCTTGGCATACCAACTATAAAAATTGGTTTTTGTGACTTATTTCCATGTATTTGTAATGGTTCGATATCTTTTCTTGTGAAAGCAGACTTTATATTATCAATAAATGCTAAATCCGCTCTTACATCATAATTTAACATTTTAAATCGTAAATCATTACCCTGTTTAAGATAGCTAAAAGACTGTTTATATTTTTCATTTTGCTCATAAGCTTTCGCTAAGGAAAATGCTAATAAAATACGATCTTGAGCATGTAGTTGCGCATTAGAATACAGATCATTAAGTTGCGCTAAGTGACCTTCCCCTTCTTTTTTATAATTTGTCACAACAGAGAGGCCATAATGAGCCATAACTAGATTGGGGGTTATTTCGATTGCCCTTTTGTAAAGCTCTTTGGCTTTTATTATTTCACCTTTGGCTTTTTTTATATTTGCCAGAGAATACAGAGCTTTTGAATTATCCCTGTTAGCCTTGATATTTTTTTGTAATAAGGTTTCTGCTTTTTCATACTGATTAGATTGTGTATATAAAGTGGCTAGATAATCGTCCAATAGTACATTCTCTGCACTATTATCCAAGCGTGTCTTACACACTTCAATTGCACTCTCAAAATCACCAACCTGTGAATAGCAAAAACTTAATCCTAGTAAGTCAACAGCAGAATTTGGTTTGTGTACGCATGCTTTTTGATAATAATAAATTGCGTTTTTGAAGTTTCGCTTGCTTTTATTTATTACTGCAAGAGCATGACTTTTAGCATAAACCTCAAAGGGTGAATCAATTAATTTAAGAAGAATATTTTCAGCAGCTTCAAAATTACTTGTTTCAAATAATATTAATGCTGCTTCTAAAACTGCGGGTTCAAAATGAGATAAGTTATTTAAGATATCATTTACACGATGTAAAGCCACTGAGTAGTTTTTATTGCGCCTAGCATTTGTTGCTATTTCATATAAATTCGCTTGTTGTGGAGTGAGTTTGTGGTTATCTAATTTCATTACACGACTACTCTATTAATTACGACATAATTTTCATTCTCTCATAAAAAAAGCCTGCATATGCAGGCTTTTTGCTAATTTAGCGCGTAGGCTTAAATTAGAATGTCATGTTAACACTTACGTGAATGAAACGACCTAGCGAATCATAGAAACCAGAGATAGTGTTAGCGTTAGTTGATAGAGAGTTACCAACCATTGGTGGCTCTTCGTCAAGAATGTTGTTAACACCGCCGATAACTGTTACGTGTTCGTTGATTGAATAACTACCTGATACATCAAAGAAGTTATATGCATCAACACCACCTTCTTCAGCAAGTTTAGTATCTGCAGTGCCGTCATAATCAACTTCACCGTAGAAACGCCACTTAGCTGTTACACGCCAATCATTCATAGAGTAATCAGCTTGGAAAGTATGACGCCACTTAGGAGTTGTGAAACAGTCAGTGCTGATAGTACCAGTACAATCATAGTCTAGGCTTGAATCAGCAAGAACTGGTTGAACTAGCTTTTTGATGTTGTAGTAACCATTGATGTTGAAATCAAGAGTGCCTTCACCCACAGCCATGCTGTAGTTAGCTGTTACGTCAACACCACGCCAGTGACGACCACCGATGTTATCACTTAAGTTAGTAACAAAACCTTCTTGACCTAACCAAAGGCTGCCAGAAGGACTACGCTTAACGTTATCACAGAAGAATGCATCGCCCGTTGTAGCACAGTTATTTAGGATACGCTCAGCACCTACTGATGCGATTACATTTTCCATCTTGATGTCAAAGTAATCGATAGTGAAGTTGAAATCCTCAAATGGGTTCGCAACTAAACCAACAGTAATTGTATCTGCTTCTTCTGGGTTAAGTTCAGTGTTACCACCAGAAACTTGGTTGTATTGACCAGCAGGAGACTTAGAAACAGCACCTGTGCCGTATTGCGCAGCTGTCATACCCGTACGTTGACACTGTTCAAGTGAGTATGAAGGATCAGTGCCAGCACAAGGGTCATCACCAGTCCAAAGACCAATATTTTGAGATGAGAATAGCTCACCTACGTTAGGAGCTCGAATTGCTTTTGCAAAACTTGCACGGAACTTATATGCGTCAGCTAGTGTGTAGTCAGCACCAACAGTGAATGTTGTGTCTGAACCTGAAGTTGAGTAGTCAGACCAACGTAATGCACCGTTCATGTTTAATTCGTCAAGAACTGGAACCTGGAATTCTGTAAAGAATTCAGTTACATCAATTTCACCGTTTAGGCTTGCTGAAGGACCACCTTGACCAAGTAATTGGCCTTCTGCGTAAACTGTGTCAGAAATACGCTCGTAAGTTTGTTCACGACGTTCAAAACCAAATACAGCTGCTACTGGAGCTGGAGCTGATGGAATATGTAGCTGCTCAATTTCACCTGAAACATAACCGTTTAAGATTTGCTGAGTTACTAAACCTGTTTGAATACCAACACCTGCAAGTTGTGCTGCTTGATCAGGTGTAACACCGCCTAGCTCAAATACGTTGTAATATAAACAACCATCTTCTTCAACACACTCAGTGCCTACAGCGCCAACACGTGGACCAATCTTAGGCGCTAGTAAGTCGTTGATATAAACCGAGCTAGATGTTGTAGCTGAATAGTTGTAGCTAACATCATATGACCAAGTATCATTGATTTCACCTTCAACACCCGTGATGATACGGTAAGATGAATGCTCTAGATTATCGGCACGAGGACCGCCTTCAACGTTACGCTTACCAATGTAACCAACGAATTGGTCTGCATCAGTTTGGCCAAACCATGTTTGTAATTGCTGTTTCTGAAGATCTGAAATAAGTGGATTGTCGTAATCAAATACAAATTCTTCGTTGTAGAAAGTACCTGACTCTGCAATCTGACCCGCAGTACGGTTATGCATGAATGATGCTTCTAGATACGGGCGGAAATTATCATTGATTTCATAATTTACGAAAGTACCGAAAGAGAAACGCTCATTTGGACGCATGAAGTGGTTAACTGGGGCATAGTTATAACGGTAACCATCATCTTCAATAAAACCGTTACCATTTGGATTTAGGTAACCAAAGAAGTTTTGTGTGTAATCTACTTCACCATCAACAATTGGATACATATCAAAATGTGGGTTAGGCGTCGTAGCAGAACCACCACAAGCAGATTGAGTACGGTTTAATGCACATGACGAATAATCGCGAGTACCCTGAAGTAGCTCATCGTTACGACGCCATACCGCGTAAGCAACTGCGTTACCTTTACCGCCATCAAATGCACCACCAATTGCTAAATCAATGCTGTATGAACGGCCATCGATACCTGTACTACCGCTTGGGTATTCAAACCCTTTATCATCCATTAAACCTTGGATGTATTTGTTATCATTATTGTGCTGGTAGCCTGATGCGCCTACGTTCATTTGAAGACCTTCAAAGTCGTCATTCATAATGAAGTTAACAACACCTGCTACTGCGTCTGCACCATATACCGCTGCAGCACCACCAGTTAGTACTTCAACTCGCTTGATTAGTGAAGCTGGGATTTGGTTAACGTCTGGCGATTGAGAAGTAATTGAACCTGCTTGAAGACGACGACCGTTAACAAGTACAAGAGTACGGTTAGAACCTAAACCACGTAAATCAAGTGTCGCTGTACCAGTCGCGCCATTTGCAAGAAAAGAAGTTTCTGCGGCTTCGATTTGAGGAAGCTGGTTAAGGATGTCTTCAACGCGTGAATAACCCGAAAGCTTAATCTCTTCCGCAGTCATCACAGTAACAGGGCTCGCGCCTTCCATATCGGTGCGTTTGATACGAGAACCAGTAACTTCAATACGTTCTACTTGTTCAGCAGCTTGTTCTTCAGCGGCATTAGCATTTGCTGCGAAAACAGCAGTGCTAGCACCACCAAAAGCGATCGCTAAGCGAACAGCTTTTGCTAGTTTATTATTTAACATTTAGATTTCTCCCTGGACCACATTTGTGGATTTACTTTTATTTACAATCTAACAATTTGTTGATTGATTTTTTTGAGTTAAAACTCATTTATCCGAGGGCAATAATAATCATAAGGGTAAACATCGGTCAACATGTGTTTATAAAGTTTTAACATTTAAGCCTCATATGTTTCTTTAAGATCACATTTATACACACTTGGAAACATTTCAAAAAGCCTATCCGAAACAATTAAAATCATTTAAAAACATGGTGTTAAGTAGGGATTACGAGAGATTTTAAAATTGTAATCAAAAAATTACATTTTTTTTGAACTTTTTAGAAAAGGCTTTGTTGCTCATTAACCAATTGTTCAAAATTTAACATTAACGCCTTTTCAAGCGCCTCTACAATTGGCTTTAGTTGCTTATCTAAGTAATGTTGATAATCGATTCGATTTACTTCTGACACACCACCTTCAGCCAAGTAAACGGGGCCGTCAAGTGTTACAAGATAATTCACCCAGTCACCTCGTTTGATGAAAAAATCGGGGTGTTTTAGCTGGTAATCTAACACTGCTCTAACATGAGGTGGGATATTACGACGATACATTTCAAGCTCTTGTCCCAATCGCTTGCGATACACAAGTTTGTCATCAAAAGCACCTGATTTAAGGGCACTAACCTGTTGTGTGATGTAATCATCGACAGCTTGATTGTTAAATAGTCGTTGGTACAACTCAGTCTGAAACTCTTTGGCTAGGCGAGTCCAATCGCCACGTGCCGCTTCAAGACCTTTAAATATTAACTCTCCATCTTGGTTAATACCGGCGTAACGCTTTTTAGATCCAGTTGCTTCACCGCGCAGTGTCGGCATAAAAAATGGGTGATAATGAGTTTCAAATTCAATTTCTAGTGCGCTGTCTAACCCTTTTTCACACAATTCAGCCTGCCAGTAGCTATTTATTTTGTTAACTAATTGCTTACCTATGTCGTTACACTTTGCTTTAGAGGCTTCTCCGTCTATCGAGACAAAGGTTGAATCTGTATCGCCGTATATTACTTGGTAACCGGCTTCTTCAATTAACTGCTTGGTTTTTTTCATGATTTCATGACCACGCATGGTAATCGAACTTGACAAGCGCGGGTCATAAAACCGGCATCCGGTCGAACCTAATACGCCATAAAAACTATTCATAATTATTTTTATGGCGTAAGACATTGTTTCATCTTTGGCTTTTTTTGCCGCCTCTCTTGCTTGCCATAGCTGCTTGATAAGCGAAGGAATAAAATGTTTGGTGCGAGAAAACTGAGCACCGTTAAACCCTTCAATCGCGTCATCTTGCATTAACCCTTCAACTAACCCCATAGGATCAATCTTAAAAGTACGAATAATTGACGGATAAAGACTTTTATAATCGAGTACTAAGACATTCTGATAAAGACCAGGAAGTGAGTCCATTACATAGCCACCAGGGCTTTCAAATTGTACTGGGGAATCACCTAAATTAGGGGCGATATACCCAGCACGATGTAAATGCGGCAAATATAAATTGGTAAACGCTGCGACGGAACCACCTAGGCGGTTTAAATCAAGCCCTGTTAGTTTGGACCTTGCTATCGCAAAATCGATTAGCGATTTGTTCTGAAAAATATCCCATACCAGCTTACAGTCTTGCAGATTGTATTTAGCTAACGCTAGTTTTTCGTGCTTAAACTGGCGTTCGATTTCTGCAAGCGTATCGCCACCTTGGATCAGCTTTTCTTCACCGAGTAATTCGTGGCTTACTTGTCCTAAACGAAAGCTGGAAAAATGGTAGCTTGCGTTTTTCAGCATATCAATGCCATCAAGCACCATACGCCCGGGTAAGTTAAGTTTATTGATTTTTGATTGCGTCACTCGAAGCTGGCTAGCAAAGCGACCAAGCGGCAACTTTATACCAAGCGCTTCTGCTCGCTTAGCTAACATCACAAAGTCAAAATCAATAACATTCCAACCGATGAATACGTCTGGGTCTAATTCTTGTGTGATAGCAACAAAGCGCTTGAGTAACGTGGTTTCATCAGCAACCCACTCCAACCACTCATAACTTTCACCTTGCCCTATCATTACCACTTTTTGGTAATGCGCATTATAAAAGCCTATCGAATAGAGCACCCCTAACCCACTGCACTCTATATCAAGTGAGACACAAGTCAATTCGTGCGCAGCTAAACTCGCTTGTTCACTTTTAGCAAGTTTTGCTTGATACAAACAATGCACACCTTGGCTTAACTTATATTGCCCTTTTGCCCATGCTTGGCCTTGGATAAAACGCTCCATTAAATAGCGCTCAGCGTGGCGCACATCCTGTTCGTACAGGATCACACCGGCTTCATTTGCTGTCTCTTTTGCGGCAAAAAAGGCTTTTAGACTCGTGAAATAAAAGCCGCTAACGTTACTTTGATTAAAATGTTTCAGCGACAGCGACTTTTGTTCAAAAGCAATCCCCTCTCGATTAAGCGCATCGGCATACCATTTGGCATCTTCTGATAAACAAAATACCACCGCCTGCTCACCTGCAACTTCAACACGTACAGGACCTTCTTTAGACTTTAACCAAAACACTAAAATCAGCTTTCCGTCGCGGTCAAACTGTTGTTTAGTTAAAATTAACCCAGAAAAAGTACGCTCAATTACCATTACAACTATTATTAAACTTAATTATCGCGACAGTCTAACAAAAGAAAAAATACCTGTATTGCATTGTTATTAGTTACAAGCACCTTTAAAATCGCGAAAACGCCTTTTCTCGGACCTAACATGCTGGCTGACTCCCTAAAAAAAAACATTCGCACTATTCATACTAATATTGCAGCCAAATTACCTGATTACCGCTCACGTCCGAGTCAAAATTACCTAGTGGCAGAAATAGCTAAAACCTTAGCGGGAAATTACCACCGCACAGAGCGCATAGCTGTAATAGAAGCTGGCACAGGTACAGGGAAATCGTTAGCATATTGTATCGGTGCTATTCCCTACGCAAAGCAGCACAAAAAGAGCCTGATCATTTCAACCGCCACAGTCGCTTTACAAGAACAATTAATCAATAAAGAGCTGCCATTTTTTGCAAAGAACTCAGGTATTGAAATTAGCTTTGAGCTCGCAAAAGGGCGCCAGCGTTATGTTTGCGCTGAGCGTTTATACAACGCGCTCGTTGATGATCCATCGCAGCTTAATTTTTTAGCGACCACCGATGCGCCTCTAAATGAAAAAGAGCAAGAGAGTTTAAAACAACTGCAAGCCGCCTATAAGAAAGGCACATGGAAAGGTGATAGAGATACTTGGCCTAAAGTCATCTCCGACAATGTATGGCGTTTAATTCAAAGTGACAAACACTCGTGCCAGCGTCAATTAGCTAGCCATGCGCACTGCCCTTTTCATAGCGCTCGCGATCGTTTAGCTAAAGCTGATGTGATTATTGTAAACCATTCTTTATTACTGGCAGATCTAGAACTCGGTGGTGGGGTTATTTTACCTGAACCGTCAGACAGTATTTACGTTATCGATGAAGCACATCATTTGCCGCAAGTAGCACGCGACTTTTCATCGGCGTCAAGTACTTTAGTCGCTACCTTAGAGTGGTTAGATAAGCTAGCTAAATTTAACCAAAAAATGGCTAATGCGATCAGCTCAACACGCGCAACGGGTCTCAACTTTAAACTTGCAGATGCCATTAACGACAGTGCAAAAGACTTAAAAAATGTGAAAACGTTTTTTGCCGATAATTACTTTGAATTTAACGAAGATAATGTGCACCGCTTTGAACAAGGGCAGCTACCAAAAGGTATCAGCAATTGGGTGAAAGATTTAAAGCAATCATCTAACAACATGCTTAAGTTTCTTACCAAAATGCACGACGCACTTACGTTAGATTTGTCTGATGGCGACGTGAGTAAAAAAGTGGCCGAACCGCTACTATCTGAAAGTGGCCATTACTTAACGCGCCTAGATGGCTTTGCTAAATTGTGGGGGAGCTTGTCCATCGAACAATCTAATCCGCCCCATGCTCGCTGGCTTAAGCAACTTGAATACAAAAATCACGTTGATTATCTATTGGCTGACTGCCCTATTCAAGTTGGCTATTATTTACACGATAAGTTGTGGCAAGAATGTGCAGGTGCTGTGCTTTGCTCCGCTACTTTATCGGCACTTGGTTCATTTGACCATTTTGCCTTTGAAGCAGGTTTAAAACCTATCGAAGGAGTTAAGTACATCAAAGCGCAATCGCCCTTTGATTATAAAGAAAATGCAGTGTTGACTATTCCAAACATCAGCAAAGAGCCTAATCACAAAGAATTCAGCGACGAGTTAATTAAAACCCTGCCTAATTACATTAAAAAAGATCAGGCAAATCTGGTGTTATTTGCCTCTTATTGGCAAATGAACCAAGTGGCAGAGGGCCTTAGAAAAAAAGGCTTCAGTTTATTACTACAAGGTGAGGCCTCTCGCGATGCGTTACTTACGCTTCATCGCGACAAAGTTAAAAATGGAAAAGGGTCAATTTTGTTTGGCACCCAAAGTTTCTCAGAAGGGTTAGACCTACCAGGCGATTTACTGACAAACTTAATCATCACCAAAATTCCATTTGCCGTACCCACTTCGCCGATAGAGCAAGCACAAAGTGAATATATCGAAACGAAAGGTGGTAATCCATTTTTGTCTATCACCGTACCTGAAGCGGCAAAGAAATTAGTACAAAGCTGTGGTAGACTGCTTCGTAAAGAATCTGACAGTGGTGAAATAACCATTTTAGACAGGCGTTTAGTTACCAAGCGCTACGGTAAAGCCATGTTGGATTCACTGCCCCCGTTCAAACGAAAAATCGAGTATTAATGATAGAACTAGCTTTAGAGCCAACAACTTGGCTTGTGCTCTGCTCCGCAGCATTGGCCGCTGGGTTTATAGACGCTGTTGCCGGTGGTGGCGGTATGCTAACCGTGCCAGCCCTTTTAACCGCTGGCCTGCCACCGCATTTAGCACTTGGCACCAACAAATTAGCCGCTAGTTTTGGTTCACTAACTGCGAGTTTTACGTATTATAAGAAAAAGCTTTTTAATCCGCGTTTTTGGTTGGTATCAGCCTGTGCAACTGCCCTAGGTGCCATCCTTGGCACATTAATTGTTGATTTTCTTACTCAAGAGTTTCTTAACTTGCTACTTCCCATAGTAATTATTGTAGTTGCAATATATAGCTTATTTAATAAAAGCCAATTCGCAGAAAATATGCAGCTACCTCCCGAAAACTCACAGCTAAAAGTAAAGCAAAGCTGGCAAGGGCTTATTCTAGGCTTTTATGATGGTGTTGCAGGGCCCGGTGCGGGCACATTTTGGACCGCTTCAAACAGCTTTCTGTATAAAATGGGTATATTACTGAATTGTGGTTTAGCACGCTCGATGAACTTCATCAGTAATGTGGTATCGCTGGCCACCTTTGTAGCACTTGGCCATGTGCATTTTATGCTAGGTTTAACTATGGGCGCGTTTATCATGCTAGGCGCCTGGATAGGCGCACATTCAGCGATTAAATTCGGCAGTAAGTTAATTAAACCTGTGTTCAATACCGTTGTCATTGTGTTAGCGATTAAATTAATTTTAGATGTCTATGCTTAAAACAAGTGCACAAGTCGAAACACTTAAAAACCAAGTAGAACGCTTAAAAGTTAGCTGCCAACAGTTTGACCAGCAAAACTTATTTAAAAGTGAGCGCTTTGTTAAAAACCAACATGGTTTATTTGAACATCATTTGTTTCGTACAAAAAGCGTAAAGCTTAGCGATTACCTAACTGAAGTATTTGATAACATCGACGCACTACCTTCAAGCGAGCGAAGACATGCTCAGCGCTTTGCTCTTGAGTCAATTTCACAGCAAATTAACGCTATTATTACCGCGTTAAAAGCAACCAGCGTTTGGCAAAAAGAACAGCAGTTTAAGCCAGTTACCCGCTACAAAAAAGCAGTTAAAAAGATCATTCAATCATCGCAAGAGTTGTATCGTGAACTATCTCAAAACCATGAATTTGAGCGTCGCTTACAAGAAATGATTGAGCTTAGGCAAAACGAAAAAATAAACTGCAGTAGTGAGCGTGCCAAGGTATTAAATAACGAAATTCTTGTGCTACATGGCAGGTTGGGCCGTTGTCGCAAAGCCATTACGGCTGTCGAGGAAAAAATTCAACTGGCGGAGAAATCAAACCGATAATGACGATACCGATTTTTTATCACCCTAGTTACTCATCTTTATCACTGCCTGAAAACCATCGCTTTCCAATTGAGAAATACCAATTGCTTTATCAATTTATTAAGCATGAATTGGCTGAACAATTTCGCTTTATCACGCCCGAAAAAGCAAGTTTAGATGATATTAGCAATGTGCATTGCCCTATTTTTGTACAGCAGTTTGTAACAGGCACCCTTGAGCCAAAAGCGATACGTAAAATGGGATTTCCGTGGTCACCACAACTTGTTGAACGCACGCTTTATTCAATTGGCGCATCAATTCAAGGATCAAAGCTTGCCCTCGAAACACAAATCGCGAGTCAAATAAGCGGCGGGTATCACCATAGCTTCCCCAATTTTGGCAGTGGCTTTTGCATATTTAATGATTTGGTAATTGCCGCGCGCCATTTACTTGATAACAACCTAGTAAGCAAAGTTGTTATTCTCGACCTTGATGTACACCAAGGTGATGGTTCAGCGGTGTGCGCACAAGCGATGGACGATATCGTCACAATTTCATTGCACTGTGAGCAAAACTTCCCAGCCAAAAAGCAACATTCAGATTACGATTTTACGCTCAATAAACACGCTAATGACCAAGAATACCAAACGATGTTACAGCAATGCTTACTTACATTGCTCATAGAGCAACCTGATATCGTGCTTTACAATGCCGGAGCCGATATTTTTAGCGGCGACGAGCTGGGCTATTTTAACGTCAGCTTAGCGGGCGTAAAACAACGCGATCAAAGCGTGATTTCATTTTGCGCATCCCATGACATACCTATTTTTACCGCGTCAGGTGGCGGTTACCAGCGAAATGTTGAGAACTTAGTAAACGTTCATAAACAACTTTATTTAAGCATGACAAATGCATAGACGATTCCAAAGATATAAGCAATACTAAGAACAGTCTCATTAAGTAATCTTAAGGAATAGCATGAAATTACATGACGATATTCATAATTATTACGAAAAACTATTAACCGACGAAATTGAAAAGCAAAAAATTGAAGCGAAGTACGACAAAGACACATTGGCTGATTTTTGTTGTACCGCATTAAATCAATTACCTGCACGCTACATTCGTTTTGAAGTTGATATGGCGTTTTATTCGTCACAAAGTGAACGCTTAGAAATGGAACAACGCGTACGAGACGCCATCGAGTTTGCAACCGCTGCCGTTGCAAAACGTGGGAACAGTGATGACTGAGAGTAATACCCTGGCAAACGCGCCTAAACACGTTCAATTGGCGGTGGATTTAATTATGCTGCTAGAACAACATGAGCTTGACGCAAAAACTGTACTGCAAGCGCTTGAAATTGTGCAAAAAGACTTTTCACAAAAATGCCAAGAGCAAACTTCCTAACCCACTCTTTGATTAGCTAATGCGGGGCTGAAAATTCAGTTGATAAAAAGCGTGTAACATCTTGATGAAAATCACTATGATAATATTTAAGATGAGCACGCAACAACGCCCCTTCTTGATTTAACGTATCAATTTGCTTATTCACTTTTTTAATAAACTGTCTTGTTTCCGTGTTATTTACACACATTAAACGACCTAAAAGATAAGGTTCAATGCCCGCAACCGTATAACTTACCGTTGATTCTTGCCATTGCCTCGCACTCATTTCGAGTGGATAAAAAAGCGCGTATTCACCGCGTTTTTCGCTAAACATATCAAGCATACCTTGCACATGAGATGCGCCGCGTCGCACAATCTTGTTTTGCTCAGGTAACTTGATAATTTGCTGATCTAATTTATCGCCGTATGAAATCTGGTCTGACACAATTAAGCGTCGTTGTGGATACTGCACAAACAATTCAGCCAAACTAATTGGCTCGTTAATACCTTGCGACGATAAATCTGAGAACTGATAGAGCCGTCTGCCCAAAAACAAATTAATGGGTTTACTAAAGATAAATTGCTGAGCGCGCTGATGCGTTTTGATTTTATTCGTAATACAAATCGATCGGCCTTTTGCCATAAACTTTAACGAACGTTTAAGCGGCACAAACTCAAAATGTAATTTATGAGTTTGCTGTGTTAAGGCTAAAATATTTGTTTCAGACGATAAGCTGCGCATGTCACCGTTTTGAAAGCTTGCTAAATCATGTGCATTATCGGTGTGTAATATTATTTTTGCTGTGGCTGGCAAACACCAACAAATAAAAACAAAAATGCTAAATTTAGTGAACGGGAATTTCAAAGGTAACCTGCTGGGGAAGTAATATTTAACGTGCTAATTGCTGTTTATCTAAATCAGTCATAAAAATTTAACAAAACTTTAGAAAAGAAGCCATTGATTAGAGACACACTGCATAATTTGGGGACAAACAACCGATTTTAGTTATTGTAACCTAGGTCAGTTTATATTTCGTTTCGATTATGTTGTTGATGCAACTAACAACATAAGGTAAAAACTTTGATGTAATAAAATTAAAAGTGATTTAACACCTTCAGTGACTACCTATTTATTTTACATGGGGTAAAAATACTTTTACCACTAACCCCGTTTTACCGCTCGAACGATTATGCAAACTGAGCTGACCGTGATGGGCTTCGGCAATTTCACGACATAGCGCTAAACCTAAACCACTGCCGCTGGCTTTCGTTGAGTAAAATGGAATTAATGCACTTGCCATAACTGCTTCGCTCATGCCGGGCCCTTCATCAATCACGCTGATAACGGTGCCGCTTTGTTTGTTTTCAATACTAACCGCAATTTCTTGTGGCTTCGAGCCTGATTCATGGGCGTTTTTGAGTAAGTTAATCAACAATTGTTCAAGTTGAATATGATCAGCAAAACATCGGTGCTTTGGCTCGTGCCCATCAAGGTTAAAGGCATATTGCTGCTGCACATTATTCAGCACACTTTGCCAATCAAGTAACTCCAATTTAGGCAGCGGTAGCTTGGCAAACTTACCATAACCCTGCACAAACTCATTCAAGTGACTAATTCGTTCCTGCAATGTTGAGAAAACACGCTCCAATCTAGGTTCATCCACATTTTGCGATAACAACTTGCCACTGTGTAACATCGATGACATTGGCCCTAACGAGTTATTTAATTCATGGCTAATAATACGTATCACTTTCTTCCATACCGCAACTTCCTGACGACTCAATTCGCGCGTAAGCTGTTTAAAAATGTACAAACGGTGTTGGTGATTGTTTAATAGAAACTGACCTTTAGAAAGATGCCATGTTTCACTTTCATCTTTTTCGTGCTGTAAATGGAACAAGCCATCTCTGCCTGCTTCCATTGCTTGTTTTATTTGTTCATTAGCGGCGCTGTAAAGTTCTTCACGCTGTAAACCTTCAAGTTCTTGCTCACTATTAAATAATCGATTAGCACTGTGGTTACTAAACACCACATAATCATTGCTATCAATCAACACCAAAGCTTGGGGGGAAGATTGCAGTACTTTATCCAACATTAATTCCCGCTGATAAATCCACTGCTTTTCTTGGCGTAAATGCTCTGCCGTGTGATTGTAAATGTGGCAAAGGCGGCCCAATTCATCTGGCGCATCGTATGCTAGCAGGCTAGAAAATTCGCCATCTTTGAAATTTAACAATCCGGTTTCAAGGGCTTGAATCCCTGAGCTGACCGATTGCGTGAGTAGGTCGCTAATAAACCATGTCGCACACAGTGAAATTAATATAACCAGGGCACTTTGTTTCAGCGAGACATCCAGTACCAGTAATAACGGGATCAGCACCAGAATAAGGCTTATTACAACCGCCAACTGCAATTTAGTTTGGATACGATAGTGAGCAAAAAAAGTTTTCATAATCTGTTATCAATAGTCAATATCGAATTTTTGCAAACGACGATAAAGCGCTTGGCGAGATAAGCCAAAATGACGAGCCACCTTTGCAATAACGCCTTGATATTCGCGCATCGCCGCTTCGATTTCTGTTTTGTTTGGTTCATTATTTACCGCGGTTTTAACTTCGCTCATTGGTGTCGCCAAGCCAAAATCCGTTAATGCTAATTGGCCACTTGGTTTTAATACAGCTGCGCGTTTACAGGCATTTTCAAGCTCGCGAACATTACCAGGCCAAGGGTAATTTACCAGCGCTTGTTCAGTTGCTAATCCACATTCACGGTTTGGTAAGAAGTGTTTAACGAGCGGCATAATATCGTCTTTTCGCTCAGCCAGCGGCGGCAAGCGTAACTCAATTACATTGAGGCGATAATAGAGATCTTCCCTAAAACGCCCTGCTTTAATATCTTGTTGTAAATCAGCATTAGTTGCCGAAATAACTCGTACTTTAACCTGCTTTGTTTGTACTGAACCCAAACGTTCAAACTCACCGGTTTGCAGTACGCGCAATAGCTTCATTTGACCTGAAGGTGGTAAGTTACCAATTTCATCTAAAAATAACGTGCCGCCATCGGCTGCTTCAAAACGTCCGATACGCTGTTTATTGGCACCGGTGTAGGCACCCGCTTGCGCACCAAATAGCTCGGCTTCAATTAATTCTCCGGGTAATGCGCCTGCATTCATTTTAATAAATGGTTGATGGGCTAAATTTGAGTTGAGTTGAATAATTTCAGCGATGCGTTCTTTACCACTGCCATTGGGCCCTGTGATCAACACTGACACATCTGACTTAGCTAATTGCAGTGCCATATCCACTACCCGCTCCATCGCAGTACTTGCATAAATAAGCCCTGCTAAATTTGCTTGTTGATGTGTTAAATGACGCTCATCGTGTTGCCGCGTTAAAACTGCATTATCTTGCTGCGCTTTGCCTAACGCCACTAAATTTGCAATGGTGGTGAGTAACTTGTTGTCATCCCATGGTTTGGCAATGTAATCCGCAGCGCCAGCTTTAACTAGCTCGATAGCAGTTTCAAGTTCAGTCCAAGCTGTAATTAGAATGATCGGTAGGTTGGCATTTAATTCGCGTAGCGTATAAAAAAGACTAATACCCTCTTTTCCAGAGGTGGTGTCGGCGGCAAAGTTCATATCTTGAATCGCCAACGCAATACGTTGATAACGTACCGTTTGCTCTGCCTCAAACGGTGTTTTGGCCGTTACAACATCATAGCCGTGAATTTCCAATAGCAGCGATAATGCTTCGAGAACGGCTGGGTTATCATCAATGATTAGAATTTTATCCATTTGTTTTTCTTTTATTTATTCGTGCTACACCGACAATTCAGAGTGTAGCACGAAGACATTGCAAATGGTTAAATCGTTCGTGTCGCAATACTTGGCGCAATGTTGGCCGCGCGCTTGGCTGGGCCGATTACAGCAAGTAAGCTCATCACAAATACGCCCAACGCGGTAATTGCAACATACTCATATGATAGTGCTGGCACTGAGTATTGGGTCATTAATTGTTGGCCTAACACGATTGCGCCACACACACCTAACACTAAGCCCGCCAAACAAATAAGGCTATTTTCGACAACAAAAAACTTAACAATTGCCGATTTTCTCGCGCCCAGTGCACGTCGTGTACCAATTTGCTTTGTCCGCTTGTTAATATTAAACAGCGTTAAACCAAAGATACCTAGTGCAGTCACTAACACCAGTACACTAATTAAAATCACCAACATACGCATCATTAATAAGTCTTCCGCTACATAATTCGCTTTTTTCTTGTCTAGTCCTGTTAAGTCTTGAATAACGCGTTTGCTGTAGCTTTGATGCATAACACTCTCAATTTGCTTCATTACCTCAGCGCGTTGACCCGGTTCAGTGCGCACCAAAAACTGCTGTAACTTATGAGGGTACAGCAATGGCAAAATTACTGATTTATCTTTGCGTTCTTCTAGCTTTAACCATGGGCCTTTCATCATGCCGATAATACCAACCACTTTTAGCGGTTGATCGCCCATGTACAGAATTTTACCTAGCCCGTCGCCATCGGGAAAAAACTCGTCCATCAATGCTTTTGTCGCCAATGCAACATTCGGGTGCTTGCTAAAATCGCGATTTATAACTACTTCGTCTTGAGTAAAGTTGCGCCCTGCAATAAGCTCTACACCCAATGTATCTAAACCATGCTCATCGGTCTCGAAATAACTGGCGTTATCTGTTTTCGATTTATCAGGCGCAGGCTTTAAACGAAATGTCGTTGAAGAACCGCCGCCCGACAAAGGTACGGCGTTAATATGCACTGCATCCATTACGCCTGGTATTTGACGCAGTGTTGCTTCATCAAGCTCAACCTGCTGGATTAAATCCACATCGCTACCAAACATCATCACATTAAACTTAAACATGTTGTCTTCTTGATAGCCGGTGGGTTGATTTAAATATTCAATACGGTCGTTAATAATAAACGCGGCATTACTGACAATTGCAGTGGTAATCGCAATCTGAATAAGCAGCAACACGGCTCCCACTTTGGAGCGTAACAGCGCATTAAAAATAGGCTTAATCTCTAACATAATACGGTCCTTATTGGGTTTTCAAATACGTAGATGGATTGGTTTTACACACCAACCACGCTGGATATAATGCCGCTATTATGCATGCAACAATCGCGATAACCGGCGCTGTAAGCAACATAATAAGGTCCATATTGGCAAGACTGTCGTAATAACTATAGCTTTGGCGAATACCCAAAAGACCAAGTTGTGCAATTAAAATTCCTACTACACCACCAAATAAACCAAGCATCGCAACCTCAACAATATGCTGATAAAACACCTGACGTTTGCTCGCGCCAAGTGCACGCCTAACACCAACTTCCGGTGCACGACGTAAAAACTTAGCGAGCAGCAGCCCTAAAATATTGGCAATACACACCGCCAAAAACATAAAGCTCAGTGCCACCATTATTTTGTTGTCTTCGTTCACGACTTCCCAGTAAGCAATCCACTCGTTTACATCTCTTAGTTTGTACTCGGCATCTTCACGATTGAAACGCCCTTGAGTTTGCTGCTGTGCAATATAGTTTGCCAAATATTCGCTGTAAGCTTGCTTTTCATCGGCGTTATTGAGCTGCACCCAAAACTGTAACCATACTTTTTCTGAATTTAATTTATCTGTGAACGTTTTTACAACCTCATGTTTCCAACCATTGGTATTACCCCAAGTATTAATTTCATTCGCTTTAATTAGCGAAAACGGAATAAAGATTTGTTCGGGGTCGTTAAATGAACCATTGTTTAAATCATAATATTTAACGTGTAACTGCCAGTCTTTAATCACACCGACAACGCGCATACTGAGGTCGTCAAGATAAAGCGTTTGCCCGACACTGTTTTCGCTGCCAAATAGCTTTTTACTCATGCTTTGAGAAATCACCACGACAGGTGCGGCACTTTCTTCTTGCTCAACACTCCATACACCGCCATGAATAAACGATAAATTAAACATTTCAAATGCATCACGCGAAAAAACACGAGTAGTTTCTAAAAACGGTTTAACCTTATCTGAGTTTAAATGTACCGAAAATCCCGTTTTCATCATGGCTGCGCGTTTGTACGGTAAATCTGCATTGAGCAGATTAGTTGTATCTTTATAGGTCAACTGATAAGGCACATTATCTGACGAGAACCATGTTTCAACCTCATCCATAATTTGCAATTGAACAGCGAATAACTTATTGCTTTTATTAGGAATTGGATCCATCGACATCATGTGATACACCGATAGACTCGTCATAGTGACACCTATGCCAATAGCAATTGCCAGCACCATTAAAAAGCTAACAAGCGGCGTACGCTTAAAGCTCCGCCAGCTTAAATCAATATAATGACTCAACATGGTTATGCTCCTACAGCCACATTAGGGTTACCTTGATACAAGGTAAAATCAGCAAGCTGACCGTCGACAACTTGGATATTACGTGGTGCACGACGTGCGAGTTCTGCATCATGAGTTACCATAATAATAGTTGCGCCATCGCGATTGATTTGCTCGAGTAATTCCATTACTTGGCGTGCCATTAAACTGTCTAAGTTACCCGTTGGTTCATCGGCAAGTAAAAAACGAGGCTCACCGGCAAGCGCACGCGCAATTGCTACACGTTGTTGTTGTCCACCGGAAAGTTGCTGCGGCAAATGCTTCGCGCGACTTGCGAGCCCCACTTGCTCTAAACATTGTTCAATACGGCGTTTACGCTCTGCGGCTTTAATACCGCGGTAGCGCAACGGCACTTCAATGTTTTCATATAAATTAAGGTCTGGAATTAAATTAAACCCTTGGAAAATAAATCCAATTTTTTGATTGCGCAGATCGGCACGTTGATTATCATTGAGCTTACCGACATCAATGCCATCAAGTAGATACTCACCACTGGTAAATGGCTCTAACATACCGGCAATATTTAAAAAGGTGGTTTTACCTGAACCCGATGGCCCTGTAACGGCAATAAATTCCCCTTCCTCAACACTTAAATTAAAATCACGTAGTGCATGAGTTTGTACCATTTCTGTTTGATACACCTTGCTGATATTATTCATTTTTAACATTTCTTTTGCCTTCTTTCCTGTTGATTAGCGTAGCAATAGCGCATCCGCGTTTTTGAATGTGTCGTAGTTTGAAATAATTATTTCATCGCCAGCTTCTAACCCAGCTAACACCTCTACATGATTAATACTGGTAACGCCTGTGGTAATTTCGACTTTTTGCGCAAGGTCGCCGTTTATCTTATATGCAACATAGCCCCCAGCATTTAAAAACCCACCGCGTCTCACCATTAAAATATCACTTCGGTTTTCAAGTAAAATGCGTCCTGACAATCGCTGATTTTGACGAATATTGCTGATATTACTGGTTTCAAAACGCACTCGGGTGGTCACTTCACGGTTGTTCACTTCTGGCGAAATCGCCGAAAGTTGTCCTTTTATTTGCTCTGAGCCAATTTTTAATTCAACCGTCATGCCGATGCCTAAGTCATTCGCGTAGCTTTCTGGCACTTGCAGTTCAGCTTCAAATGCCGATAAATCGACAAGCGTTAACAGGGCCTGATTTTTTACCACCATCGCCTTTGGCTGAACTAATAAATTGCCAACAATGCCCGATACACTGGCTTTTATTGCTAAATTTCCCACTTTACGCTGCAGTTCATCAACCACCAGCTGTTGTCTTGCAACTTGGCTTTTCGATGATTGAAGCTCAAATGACAAGGTATCTTTTGCTAATTCAACTTCTTGTTGTGCATGTTTATAAGTGAGCTTGGCTTTGGCCAAATCATCAACCGCTTTTTCTAAATCAATTTGGCTGATCAAACGCTTTTCAATTGAAAGTTGAGCGCGGCGATTTTCACGTTCTGCTGCGTTTAACTCTACTTGTGCTAAATCAAGCGTTTTGGTCAGTGCGAGTGCTTGGCGTCTTGCCGCCAGTTCACTTCGTGCAAGTTCGCCCTTGAGCCTAGCCAATTCTGACTCTTGTTGTTTTAAGCTATTGTTAAGCTCAGGACTGTCAACCTCAGCAATCACTTGGCCTTTTTCAACTGTGTCGCCCGCTTTTACATTCAATGAGACAAAGCCTTGTTCAGGGCTATACGCTTTTGGTGCATTCGCCGCTACAATTTTACCGGTTGCAGCAACATCACGAACAAGGTTACCACGCTCTACTTTTGCTAACTGCAGCTGCGCTTTATCTATCGACATACTAGCGTTATCACTGTTAAACATGGCAAATCCCGTCCATGTAACAACAGATAGCATTAACGTAATCGCTAAAGCCGGTTTTAATAGTTTTGGCTTTTGTTTGATTACTTGATCTTGGCCACTGGTATCTTTAATCATGTTTTTCCCTAAAATCGTGTGTGTTGTTCAAGTACGCTGATAAACAATGAAGCCAATAACATAAACGCTGGCACAATAAAGAAAGCGGACATTACTACCATTGTTCTATTCCTAAACGATAAACTGATTAACTTAATACCAGTTGCATGCCAAATTTTAATTTATAACAATTTCAATAAGTTAACTTTGAACATGTAAAAATCAGATTGTCCGCGGACAGAAAAAGTGTCCGCTGCGGACACTTTTAATGCGTCATCAATTAACCGAATAAAAACTGATAGTTAGATGACACAGAAGTACAGAAACAAAAAATAGGAAAGAGAGAAAAAAGACGTGCTCGAAGCAGGGCAATCAAAACAAGCGTATTGCGTTGCTACGTGTTAAATAAATACAAGGTGTGGCTATTTAGCAGTGACTGTTAAGTAAAGGAGTAAAATAAGAAAATATAACTAATAATCAATGAGAAAGTAGAAACTGAGAAGCTAAACACTGAAAAGTAAACGAGAGAAGTTGGGTGGCAATCTTACCAGCCACATCCCGGCACATAAGTCACACGCTGTGGCTGCTCCCTTCCGGGCCTGACCAGATTCACGCGCTATTATTGCGGGAGGACCAATAAGATCACCATAATAACTCAGTTAAACAAAGGGTTTTGCTCAACTGCGCGCAGGGATTATCACTATTTTGCTGATGAAGTTCAAGCAAAACTTTGTTCATGCTAATCAACTGCGCAACAATTAACCTTAAAGCTGTTTTAACAAACGCGATAACTTGGTTTTCACCTGTGCCATATTATCTGGACCTAAACGCAGTAGCTGTTTTTGTGCATCAGATAACGCTTCATACTCAGGTACCGCATATTTATATGTTACAGACTGGCTTGTAAGCGGCGTATCTAGCGGAACAGCTGGAGTATCAAGTAAATGCTGAATCGCCAGTGCAAGACGTTGTTCAAACTCATAATCCGATAAACCAATCTCGTCATACGCATCTTGGATCAGCGGTTTATATTCATCAATTAATGCGATAATTTGTTTTTCCGAAAGCTTAGTAAATAAGCTAACATACGGATCGTAGCGCTCAAAACTCTCTGGATTTACGGTAATAATTGCACCGTCGTTTACGCTAAACGCTTGTTTTGGCGAAACAAACATTTGATGCTTTTTAGCAAGCTTACCGTCCGCTAAGTTTTCGGTGTAAACCACCGCTCGACGAATTAAATCATCGCTAACAACAAGCTTTAACAAATTAACCGATACAACATCTGCTAGCGACTCTCGTACAACTGAATCGCTATCATCAAGCGAAGGCAGCGTACGTGTCACTTCTGGCGTTACTGGCTCTTCAGCTTCAGGCTCTTTAGTTACAACCACTTGCTCAACCACCGGCTCAATCACAGGGTCGTTGGTCACAACTTGTGTTTCTTGCTCTGGCTCTACAGGCTCAGTGGGTTGTGGCAATTCAATTACTTGCCTTTCACCCGGCTCTACTGGTTTGTCGCCTTTCATTAATTGCATGGCTGCTACCGCAATCACGATTGCTACCAGAGAGAGTCCGACAATGTAAGGTAATTTATTTTGAGAATTCGTTGTCATATTTTTCACTGTTCAAATATTTATTTTAGATCTAAAGTGCTCTAAATTAACAATAAAGGGAGAATACAAAGTATCTGATGAATAGTAGCGGGAATAGTTCAAAACATAAAACAAAAATTGCATTACTACTTACTGGTGGTGGCGCACGAGCGGCTTATCAAGTAGGCGTTTTAAAAGCGATTGCGAAAAACTTGCCGCGTAATCAAGTAACGCCATTTGCTATCATAAATGGTACGTCTGCGGGAGCAATTAATGCAACGGCACTCGGTTGTTACGCTTCGTGTTATCAACTAGCCGTTAAAAAGTTAGAACATGTGTGGAAAAATTTTCGCACCGAGCAGGTTTATCACACCAACTTTTCATCGGTATTTGGTCATATTTTTATTAATATGTTACGTAGTTTTCAGTCGGATTATGAAAACCACCCACCCGCGAGCTTGCTCAATAACCAACCATTACGAGAATTATTGCGCTCAGTGCTCGATTTAAAACGCATCGACAATAATATTCGCAATGACTACTTAGAGGCACTATCGATTACTGCTTCAAGCTATTCGAGCGGTGATTCCGTCGCGTTTTTCCAAGCTAAGCATGCCAACTCTTGGCGCAGAGCCAAAAGACGTGGTGAGAAAACAACAATTAATATTGAACATTTAATGGCGTCCAGTGCCATTCCTATGGTTTTCCCAAGTACCAAAATTCGTCAAGGCTACTTTGGCGATGGTTCGGTGCACCAACATGCACCACTGAGTCCTGCAATTCATTTAGGCGCGGAAAAAGTCTTTGTAATTGGTGTTGAGCAACCTATTGATAATAAGTATTTTGGTTTTCAGCCACACTACCCCGGTATTTCTACAATCGCCGGCCATTTGCTTGATACCATTTTCTCCGATACCTTACGTGCAGACATTGAACGACTAGAACGTATTAACCGCACGTTGTCACTTATTCCAGCGCGCGACAAACATAAAGAACTTAAGCGCATCGCGCACTTTGTAATAAACCCCTCGCAAAACTTTAATGCCATTGCCACTCAGTACTACGACACTATGCCTGTGCCAATAAAAATGCTACTGCGCAGTATTGGTGTGAAAAAACATTCAGAATCGTCACTGGTAAGTTATTTACTCTTTGAAAAGGAATACACCCAGCATTTGATTGATATTGGCTACCAAGATGGTTTAGCACAATTAGATGAAATAATGGCGTTTTTAGAGTTCACCAATATGCAGTAAGTTTACTGTAAACGGGCTAGCGCCCCTCTAGTATAAAACGCTCAGCACGTTCAACACGGCGCGGTTTGCCGCGCACAATTAAAATATCCTGCGCTTTTAATACAGTATCACTTGGCGGGAAACTTAATTCATTACCATCACGGCGAAGTCCGGTTACATCAACCCGCCGTTTAGTTAAGTTTAAATCACCTAAGGATAATCCTCGTGCATAGGCATCTTCGGTAATCGCGATTGCATGCAAAAATTCAAGGTGATCAGATGAATCGGGTGACAATGGCGTACTATCGCCTGGGAAATAACCGTGCAGTAAGCCATAGCGATTGCTACGCTCTGCTTGCACACGCCTTAAAATACGGCGCATGGGCACCCCAGTTAAAAACAGTACATGTGATACTAACATTAAGCTGGCCTCTAGCTTTTCCGGCACCACTTCTGTAACGCCTTTATCTTTAAGCTCAGATAAATACCTATCATCTCGCATGCGCACTAAAATTTTAACCTTGGGCGCAAGCTGCTTGATACTATTAATAATTGCAAATGCACTGTCTTTATCGGCGAAAGTAATAATCACTAAGCGGCTTTTTGCGATATTGGCACCTTTTAGCACCTCTTTTTGCTTTGCCTGACCAAAATAGATATTTTCTCCAGCGGCCTGCGCCTCTTTAACGCGCACTGTGTCACTATCTATCGCAACAAACGGAATTGCTTCCGTTTTTAAAAAGCGCGCGATTATTTGGCCTACTCGGCCATAGCCGCAAATCACAACATGTTGACTAAACTCATCAAACTGAGCATCACTGTTATCATAACTTTGACTATTTTTTGTCAGTAAATTAGGGGCAACTTTATTGAGAATTTTATATGACAGCAAAGCGCCGTTATCCACCAAATAAGGCGTTATCGCCATACTTAATACGCCAACCGACAACAGCAAGGATGCGTTTGCCGAGTTTAACAAAGCGTATTTTAATGCGAGTGAGATTAAGACAAAGCTAAACTCACCCATCTGGCATAACATAAGTGCACTTGCCAACGCATTTTCATGATTCTCGCCCGCCACTTTCGTCACAAAATACGTAATCGCCACTTTCAGTGTCAGCAAGCTAAATAACCCAAGTGCAATCCATTGCAAGTTAGCCACAACAAACGTCATATCAAGCTGCATACCGATGGTGATAAAGAATAACCCCATTAGGATATCTCTAAATGGACGGATATCGGCTTCTAGTTGATGCTTATATTCACTTTCACCTAACATCATGCCTGCTAGAAAAGCACCTAGTGCCATGGATAAACCAAAAGCAGACGTTATCGCTGCCGCAATAAGTGCAACCAATATGGTGGTCAACACAAATAACTCATCACTGCGTGTTTGCGCTATTTCACTGAAAATTCTCGGAAGTACCCATTTGCCAACGGCCATCAATAGCGCAATAACCACACCGCCTTTTGCCAACGCCGTTAAAATGGTGGTCCATAACGACTCTGAGCCATTTGCCAAAAGCGGAAGCGCGATTAATAAAGGCACTACCGCGATATCTTGAAATAGCAAAACGCCAATTGCCAGCTGCCCTGGTCTTGAGCGCAATAATGGCGAGCCACTGACTTGTTTAACCACAATAGCAGTTGACGACAAGGCAACTAAACTACCAATGCTAAACGCCGCTATCATTGAAATTCCAAATAACCACAATAGCACCATAACCACTAAGGTAGTGATTACGACTTGCATTACGCCAACGCCAAAAACAATGTGGCGCATAGCCAGTAAACGAGGAATTGAAAACTCTAACCCTAAGCTAAACAGCAAAAAAACGATGCCAAGTTCGGCAATAAAGTGCATTTGTTCACTTTGTTCAAGCCACGCAAAGCCGTCTTTACCGGCAAGGATGCCCACCGCTAAATAAGCTAAAATGGGTGGCAGATTAAAGCGTTTAAACAGCCAAATCAGAACCACAGCGGCAATCAATATATAGAAGTAAACACCAAACGTATGCTGCAAACACCACCTCTGCTATCGTAATAAGCGTTATGTCGAAAAAATGACGAATTCATTAGAAACGAGTCTCTCTAATCAATTAAATATAGCAAGTGTCTGTTTTTCTGCCACTTAATAAAAGTGGCTTAGATTTTGCTTAAACATCCATGTACTTAATATTTTGCGGTAGTATGAGGGTAGTTAAGTGGAAAACGTACATGTTTTAACGCGTCAAACAGACAGCAACGGCGATTATTTGCCGTATGGCCAGATCTATTCTGAACAGAATGACATAAGCCATACCCATGCGTTAGTAACGCAACTTCAAAAAACACTTGAGCTTACAAAATTATTAAACATCTTTTCGGTTGAAGCATCACGCGTAGTGCAATTTGCAGGCCTACAATTTCATAGTACCGAAGGGGTAATTGAAATGACTGGCAGTAAAATTGAAGGTGAAAACCACGCCTTTGATCTGATGGCTGATGGCGAACGTCTTGGCCAGCTTATTTACTTTTCCCAAAATCTACCACAATACGCAAAGCAGAAATTAGCAAGATTACATACCGCACTTGTCTACCCTCTGCGCAATGCACTGTTGTTTTCACGCGTGAAGAAACTGGCTACCAAAGATGCATTAACCGGGCTAAATAACCGCAGCATGTTTGATGATTGTCTATATCGCAAACTTGAGCGAAGCCGCCGTCATCACCGCAGCTTTGGCTTAATGTTGTTAGATTTAGATAACTTTAAGCAAGTAAACGATCAACATGGGCACCAAGTGGGCGATCAAGTATTGATCGATTTTGCCAATATTCTGACAGACTGTGTAAGAGGCACAGACACCGTATTTAGGTTTGGTGGTGATGAATTTGCCATTTTAATTGATGACGACAACTTTGAAGTAAGTCATATCTTAGCTAATCGCATTAAAAAACGCGTGCACAGTCACCAACTGCTGAAAACCCATTCTGTAACCACCAGTATTGGTTTTTCCTTAAGTAAGGCAAAAGATATTCCTAACAGCATTTTTGAACGTGCAGATAGAGCGCTTTATGCTGCAAAACAAGACGGACGAGATTGTTGCAAAACAAACTAAGGCGTAGCCAGAATGAAAAAAGGAAGCATTAGCTTCCTTTTTTTAGACGATAACCGGTAAGCAGCAAACACAAACCGACAAAAAAAGCCCCGAGCACATTGGCTATTTCAAAAAAGCTGGTAATAGGTGTCACGATAATACAAATAAGGGGACACATTACCGCTAACAAAAAGAAACTTCCGCCTTTTCCTAACCAATAGCACAGCAGCAATGCAGCAGTAATCGCGCCAAAAATAGCGCCATAGAGCACCACAGTAAGATTAAACGAAAAAATAAGGCTCACCGCCAACACCACTGCAAATACAATTAAGCCGATATAAGCTTGCCCGATAAGTGAAAAACCAACTGCTTGACTAGTTTTCATTTGCTTCCTTTTGTTGCCAACATAGGCCATTTTCGGCGTATGCATGTTTTGATATGCCCAAGCCAATTACTTGAACAAGTTGATTATTATAGTAAATTCCTGCAACCAATGGGCGTTGCCAAGGTGGTATACCAGCCTCTTTTAGCCATGTGCTAACCGATTTAGTACAGTTTCGGTGTTGTAAGGTAAATTTTTCAGCGCCAATATCAAAACGCAGATTAACGTGTTCATCCATAAATGGCGCACGCACACCTTGCGCTTTTTTTTCTACACTAAACTCTTGATTACCGATAACCAGTGAACTTAGCCCAATGTTATCTCGATTTTCAGGCACCGCCTGAGGTAACACGATAAACAAAGCATCTTGGTAGCGTTTAATCGCAAAGCCACTACATTCAATACTCACTTGCGCATCCATTTTTGCCTTAAATGCTTGCTGGTTAACTTGATTGAGCACCTTTTGAGATGGCAAAACTAGGTTATTTTGCTGTAGCCAATAACGTATTAAATTATTAATGCGCGCACGCGAAAAACCAATTACCTCATTGAGCAGAAAACGCTGATGAAAAATGCACTTTTTCGCGTCTTCGGCAATGTATTCATCCAGTAATTGTTGTTGAGATTGCAGTAAGCTCACTACACGAGCGACGGTATTGCTAAAGCCCTTAAAGCGTACATTAAGTTCAGGAAGGATTTTATTACGTAAAAAATTTCGGTCAAAGCGATCGTCGTGATTTGATTCATCATTAATATGTGAAAGTTGCTGAGCCTTTGCGTACTCAACAATTTCTTTTCGCATAATGCCTAGTAATGGGCGAAATACAGGTAAACCATTTTCAATGCGAGAGCGTTGCTTCATCGCACCTAATCCCAACAGCCCTGCTCCGCGTTTTAAACGAATAAAAAACGTTTCGACTTGATCGTCAAGGTGCTGCCCAAGTAATAATTCTGAATCGCTATGCAAGTGCGTTTTTAGTGCGTTGTAACGCGTGGTTCGCGCCACCGCCTCTAAGCTTTCACGATTAGCTTTCTTTACGCTTACTCGGTAAGCCGTATACGGGATTTGCCATTGCTGACATAAATCGGCACAAAACGCCTGCCACATATCGGCATTATCACTTAAGCCATGATTGACATGTACAGCGTCGATTTCAATGTGCGTGAACTCATCACGAAAACGTTTCGCTAAATGTAATAATACAACCGAGTCAACACCGCCTGAAAGCGCAACAGTAAAGCGCATTTTTTCGGTGTTGGTAAGCTCATATTTAAAAGTGGAATAAATATCTTTCATAAACAAAAAAAGCCGCAAAATGCGGCTTTTTCCAAAATCTTTTAATTAGCAGTAACCAAAAGACATTAAACGCTCATAGCGCTGCTCTAACATTTCTTCTAATGATAAAGCTTTCAAATCACCTAAGTCACGTTTAATTTGTGCTTTAAGCGATTTCGCCATTGCATCGTAGTTACGATGTGCACCGCCTAGTGGCTCTTCAACAATCGAGTTAATTAAGTCTAAGCTCTTAACACGATCAGCGCTTACACCCATAGCTTCTGCGGCAAGCGGGGCTTTTTCTGCACTTTTCCAAAGAATTGACGCACAACCTTCCGGTGAAATTACTGAGTATGTGCTGTACTGAAGCATATTAACACGGTCACCCACGCCAATTGCTAACGCACCACCTGAACCACCTTCACCAATTACCGTACAGATCACTGGTACTTTAAGGCCTGCCATCACTTTAAGGTTTTTAGCGATTGCTTCACTTTGACCACGCTCTTCAGCACCAACACCTGGGTATGCTCCTGGCGTGTCGATAAACGTGATGATTGGCATATTAAAACGCTCAGCCATCTCCATTAAACGTAACGCTTTACGGTAACCTTCTGGCTTTGGCATACCAAAGTTACGCTTAATTTTCTCTGCTGTATCGCGGCCTTTTTGTTGACCGATAACCATTACTGGTTCGCCATCTAAACGCGCAATACCGCCTACAATAGCCGGATCGTTAGCAAATGCGCGGTCGCCTGCTAATTCGTCGAATTCGGTAAAAATACGCTCGATATAATCTTTGGTATACGGACGTAGCGGGTGACGAGCAAGTTGTGAAACCTGCCATGGACCGAGATCCGAGAAAATTTTATTGGTCAGCTCTACGCTCTTATCTTTAAGGCGTGAAACTTCTTCTTCTAGACTCAGATCCAGTTCACCACCGCGACCTACGTTTTTAAGTTCTTCAATTTTTGCTTCCAACTCTGCAATTGGAAGTTCAAAATCAAGATAATTGAGACTCATGCTCTAAACTACCTAATTAAATTCTAGTTCAATATTCTGTGCTACTAAGCGTGAGAGATTAGCAAGTAACTCGTCACTGGGTGTAACACACCACTGTGTTCCTAATGAAAGCTCAGTTGTTGCATCTGGGCGTTCATATTGAATTCTTATTGGGCAAGTACCAAATTTATACGGGGTGATGGTATGCTCTAATCGAGACAAGAAGTTATCACTCACTTCCTGCATTTTCACCGTCATTTTTATGTTTTTAACCCGCTTTTCACGAACAGATTCAATACTTGCAACTTCGCGAGCGGTCATTGTAATACCACCTGAGAAGTTATCAAAGCTGACCACACCAGATATCACCAAGATATTGTTCATTTGCAGCAGTTCTTGGTAAGTTTCGAACTGTTCAGGAAATAAACGAATATCAATTCGGGCACTTTTATCATCCAGTGTCAGTAGCCCCCAACGCTTTCCTTTTTTATTAATTAAGGTGCGTGCATTAATCACTAAACCTGCCGCTGTAGACGTTACATCACGTTCCGTCGGTTGTAAATCGACAAGTCGACCCGACACATAATTTTTAAGCTCACTACGGTATTGATTAATTGGGTGACCGGTCAAGTAAAGTCCCAGTGTTTCGCGTTCACCTTCCAACCATTCGTTATCGGTAAATTTAGGCGCTTGCACAAATGCTGCGGCAACTTCCTCTGGCTCCGTTGCCAATAAACCAAATAAATCGCTTTGGCCTAGTGCTTCAGCTTTATTGTGTTGATCGGCCGATTTAAGCGCATCAGGTAAGCTGGCAATTAAAATAGAGCGCGCACTTTGTGTTTGCTCTGGACCCAATTTATCCATCGCGCCGGACATTATTAGCTTTTCAATCACACGTTTATTTAAACGCTTAATATCGACGCGCGCACAGAAATCGAATAAATCTTTAAATGGGCCGCCAGCTTCTCGCGCTTCTAAAATTGCGTCTACTGGGCCTTCACCTACACCTTTAATCGCCCCAATACCGTAAACAATTTCGCCTTGATTATTTACCGTAAATTTATATAGACCCGAGTTCACATCAGGCGGTAATAATGTGAGTTTCATATTCTCACATTCATCAACAAGGGTAACAATCTTATCGGTGTTATCCATGTCGGCTGACATAACTGCCGCCATAAACTCTGCTGGATAATGGGTTTTCATCCACAGCGTTTGATAAGATACCAGTGCGTATGCTGCCGAGTGCGATTTGTTAAAGCCGTAACCTGCGAATTTTTCTACGAGGTCGAAGATCTTCATTGCAAGTTCGCCGTCTACGCCATTTTGCTTTGCGCCATCCTCAAAGGTTGAACGCTGCTTGGCCATTTCTTCAGGCTTTTTCTTACCCATGGCACGACGCAGTAAGTCAGCGCCACCAAGGCTATACCCTGCCAGTACCTGAGCAATCTGCATTACCTGTTCTTGGTATAGAATAATGCCGTAGGTTGGCTCTAAGATAGGTTGCAAGCTTTCGTGCTGATATTGTGCATCGGGGTAAGATACTTCTTCTCGACCGTGCTTACGGTCGATAAAGTTATCTACCATGCCTGATTGCAACGGACCTGGGCGGAAAAGTGCAACCAGTGCGATCATGTCTTCAAAGCAGTCAGGCTTTAAACGACGGATAAGGTCTTTCATACCGCGAGATTCAAGCTGGAATACTGCTGTTGTTTCTGCGCGCAGTAATAATTCAAAGCTCGGTGGATCATTTAGCGGAATAGCGGCGATATCGATATGTTCTTTTTGCTCGCGCGTTAAGCGCTCATTGGCCATATCAATAGCCCACTGCAAAATGGTTAAAGTACGTAACCCTAAAAAGTCGAACTTAACCAGACCCGCTGTTTCTACATCATTTTTATCAAATTGGGTAACCGGGAATTTACCTTCATCATCACAGTAAAGTGCGGCGAAGTCGGTAATGGTTGTCGGTGAAATAACAACACCACCGGCGTGTTTACCTGCATTACGTGTACAGCCTTCTAAAATACGGCACATATCGATAAGTTCTTTTACTTCATCGTCTGTGTCGTAGGCTTCTGGTAAACGCGGTTCAACATCAAAGGCTTTTGCCAATGTCATGCCCGGATCGCCCGGTACTAATTTTGAAATACGGTCAACAAAACCATAAGGGTGACCAAGCACACGGCCTACATCGCGTATTACCGCTTTTGCCGCCATCGTACCAAAAGTAATGATCTGCGATACCGCATCACGGCCATAGAGTTTAGCAACGTGGTCGATTACTTCATCGCGTCGGTCCATACAGAAATCGACGTCGAAATCGGGCATGGATACACGTTCTGGATTCAAGAAACGTTCGAAAAGTAAGTCAAATTGCAGTGGATCAAGATCGGTGATCTTGAGCGCATAAGCAACTAATGAACCAGCACCCGAACCACGGCCTGGACCCACAGGAATAATGTTATCTTTACTCCACTGGATGAATTCCATTACGATCAAGAAGTAACCTGGGAAACCCATTTGGTTAATTACGTCAAGTTCAATTCTTAAGCGGTCATCATATTCGACGCGTTTGACTTTGCGATCTTCTTCATCAGGGAATAAGAACTGCAAACGTTCTTCCAGACCATCTTCCGATACTTTTACTAAGAAGTCTTCAATCGACAAAGAGCCCGTTGGGTAGTCTGGTAAGAAGTAGGTGCCGAGTTGAATGGTCACGTTGCAGCGCTTGGCAATCTCAACTGAGTTTTCCAGTGCTTCTGGAATATCCGAGAACAGCTCACACATTTGTTCTTCGGTTTTTAAATACTGCTGCTCTGAAAAACGTTTTGGACGGCGTTTATCATCTAAAGTGTAACCATCATGAATTGACACACGAATTTCATGGGCTTCAAAGTCTTCTTTATTGAGAAACACGACTTCGTTGGTGGCAACAACCGGCAGCCCTGAGTATTGAGCATAAGCCACAGCACTATGCAAATAATCTTCTTCTTGCTCGCGTTCGGTTCGCGTTAGCTCAATATAGTAATGATCTTTAAAGTGTTCTAAATAAAAGTTACCAATGGATTTGGTTAAATCATTATTGCCTTTTAATAAGGCTTTACCTAAATCACCGTCTTTAGCGCCTGAGAGTAATATAAGGCCTTCTTTATGCTCAATAAGCCACTCTCTATCAACCATAGGACGTTGCATAAGGTGGCCGCGTTGATAGCCTTTGGAAATAAGCAGTGTAAGGTTCTTATAGCCCGCATTATTTTTAGCAAGTACGACCAAACGACAAGGCTCATCGGGAAATTCAGGACTGTGTAACCACAGATCAGCGCCAACAATGGGTTTAATACCAGCACCATGCGCAGCACCGTAAAAGCGCACTAAACCGCACAAGTTCATTTGATCAGTAATGGCAAATGCAGGCATATTCAGCTCTGCAATTTTACCGACGATAGGCTTAGTTTTTGCTAAGCCGTCCACCATTGAATAATCACTGTGAACACGTAAGTGTATAAATTTAGGGTCTTGCATTATCTGCCTAACTTGATTGACCAAGCATTGATTAGCAATTGTTGGTCTGTTCTATTATTGTTTTTACGGGCTTAAAGCTTTGTCTATGATGCGGCGTAACACCGTGAAGTGCAAGTGCTTCTAAATGTGCCTTGGTTGGGTAACCTTTATGGCCAGCAAAGCCATAATTTGGGTACTCAGTATCCAGTGCTTTCATTTCGTTATCACGGGTCACTTTGGCAAGAATTGATGCTGCGCTAATTTCGGCAACTAAGCTATCACCTTTAACAACGGCTTGTGCAGGTACATTAATATCGGGTAAACGATTGCCATCAATAAAGACAAACTCAGCAGGAATATTAAGCCCTTCTACCGCGCGCTTCATGGCAAGCATGGTAGCATGCAAAATATTAAGCTCGTCAATTTCTGCAACGCTGGCGCGGGCAATATTAAAGCACAGCGCCTTTTCAATAATTTCTTCGTAAAGTGCCAAGCGTTTTTTTTCGGTTAGCTTTTTTGAATCGGCGAGACCCGCGATTGGCTTTGATGGATCTAAAATAACCGCAGCGGTTACCACGTCGCCCACAAGCGGACCACGCCCTACTTCATCAACACCTGCAATAAGTTGTGTATTTGGACGAATAATTTCAGTCATGTTTGTTCTCTATTACATTACTTACAGCCAGCGCCGCTTGTTTACTAGCGTCGAGCCTTAATGACTTATGCATTTCATAAAACGTTTGTTTTAAAGCTGTTTGATCTTCTTCTAGCAATGGTTTTAAGGTTGCAGCCAAGTTTTCAGGTGTTAAATCATTTTGTAATAACTCAGGTACCAACTGCTTGCCCGCCAATAAATTAGGCAGTGAAAAGTGCTCAATGTTAAATTTAAATAAGCGTGTCACTAAGTGATATGTCAGGGCTTTTAGCTTGTAGCCAACCACCATTGGGCGTTTAAGCAACATGCATTCAAGTGCTGCCGTACCCGACGCCAATAACACCGCATCAGCGGCGGTCATCACTTCACGCGACTTGCCATCAACAAAGGTAAATATCTCTTCCGCATTGAGCTTAGTTGCGACAGCTAAAAACTCTTCTTTGCGTTTTTCATTAACTAAAGGCACCAACACTTTTAACTTTGGTATCTCTGCTTTAAGTAACAACACCGCTTGAATATAGGGTTCGCTTAACAACGTGACTTCAGAACCTCGGCTGCCCGGCAGCACTGCCAACACTTTATCTGTAGCTGATAAATCAAACAGTGCTCTACTAGCAGTTTGTTCATCTTCGAGCGGCAACTCATCCGCCAAAGTGTGGCCGACAAACGCACATGGAATATTGTGTTTATCGTAAAACGCTTTTTCAAATGGTAATAATGCAAGCACTAAATTAGTGGCTTCTGCTACTTTAAAAACACGCTTTTCACGCCATGCCCATACCGATGGGCTAACATAATGCACGGTTTTAATACCAGCAGCCTTTAACAGCTTTTCAACGCGTAAGTTAAAGTCGGGAGCATCAATGCCAATAAAAATATCCGGCGGATTAGCGATAAAGCGCTGTACAATTTGCTTTTTAATGCTGAGTAGACGAAATAACTTAGGCAGTACTTCAAAAACGCCCATTACGGCGAGTTCTTCCATTTGAAAATGGGTTTTGAATCCTTCAGCCAGCATACGCGGACCGCCAATGCCCTCAAATGTGGCATTTGGGTAATGTTGTTTTAGTGCTTTAATTAAACCTGCACCTAAAATATCGCCGGAGTGTTCCCCGGCGATAAGTGCAATTCGAAGTGGCTCATTCGAGATCATTAACGAATTAACCCTCGATTTGAGCTTTTGGCAAAATCAATCATGTTTTGCACTGCTTTAAACTGCTCGGCTTCTTTTTCCATTTCAACAAGTGCCGCATCCAGTTTATTACCTTTGCGGTATAACTGCTTGTATGCACGACGTAATGCCATAATTTCGTCTGACTCAAAGCCACGACGTTTTAGACCTTCAGTGTTGATTGCCACAGGACGTGCTGGTGTGCCGATAGTTGTTACAAACGGCGGTACATCTTGGTTAACACCAGAGTACATACCAATAAACGCATGTGAACCGATATGACAAAACTGATGAATACCTGAGTTGCCGGCCAAAATTACCCAGTCACCAATGTGTACGTGACCAGCGGCACTTGCGTTATTAGCGAAAATACAGTTATTACCTATCACGCAGTCATGGGCAACGTGTGTATACGCCATAAATAAGTTATTTGAGCCAATCTTGGTGATGCCTTCGTCCTGAATGGTACCACGGTGGACTGTAGCACATTCGCGGATCACGTTGTTATCACCAATGATCAGCTTGGTTGGTTCATCCTTGTACTTTTTGTCTTGGCACGCTTCACCCACTGAAGCGAACTGGAAAATATGGTTACCAGAACCAATTGTTGACGGCCCTTTAATTACGACGTGTGATTCGATGATACAATCATCACCAATCACCACGTCGTTGCCGATGTAGCTGTAAGGACCAACTTTTACGTTGTTGCCAAGTTGAGCGCCAGGCTCAATAATTGCAGTAGGATGGATCACGTATTATAACTCTCTTCTTGCACACATTAACTCAGCTGAACACACTACTTTGCCGTCAACTCTCGCTTCACCATAGAACTTCCACATGTTGCGGCGTTCTTTTAAGAATTCAACGTGTAAATGCATTGTGTCACCCGGTAACACAGGTTGTTTAAAGCGCGCGTTATCAATGGCTGCAAATAAATATAGCTCATTGTCACCACGGTTTTCAGTTGTTTTAAAACCTAATAAACCTGTTGCTTGTGCTAATGCTTCTAAAATCATTACGCCAGGGAAAATTGGCTGCTCAGGGAAGTGGCCTGTGAAAATTGGCTCATTTGCTGTGACATTTTTAATCGCGTGAAGCGTTTTGCCCGGCTCAAAGTCAACGACTTTATCAACCAATAACATTGGGTAACGATGCGGTAATAGCTTTAGGATTTCTTGAATATCAAAGCTGTTTAGTTGTTCTGCCAAAATGTGTTTCCTTAACCTAACTAATCTCTTCGCGCTCGTATTTATACTGCGCGATAATTTAGTACGTGACGAAGACTACTCGTCACGCTCCGGCAGTGATTTTTCCACTGCCTTTAATCGCTTATTAATTGCTGAAAGCTGTCGTAACTGTGCCATATTACGACGCCAGTCTTTATTCTCACTGTGCGGTACACCCGAAGAATAAACACCTGGTTTATCAATGCCACTGATTACCATTGACATACCCGTTAAAACAACACCATCGGCAATTTCAATATGCCCTGCGATACCTGACAAGCCACCAATTTGGCAGTACTTGCCAATGGTTGTGCTGCCTGCAATTACCGTACACCCAGCAATCGCGGTGCCTTCTTTAACCACGACATTATGCGCGATTTGTACTTGGTTATCGATAATCACGTTGCGCTCGATGATAGTATCCTCAATGGCGCCACGGTCGATGGTTGTACTTGCGCCAACTTCAACATTATCGCCAATAACAACAGTGCCAAGCTGCGGGATTTTCACCCACTGACCTTTTTCATTGGCGTAGCCAAATCCATCGGCACCGATTACGGTATTAGCATGAACTAAACACGAATTACCAATTTCAACTTGATGATAAATCGTTACATTAGCCCAAATTTTCGTATTGGTCCCTATTTTAGCACCCTTACCAATAAAGCTACCAGCACCAATTGAACTGCCAGCAGCGATTTCAACACCTTCTTCAATCACCACATTAGCGCCAACTGATACTGATTTATCAAGCTTTGCCGTTGGGTCAATGATTGCCGAAGGGTGAACATTAGTCGCAGGTTCTGGCGTGGTGTCCATCACTTGCGCTAACAGCGCGTAGGCTAAGTACGGATTCGCAACAATAATCTTATTACCAGTAAAATAATCTGCATCTTGTGGTGACAAAATCACCGCACCTGCTTGGGTACTGGCAAGTTTGCTGCGGTATTTTTTGTTAGCGAGAAAACCAATCTCGTTGCCGGTCGCATTTTCTAGGGTTGCTATACGAGAAATGCTGAGCGAGTCGTCACCGACCAGCTCAGCATTTAAAATCTCAGCGATTTGCTGTAATTTCATAAGCTTTATTATTTAGCCTTTGCTACACGCTCTGCTACTTTAGAGGTGATGTTATCCACTGATTTTTCGTTGAAGTAAAGAAGTGAACCCGCTGGTTTTACTTCGTCATACTTACCTGCTTTACCTTCTGCAGCGATAGCATCAAAAATCACAGTCTCTAGCTTTTTAGTTTCCTGTGCTTGACGCATTTGCATTTCTTGCTGAAGTGGCTGACCTTGCTCTTGCAATGCTTTTTGTAGCTCTTGAATTTTCTTTTGGCTTGCTTCTTTTTGCGCTTTGCTCATTGTTGCGTTTTCACGCTGGTATTTTTCAACTTCAAAACGAATATCGCCTTGTAGCTTTTCAAGTGCTTGTCTGCGCTCGCGGAACTCTTCTTCTAACGTCGCTTTAATCGCAGACGCCTGCGGAGAACCACTAAATACTTGTTGTACATTTACAACAGCAACTTTGTGAGCGAATGAACTTGCAGAAGCACCCATTAGAAAAGTAGCTAACAAAGTCATGGCGGTTGTTTTAATCATTTTATTCACGAATTTATTCCTTTTAGAATGTGTTACTAATATTGAAGCTGATGCCTTTAGTCTTATCATCATCTTCTTTTTTCAGTGGGTAGGCAAAACTAATTACCATAGGGCCCATAGGCGAAATCCACTGGATAGATAAACCTGCTGATGAACGGAAACGACTTGGATCTGAATAATCTTCAAGTATCGCTCGCTCATCCGGCGTTAAGTTAGAATAGCGATCTACATCGAACTCTGTATCCCAAACATTCGCCGCATCAATAAATAAGCTGGTACGCACCGAACTGCTGTTTTCGTCATCAAGAAATGGCGTAGGTACGATCATTTCAAGGCCAGCAACGGCTTTTACGTTACCACCGATACGACCCGCTGTTCGAATTGTATCAAATTGAGGATCACTACCAATTGGCCCTTGCGTACCATCAGGATTTGGTGTGCCCGGTAACCAATTAGGAGATACTACAATAGCTTGTGGTAAGATTGTATTACGCTCAAAGCCACGTAAATCCATTTCAGAAATACGGAAGAATTCCTGTACTGGTAAAATCTGATCGTAACCATTGGTAGTACCGTAACCATTACCGTAACCAAATCCAGCTTTCGCTGAAAATGCCCACTTGTGGTTAGTGCTTAACGGCCAGTAGAAACGCGAATCGTAGTTAACCTTAAAGTAGTTAAGGTCCGAATTAGGCGTCGTCGCTTTAAACGTTAAACTTTGTTTAGAACCTGCCGTTGGGAACATACCACGGTTAAGCGTTACACGTGACCATCCCGCACTTAATTCAAGCTTTAAGAACTCAAAACCTGCATCTGGGTTTTCTGGATCTAAGAACGTCTCTCGCATAATACGTGTTTGTTCATATTCTGATAGTTCAGATAAGAATTCTTTAGAAACAGTCGCACCAAAGTTAAGTCGGTTGTTGGCGTTTACCGGAATACCGATATTTGAACCAATACCATAACGTTTGCTCTTATAGTTGATTAGGCTGTATTTACTTGCATCAAAGTTTGAGAAGAAAATTGAGTTACCTAAACTGATACCGTCTTTGGTGAAATACGGGTCGGTATGTGACAAGCTTACGTTTTGAGAACCTTTAGCCGTACTTACGTTAAAGGCAACTTGGTCACCCGTACCTAAGAAGTTCGACTCGCTTACACCAATATTAAATTGCAGCTTGTTGTATGAGCCGTATGCAAGACCAGCATTAAAACTACCCGCTGATTGCTCTTTTACAGTGAAATCTACATCAACTTGGTCATCTTTACCCGGTACCGGTGATACATCAAACTCAACGTTTTCCATATACATTAAGCGCTGCACTTGTAATTTAGAGCGCTCAAGCGTGTTATTTGATAGCCACGCACCTTCTAACTGGGTAATTTCACGACGAATTACTTCGTCTGAGGTAATTTCATTACCACCGATGTTAATACGACGCACATAAATACGCTTACCCGGATCAACTGATAAGGTTAATTTTACTTCTTTATTTTCTTCGTCAATATCAGGAATGGTACGTACTTCAGCGTTGGCATAACCAAAACGTGCAAGGTAGTTTTTGATAAACTCTTCCGATGCAGTAACCACCGAGCCGTTGTATAGTTTGCCCGTTTTAAGTGGAATAACCGCACGAATTAACTCTTCACGGCCGAGCAAGTCACCCATAAAATCGAATTCTTTAACAGTAAACTGCTCACCTTCGGTAACGTTTACTGTAACGTATACTGATTCTTTATCAGGGCTTACTGAAACTTGCGTTGAATCAATATTGAACTTCAAATAACCGCGGTCTAAGTAGTAGCTACGTACTTTTTCTAAATCACCTTGTACTGTTTGTTTTTGGTATCTGTCATTTGACATAAACATATACCAAGGCAAATCTTGACGCGATTCAGCCAATGCGAGAAGTTCTTCGTCAGAAAATAACTCGTTACCAACGATGTTGATTTGACGAATTGACGCAGCATCGCCTTCTTTGAATTCAAGCTTTAGCTTTACACGGTTACGTGGCAAGCGTGACACTGATACTTCAATCTCAGCGTTGTATTTACCAATACCGTGGAAAAACTCAACAAGACCTTTTTCAAGGCCATCTACAACAACCATATCAAGCGGTTCACCTTTACGGATACCTTGCCCCTCTAAACTTTCGTTTAGTTGCTCATCTTTAATATCTTTGTTGCCTTCGAACTCGATAATGCTGATGGTTGGTCTTTCGGTTACTTGAAAGATAACCGCATCACCATCACGTACCACTTTGATGTTGTCAAAGTGGCCTGAGCCGTAAAGCGCTTTGATTGTTTTTGAAATTGTGTAACTGTCGAGGTTATCACCAATGTTAATTGGAATATGCGTTAATGCTGCACCTAGTGCAACACGCTGCAATCCTTCAACTCTTAAATCTTCTACAATAAAGGAGTCTTGTTGGCCGAGAGCAGTAAAACTCGCTCCCAATAAACTTATTACAGCCAATTGTTTTCTTATAGCCATGTTATTATTTGATTTCCTTTATAACCGCGTAAAATCGTTAAACAGCGCAAGGCAAGTTAACAATATAAGGATTAGCGCACCAATCCTAAAACCTAATTCTTGTGTCTTTTCAGAGACTGGCTTTTTTCGGATAAGTTCAATGATGTAATACATTAAATGACCGCCATCTAAAATTGGTAGCGGCAACAAATTGAAAAAACCAATACTTACACTAACAAATACTAAGAACTCCAATAACGGCATAATGCCACTACTGGTGCTGGCTCCAGCGCCAATTGCCACTCCCACTGGACCACTTAGATTCGCAACAGAGACTTGTCCTGTTATCAAATTAACTACTGTTGCAAAACTGACATTGATTAGTTGAATTGTTTTATCAACACCCAAAACAATGGCATCAAATACGCCGTATTGTTGTGTTGAAATCATCCACGATGGCCAATTTTCAACAAAGGGTATCACACCTAAGTAGCCTTGATTAAGCCCTTGCTCACTTTTTTTGCTACCAGGAGTAACCTCAATATTTAGCTTGTCATTACCGCGGCTTATAGTAAGCAATAATGGCGTATTTGGCGAGCGCTGAATTCGAGTGACAAATGCATGCCACGATGGCATTGCTTCACCATTAACTAAATGAATTTCATCATCTACCTGAAGCCCACCAAATTCAGCAGGACTGCCTTTTTGTACATGACCAAGGCGCATGGTCTCTGCAGGTCTGAATGGTTTAATACCGATATCAACAATGGGGTTTCCGTCGTCTTTTAACTGCCAATTAGATAAATTAAGATACGTTTGTTGATAGCCTAAATCATCGTCTTTAACACTAACACGTACTTGCTGCTCGCCAATATTTTCCATCAAAACCAATAAGGTTTCACGCCAGCCATATACGTCTTTGTCGTTTATCGCGGTAATCTGCTGTCCTGCTTGCAACCTTGCTTGCTCTGCTAAGCTGCCAGGCACCACCTCGCCAATAACAGGCAGAAGTGAGCGCACACCAACCATAAACATAATGGCAGATACAATAATGGCGAAAATAAAATTCGCCATTGGTCCTGCTGCAACCACCGCAATTCGTTGGTAAACTGATTTGTTATTGAACGCTAAATGACGTTCATCGCTTGCAACCTCTTCAACACGTTCATCGAGCATTTTCACGTAACCACCAAGTGGGATCGCCGCGACAACGTATTCGGTGCCGAGTTTGTCGTGCCATTTAAACAAAGGTTTGCCAAAACCAATTGAAAAACGCAGCACTTTAACACCACAGCGCCTTGCTACCCAAAAGTGACCATATTCATGAACGACAACAATAATGCCAATGACTAATATAAACGACAGTAAGTTCCACAAAAATTCCATTAACAACTCCTTGCAATCATATTCGTTGCATAATGACGCGCTTCGCTATCAAGCTGCAAAATAATATCTAGGTCATTAATTTTTAGCTGTTTATGACTCTTTGCGATTTTATCGAGTACCTGAGCATTGATTTTATAAATGTCTAAAAAGCCGATTTTCTTTGCCAGAAATGCGGCCACAGACACTTCATTCGCAGCATTGATTGTGGTTGTTGCATACTGCCCTTCTGAACAGGCATCTATTGCAAGCTTTAAATTTGGGTAACGTTCAAAGTCTGGTGCCTTAAAACTAAAATCAAGCATATTAGTGAAATCCAGCGGTTGAACGCCCGCTTCAATGCGCTTTGGAAACGCTAAAGCATGTGCGATTGGGGTACGCATATCGGGATTACCCATTTGTGCCAATACCGAACCATCGGTGTATTGCACCATTGAGTGAATAATACTTTGAGGATGGATGATTACTTGAATATCACTAGGCTCAGCGTTAAATAGCCACTTAGCTTCAATAAACTCTAAGCCCTTATTCATCATGGTGGCTGAATCAACCGATATTTTCTGACCCATATCCCAATTTGGATGGGAGACGGCTTCATCAACTGAAATATTGGCAAAAGTGCTTAAATCGCGCGTTCTAAATGGTCCGCCTGAGCCCGTTAACAAAATTTTGCTAACACCATGTTGCTGTAAATTTGCACTGTAACAATGCTCTTGCACACTTGCAGGCATCGCCTGAAAAATCGCATTGTGTTCACTATCAATCGGCAATAACGTGGCGCCTGATTGTTTAACTGCATCAATAAAAAGCTCGCCTGACATTACAAGAGACTCTTTATTTGCAAGTAACACACGCTTACCGGCTTTAATCGCTGCAAGTGTTGGCAGTAGCCCCGCTGCGCCAACGATAGCAGCCATTACCGCATCAGCGTTATCGTCACTGGCCACATCAGCTGCCGCTTGTTGACCACAGAGCACCTTGGTTGAAATTCCCAAACGCGTAATTTCAACCTCAAGTTGCTTTGCCGCATTTGGGCATTGCATTACAGCGTATTGTGGTAAAAACTGCGTGCATTGCTTTGCCATTAAGCGCCAATTTCGACCAGCAACCAGCGCAAATACTTGGTAAGCTTCTGCGTTTCTTGCGATTACGTCTAAGGTGCTAGTGCCAATCGAACCTGTAGAGCCAAGAACGGTAATACGTTGCATTACGCCACCAAGGTCCACGCATAAAATGCAGCGAAAAGCGGTGCTGCAGCGGTTAAACTATCAATTCTATCGAGAATACCGCCGTGGCCAGGCAAACATGAGCCGCTGTCTTTCAAGCCAACTTCACGCTTAAACATACTCTCTAATAAGTCGCCGACAGCTGAGAACAAGGCAACAACAGCAGCCATTGCCGCATAAATAAACCATTTATCGCTGGGTACCTTAGTAAAATAGCAAAATACTAAAACAAAAATCGCAGAACAAATTAGACCGCCCACTAGCCCCTCGATGGTTTTATTTGGGCTAACTAATGGCATTAATTTATGTTTGCCAAGATTTTTACCTGAGAAGTAAGCGCCAATATCAGCACTCCACACAATACCTAGTACAACCATAATCAGAACTGAGCCTTGTGTCGCGTTTGTTGCATATTCGCTGCTGCGAAGCACATTAAGCGCTAACCACATAGGCAGAAGCGTTAACAAACCTGCAATTGCGCGCATCATTAAGCCTGCGTGCCATGCTTTTGCGGTTCTAGGGTACGTCCATACCAGTGCGCAAGCAACAAGCCACCAAGCAACAGCAAGCGTAAATACGTAATTCGCCGAGCCGACAAGTTGGCCATTTTGCCATAAGCTTTCAATCGGCCAGTACATGTTCGCAATAAATAGAATAACTGCCATGCCAGCAACATAGCTTATGCGAGAAGCGAATTTTTTAAGCCCCATAAATGCCGACCACTCCCACGCTGAGAGCAATACAATTAATCCGGCAATTAAGCTAAACAATTCAAGTGGTGTAAAAAAAACTAGTGCAAGTGCAGCTGGCGCTAGCACTAAAGAAGTCAGTATGCGTTTTATTAACAAATCAAATTACCCTATAAAAATCACGATTGAGCGAGTAGTTCTTTTATTTGTTCGCCAGTACAACCAAAGCGACGCTCTCGTGAAACATAACACGCAATTGCATCTGCAAATGCCTGTTCATTAAAATCTGGCCAAAGTGTATCAGTAAAATAAAGTTCAGCGTAAGCAGCTTGCCATAATAAAAAGTTGCTTATGCGTAAGTCGCCTCCTGTGCGAATTAACAAATCAAGTGGCGCTTGTTCTTGCATACTAATGTACTGTGACAGTTTAGTTTCATCAATATCATCAGCGGCTATTTCGCCATTCTCAACCTGTTTTGCCAGTTGTTTCGCCGCGTTTGCTATGTCCCATTGTCCGCCATAGTTAGCTGCGATATTAAGTGTTAAGCCAGTGTTATCCATGGTCATTTGCTCTGCTTTTGCTACGCTTTTTTGTAGCTTCTCAGAGAAACGACTAATATCACCAATTACTTTCAACTTGACGTTATTTTTATCGAGTTTTTTTACTTCGTTGGTCAACACAAACATGAAAAGCTCCATTAAGGTGCTGACTTCTTGTTCCGGACGTCGCCAGTTTTCACTGCTAAATGCAAAAAGCGTTAATGATTCGATATTTAGTTGGCGACAAAACTTTACCGCATTACGCACCGATTCGACGCCCTTTTTATGACCAAACACACGAGGCTTACCCTTAGCTTGTGCCCAACGCCCATTGCCATCCATAATAATAGCAACATGACGCGGTAAGCTTTGTTGGGTAATAGCATCCTTAGTGATTGTCATTAAGTGTCGTTTCCTAAAGTAAAAAGCGCCGTCTAGTATACCCTAGACAGCGCTTTAAAACTAATAATTTAGTTGTTCAATGATTGAGCGCAAAAGCGCTCAAAAATTGATTTAGATTTCCAATAATTCCGCTTCTTTAGCAGCTAAAATAGTATCCATTTCTTTGATGTATTTATCTGTTAGCTTCTGAACTTCGTCATCACTTTGACGCGCTTCATCTTCTGAAATTTCTTTATCTTTAAGTAATGCTTTAACATCTGAGTTAGCATCACGGCGAATGTTACGAATTGCAACACGACCACCTTCAACTTCACCACGTACGATCTTAATAAGATCTTTACGACGCTCTTCTGTAAGCGGTGGTAATGGTACGCGAATAACCGTACCCGCAGACATTGGGTTTAAACCTAAATCTGACGCCATAATTGCTTTTTCAACTGCTTGCGTAAGTGTTTTGTCAAACACAGTGATAGCAAGTGTACGGTTGTCTTCAATTGTTACGTTACCCACTTGGTTAAGTGGTGTATCAGCACCGTAGTAAGATACTTGAATACCATCTAAAAGGCTTGGGTGTGCGCGGCCTGTGCGAATTTTTGATAATTGTGAGCCAAGCGCGTCAACACTTTTTTGCATACGTTCTGCAGCATGCTGTTGGATTTCTTTAATCACGTTAATCTTCCTAACTAATAGCTTATTCTGCTGATTTATGTGTAATCAGCGTACCTTCATCTTCACCAAGGATAACACGTTTTAGCGCGCCTGGTTTATTCATGTTAAATACACTGATTGGCATATTGTGGTCACGAGCCAGGGTAAATGCCGCTAGGTCCATCACCTTTAATTCTTTTTCGATTACTTCGTTGTAAGTCAATGTTGGGTAAAGCGTTGCTTCAGGGTTTTTAACCGGATCATCGCTGTATACGCCGTCAACTTTAGTTGCTTTTAATACTGTGTCGGCTTCAATTTCAATACCGCGTAAACACGCAGCAGAATCAGTAGTGAAGAATGGGTTACCGGTACCCGCAGAGAAAATAACAACACGACCAGTTTTTAGTAAGCTAATTGCTTCAGCCCAGTTATACGCGTCACATACACCGTTAAGTGGAATCGCAGACATTAAACGTGCATTTACATAGGCACGGTGCAGTGCATCACGCATTGCAAGGCCATTCATCACTGTTGCAAGCATACCCATGTGGTCGCCAACAACACGGTTCATACCGTTTTCAGCAAGTGTACCGCCACGTAGGAAGTTACCACCACCGATTACTACACCTACCTCAACGCCTAACTCTACAAGTTCTTTAATTTCTTGTGCCATACGGTCAAGAATTGATGGGTCGATACCAAAGCCTTCTTGGCCCATTAAAGCTTCACCGCTTAATTTAAGTAAAACTCGTCTAAAAACTGGCTTACGATTTGTGTTCATAGTAATCCTGGCTGAAAAAGTTGCAAAAAATAACCGCGCTAATGATAGCGCGGTTATTCTAAATAATTTTATCTCTTAGCGCAAAAGCAAAAGCTATTTTGCTAAGTGAAAAAAGTCGATTACTCGCCTTTAGCTGCTGCAATTTGTGCAGCTACTTCAGCAGCGAAGTCTTCTTCTTTCTTCTCGATACCTTCACCTACTTCTAGGCGAGTGAAACCAGAGATAGTCGCGCCTTTCTCTTTAAGGAATTCGCCAACTGTTTTCTTAGGTTCCATGATGAATGCTTGACCAGTAAGAGAGATCTCACCAGTGAACTTCTTCATACGACCAACAACCATCTTCTCAGCGATTTCTGCTGGCTTACCTTCGTTCATTGCGATTTCAACTTGAACCGCTTTTTCTTTCTCTACAACCTCAGCAGGTACATCTTCTGGGTTAAGGAAATCAGGCTTAGAAGCAGCAACGTGCATAGCAACGTGCTTAAGTGTTTCTTCGTCAGCTTCACCAGTTACAACAACACCGATACGGTCGCCGTGACGGTATGCAGCAGCGTTGTCACCATCTATGTACTCAACGCGACGAACGTTGATGTTTTCACCGATTTTAGCAACTAGCGCAACACGTGTTTCTTCGAATTGTGCTTTAAGTGTTTCGATGTCAGTTTTTGCTTCAGTAGCAGCATCAAGAACAGTATTAGCAAAACCTAGGAAGTTTTCGTCTTTAGCAACGAAGTCAGTTTGACAGTTAACTTCTAGAAGTGCAGTAAAACCAGCACCTTGCTTGATAAGGATTGTACCTTCTGCAGCGATGTTACCCGCTTTTTTAGCAGCTTTAGCAGCACCGCTCTTACGCATGTTCTCGATCGCTAGATCGATGTCACCGTTAGTTTCTGTTAGTGCTTTTTTACAATCCATCATGCCAGCGCCTGTGCGCTCGCGTAATTCTTTAACTAGGGCAGCAGTTACAGCCATTAGTATGTCCTCAAATCCAAAATCTATTTAAAATAAGCGGGAGCAAGCTCCCCCTAATCATCAGGATACCAAGCTTTCTATGATGATTTCATGAAAGCTTGATAAGCGCTATTACTCAGCTTCTACGAAGTCGTCTTTTTCAGCTTGAACAGCGATGTTGCTTTCACGGCCTGCTACAGACACGTCAGCTACAGCGTTAGTGTAAAGCTGGATAGCACGGATAGCATCGTCGTTACCAGGGATGATGAAATCAACACCGTCTGGGTTTGAGTTAGTATCAACAACAGATACTACTGGGATGCCTAGGTTGTTTGCTTCTTTAATAGCAATGTGCTCGTGATCAGCGTCGATAACGAAGATAGCGTCTGGAAGACCGCCCATGTTCTTGATACCGCCAAGGCTCTTTTCAAGCTTTTCCATTTCACGAGTAAGCATTAACGCTTCTTTCTTAGTTAATTTCTCGAAAGTACCGTCTTGGCTTTGAGTTTCAAGGTCTTTAAGACGCTTGATTGACTGACGAACTGTTTTCCAGTTAGTTAGCATACCACCTAACCAACGGTGGTTTACGTAGAACTGGTCAGAACGTAGTGCAGCTTCTTTAACTGCTTCGCTTGCAGCGCGCTTAGTACCAACGAAAAGGATTTTACCTTTGTTTGATGCTACGCCTTTAAGGAAAGACATTGCTTCGTTGAATAAAGGTACAGTTTTCTCTAAGTTGATGATATGTACTTTGTTACGTGCACCAAAGATGAACGGCTTCATCTTAGGGTTCCAGTAACGTGCTTGGTGACCGAAGTGTACGCCAGCTTGTAGCATATCGCGCATAGAAACGTTTGCCATTTTAATATTCCTCTGTAATTTTGGGTTAGGCCTCCACATATCCCATAGCACCAACAGTTTGCATTTTGCTCACTGCACCCAAGTGTATGTGCCGATATGTGTGTGTGTTAAAATTAAAGTTTAAGTGCCTTCACTACAATCAACTCAAAAATCCCGAGGAAATTTAAATTTTAATTGTAAAAAGACGGCGCGCTTTATACCATATTAACAAACAGAACTCAAATTTTATGAGTAATTTTCAGTCAAACAACTTATCTAAAAAGTGTCGTGTTTGACCACAATTTAAAGAATTTTGGAGCCTAAATGAGTGCAGTGATTAAAACCCCAGCTGAAATCGAAAAAATGCGAGTTGCAGGACGCTTAGCAGCTGAAGTGTTAGAAATGATTGAGCCTCACGTTAAGGTTGGCGTGACCACAGAAGAGTTAAATCAGATTTGCCACGATTACATTGTAAACGAGCAAGATGCGATCCCTGCTCCACTAAATTATCATGGTTTTCCAAAGTCAATTTGTACCTCAGTAAATCACGTAATTTGTCACGGTATTCCAAACGATAAAGCGCTAAAGGAAGGCGACATTATCAATATTGATATTACGGTAATTAAAGATGGTTACCACGGCGATACTTCTAAAATGTTTTACGTTGGTCAACCGTCAATTCAAGCAAAGCGTTTATGTGAAATTACCCAAAAAAGCTTATACCTTGCTATCGAAATGGTAAAACCAGGTGTTCGCTTAGGTGACATCGGTGCCGCAATTCAAAAATATGCTGAAGGCTTCAATTACTCAATTGTACGTGAATACTGTGGCCATGGTATTGGCGCTGAATTCCACGAAGAGCCACAAGTAATGCACTACGGCAAACCGGGCACAGGTGAAGTACTGCAAGAAGGCATGTGCTTTACGATTGAACCTATGGTAAACGTTGGTAAACGCCAATGTAAGCTGCTAAAAGATGAGTGGACTGTGGTAACAAAAGACCGTTCACTGTCGGCACAATGGGAACACACGCTACTTGTGACTAAAAACGGAGTTGAAATTCTTACGCTACGATCAGATGATGAGCTTCCGAGAGTGATCGAACACAGCGAATAAGAAGGCCATCAATGGCAATAACAAAAAAATTTACCCAGTTGCTCGCAAAATGCGAGCAACTTGATGACTACAAACACCTTCTAGAACAGTTCTACCTTTGGCTCGAAGAGCAATTTTCACATCAGCCTGTTGAGCGCTTAGTGAAAGCCCGCGCGGCACTTGTCGACGCGATTTTAAGCCAGCTTTATGATCACTATCAATTACACCAACACGGCGATTTAATTGCCATTGGCGGTTATGGCCGCGGTGAACTGCACCCTTTTTCCGATATCGACTTTTTGTTACTGGTAAACAAAGAACCTAACAAAGAAACGCAAGAAACTATCGCTAAATTTGTCACTTTTTTATGGGACCTGCGCCTCGATATTGGTCATAGCGTTCGTACTATCAAGCAAACCATAGAACATAAAAAAAACGATGTTAATTTTGCCACCAGCTTGCTTGAATCTCGGTTGGTTTGTGGTGATCCTGATAATTTTGCTCATTTACAAAAAAAGTTAGTTGAAACGTCAGCATGGAAGTCGGATACCTTTTTTATCGCGAAACGCGATGAACAAGAAATAAGGCATAAAAAATGTCATGGAACAGCATATAACCTAGAGCCTAATTTAAAAGAAAACCCGGGCGGATTACGCGACGTACAAACCATTATTTGGGTCGCAAAAAAGCATTTCCGCTCACAAACGCTCGAAGAACTAGTAGAACACGGTTACTTAACGTTTGAAGAGCATCAAGAATTGCAAGAATGTATTGTAAACCTGTGGAATATTCGCTTTGCACTGCACCTGGCAGCTGGGCGCATGGAAAACCGGTTACTCTTTGATCATCAACCAGTAGCAGCAAAGCTGCTCGGTTTTGGCGACGATGGACGTGCCGCCGTTGAGCGCATGATGAAGCGTCTGTTTCGCATTATGGGGCGTGTGCGTGAACTTAATCAAATGCTGTTATCCTACTTCGAACAAAGCATTTTAACAGGCCATGTAAACTATAAAGTAACCAGTATTAACGCAGACTTTGAACAAATCGGCCATCAAATTCGGGTGAAAGACCCACAAGTGTTTTTTCACCGTGAAAAAATTATTGAGCTGTTTTGGCACATTGCCAACAACCCACAAATTACCCATATTTACCCGAGCACTATTCGTTTACTGCGCCAAGTAAGGCGCCGCTTATTAGGCGACCTACAAGATTATTCGCTGTGTCGCACTATGCTGCTTAAACTTATTTCGCACCCTAATGGCATGGGGCGTGCGTTTACGTTAATGCATAAACACGGCATTTTATCGGCGTATTTACCGAATTGGCGTAATATTGTCGGGCAAATGCAGTTTGATTTATTCCATGCTTATACGGTAGATGAACACACCCATCGTTTAATTCAAAATTTGTATCATTATTTCCAGCCAGAGTGCGCCAATACGTTTCCGCTGTGTCGTGAAATTGTAGTACGCATGGAAAAACCAGAGCTATTGTATTTAGCGGGTATTTTCCACGATATTGCCAAAGGTCGCGGTGGTGATCACTCAGAACTAGGTGCGGTAGATGCCAGAGAGTTTGCCAAATTACACGGCTTAACGACCTTTGAGGGTAAGTTTATTGCGTGGCTTGTGGAAAACCATTTGCTTATGTCGGTGACTGCACAGCGCAAAGACATTAACGACCCTGACGTGATTGCTGAATTTGCGGCGCGTGTTAAAAATGAAAAGCAACTCGATTACCTTTATTGCTTAACACTTGCTGATATTCGCGCCACCAACGACAACTTGTGGAATGATTGGAAAAGTACACTGCTGCGCGACCTTTATACCCACACACAACGTGCGTTGCGCCGCGGTCTTGAAAACCCAATGGATTTACGTGACCAAATTCGCGATAAAAAAGCACAAGCAAAACAACGTTTACTTAATTTAGATTTTGCAGAAGGCCAAATTGATGCATTGTGGCTTCGTTTTAAACCCGATTATTTCACGCGATTTTCAACGCAAATGATTGCATGGCAATGCGAGCATATCTTGGCGTCAAAAGATCCTAGTAAAGGATTGGTACTGCTTTCTGGTCAGCCTATTAATGGCGGTAGCCAAGTATTTGTTTACTGTCCAGATCAAGCCAATTTAGTTGCGCGTTTAGTAGCGGTGTTGGGCGCTAAAAAAGCCAACATATTGCACGCGCAAATAATGAACACCAAAGACGGTTATGCGGTTGATAATTTTGTTATTTTAGAACAAAACGGTGAGCCGGTAACGAGTCAAAGCCGCGCCAGTTCAATCAAAAAGTCAATTCAACAAGTTATTGACGAACCAAATAAGAAAGTTCGAGTCAAAAAGAACCGTAAAAAGCGCTTTAAAGGCTTTAATATTAAGCCCCGAGTTATAGTGTCACCACATGGGCGTAAAGACCGCACCCTTGTAGAAATTCAAGTGGTTGACATTCCAGGCTTATTAACCAAAATAACCGATGTATTTTCAAGTTTAGCGTTACATATACACGCCGCACGCATCACAACCATAGGCGAACGTGCTGAAGATTTCTTTGTGGTATCTAACGCTGACTATAACGCATTAAATGAACAAGAATGTGGCGATTTAAAAAACCGCCTTCTTGAAAGATTCAATTCCGAAAACGATTAAAGGCACACTATGGAACAATTGAAATTAACCATCGAGCAAGCATGGGAAAATCGCGATAATATTTCACCGGCATCAGTTTCTGATGAGGTTTTCAACGCTATTAACGAATCCCTTGCTTTGTTAGATTCAGGTAAAGCACGTGTGGCTGAAAAAATCTCTGGCGAATGGGTTGTACACCAATGGCTTAAAAAAGCGGTGTTATTGTCATTTCGAATTCGTGACAACGCGCCAATGAATGACGGTGTTAACCAGTTTTACGACAAAGTACCGCTTAAGTTTACTGACTACACGCCAGAGCAGTTTAAGCAAGAAGGCATGCGCGTAGTACCAAACGCGGTGGCTCGTCAGGGCAGCTTCGTAGGCAAAAATGTTGTGTTAATGCCTTCTTATGTAAACATTGGCGCTTACGTTGATGAAGGTACTATGGTAGATACCTGGGCAACCGTAGGTTCATGTGCACAAATAGGTAAAAACGTACACTTATCAGGTGGTGTAGGCATTGGTGGTGTACTAGAGCCACTGCAAGCTAACCCAACCATTATCGAAGATAACTGCTTTATTGGCGCTCGTTCTGAAATTGTAGAAGGCGTAGTGGTTGAAGAAGGCGCGGTAATTTCAATGGGCGTATATATTAGTCAAAGCACGCGTATTTATGACCGTGAAACCGGTGAAACCCATTATGGCCGCGTACCAGCTGGCGCCGTAGTTGTACCAGGCTCACTGCCATCAAAAGACGGCTCACACAGCTTATATGCTGCAATTATCGTGAAAAAAGTTGATCAGCAAACACGTGAAAAAGTAGGTATCAACGCCCTACTTCGCTCAGTAAGCGAATAATGCGTTAAACGCATAAACTAAAAACACAAAAAAGGGCGCTAATTAGCGCTCTTTTTACTACTTAGAAGTTAATTAGTCTTCTAGCAGTGCATCTGTTTTAGCGGCACAAATAAAGTCATTTTTATGAAGACCTTTAATTGAGTGACTCCACCAAGTTACGGTCACTTTGCCCCACTCAGTTAAGATACCAGGGTGGTGACCTTCATCTTCTGCCATTGCACCTAACTTGTTGGTGAATTCTAATGCGAGTTTAAAGTTCTTGAACTTAAATACACGCTCTAATTGCATAATGCCGTCAACCACAATTGGTGTCCAATCTGGTATTTGCTTAACTAATACGGCTAGCTCTTCATCTGAAACTTTTGGTGCGTCAGCACGACACGCTTCACATTTTTGAGCACTTAATTCAGACATAATAAACCCTTTTCTAACTTGCTTTCTTTTGTTTAGGTGGAAATAGTGGCTCGTGGAGCCCTAGCGCTTTTGCTTTTTCTACAAGCGACATAATATCGAGCTGTGAAATATCAAATAAATCTTCAATTGCATTAATGGTGTAATACAAAGGTTGCATAATATCGATACGATACGGCGTGCGTAACACATCAAGTGGTTCAAGCGGCTTGATTTGTGGCACATCTGAGTAGACATACTGGGTTTCGCCTGGGCTTGATAAAATACCACCGCCATAAATGCGTAAACCATCTCTAGTTTGCATTAAGCCAAACTCAACGGTAAACCAATATAAACGCGCTAAATATACGCGGTCTTTTTTCTCAGCAGCTAAGCCAAGTTGACCATATTTATGGGTAAACTCAGCAAACGCGGGATGCGTTAACATCGCGCAGTGACCAAAGATCTCGTGAAAAATATCTGGCTCTTGTAAATAATCAAACTCTTCACGTGAGCGAATAAAGGTCGCTACTGGGAACTTTTTATTTGCCAGCAAACGGAAAAACTCATCAAAATCAATCAATGCAGGTACTGGCGCACATTCCCAACCTGTCGATTCGCGCAGCACTTCGCTTACTTCTTTTAACTGAGGAATACGGTCTAAAGGTAGATTTATTTTCTCTAACCCTTGCATATACTCATCACACGCTTTGTTTTGTATGCATTCTAATTGACGTGCGATCAGCTCTGACCAAATTTGATTTTCTTCATCAGACCAATTGATAAACCCATTATCATCTGGCTGTTTAGAAATATAACTACTACTTTTGCCCATAAATTTCATCTCTTCATCAGCAAGTGACGTACTTGCTTAAGCACAACATTCAAACGCAAAACGGTGACATTACACGCTGAATTCAGATGTTCTAGATGTTATGACAAAGTTACTTAAAAGGTAATGACTGCGGCAGTTTTGCTACTTACTACAAACCCGCAAAACGTAAACTTAAAATTACACAAGAGTAAACATTTAAAACCAATCTTATAAATAAAGAGCTTAAAACTAACACAACTGTAAAAATAACATTACACAATATTACTTTCACAAGGAGATAAATGTTAACAAAAACCGTTTTCAGCTTTAACTAGTTACTTAGAAACAAAAAAAGAGGCTGAACGCCTCTTCAACTTAACCAAATAGAGAACATTAAATTTGCGCTAATGCTTGTGCTAAATCGTCAATAATATCATCAGATTCTTCAAGGCCAACAGAAATACGCACTAACCCATCTGAAATCCCTGCTGCTAAGCGTTCTTCAGGTGTATAAGGAGAGTGTGTCATCGATGCGGGATGTTGGATCAGGGTTTCGGCATCACCTAAGCTTACTGCTAACGTGCACAATTTCGTTGCGTTAATAAATTGCGCGCCCATTTCAAGTGTGCCTTTTAGCTCAAACGCAATTACACCGCCGGCCGCTTTCATTTGCGTGCCAATAAACTTGTTACCTGGATGAGATTTTAGGCCAGGGTAATATACTTGTTCGATTTTTTCGTGCTGTGCTAAAAATTCCGCGACTTTTTGTGCGTTGTTACAGTGTCTTTCCATACGAACGCTGAGTGTTTTCATACCGCGAATAATTAACCAGGCATCGTGCGGACTAATGGTTGCACCAATATCTTTTAACACAGTTAACTTAATAGTTTCGATATGCTCTTTGCTACCGCATACTAAGCCCGCAACCACATCGCCATGACCATTTAAGTATTTAGTTGCGCTGTGCAGCACAATATTGATTCCAAAGTGCTTTGGTTTTTGCAGTAGCGGCGTCAGAAAGGTGTTATCGATTACCGAAATTAAATTATGGCGCTTAGCAAAATCACCAATAAACGCAAGATCAATAACCACAAGGTTTGGGTTGATAGGCGTTTCAGCAAAGATCATTTTAGTATTTGGTTTAAGTGCGTTTTCAACTGCGTTATGGTCTTCCATATCAACAAATGTCACTTCAATACCAAACTTAGGTAACATATGAGAAAACAAAGCAAAGGTGCAGCCATACACCGCTTTTGAGGCAATCAAGTGATCGCCTTGCGCTAAAAAGCTCAGAACAGATGCTGATACAGCGCCCATGCCGGTGGCCGTGGCAGCGCCATCCTCCATTTCTTCTAATGCTGCGATTTTAAGTTCTAGCTCTCGGGTTGTTGGGTTGCCAAGGCGAGAATAAATATAGCCTGCTTCATCGCCCGCAAAACGCGCAGCGCCTTGCGCTGCGTTATCAAAAACAAAGGTAGAAGATTGGTAAATAGGCGTACTAAGAGGACCATGGGCGTGATCGTGTTGCTTTCCGCCATGGATACATAAACTGTTATCCGAAAGTTGTGATTTCATACTACTTGCTTAAATTGTTGTCATAATTATTAACTACATAATTAATGCACAACTGAAAAAACAACAAGCACGCTAGATTGTTAGACGGCTAAAATTGTATACAAAAGACCAAGAATACGTAAAGTTTATTTTCCACTCTGTCCGCTGTCTTTGTTTTTCACACTGTCTATAGCGAGTTTAACGCACGATGTTAACAAGTTTTTCTTACTAGGTAAGCCTGGTAGAGGGCGACTTAACTCCATTGCTTTGTAGCCAATACGTGCCGTAAAGATGCTCACACTCACACCTTGCGCGGCGCGTGCAGATAGTTTGCCAGCTAGTTCAGCGCTTAAAGCTGTTGTGGCAAAATCACTGATAAGCTCAGCACTGCCAGCAAACAGCATTTGCTTTAATGTCATACGATACAATTTTATGCGGCTAACATACCCTAACGGCAAACCATACACTTGCGTGATGTCTTCAATCATTTTAGTGCTACGCCAAAGCACCACCGCCATATCGACTAATGCGATAGGCGATATCGCCACCATCACACCTGAAGTAGAAGCGTATTTTTTTATGATATTCTGTGCTTTTTCGTCCTGCTCGACCAAAACGGTATTGGCATACAGAGACATCACTTCTTGGTCTGTGTGATGGGCGTCGAGCTTAGAGAGCATCTGCGCTAACTTATCATTACTGAGGTGACCGTTGATTTTGGTTAGAAATCTTTCCGCTTCGCCAATTTGCACAGATTGCATTAATCTAGCGGCATCATGCTGCTGAATTTTCGTATTTTTTAATTTTCGTAATAACCGGAATTCACGAAATGCGACTTTACCAACTAAAGCCAAAGCTGTAGATACTGCCACGCCGTACACAACAGCTAAAAACGGTGACGTGCTAATCGCCTCAACAATCGTAAAAATGACTTCAGACAACACTAACGTCACCAGCGATAAAACAAAAATACGCGCCAGCCAGTTAGGCTTAGTTGGCTTTGTTAACGAGTCTAATTCGGTTTCAAGTGGCGTTTCAGCCGTTTCTAGTTCGATATGTGATTGGGCAACAACTTTACCTTGCTGCAATTGCTCACTTTGTTCTAATAATGACTCCAATTGGCTATCGTTCTGCGGGTCGTATTCTTTGATAACTCGGCCTTGTTGCAACTCACTCATAGCACCTTATCTCCAATTAAATACTCTATTACATGGTCTAACCTGACATGTTCAAGCTGATGCTGCGCGTTTAACATCGGGTAAAAGCTTGGAAAGTTAAAACCACTTTTTGGCCACTGTTCGGGTGAAAGCAAACGCATTGGTGGTTGCGCTGGCAAATACATTAGCAACTGCTCACTTTCGATTGATTTACCATAAATACAATTAAGTATTTCTCCGTTTTCGTTTACTTGTACCTGCTTGGTTGCTTTCACTGAACTCATCGCCATGGTTTCTACCATGACGCCTTGGTAATTCAATTCATTTTGCGCATCAAGCACTAAATTATTGAGTAATAACGCCAAGTCTTTATGATGCTCAACACTCAAATGGTCAACTTTATTTGCAGCAAATAAAATTTTGTCGATTTTGGGTGAAAACAAGCGGCTTAAAAAGTTATTTTTGCCATAATCAAAATGCTTTAACAGCGACTTAAGGACATCACTTTGCTCTACCAGTGCATCGCGTCCTTTATCTAGCGCACCTAATAAATCAACCAAAATAATTTGCCTGTCAAAGCCGCCAAAAAAATTACTGTAAAAAGTCTTAACAACGTCTTTTTTATATTGCTCATAACGCGTTTTAAGGGTTGCTAAATAACTGTTCTCCGGAGCGCTTAACAGTGCTTGTTCATCAATATCAGGGATTGGGAAAAAATGGGTAATTGGCGCATCTTCCAACTCACCTGGCATAATTAAACGGCCAGGCTGTAACTGCGTTAATTGACACTGATTTTTAAATATCAGTAATAAATCTCGATATTCATGTGCGAACTGTTTAAGTTGGTCGAAGTCGACTTCTTGGGCCCAATCAAATTGCGATAATTTATTTATAAACGTTTCACTATGAGCTGCTCGCGGCTTTTCTTTAAGCAATGCAAACTGACGGTTATTCCATGTCAGAAACGACTCATCAAGCATAGGTAAATCAAGTAACCATTCGCCAGGGTAGTCAAAAATATCAATTGTTAGGGTGCTAACATCTGTTAGATGGGCGCGTAAACCACTATTCGGCTTATATTTAATGTTTAAACGTAAGGTGTTTAATCGGTTGGTTGATGCAGGCCATTTACCCAATTGCAACTGATTTAACGCGTTACCATAGTCAAAGCTAGCAACGCTTAAATCATCTTGCCCTACGAGTTTGCCCGCAATAAAACGCTCTTGCTGTTGTAATGAAAAAAATGGCAGCTTGCTTTTAGGTTGTGTTAAATGATGAATAAACGATGTAATAAAAGCGGTTTTACCACTTTTACTCAGTCCTGTTACGGCAAGTTTTACATGTTGGTCTAAACCGCGTTTTACTAGTTTTTGTGCTTTGGCACGCAGTTTTTGTAACTTTTCCGATTGGTTGATAACTTTCTCCTTAACAAACAAAACGGATAAGTTTGCCAATGGGAAAACTTATCCGTTTAGGTACGTTGTCTTATCGCTACAGTTTGTTGATTTCACGGCTTACAGTAAACTCCGGTGAAGTAACATACTTTTCCATCGCTTGTAAGCGGCCATCAATGCGATCAAACTGTTCTTTTAAGTCGTGAAGCGCACGACGTGGTGGTTCACCTGCTTGCCACACTTTTGACTTAACTTCGATCGGTTTTTCAGTATTAACCGTTTCTGTTTTACTTTGATTAGGTAAAGTTTCTGGCTTTACCTCCAAAATAAACCAGCATGCAATGTAAGCAACAATAAAGAATGGGCCACCGAGCAAGAGTACTGCTGAAATAAAAATAATTCTTACCAGCCACAGCTCCATATTAAAGTAGTCGCTTAACCCTGCACAAACACCAGCTACTTTGCCACGCTTTGGGTCACGATATAATTCGCCTCTACGTCTACTCATACCTTAGCCCTCCACTCAGGCGCCTCCGCGTCTAAAATAGACTCTAGCGTTTTCACGCGGTCGGCCATTTTTTCTGCTTTGTTTGCCAGTTCAATTAGCTGACGATGTTCATGTTCACTTAAACCTTGGCTCACTTGCTTTTTGCTGCGGTAATGTAAAATTAGCCATAATGGTGCAACAAAAATCATAAACAAGATTGTTGGAACTGCTATTGCTTCAAACCCACTCATAGTGCCCTCCTGCTCTCCCAAGCTTTAATTATTACTTATCTTTTTTAGCCATGCTTTTCTTAAGAGCTGCTAGTTCATCATCGATTTTTTCTTCATCTTGAAGACTGGCGATTTCATCAGACAATGTTTTCTTACCCATTTCATACGATTCAATTTGCGACTCAAGGCCATCAATTTTATTCTCGTAATGTTCAAAACGATTTAACGCATCTTCCACTTTAGATGAATCAAGCGCTTTTTTAACACCTAAACGCGACTCAGCAGAACGTTGACGAAGAATAATTGCTTTTTGACGTGCTTTAGCATCAGCTAGTTTGTCTTGCAATGCTGCAACTTCTTGCTGCAATTTTTCAATGTGCTCTTCAACTTGCGCAAGCTCATGCGCTACCGCGGTTGCCGCTTCGGTTGATTTTTTCTTTTCAACAAGTGCTGAACGCGCTAGATCTTCGCGCTCTTTGCTTAGTGCTAACTCAGCTTTTGCTTGCCAATCAGCAGCTTCCTGCTCAAGTTTTTCAACACGACGTACTAGTTCTTTCTTTTCGGCAATGGTTTTTGCCGAGGTAGAACGCACTTCTACAAGCGTGTCTTCCATTTCTTGAATAATCAGACGAACCATTTTTTCTGGATCTTCTGCTTTATCTAACAAAGCATTGATATTTGAATTCACAATATCTGCAAAGCGTGAAAAAATTCCCATAATACTTTCCTCAATTTTAAAATTTATGACTGACCGCTTTTACTGTATCAAGATGCTTGCCAACTTTTAAATACACCTAACACACTGATTTTAAAATGAAACATTTTGAAATACAAAATACTTTAAACACATCCGGAATTAAAATACACTAGATGTTAGTAAATTTGACTAAGAGTTAGCAAAAATGAGTCGCACTAATCAACAGGACAATCTTTTAGGTCAGTCTAACAGCTTTTTAGAAGTATTAGAGCATGTATCGCAAGTAGCACAGCTTAATAAGCCCGTACTCATAATTGGCGAGCGCGGAACAGGTAAAGAACTGATTGCTGCACGTTTACATTTCCTTTCGAGTCGTTGGGACCAAAATTATGTGAAGCTTAATTGTGCGGCACTAAACGAAAACCTGTTAGAAAGTGAATTATTCGGACATGAATCAGGCGCATTTACCGGCGCAAGCAAACGTCATGAAGGGCGTTTTGAGCGGGCTGATGGTGGCACACTGTTTTTAGATGAATTAGCCAATACATCGGGACTTATTCAAGAAAAACTATTACGTGTCATTGAATATGGTGAGTTTGAGCGTGTTGGCGGTAAATCCACTGTACGCGTTAATACGCGTCTAGTTTGCGCAACCAATGAAGATTTACCCAGTCTTGCTGAGCAAGGCGAGTTTCGCAGTGACTTACTCGACCGCTTGGCTTTTGATGTGATCACACTGCCGCCTTTAAGAGAACGTAAAGAAGATATTATGCTGCTTGCTGAAAACTTTGCGATTAATATGGCGCGGGATCTTGAGTGGGAGTTATTCAGCGGTTTTACACGAAAAGCACAAGAAACCTTATTCGACTACCACTGGCCAGGCAATATTCGTGAACTTAAAAATGCGGTTGAACGAAGTGTTTATCGCGCCGCCAACCCGCATGTGCCAGTACATGAAATTATACTCGACCCATTCATTAGCCCGTTTAGACCAAAACAAAAAGTCAAAACAAACGACCGTGTAAGCGTCGCCCCAACTGATGCTGTTGCGCCACCAGTTGTAGAAGAGCCAGTAACGAGCAAGCCAGAATTTAACTTTCCATGTGACTTAAAAACATTATCAAATCAGTACGAAATTGATTTAATTAATGACGCATTGAAGTATTGCCAATATAATCAAAGAAAAACGGCCGATAGCTTAGGGTTAACCTACCATCAGCTGCGGGGCTACTTAAAAAAATACAATTTATTAGATGCCAATGCGCGAACGTTGTAACACAACAACACAAACGGATAAAAAAAGAAGTAACTTGCCAAAATTACTCGAATTACTTCGTACTAACTGCTCAAAGGTGTCGGCTATTTTCGCATGCACCTTGCTTGCTGCGTGCACCTTTGAAGAGCAAAAAACCATTAATGGCCTAGTGTACTGCTCAGAAGCAAACCCGGTGGCATTTAATCCACAGTTGACCACAACAGGGTCAACCATCGACATTATCTCGCATCAACTCTATAACCGTTTACTATCAATCGATCCATCCAGTGGCGAATTTATACCTGAACTGGCAACCAGTTGGTCGTTGCAAGATAGTGGCAAAAAAGTGGTATTTAATTTACGCCAGGATGTGGCGTTTCATCAAACCGATTACTTTACACCAAGCCGCTCACTTAACGCAGACGATGTGGTGTTTACGTTTACCCGCTTATTTGACGTTTATAACCCTTACCACTTTGTAGGTGGTGGTAATTACCCGTATTTCCAAAGTATTGGTTTAGATCAGTCATTTCGCTCAGTCACTAAAACAGGCGAGTACCAAGTTACGTTTGAGTTGTTTAGCCCAGATAGCAGCTTTTTATCCAACATGGCCACCGATTTTGCCATTGTGCTATCAAAAGAATATGCCGATATGCTAAGTAAAAATGAGTCTTTGGAAGATATCGACCGCTTACCTATCGGCACAGGCCCTTATAAATATAAACGTTTTAAACGAGATGCCTTTGTGCGCTTTTATCGCAATGAAGATTACTGGAAAAGTGATGTGGCCATTGAACAATTGGTATTTGATATTACATCAGACTCCAACACGCGCATCGCTAAAGCGCTTACTGGCGAGTGTGACATTGCTGCTCACCCAAGTAGTGCGCACATCGAAGTGTTAAATAACCGTGAAGACATCGCCGTTGAAAAATTAGCAAATTTAAATGTGGGCTATTTAGCCTTTAATACGCAAAAAGCACCATTTAATAAAGTTGAAGTACGTCGCGCAATTTCACACGCCATCGACAAACAAAAAATACTGCAAGCGGTCTATTTTAATAACGCGGATATGGCACAATCTATTTTGCCGCCAGAATCTTGGGCCTACCAAGCCCAACCAAACTACCCTAGCTATAACTTAGAGCTAGCAAAATCATTACTCGAAACCGCAGGTTATAAAGATGGCTTCACCATGGATCTATGGGCGATGCCAGTAAGCCGTATTTATAATCCTAATGCCCGAAAAATGGCCGAGCTTATTCAAAGCGAATTAAAGCAAATTGGCATAAAAGTGAATATTATTGAGTATGAGTGGAATACGTTTCTTGAGCGATTAACCCTGCATCAACACGATTCGGTTTTAATAGGCTGGGCTGCTGACTCGCCAGAACCCGATAACTTTTTAAACCCGATTTTAAGCTGTGCATCAGTGTTTAGCGGTAAGAATCCTTCAAATTGGTGTAACGCCGAATTTGATTTACTGCTAACAAAAGCCCACGACACCGAAGATATTGAGGCGAGAAAAGAAATTTACTTTGCTGCGCAACAAATGGTTGCTCAAGAATTACCTTTACTGCCAATTGCCCACGGACTGCGCCTTCAGGCTAAATCAACACATATCACAGGTGTTGAGGTGCCACCATTTGGTGGTATTTCGCTCGCTAATGCGAGGAAAGCACAATGATGTTACGTGACTACCTTGCTAGAAGGCTAACGCTATTCTTCTTTATGCTGCTGTTATTAAGCGCATTTACGTTTTCATTGGCGTATTTGTTTCCAGGTGAAGCGATTTCAAATTTAAGTGGTGTGCAAACACCCACACCAATGGAACGCGATGCGCTGAGCCAAAAATATGCCCTAGATAAAGGTTATATTGCGCAGTATGGCAAGTTTATTTCAAATATTTTCCATGGTGATTGGGGCACGTCTTTTTCATCAGGACAACCGGTGTTTGACCATATTAAAGAGCTTTTCCCTGCAACGATAGAGCTTGCATTTTATGCCCTTATTGTGTCGATTATTATTGGTGTTCCGGCGGGGATTTTGTCGGCGGCGTATCACAAACGACTACCCGACTACACTATTAACTCATTTGCACTGATAGGCATTTCGACCCCTATATTCTGGCTGGCGCTTATTTTAATCATGGTGTTTTGCTTACAGCTAGGTTGGCTGCCAATGAGTGGCCGCGTCGGCTTACTGTATGAAATTCCTGATACGACTGGGTTTATTTTGATTGATATTGCCCTTAGCGATATCGATTATAAACAACAGGCATTTATTGATGCGTTTAAACACTTAACACTACCAACGTTAGTGCTCGCAACCTATCCAACCAGCGTACTCACACGCTTTACCAAAGACTCTACACTCACCGTATTAGATAAACCGTATATTAAAACTGCACGCGCTAAAGGCTTGACTCGATATGAAATTATCACACGCCATGCGCTGAAAAATGCCCTACTACCCATTATTAAACAAATTGGTTTGCAGTTTAGTACACTTATTACGCTCGCAATGATAACCGAAGTTATTTTCTCATGGCCAGGCGTTGGACAATGGCTGATTAATAGTATTTATCAGCGTGATTACCCAGCAATTTCAGGTGGCTTATTAACTGTATCGTTATTTGTGATTATCGCGAATATTGCGGCGGACATTTTACACAACCTATTAGACCCAGTTTCGAGAAATCAAAGTCATGGCAAAGTTTAAGTTATTTACCGAAGACTCAAACAAGTCGCCATTACGCCATTTGTGGCGTAACTTTAAGTCGAACCACCTTGCGTTATTGGGTCTTTGGGTGTTTTTATTTTTAACGGTACTTGCCATGTTTGCGCCGCTTATTGCACCTTATGGTATCAACGAGCAGCATAATAATTCGCTTATTTTACCGCCGTCTTGGGATGACCAAGGTAGCGTAAACTTTTTGCTTGGAACCGATGGCCTAGGGCGCGATTTACTTTCACGCTTAATGAACGGTGCCACTATGACCTTTGGTCTTGCCATTATCACGGCATTATTAACAACCCTTTTTGGTGTCATTTTAGGCATTTTAGCCGCGCTCACTAAAGGCTGGCGTTCTTCGGTTTTAAATCACCTACTTGATGTAACACTGGCGATCCCAAGTTTATTATTGGCAATTATTATTGTGGCAATTCTTGGGCCTGGTTTAATGAATACAGTGTGGGCAATTATTCTGTCACTGTTACCACAATACATTCATTCAATCCGAAATATTGTTAGCCAAGAAATAAGCAAAGACTATGTGATTGCCCACCGCCTTGATGGTGCAAGCAAATGGCGCATTCTATTAAAAGGTATTTTGCCCAATATATACGAACAAATTGTATTAATTTTTACCATGTCGTTATCGACTGCCATACTGGATATCGCAGCACTAGGCTTTTTGCAATTAGGCGCTCAACCGCCTACTGCAGAATGGGGCGCAATTTTGGCAGAAAACTTAAGTTTAATTTACCTTGCCCCATGGACAGTAGCCCTGCCCGGCTTCTTGCTATTTATTACTATTTTATCTACTAACCTAGTTGGTGATGGTTTGCGCCAAGCACTGCAAAAACGTAAGGCCAGCTAAATGCAATTGCTCGATATTCGTAACTTAACGATAGAGTTAGATACCGGTGAAACAGTGATCCGCGCGGTCGACCGCGTTAGTATTAGCCTAAAAGAAGGTGAAGTGCATGCCCTCGTTGGTGAATCTGGCTCGGGCAAAAGTTTAATCGCAAAGGCGTTAATGGGTGTGTTAAATGCGCGCTGGCGTATCACTGCCGACCGCATGCATTGGCGTGGCATTGATTTAATGCGATTAAGTGGCGAAAAACGTCGCCAGTTAATCGGCAATGAAATCGCGATGATCTATCAAGAACCCAGTAGTTGTTTAGATCCCACAGCGAAAATCTACGATCAGCTGATTGAAAGTATTCCGCGCGATAAAATTAACGGTCACTTTTTTCAAAAGCGCTTATTGTTAAAAAAACGCGCAAAGGCATTACTACACAAAGTAGGCATTAAAGAGCATGAGCACGTATTTGACAGCTATCCCCATGAGCTTTCGGAAGGTATTTGTCAAAAAGTGATGATTGCAATGGCGATTGCACGCTCGCCTAAGTTACTGATTGCCGATGAGCCGACAACAGCGCTTGAAAGTACAACACGCGCACAAATTTTTCGTTTGCTACGCAGTTTAAATCAGCTCAAAAGCATGTCTATTTTAATGATCAGTCATGAATTATCAGAGCTAAGTGATTGGACTCATGGCTTACACGTTTTATATTGCGGACAAATGGTAGAGGCTGGACGTACTAAAACGTTATTTACCAAGCCAAAACACCCTTACACGCAAGCGTTACTTAAAAGTCTACCTGAATATAACCAAAGCCTAGCCCATAAAGCACCGTTGTACGCGCTCAAAGGCACAATCCCGACCTTGCATCACCTTCCTATTGGTTGTCGACTTGGACCACGCTGCCCGCAAGCTCAGCGAGAATGTGTGGCAACACCTCCAGTGTCAGATAGCCATGGTCACACCTATGCTTGTCACTTTCCGCTTAATCAAGACAAGGAAAAGTGCTAATGGAACCAATCCTTAAGGTACAAGCATTGCACAAACACTTTAACGTGCGTGCTGGGCTTTTTAGAAGTAAGCAGTTTAATGCTGTCTCTGATGTATCGTTTTGTTTGGGAAAAGGTGAAACGCTCGCCATCATTGGTGAAACAGGTTCAGGTAAAAGTACATTAGGTAAAATTTTAGCCGGCGCTGATACCGCAAGTTCAGGACAAATTCTACTAAATGGCCAAATCATTGAAGATAGCGGAAAACGCGTAGAAAACAGTAAAGATATTCGCCTGATTTTCCAAGATCCGATGAAAAGCTTAAACCCAAGCAATACTATTGGCAGTATCTTGGGCGAAATCTTAGTGCTAAATACCGACTTAGATAAACAGCAGCGCAGAGAACGCATTAACCAAACGCTGTTGAACGTAGGTTTACTTGCCGAACACCGCAACTACTACGCGCATATGTTCTCAGGCGGCCAAATCCAGCGCGTCGCGCTTGCTCGGGCAATTATTCTCGATCCTAAAATCTTAGTGTTAGATGAAGCGCTGTCCTCGCTCGACCCTTCCGTACGGGCGCAAACAGTAAACCTTTTGTTGCGATTACAACGCGAGACGGGGTTGAGTTATATTCTTATCACTAACCACTTAAGCTTAGTTAAGCATATGAGTGATAGCTTATTACTGCTTCACAAAGGCAAGGTGGTTGAGTATGGCGAAACACATCAAGTCTTTGCAAAGCCACAAACTAAGTTGGCTGAGCGCATGCTTGCTAACTAAGCAAAGTGCATAATGACCAAAACCAACTAACATAACTGTTAAAAGAAGTATTAAAGACACAAAAAAAGCGCCCTTAGGCGCTTTTTTTAATAGCGAAACATTATAAATTTGGCTCTTGCGTTTCAACTGCTGCTGTTTTCACTTCAGCATCATCTTTTAACGCTTCGATAAAGCTCTCATAATGTTTATTCATTTGCTGACGTGCAATGCCATCACGTAGTTGGTCGTTAATTTCTGCCGCTGGTGCGTCATACACTTTATTTAACACAACTAAGCTAACATCACCGTTACCAAGTGTTACTAGCTCAGCGCTTTGCGCATCACTAGGTGTTGGCATTTTAAATGCAGCTTGAACTACTTCATATGATGGTGCAAATGACTGACGTGTTACCGCTTCAGTCGCAACTACTTCAGCATTTGCTTGTGTTGCGATTTCGCTAAGTGCAGTACCTGCTTGTAGGCTTGCGAATAACTCTTGTGCTTTAGATTTTGCAAGTTCGCTCGCTTTTTGGTTCTCAAGTGTTAATTGAATACCCGCGGTTACTTCTTCAAGTGGTTTTACCGCTGCCGCTTTATGTTCTTTTGCACGAATAAATACAATGTGTTCATCAGCAATTTCAATCAGCTCAGAGTTAACACCATCTTCTAAAATCTCTACCGAAAATGCTGTGTTTAACACATTAGGGTTGTTAAGTGGCGCTGGTGCGTTATTACGTGAGAATAACTCAGTGCTCTTAACTTCAACACCTGCAACTTCTGCTGCATCTGCTAAGCTGTCTGCAACTTCAAATGCAAGATCTGCAACACGTGTTTGTACTTCATAAAATTGATTTAAACGTTTATCAAGTTCTAACTGCGCCTTGATGTCTGCAGATACTTCAGCAAGTTCTTTTACTTGCTCTGGCTCGTAATCTGTTAGTTTAATGATGTGGTAACCGAATTCTGTTTTAATGATTTCAGAAATATCGCCTACGCTTTCAAGCGCGAACGCTGCCGTTTCAAACTCAGGGTCCATCATATCGCGGTCGATCCAATCAAGATCACCACCTAGCTCCGCGCTGACTAAGTCATCTGACTTTTCTTCAGCTAGCTTTTCAAAATCAGCACCGTTTTGTAACTCAGCTAAAATTTCTTCCGCTTTTGCTTGTGCAGCTGCATCGTCTTCTAAGTTCTCAACAAGAATATGTGCAACACGGCGACGCTCAGGCTCCATGTATAGTGCCTTATTTTCTTCGTAATTAGCCGCAACTTCAGCGTCTGTTACCGCCTCTTCAAGTGGTAGCTCTGAACCTTTTAACTCAATGTACTCTAATGCCACCATTTCAGGTGCCATAAACTGGTTTTGATTAAGCTGATAGTATTCTTTAATTTCGTCTTCTGAAACCGTTACGTCTGCTTTGAAGTTTGCCGCGCTTAACGTCACAGTTTCAATATCACGTAATTGGTTCTGCAGTTTTACTGCACTCGCAAGCTCGTTATCTAACGTGAAGTCAGTTGCAATTAACGCTGTCGCTAATTGGTTTAGCGTCATTTCTTTACGTAAGTAATCGCGGAAACCATCAGGCTGATAGTTCATTTGGCGAATTACTTGAAGGTAACGATCATTATTAAACTGACCAGCAACTTGAAATGCAGGAATATTGCGGATTTCTTTTTTGATTGCTTCGTCGCTTACACGCAGGCCTAGTTCTTGTGCAAGTTGCATTTGTAGTTCTTGTTGCACTAGACGTTGCATTACGTTTTCACGCATACGTGCAACATATGCAGGGTCTGACGCGATTTGTGAAAAATATTCACCAAATTGCTGCTCTAGACGACTGCGTTCATTCTCGTAAGCACGAGCGAAGCTCATCTGGCTAATTTCCTTGCCATTGACAGTTGCAACAGGCGTTTCCGTAGGTTGACCTAAATAACTACCAATACCGGCAAGAGCAAATGATATAATCACTAAGGTTAAAATGACTTTTGCCGTAGCACCTTGTGAGCCTTCTCTAATTCTCTCTAGCATTGTTTTTCTCTTTTATTCTGTTTCAGTGTCAATTTCAGACTGAAATTACAGCACGCTATATATGTAAAAAGCGCATCTTAGCAGATGCGCCTTTTTACTTGAAGATTAAAATTGCTGTTTCAAAGGTTATTTTGAAATTGGCAAGTTTAGCCTTCTACAGTCAATTAGTTTACTGCGTCTTTTAGCGCTTTACCCGCTTTAAAAGATGGAATATTTGCTGCAGCAATCTCAATTGATTCACCAGTTTGTGGGTTACGGCCTGTACGAGCAGCACGCTCACGTACTGAGAAAGTACCAAAACCTACTAATGCAACAGAGTCACCGTCTTTTAGTGCACCTGTTACTGATTCGATAAATGAATCTAACGCACGGCCTGCCGCTGCTTTAGAAATATCTGCATCTGTTGCGATTTGATCAACTAGTTGAGACTTATTCACTATATCATCCCCTTCCATTGTTATTATTTAATCGTGGTATAAGACCACACAAAGGCTAAGTTAATGCACCAAAATAATGCGTTAAATTAACAATAAAAATTCGCGCTAATCACCGTATTTAAAGGGCTAGCAAAATTACAGTGCCTAAATTAGCACAGACATTTTATTTGAAAAGCCCTTTTCGACGGTTTTTGATGAATTTTTTTAATTTTTTGCCGTTTCGATTGAAAAACTAGCAATTGGCTCAGCTAAAGCGAGTTCAAGTACCTCTTCAATTCGCTTAACAGGGTGGATAGAAAGCCCTTCCATTACGTTTTCTGGGATCTCTTTTAAGTCACGCTCATTCTCTTTTGGAATAATCACGGTCTTAATGCCACCACGGTGTGCCGCTAACAGTTTTTCTTTTAAGCCGCCAATTGGCAATACTTCACCGCGTAAAGTGATTTCACCTGTCATCGCCACTTCTGAGCGCACTGGATTGCCCATTAAGCTCGATACAAGTCCTGTCACCATTGCAATACCCGCACTTGGGCCATCTTTTGGTGTCGCACCTTCTGGTACATGAACGTGAATATCGCGTTTTTCGTAGAAATCTTCATTAATGCGCAGCGCTTCAGCACGACTACGTACGACTGTCATTGCCGCTTGAATCGACTCTTGCATTACATCGCCAAGTGAACCTGTGTAGTTAAGCTTACCTTTGCCCGCCATTGAAGCACATTCGATAGTCAGCAAGTCACCGCCTACTTCAGTCCATGCAAGACCGGTTACCTGGCCTACTTTGTTGCTATCTTCCGCTTTGCCGTAATCATGGCGCTTAACACCTAAGTAGTCTTCTAGGTTGTCTTCGTTAATGACAACTTGTTTCAGCGACTTATCTAGTAAAATATTTTTAACTGCTTTACGACATAACTTTGAAATTTCGCGCTCTAAGCTACGCACACCTGCTTCACGGGTGTAGTAACGTATAATGCCAATAATTGCACTGTCTTCAATTGAAATTTCAGATTCTTTTAATCCATTGCGTTTAATTTGCTTTGGAATTAAGTGACGAATCGAGATATTCAGCTTTTCATCTTCGGTGTAACCAGAAAGACGAATAACTTCCATACGATCCAGTAACGGACCTGGAATATTGAAGCTGTTTGATGTTGCCACAAACATTACATCACTTAAGTCGTAATCCACTTCTAAGTAGTGGTCGTTAAAGCTTGTATTTTGTTCAGGATCAAGTACTTCTAATAATGCAGATGACGGATCACCACGCATATCAGACGACATTTTATCGATTTCATCTAATAAGAATAACGGGTTTTTAACGCCTACTTTCGACATATTCTGTACGATTTTACCCGGCATCGAGCCGATGTAAGTACGACGGTGACCGCGAATTTCAGCTTCATCACGCACACCACCGAGCGCCATACGCACATACTTACGGCCTGTTGAGCGAGCAATTGATTGGCCTAGTGACGTTTTACCAACACCAGGAGGACCCACTAAACACAAAATTGGGCCTTTTAGCTTATTGGTACGGTGTTGTACTGCTAGATACTCAATAATGCGTTCTTTAACTTTATCAAGACCATAGTGATCGGCATCTAAAATCTCCTCTGCTTTCGCGAGGTCTTTTTTAACCTTAGAGCGTTTTTTCCAAGGTACACCTATCATTGTATCAATGTAAGTACGTACCACGGTCGCCTCAGCAGACATTGGTGACATCATCTTCAGCTTGTTTAGCTCAGACTTGGTCTTCTCTTCTGCTTCTGCCGGCATTGCCGCTTCTTCAATTTTTTTGGTTAAGCCTTCAAACTCATCAGGTACATCATCCATGTCACCTAATTCTTTTTGAATCGCTTTCATCTGCTCATTGAGGTAATACTCACGCTGGCTTTTTTCCATTTGCTTTTTAACGCGTGAGCGAATCTTCTTCTCAACTTGCAATAAGTCGATTTCGCCTTCCATCAGCGCCATTAAAAACTCTAAACGCTCTTTAACATCAGCGTATTCGAGCGCTTTTTGCTTTTCAGACACTTTTAGTGGCATATGTGCAGCCATGGTATCAGCTAGGCGCGCTGTTTCTTCAATACCTTGCACTGAGCTCAATACTTCTGGTGCAATCTTTTTGTTTAGCTTAACGTAGCCTTCAAACTGGCTTACAGCGCTGCGCATAAATACATCTTGCTCAGCTTCTGGGATTTCGGTTGATTCTAAAAACTCGGCAGTCGCAACAAAAAACTCATCAGTGCTTACAAATTCTTTTACTGCAGCACGTTGCGTACCTTCAACAAGTACCTTAACAGTACCATCTGGCAGTTTTAATAACTGTAAAATAGTGGCAACTGTGCCTACTTCATAAATATCTGACGCTTCTGGCTCATCGATATTTGAGTCTTTTTGTGCAACAAGCAACACTTGCTTATCATTATCCATTGCGGCTTCTAAGCATTTTATTGACTTTTCACGGCCAACAAAGAGCGGAATAACCATGTGTGGATACACAACTACATCGCGTAGTGCGAGAACTGGAATTTCAATCGTATCGGTACGTTCAAGGGTCATACTTGTTCCTTGCGTAAAACTGGTAACTTTAGCTTTTTTAAACTGTATTCAGTTTAGTCAGCAAATTATAAATTTTTAGATTATTTGTGAATATGGGGATAGTTAATCAAGAGATCAATGCTTTTATAAAAAAAGGAGCCATTTGGCCCCTTTTTCGTTCAATAATCAAACAACTATTCTGATACTGCTTTATCAGGCGTTGCATTCTCGTAAATCAGAATTGGGTCTGACTCACCTTTGATTACTGTTTCATCGATTACGACTTTCGATACTTCATCCATTGATGGTAACTCGTACATAGTATCAAGCAGTACACCTTCAACAATTGAACGTAGGCCACGTGCACCTGTTTTGCGCTCCATTGCTTTATGCGCAATCGCTTTAAGTGCGTCTTCGCGGAATTCTAGCTCAACGTTTTCCATTTCAAACAATGAACCATATTGCTTGGTTAATGCGTTTTTCGGCTCACTTAAGATTTGCACAAGTGCAGCCTCGTCAAGTTCACCTAGTGTTGCAACAACCGGTAGACGACCAATAAACTCAGGAATAAGACCATATTTAACCAAGTCTTCCGGTTCAACATCTTGGAACGCTTCCGTAAGTGAACGTTTTGAATCGCTTGATTTTACATCGACACCAAAGCCAATACCGGTATTTTTGCTACCACGCGCTTCAATCACTTTATCTAGGCCTGCAAATGCACCGCCACAGATAAATAAGATTTTAGATGTATCTACTTGCAGAAACTCTTGCTGTGGATGCTTACGGCCACCTTGTGGTGGAACTGACGCTACCGTACCTTCAATTAGCTTAAGTAATGCTTGCTGCACACCTTCACCCGATACATCACGAGTAATCGATGGGTTGTCTGCTTTACGTGAAATTTTGTCAATTTCATCAATATAAACAATACCACGCTGCGCTTTTTCAACATCGTAATCACATTTCTGTAGCAGCTTTTGAATGATGTTTTCTACATCTTCACCCACGTAACCTGCTTCAGTTAACGTGGTTGCATCTGCCATCGTAAATGGTACATCAAGTAGCTTAGCCATGGTTTCAGCAAGTAATGTTTTACCACTACCTGTTGGACCGATAAGCAAAATATTACTTTTACCTAGCTCTACAGGGTTTTTGCCAGTTAAATGACGTAAACGTTTGTAGTGATTGTATACTGCAACCGAAAGTACTTTCTTCGCATGCTCTTGACCAATTACATAGTCATCTAAGTTACTACGAATTTCTTTTGGTGTTGGTAAGCGATCTTGGCTAGCTTGTGCTGGCGCAATATCTTTTACTTCTTCACGAATAATGTCATTACACAGTTCAACACACTCATCACAGATATACACAGATGGTCCTGCGATAAGTTTACGAACTTCGTGCTGGCTTTTACCGCAAAATGAGCAGTAGAGTAATTTTCCGCTCTTATCGCCGTCACTCCGATTTTCAGACATTAAGCTACCTCTTAATATTCTTCCCGACCTTTTATTTTACCTAAATAAAAGGCGTTTGTTTACAACGAGCTGCTTTACCATTATGGCAAAGGTTTATTAGCAACGCTAAATTAATCTCGCTGTGAAAGTATGCCGTCAACTAAGCCGTAGTCAACTGCTTGCTGAGCACTCATAAAGTTGTCACGATCTGTATCATTCGATACAACTTCTAACGGCTGTCCAGTGTGCTCGGCCATTAATCTATTTAGTTTATCTTTGATTGATAAAATTTCTTTAGCATGAATTTCAAAATCAGATGCCTGACCTTGGAAGCCACCCAGTGGTTGGTGAATCATCACACGAGAATTTGGTAAACAGAAACGTTTGCCTTTAGTACCACCTGATAACAAAAATGCGCCCATGCTTGCCGCTTGACCCATACATACCGTACTGATATTTGGCTTGATAAACTTCATGGTATCGTAAATTGCCATACCCGCAGTAACCGAGCCACCTGGCGAGTTAATATAAATAAAAATGTCTTTTTCAGGGTTTTCTGATTCTAAAAACAATAATTGAGCCACAATTAAGTTAGCCATATTGTCTTCAACTTGACCTGTTAGAAAGATAACACGTTCTTTTAATAATCGCGAATAGATGTCGTATGAGCGCTCACCTTTAGCAGTTTGCTCAACTACCATAGGCACTAATGCATTTAAAGGATCGACTGGGTTATTTAACATTATTAATACTTTCCTTTTGTGCTAACAAAGTCCAAACGTAATTTTGTTAACATATGACGCTGAAACTATGCGGAATTAATATTCCAACTGATTATCAGATTACCGGCAATAAAAATGGCCCGGTACAAACTGCAAATTTTGCAGAGATACACGAGCCATTTAATCGTTAGCTAACGTTTAAGTCAATGACTTATTGCGCAGCTTGTGGATTCATGATGTCGTCAAAGCCTTTTGCTACTTCTGAAACAGTTGCTTTTGCAAGTACTGAATCGATTGCAGCTTCTTCAAGTGCTACATTACGCATCTGTTGCATAAGTTGCTCGTTTGACTTGTAGTACTCAACAACTTCAGTCGGATCTTCGTATGCTGAAGCCATAGTTGCGATTAGCTCTTCAACTTTAGCGTCGTCAGCTGTGATCTCGTTTGACTTGATTACTTCACCTAAAAGTAGGCCAGTCTTTACGCGAGTCGCTGCTTGCTCTTGGAATAGCTCAGCTGGAAGCTCAGGCATGTTTTTAGCGTCGCCGCCAAAACGTTGTGCCGCTTGCTGACGAAGTACGTCGATTTCTTGACCGATAAGTGCTTTAGGCGCTTCGATTTCGTTAGTTTCAAGAAGACCTTTGATTACCTGATCTTTAACCTGTGCTTTAACAGCTTGGTCAAGTTCACGGCTCATGTTTTTCTTCACTTCTTCTTTAAGTGCGTCTAAACCGCCTTCTGCAACACCGAATGTTACTGCGAACTCATCTGTAAGTTCAGGAAGTTCTTGAGCTTCAACTTTGTTTACAGTGATAGTGAACTGAGCAGGCTTACCTTTAAGGTTTTCTGCGTGGTATTCTTCAGGGAACGTTACGTCAACAACAACTTCTTCGCCCGCTTTTTTACCAACGATACCGTCTTCGAAACCAGGGATCATACGCCCTTGACCAAGTTCTAGTGGGAAGTTTTCAGCTTTACCGCCTTCAAAATCTTCACCGTCGATAGTACCAACGAAATCGATTGTTACACGGCTTTCTTCAGCAGCTGCTTCTTCAGTCTCAACCCAAGTAGCGTGCTGCTTGCGAAGTGTTACAAGCATGTTTTCAAGATCTGCGTCAGTTACTTCTGCAACTGGCTTCTCTACTGAGATTTTTTCTAAATCTTTGATTTCAACTTCTGGGTAAACCTCAAAAGTTGCAGAGAATTCTAGGTCTTTACCAGCTTCAAGCGTTTTTGGCTCGAATGAAGGCGCGCCAGCTGGGTTTAGTTTCTCAGCGATTACCGCATCAATGTACTGACGTTGCATAAGGTCACCAGCAACTTCTTGACGTACTGCTGCACCATAACGCTTATTGATGATTGACACAGGAACCTTGCCTGGACGGAAACCATCGATACGCTGTGTTTTTGAAAGTTGTTGTAAGCGTTTTTTAACTTCTGTATCAATGTTCTCAGCTGGAACAGTGATTGTAATGCGGCGCTCTAGGCCTTGAGTAGTCTCAACAGAAACTTGCATGTTTTACCTCAATCTTTTAAATATGGCGTTTTTTACGCCTTCCTTTACCCAGTGACATGTGCAAAAAAGAGTTTGTATCGCTTTATTGCTCACTGTGGAATAACCCTAATACCAATCTGATAATCAAACCATCAAATTTGCTTATCAGATTGGTATGAAGCGTTTCAAGTTAAACTTTAGACGCGGCATTATAACGCAATAATTGAGATAGTCGAGCATCCTAGTGAAATTAATGAAAATGGATAAAAACATGAATAATTTCGATGAATTTTGAAGTGAAATTAAAGATTTTTGAGGGAGATAAAGTGGTCGGCGTTGCAGGATTTGAACCTGCGACCCCTTGGACCCAAACCAAGTGCGCTACCAAGCTGCGCTAAACGCCGACAATAAGATGCGTGTACTGTAAAAATGGTCGGCGTTGCAGGATTTGAACCTGCGACCCCTTGGACCCAAACCAAGTGCGCTACCAAGCTGCGCTAAACGCCGAAACAGTACTAAAGTAAGATGGGGCGACTGACGAGACTTGAACTCGCGACAACCGGAATCACAATCCAGGGCTCTACCAACTGAGCTACAGCCGCCACTACTTTATGCAGTGTGTTGTTTACTTTTATAAAATGGCGCACCCGGAAGGATTCGAACCTTCGACCGACGGCTTAGAAGGCCGTTGCTCTATCCGGCTGAGCTACGGGCGCATTTCGAACCACACCTTACGTGCAGAAACCCTTTATAAAAAAGTGGTCGGCGTTGCAGGATTTGAACCTGCGACCCCTTGGACCCAAACCAAGTGCGCTACCAAGCTGCGCTAAACGCCGACTGTTTTGAACATTCATGTGAGTGCTCGTAAACAACGGGGTGCATAATAGTGATTTGACCTTGCCCCGTCAAACCTTTTTTTTGAAAAAACTGTTCAACTGGTTAAATTTAACCCTAAGTGTTCACATTTTGTTAAAAGCATGACTTTAACGCATAAAAGACAATCAAACATATCGGACATTTGTCCGCTAACACCTGTTGGCTATTGTTTAAATTCATGAGAAAATGCGCCCCACTCCACACTTTAGTATCTTATATGTAGGTTTTTTAATGTCAGCAAACATCATTGACGGCAAAGCAATTGCAAAACAAGTTAGAACATCTGTTGCAGAACGTGTAGCAGAACGTAAAACACAAGGACTACGCGCCCCCGGCCTAGCGGTTGTGTTAGTAGGTCAAGATCCTGCTAGTCAAGTTTATGTTGGCTCAAAACGTAAAGCATGTGAAGAAGTGGGTTTTGTGTCTAAGTCGTTCGATTTACCGGGTGATGCAACACAACAGCAACTACTCGATTTAGTAGAACAGCTAAACAATGACTCAGAAGTTGACGGTATCTTAGTACAGCTGCCGTTACCTGAAGGTTTAGATGCAGAGCAAATCTTAGAAGGAATTACACCACATAAAGATGTTGATGGCTTCCACCCTTATAACGTAGGTCGATTAGCACAGCGTATGCCTGCGCTTCGTCCATGTACGCCTAAAGGTATTATTACATTGCTTGATTCAACTGGCGTTAAATACAAAGGTATGGACGCAGTAGTTGTTGGTGCATCTAATATTGTAGGTCGCCCAATGGCGTTAGAATTGTTACTTGCTGGTTGTACAACAACCGTTTGTCATAAGTTTACTAAAAACCTTGAAGAGCATGTTCGCCGTGCCGACTTAGTTGTTGTGGCAGTAGGTAAAGCTGAATTTATTCCTGGTGAGTGGATTAAAAAAGGCGCCATTGTTATTGATGTAGGTATTAACCGTCTAGAGTCAGGTCAATTAGTGGGTGATGTGGCATATGATGTTGCCGCTGAAAACGCCAGCTTTATTACCCCTGTACCAGGTGGTGTTGGCCCAATGACAGTGGCAAGCTTAATTGCTAACACGCTTGAAGCATGTGAGACATATCACAGCTAGAGTTTAGAGTTCACTCTAATAAAAAAGGTTGCCGTGGCAACCTTTTTTATTATTAATAGCTTAAATCGTTAAGCTTTACGCCACGTTGTTTTACCTGCGCTATCCTCTAGCACAACACCCATAGCGGTTAGCTTATCACGGGCTTCATCTGCTAGTGCCCAGTTTTTGTCAGCACGTGCTTGATTACGCTGTAAAATCAGCGCTTCAATTTCTGCTACTTCATCATCAGCTTGTTCGCCTTGCAAAAAGCTTTCAGGATTTTGCTGTGCGATACCTAGAATTTCACCGAGTGTTTTAAGAATAAATGCAAGTTGACCAGCTTGGTTCGCATCTTCATCTTTTAAACGGTTAATTTCTTTTGCCAGTTCAAAAATAACAGGTAGTGCTTCAGGCGTATTGAAATCATCATTCATCGCAGTGTTAAAGCGTGCTACATAGTCATTTTCAAGTGAAGTTTCGACCACCTCAACACCACGAAGTGCAGTATAGATACGCTCCATTGCTGCACGCGCTTGTTCTAAATTCTCGGTTGAGTAATTTAGCTGACTACGATAATGACCGTTAATTAAGAAAAAGCGTACCGATTCACGGTCATACTCTTTCAGTACATCACGCAGTGTAAAGAAGTTGCCTAACGACTTAGACATTTTTTCTTTATTTACTTGTACCATGCCAGTGTGGATCCACGTATTCACATACTTTTCACCGGTAGCGCAGCATGACTGGGCAATTTCATTTTCATGGTGAGGGAATTGTAAATCTGAACCACCACCGTGAATATCAAAATGCGCGCCTAAATGCTTGTTGCTCATTGCTGAACACTCAATATGCCAACCTGGGCGGCCTTCACCCCACGGACTTGACCATGATGGTTCGTCTACTTTGGCTTTTTTCCAAAGAACAAAATCAAGTGGATCGTCTTTGCCTTCAGCAACGTCTACGCGCGCACCTGCTTGCAACATATCTAAATCTTGCTGCGACAGTGAACCGTACTGCTCAAAGGTTGATACATCGAAAAGCACATCACCATTGCTTGCTACATAGGCATTCTTTTTTTCAATCAAACGTTCAATCATCTCAATGATTTCATCCATATGACCGGTTACTGTTGGCTCGATATCAGCGGGCAACATATTCAGCGCATCAAAATCTTCGTGCATCGCTTTGGTCATACGTACGGTTAGCGCATCAATTGCTTCACCATTTTCGTTTGCACGTTTAATAATTTTATCATCAACGTCTGTGATATTACGTACATAAGTAACATCAAAGCCACTGTGGCGAAGAAAACGATTCATCACATCAAACGACACATATGTGCGTGCATGACCAACGTGACAGTAATCATAAATGGTGATACCACACACATACATGCCTACTTTGCCAGCTACAAGTGGTTTAAAGGCTTCTTTTTGTCGTGTAAGTGTGTTGTAAATCTGCAACATTTATAATTTCCTCTATGTTTGCGCATACTAAAGCCGCATTTTAACATGGTTGTGGTTTACGGATAAATCTTTCTTTGTTCTATTACCAGATATTTTATAAAATAGCCTGACACTTATTAAAAACTAACAGTTGGAATAAACATGGTTACTATTAAAACCAATTTTGGCGACATCAAAATCGCTTTAAATGCAGAAAAAGCACCGAAAACAGTAGAAAACTTTATTAACTACGTAAAATCGGGTTTTTACGACGGTACTATCTTTCACCGTGTTATTGACGGCTTTATGGTTCAAGGTGGTGGTTTCACTGCTGACATGGAACAAAAAGACGTACAAGCACCAATTGAAAACGAAGCAAATAACGGCCTAGAAAACAAAGTAGGCACGGTTGCAATGGCGCGTACGCCAGATCCACACTCAGCAACAGCACAGTTTTTCATTAATGTGAACAACAATGACTTCTTAAACTTCACTAGCGAAACATCGCAAGGTTGGGGTTACTGTGTATTTGGCGAGATTGTTGAAGGCATGGACATCGTAGAGAAAATCAAAGCAGTACCAACAGGTAGTTATGGTTTCCACCAAGACGTGCCGCTTGATTCAGTTGTGATTGAAAGCGCAACTATCGACGCTTAATAAGCATATTTGCCTCGGGTAACTGGGGCAAATTCTTACCTACTATGAATAAAACCTACTTTATTGCAGATCTGCACTTAAGCGACGACACCTCCTTGATCAATCAAGGCTTTTTTAACTTTATAGATAACTTAAAGCAGAACGCAAAATCGGTAGATGCCCTGTATATTTTGGGTGACTTTTTTGAAGCCTGGATTGGCGATGACAATCAAACAGCACTCAATCAAAAAGTTGCCAATGAATTAAACGAATTGAGTCAGGCAGGGGTAAAACTCTATTTTACCCATGGTAATCGCGACTTTTTAATTAAAAAGCGCTACGCCAAAGCCTGCAATATGACGCTCCTGCCAGAGCAAACAATCATTAATTTATACGGCACGCCAACGCTAGTTTGTCATGGCGATGAGCTCTGCACCGACGATATCGAATACCAAAAATTCCGTAAAAAGAGTCGCTCTTGGTGGTGGCAAACATTAATGCTTAATTTACCGCTCAGTTTTCGCCAAAAAAAAGCGGCTAAGATTCGTGCGCACAGCAAACAATCAAAAAAAATGAAGTCACAGGCCATTATGGATGTTAACGAGCAAGCTGTGAGTGACATCTTTACTAAATTTAACGTCAGCCAGATGATCCACGGCCACACTCACCGCCCTAATGTACATAAGTATGATAATAATAAAACGCGCTATGTACTTGGCGATTGGTATACTGATTTATGGTATATCGAGGCATCACAACAAGGCATTAAACTGATTAGTGAGCCTTTATAAAATGTAACACAATCAAAAAGAGCGCTAACTGCGCTCTTTTGGTTTTCCACTGTGAAATTTAAAATCATCATCCGGTGATGAAATAAGTTCGGCTTCTATTTCACCGAAAAACTTTACGCGATCGGAAATATCTTCTCCGGCAACTTGCTCTGCAAGGGCCAGATAATCTTCATAATGACGCGCTTCTGAGCGAAGCAATGAAATATAGAACTTACACAGTTCATCATCTAAGTGTGGTGCGAGCTTGGCAAAACGCTCGCAAGAACGTGCCTCAATGTAAGCGCCACAAATCAGTTTATCTACCAAAATCGCAGGCTCGTGAGTACGTACATGAGTCATCATGCCTTTAGCGTAACGGCTTGCCGTAATATTTTCATAATCAATACCACGAGCAGCCATTATCTCTAATACTTGGTAAAAATGATGAAGCTCTTCTTTAATTAGCAATACCATTTTATCAATTAAGTCTTGACCAAAGTTAGAGTCACTCTTTGGAACAATTTCTTTACTTAATTTGTAATGTTCAGCCAAGGATTCAAGCGAACCTTCTTTTTTATAGACAAACTTCTCGTATGGCTGAAACCATTCAAGTAAGGCTTCGCCACTTTTTTTGTCTGCGGCATATTTACGAATTAACCACATAGCCGTTTGCCCAGCTTTTAATTCACAAATTAAATGATCGAGTAATAAAACCGGTAAGTTTTCTGCTTTTTTGGCTTCAGTGATCCATTCATCGGGAGTTTCACACTGTAAAAACTGATAAATGGGCGCAAGTAGTTCCTGATATTTCGCTAGACTCATATCTATGTTAGACAAAAATGAATAATAATTAATTTTATCATAACAACTTAAACTAAGTCTTGATTCTTCTTGCACCGCCTTTGCTTAGATTGATCTTTATCAGATTTCAAAAGCAACCTTAAATTATATTTCTTGACATTTTATTAACAATAACCAATAAGTAGTAGTGAGCTTGTTTAAAAAAACAACAAACGCTAAGTGATGAATTTGAAGTCAAAAACCACATTAGCCAATCCGTGTAGGGTAATACAAGGAACACACTATGATATTAAATCATCTTTGGGGCTTATATGCTCACCCAAAAGAAGAATGGCAAACAATTGATGCTCGCCACGAAAGCTTTGGATACAGCATGTCACATATTTTACTGATTGCTTTAGTACCAAGCATTATGGGGTATTTTTCATCGGTTTACTTAGGCTGGAGTGTTGGCGTAGGCGACCGGATTTTCTTAACTGAATCAAGCGCAATGCTACTTGCTATATCAATGTACTTCGCCCTCATTGCCGGCGTATTTACACTCGCCTACCTAGCACATTGGATGGCAATTACGTTTGGTGCAGAGCCAAGTTATACACAAACACTTGAGCTTGCCGCTTACACTTCAACACCTATTTTCATGTCGGCACTAGCGGCGGTATATCCAGAGCTATGGTTTATCGTGATTGTGGGTTGTGGCGCGGTCGCTTACTCAGTCTACTTATTGTATACCGGCGTACCTATTTTAATGCACATTCCTGAAGAGCGAGGCTTTATTTACGCAAGTTCAGTAGTGACCTGCGGTTTAGTGTTACTGGTGATAATTCTTGCGGCAACCGCGATTATGTGGACATCGGGTTTTGGCCCTATGTTTACATCGGGCTAAACCCAATAAATTCCTATTTCCAGCAAACTATATAGTTAAAAAAACAAAAAGGAGCTAAATAGCTCCTTTTTTATCGATTTACTTCTTAGAAATTATTCACTCGCATCTTGGTTATGCAATTCTAAACCCGATGACATCGCTGATTCGCGACCAGATTTAGCTGCATCATTACGCAGTGCATCGATACGATTTAAATAAGCTTGGTCAATATCACCTGTAACATAGTTACCATCGAATACAGATGTTTCAAAATTAGTAATTTCAGGGTTTTCTTTGCTTACTGCACTAATAAGATCAGGCAGCGATTGATAAATTAGTCCATCTGCACCAATGCTTGCATTGATGTCTTCAACTTCGCGGCCATGCGCAATCAGTTCTTGCGCTGATGGCATATCAACACCATATACGTTAGGGAAACGAATTTCCGGTGCTGCTGATGCGAAATAAACATTTTTAGCACCTGCTTCGCGCGCCATTTCAACAATCTGTGCCGATGTTGTACCACGTACAATTGAGTCATCTACAAGTAATACGTTTTTACTTTTAAACTCTTGTGCGATGGCATTTAGCTTACGGCGAACCGATTTTTTACGCATTTCTTGACCAGGCATAATAAAGGTACGACCGATGTAACGGTTTTTAACGAAGCCCTGACGATAAGGAAGCTCAAGTACGTTTGCCATTTCTAGTGCGATATCACACGAAGTTTCAGGAATTGGAATAACAACATCAATTTCTTTGTCAGCCCACTCGCGTTTTACTTTTTCACCTAGTTTAGTACCCATGTTTACACGTGCAGCGTAAACCGAGATTTTATCGATTGTCGAATCTGGACGTGCAAAGTATACAAATTCAAAAATACATGGGCTGTATGCTGCATTTTGTGCGCAATGTTGTGAATGTAGCTGACCGTCTTTTGATACAAAAATGGCTTCGCCTGGCGCAACATCACGAATAAATTCAAAACCACAAGCATCTAGTGCAACGCTTTCTGATGCAAACATGTACTCAACACCCTGCTCAGTTTCGCGTTTACCAAATACAAGTGGACGAATACCGTTAGCATCACGAAATGCAATCATACCGTGACCGATAATCATCGCAATTGACGCGTAACCACCAACAACTTTGCTATTTACCGTTGTTACTGCAGTGAATACATCTTCAGGCGATAGCTCAAGTTTATTCGGCTTGGCTAGCTCATGCGCTAAGATGTTAAGTAAAATTTCAGAGTCTGACGTCGTATTTACGTGACGCATTGCTGTTTTAAATAAGTCTTCTTTTAACGCTTCTGCATTGGTTAAGTTGCCATTGTGCGCAAGCGCAATACCGAATGGCGAGTTTACGTAGAACGGTTGTGCTTCAGCTGAGCTCGAAGAACCTGCCGTTGGGTAACGAACATGACCAATACCCATATCGCCTTGTAAACGCTTCATATGGCGTGTGTGAAATACATCTTTCACTAGGCCATTGTCTTTACGTAAGCTAAAGGTGTTATTGTCAATGGTAATAATACCCGCCGCATCCTGACCACGGTGTTGTAAAACGGTTAAACCGTCATAAAGAGTTTGATTTACCGGGGTAGTTCCGACGATACCAACGATACCACACATGAGAAAAATCCTCGCCTGATAAGGGGTTATTGAGTTAAGAAGCTTGAATTATCTTCGAGGTATTCAAAAAACCATTCGATAATAAAGCTAAACTCTGGAATTAAACTTGAACTACTCCACCAGTCTTTACTTGGGGCACTGGTGAAAGCATCGAGAAAAAATAATAGTGCACTAATTATGAGCACGCCACGCAATGCGCCAAACACTAAACCAATAATTCGGTCTGTACCTGATAAACCTGTGCGCTGAACGAGTTCTCCAAGTACATAATTCACTAAACTGCCAACAATCAAGGTAGAGAAAAACAAGATTGCGATTGCAGCGCCATTACGTACTAGGGGTTCGGAGATAGTGTCAGCAAGGAAGACGGCGAGATGTTCATAAAACATGCTTGAGATAAAAAAGGCAGCGATCCATACAGCAAGCGACATTGCTTCTTTAACAAAGCCGCGCATCAAACTTACTAAGGATGAAAGTCCGATGATACCCAAAATGGTGTAATCTACCCAGATCATATTAACCTGCCCTTTTATGTTTCGCGCGCATTTTATATAAGCTTACGCCTAATTGCCAGCTCAATTTGTGATTTCAAATTGTGTCACTCGGCCATTCAGCTTGGTTAATTTTTTCAATTGGGGTAATTGTGATTCTAACTTTTGCTTATCAAGCTCAGGCCCTACAAACACTTTTGTTAGTGTGCCTGATGGGGTTTTAATCGGTTTTGTAAATGCGGTAAAGCCCGCACCTTTAAGCTTCGCTAGTAACGATTCAACGTTCGCTTTATGCGAAAAACTACCTAATTGAATCACCCAAGCGAAATCCTCAAGATTACTTTTTTCAGGTCGTTTAACCGCAACTTTTGGTTCAACCTTAGTATCGTTCACTGTTGGTGTTTCACCTAAATCAACCGTTGCGACTTTCTTTTCTTCCGTAAACTCAGCTTCATTTTGCGCTTTTTCAACCAAATCAATATTGAATGGCGAATTTTCGCCTTCATCGATTGCGGCTTCTTCAATCACTGGCGTACTTGGCAATGACTCGCGTGCAAGCACTTGATCTGGTTCTGGATCTAAATCGATAGCTTTAAATTCTGGGCGTTCAGGTATATCTTTAAACGTTTCGCGTTTTTGTACTTTTTCGCCATCTAATATATTAGGAATAAATACAATCGCCGCTGTTACAACAATAACCGTACCCACTAAGCGATTGATAAATTGACTATTCACCTTTACTCCTTATTTTGCCAAAACGCGATTGCATCAGCCACAGTGTAGAATGAGCCAAATACAATTAGCAACTGATCTTCGGTCATATTTGCTAAAACCGTTTGCAAGCCGCTTGCCACACTGTCATGAATTGTTGCGTTTGCCGTGTCCACTTCACTGTGTAATTGCTGTAATAAATTATCGGCTTTATCGCCTCTAAAGCACGTTAGATTGGCTAAATGCCATTGATCAATATTTGACTTAACCGCATTGAACACGGCTTTTTGATCTTTGTCTTGCAACATACCGGCAAGTGCAATAATCGTTTTTCCCTGTGCTTGAAATGTCGCTAATTTCGATGCTAAATATCGTGCCGATTCAGGGTTATGTGCAACATCTGCATACACCAGCGGCTGTTCGCTCAAGCATTGAAAACGTCCTTCAACCGTAAGGTTAGTCAATACATCACAAATGGTATTTTCATTTGGCAGCAAACCTAATGTGTAAAGCGTTGTAATCGCCGTTGCCACATTTTGCGCTGGAATATTCGGTACCGGTAAAGACAAAGTTAAATCGCCATTTTGGTATGTTAGCAAATCAGCTGTCAGTGCAAATGAATAGTTTTGCTGTGCCGCAGTTACCTGTGTGCCCAGCTCTTTTGCATATTGCCAAATAGAGCTTGGTATAGCCAAATCACCAACAATCGCAGGTGCATTAGCTCTGAAAATACCTGCTTTTTCGCGACCGACCAACTCACGTGTATCACCTAAGTATTCTTTATGGTCTAAATCGATAGTAGTAATAACAGAAGCGATAGGCTCTACAATATTAGTTGCGTCTAAGCGCCCGCCTAATCCTACTTCTAACAAAATGTAATCTGGCTGTTTTTGCTTAAATACTTCAAGTGCCGCCAGTGTACCAAATTCAAAATAAGTCAGACTAATATCACCACGCCCCTGCTCTAGCGCATGAAACGCTGCAACATGATCTTGGTCTGATAATTCCGAACCATTAATACGTACACGTTCGTTATAACGAATTAAATGGGGAGATGCATAAGTGCCAACTGAATAACCTTGAGATAGTAATAAGGCTTCTAAACAACGTGCTGTTGTGCCTTTACCATTGGTACCTGCGATTAAAATAACATTAGGAAGTGTGGTATAACCGAGCTTTTCACCGACCAGGCGAACGCGCGTTAAACCCATATCAATGTTTGAAGGATGAATACTTTCTAAATAACAAAGCCAATCATCTAGACTCGATGATTGGCTTGGTACAACATGTGTCATAGTGCAATAAGTTGCTAAATCAGTTTAGATTATGCAATTCTATGCTCTTGTTCAGTTGACGGCAAGTGCATATATTTCGCAACTAGGCGTGCAATGGTGTCACGCATTTCACGACGGTCAACAATCATATCAATTGCGCCGTGCTCTAAAAGGAACTCAGAACGCTGAAAACCTTCTGGTAACGTTTCACGTACTGTTTGCTCAATTACACGCGGACCGGCAAAACCAATTAGTGCTTTCGGCTCAGCAATATTAATATCACCTAGCATTGCTAATGATGCAGAAACACCACCCATAGTTGGGTCAGTAAGTACAGAAATAAACGGCAAGCCTTGCTCGCTCATTTTGTCCAGTGCAGCACTGGTTTTTGCCATTTGCATTAGTGACATAAGGGCTTCTTGCATACGTGCACCACCTGATGCAGAGAAACAAATTAGCGGCATTTTATGCTCTAAGCATTTGTTAACTGCTTCAACAAAGCGCGCACCAACAACCGATGCCATTGAACCACCCATAAATGAGAATTCAAATGCCACAGCAGCAACCGGTACACCTTTTAAGCGGCCAGTCATCGCAACAAGTGCGTCTTTTTCGCCACTTACTTTTTGTGCGCTTGAAATACGGTCTGAGTATTTCTTTGAGTCTTTAAATTTTAAAACATCTTTTGGCTCAAACTCTTGGCCAAGCTCTAGACGCTCACCGTCATCTAAAAACTGCTCAAGACGTTTACGTGCGCCGATACGCATATGATGATCACATTTAGGGCAAACATGTTGTTGTTTTTCTAGTTCTGCCTTGTAAACGATCGTGTCACAATCACCACATTTAGCCCAAACACCTTCAGGAATTTCTTTACGACCCGTAGACTTGGTTGTTTTTGGTAAGATTTTTTCTAACCAGCTCATTTAAATCTCTCTCACTGCTATATCTGCTTTGAACTACACAGAAAATTTTTGCAATTAAAACACTAATCGTGCGACTAAGGTATAAAAAACTGGTCTAATATGTCGCTAAATTGTGTTAATTAATCGGTTTTTTTATAAGCTATTTGGTAAAAATAGCGGCCCTGGATTCGATTTAGGTATTTCAAAATGTTCAGGATAATCCACTTCCACTAAATATAACCCACCAGGCTTTGCCGTTGCAGATGCCTGGGTGCGATCTTTAAGCGCTAATACGTGTTGCATCCACTCTGGTGGGTACTTGCCTTGGCCAATATCAATTAAACATCCGGCAATATTTCGTACCATGTGATGCACAAACGCATTGGCTTTAATATCAATCACAATAAAGTCGTTATAACGTTCAACATTTAAATGCAGAATGTTTCGAAACGGCGTTTTTGATTGACAATGCACAGCGCGCACCGATGTAAAATCTTGCTCGCCCAACAAATAAGGCGCAGCTAACTGCATTTGTTTTACATCGAGTGGGTGGTGATAATGACTAAGACCCGAACGTAAAATGCCTGGTCGATAAGTACTGTTATATATAATGTAGCGATAGCGTCTTGCTGTTGCGCTATAACGCGCATGAAAGTCTTCACTTACTTGTTTTGCCCAGCGAATTGCAATGGCATCCGGTAAGTTGGCATTCACACCGAGCGTAAACGCCACCATGGCTCTGTCAGCGGTGGTATCAAAATGCACTACCTGCCCTGTTCCATGTACACCAGCATCGGTTCTACCCGCACAAGTCACTTCTATTTTTTCGTTACAGATCTTTGAAAGCGCGTTTTCGAGCTCTTCTTGTACACTGTTTACGTGTTGTTGGCGCTGCCAACCACTGTACTGAGAACCATCATATTCTACGCCTAGAGCGACTCGCATGAACACTATTCCGTGAATTTGAAAAACCCTAATTATACCGAGAGCTTGCCTTGATACCAAGTATAAAAAAGCCCGCTATGCGGGCTTTTTCAAATTAAACTTAAGACAGTTGCTGTTTTAATGCAATCGCTTCGTCTTGTACTTCTGGCGGTCCGTCTTTGATCACTTCGTCAATAACTTTCAGCGCACTTTCTGAATCGTTAATTTCAAGGTACGCGCGGGCAAGGTCTAGTTTTGCAGAAAAGCCTTGGTTCTCGGTATCTACATCGAGCGAATCTTCCCCTGCCAGTAAATCGTCAAAATCACCTAAACCAACGTCCATATCAACATTTTGATAAGGCTCATTATCGACATCTAAGTCATCACTTTCGTCAAGCAGATCATCAATATCTAAATAATCTGATTCGGCAGTATCAATCTCTTCTACTTCAAACGGTTGCGCTTCTGACTTTTCATCAAGCAAAGAATCAAAATCTAATTCAAAATCTTTCTGAGATTCACTAGAAATAGGCTCAGGCTCAGCTAATTCATTCAACAAGCTGTCAAAGTCAGTGCTCTCTAGCTCATCGATTAGCATATCATTGCTATTGTCTAAGTCACTACCTAACAAATCATCATCAAGTAAGTCGTCATTTTCTGATTCTGTCGCTGATAAATCTTCTGTTGTAATGACTTCATCATTAATTGCTTGCGCTTGTTCAATTTCTGGTAACGGTTGCTCGTTATCAAACACTGGCGCATCCAATTCTTCAAGCGCTTCATCCAGTTCAAGTTCTGGGTATTCATCAAGCGTTTGACTTGGCGTATCGGCGCGTAATTGCTCGTCACTTTCAAATTGCTCAGACAGACGCTCATCTTCAGCACCGAGATCGACATCAATTGCTAATGGATCATCACCAAAATCAACATTTTCTTCAGATAGAATGCTGTCGTCGATGCCAATATCAAGCGCGTCATTAAGATCATTCTCTAATTCATCGTCGCTTAACGATTCACCATCAGGAAAAGCCATATCTTCAAGCAATTGCTCTGACTCAAGCGTATCCGTTACCTCATCACTTTCTACTGATTCAGTCTGCTCAGCTATTTCAAGGGGCTCATCAAGCGCATCTAATAATGCATCGTCACCATCAAGTGCATCGAGTAACGCTTCATCTGCTGTTTGCACGTCAGATGCAGATTCATCAAGCATCGATAAATCATGCTCGGCCGTTTGCTCAGTTAAATTTTCGAAGTTGTTAGCATCAATATCCGTTAAATCAGACTCAAGTGCGTCAATATCTTCTGAGGCTGTTGGCTCAATTGCATCAAGTTCATCGAACTCGTCTAACGCCTCTTCATTAGATACAGGTGAATCATCTAATGATTCTTCAAGTGACTCTTCAACTGATTCTTCTACAGGCTCGTCTAATTCTTCAGAGATGATTTCGTCTTCAAGGGCTGCAGCTTCATCGTTTACATCATCAACATCAATTTCAGCTTCACTAGACGCTTCATCAGATTCAAGCGCTTCTATTTCATCCGCTTCAGGCTCAATCGCATCAAGTTCATCTAATCCCGCTAACGTCTCTTCACTTGATGCAAGTGAATCATCCAACGACTCTTCAAGTGCTTCATCTAGCGATTGTTCGAGAAATTCTTCTACTGGTTCGTCTAACTCTTCAGAGATTATTTCATCTTCAAGGGCAGCTGCTTCAACGTTTACATCAGCAACAT
>NZ_LKBD01000017.1 GCF_001399975.1 Pseudoalteromonas sp. P1-9
ATTGAATTAACTCGTCCAGAGCAATTATGGGTGGCGGATATCACTTACCTGCCAACGAAAGAATGCGAGTCCTATCTAAGTCTAGTAACGGATGCTTACTCTAGAAAAATAGTGGGCTATAACTTAAGTGATAATTTAAAAACGAGTTCAGTAAAACAGGCGTTTAAACAAGCGTTAAAAAATAGAAAAGTCATTTCACCTCTTATCCATCATTCAGATAGAGGTATTCAATATTGCGCTAAAGAGTACCAACGCATACACGAAGAATATGGCATAACGTGCTCAATGACAGATGGATATGACTGCTACCAAAATGCCTTGGCGGAACGCGTAAACGGGATCCTGAAAAATGAATATTTACTAACAAAGCCCAATAACTTGGAAGAAGCTACGAAAATGGTGAAACAATCCATTGATACCTATAATCAAAGAAGACCACATACGGCCTTAAAATACAAAACGCCCGATGAAGTACATCGAGCGTTTTATTAAAAAAAGTGTCAACCCATGCTAGGACGGGTCAATTGGTTAAGCGATTAAAGGCCTTTCTCTGAGTAAAGGGTTACCTTACCGCCTACAAAGGTTACTTTAATGTTTGTGCTGTCATTGCCCCAAGTACAGTCTGTGTGCATGGTTTTTTCTTCACATTGTGATGCGCTGCCAAGGATCGCTTCAACTTCTTGCTTGTCTTGACCTACTTTAATTTTTTCGTAGTTTTCTAAGGTCACTTTTGAACATGCAGTTAACGTAAGTAGTGCAGCAGTAATAAATAATTTTTTCATAAGACAAAGTCCTTAATGGTTATAACGACGAATTTGCATAATAATGCCGAGCTTTGGATGGTCGAAATAATGTATTTCGGAGCTTATCACACGACGGAATTGTGAAAATCGTTCAGTTTTTAATACAGTTTCAGTGAGTTGTTGCAAAGCCAAGCCATTGTCAGCATCTGTAAAGTTGATGTTGTCAACGGTCTGTTCCACTAACTCGTTAAGATCAAAATCGGCTTCAATATTGAGATAATTGCGGCGAATAAATACTTTAAATTTACCTTGTAGCTGCCATGTTTGTTCAGTTAAAAGCGGGCTAGGAGTGTCTTCAAACGTTTCAAAGTCGTTAACAATATCGCTTGGAAACGCATCTATGTCTGAACTTTGTGGTACGCCATTTAAATCAATTGCCTCGCTTTGTTCAAATTGCGTATATTCATTAAGCATTTGTTCAAGTGATTGCTCATTTTCTGACTTATTGATAACTGCCGACAAGTTCTTACCACCATACAAATACATAGGTGTCGCGTTACGAATATTACTTTCAGGTTGGCGCCAACCCGTGTGCAATAACGGTGTTAAGCCACGTCGTTTTAAGCGGCTTACGGTTTCGTTAAGCTCTAGCTGCTCTTTTGATAACAAATAAATGTAATCAGTATGTTCGAACGTCAGTGCGTCAGGTGTAAGCGGTAACGCGTCTAATTCGGCTACATTACTATAACGTTGGCACTCAAGCTGCGCTAGGTTATCAAGTTCATCGTCGTTATTAATTTGCGATGATGTCTCAAACGCTTCAATAACGTCATCGTTACGAATGGCAGGCTGGTCAAGGCCGTCAATCTGTTCGCCATTTTCTTTATTGACTTCGATGCCCATGCATTCTTTATATTTCACATTTTGCAGTTCTTGATAGGCTTCAGCGATAATGTCTTTACTATTAGTGTAGTTAATCGCTGGGAAGTCTTCGGCTGAAAGGTCTTCTTTTAGTTCGCTGTCGGTAGGTCTTTCAAAAAAGATCAATTCAATATCAAACCAACGCAAATTGGCACTGACCATAAAACTTGCGCTAAGCAGGCTTAACGGCAAAAAATATTTTATTATCATTATTTTACAACCTTTTGGGCAAAGTCTTTTAGCATTGCAGTAACGAGCTTTAAGCGCTCTTGGTTATTCTTTTCTTCAATCATAAAACGCAATTTACTGGCGCCTTCCATCTTATAGAATTGCGGATTGGATTGCAGTAATCCAATAATAAAGCTCGGATCGACTTTAGTATCTTGGCCAAATTCAAAATAACCGCCTTTGATATTGGCATCAATCTTAGTTATACCAAGACTAGAGGCTGTAATTTTGAGTTGTTGAATTGCAAATAGGTTTTGCAACGCTTCTGGTAGTAAACCAAATCGGTCAATTAATTCAACAGACAATTCATCCATTGCATCTTTATCGGTGCAACTTGCAATACGTTTGTACATGCTTAATCGTGTATTTACATCATGAATATAGTCGTTTGGAATAAGCGCAGGAATTTTTAAATCAACGTCGCTTTGTTTGCGTAGCAAGTTTTCAAGGCTTGGCTCTTTGCCTTGTTTTAACGCTTCAACAGCTTGGTCGAGCATTTCCATATACAAGCTAAAGCCAATGCTTTCAATTTGACCGCTTTGCTCATCACCTAATAGTTCACCCGCACCACGAATTTCTAAATCGTGCGTTGCTAAGGTAAAACCAGCGCCAAGATCTTCCAGTGATGAAATTGCTTCTAAACGTTTCTTCGCATCTTTACTGATCAGTTTTTCATTTGGTGTCAGTAAATAGGCGTAGGCTTGGTGATGACTTCGACCAACGCGACCACGTAATTGGTGTAATTGTGCAAGGCCAAAACGGTCGGCTCTATCAATCAAAATGGTATTTGCGGTTGGAATATCAATACCAGTTTCAATAATCGTGGTACACACCAACACGTTAAATTTTTGGTGATAAAAATCCGACATTAATGATTCGAGCTCTTTCTCTCGCATTTGCCCGTGGGCGTACTGAACATTTGCTTCAGGTACTAATGCAGCAATGTCGCTCGCAAAGCTGTCGATGGTTTCAACATTGTTATGTAAGAAGTAAACCTGACCACCGCGTTTAATTTCACGAATGATTGCTTCTTTAATCAGTTCATCGTCGTTTTGACGAACGAAGGTTTTGACTGCTAAACGTTTAGCCGGTGGTGTGGCAATAATTGATAAATCGCGCATGCCACTCATTGCCATATTCAGCGTACGCGGAATTGGCGTTGCGGTGAGCGTTAAAATATCAACATCAGCACGTAACGACTTAATTTTTTCTTTTTGGCGTACGCCAAAACGGTGTTCTTCATCAACAATCAGTAAGCCAAGATCATCAAACTTAATGTCTTGCTGCAGTAACTTATGTGTTCCAACAACAATATCAATTTTACCTTCGGCTAAGCCTTCAAGCGTTTGTTTTTGCTCTTTTACAGTTTTAAATCGCGACAATAAGGCGACTTCAACGGCAGAGTTGGCGAAACGGTCTTTAAAGTTTTCAAAATGCTGTTGAGCGAGCAGGGTAGTTGGCACTAAAACTGCAACTTGCTTAGAGTCGTTTACTGCGACAAACGCGGCGCGCATCGCAACTTCCGTTTTACCAAAGCCAACATCACCGCACACCAAACGATCCATTGCTTGCGCTTTTTGCATATCATTCAGTACGGCACCAATGGCATTTTGTTGATCGTCGGTTTCTTCAAACGGAAAGCTATCGGCAAATTGGCGATAAGCGCTGCTGTCGTGATTAAATGCGTAACCTAACTTAACTTCGCGCTGGGCATAAATATCAAGTAATTCAGCGGCAACATCGCGTACTTTTTCAGCGGCACGACGTTTAGCTTTTTCCCACGCTTCGGAGCCCAGTTTATTGAGTGGTGCAGTTTCTAAGTCGCCACCTGAATAACGCGATAATAAATGCAGTGATGCCACAGGCACATAAAGCTTCGCGTCGTTTAAATAATGAATGGTAACAAACTCGGTACTGACACCCCCAGCGTCAATGGTTTCAAGCCCTTGGTAACGGCCGACACCGTGATCTAAATGTACTATGGGTTGACCAATTTGCAGTTCAGCAAGGTTACGAATAATTGAATCTTGACTGACTTCGTATTTATGTTTGCGACGGCGTCTTTGAGATATTTTTACACCGAGCAGTTCTTGCTCAGTGATAATGCATAAGTTTTGGGTAGTAAGGTGAATACTTTGCTCAAGCGGTGAAACAATTAAGCCAACATCACTGTTTGCTGCACTAAATTGATCAATAGACTCGAACTCTGAAAGCTTTAACCCAGTTGGTTTCAGCAAGGTTAATAATGATTCACGGCGGCCGTCACTTTCTACCGAAAATAAAATACGCGTGTTATTACTTTTTAATGCGCTAATGTAGTTTAAGACGTGTTCAAACGGCTGCTTAAGTTGATGGTTTACACGGATGTCAGGTACAGCATCAAGGGCGATATTGCTATTGCCTGCTTTCGTACCAAGCATTGCTTGAGAGAGCGCAACGCGCGGAGAATCATTTAGCGCAGAAAATAAGTTTTCTACATTAAGATAAAGCTTAGACGGTTCGAGCAGTGGGCGTAATGAATCAACTTTACGATTTTCGAAGCGTTTTTCTATATCTTGCCAAGTTTCACGGCAGCTGTGTTCAATATCGCCCAAGGTAAAAATAACGTTGTCGCTTGGTAAATAATCAAACAGGGTTGCAGTGGTATCAAAAAATAAGGGTAAATAATATTCAATACCTGAGGGCAAACTACCTTGGCTGACCTGTGAATAGACAGAGCCTTTTTCATGTGCCATGCCAAAGGTTTCACGATAGTTAATACGAAAACGCTCTATGTCGTCTTCGTCGGTACCAAATTCGTGCGCTGGCAATAAGTCAATTTCTTGAATGTTGTCGCGAGAGCGCTGAGTTTCCGGATCAAATTGGCGAATTGAATCAATTTCATCATCAAATAAATCAATACGCAGTGGTGTATTACTGCCCATCGGGAATAAATCGATGATGGAACCACGAATCGCAAATTCACCATGGGCCATTACTTGTTGTACGTTGATATAGCCAACCGACTCGAGTGCGGTGCGCAAGGTCATGCTATCGAGCGTGTCACCAACTTTGTATTTGATTGCCTTACCATAAATAAATTCACACGGGGCGGTGCGCAGCATGAGCCCTGCAATCGGCACAATCAACACTCCGTTATGCTGATTTCTTAGCTGACTTAATAGGCTTAAACGCTGCGAAATAATATCTTGGTGCGGCGAAAAATGGTCGTAAGGCAAGGTTTCCCAGTCTGGAAATAAGTTAACTGGGATATTAGGCAATAGGTAATTTAGCTCAGCTTCAAGCTTAAGCGCCTGCTGCGTGTTTTGAGTGACAATTAATTTAAATCCAGCGTGGCTTTTTACCGCATCTGAAATTGCTAAACTTAAGGCTGAACCTGCTAAATTGCCCCACGCAATTTTGTCGTTTTGGGTTTTGATCCAGGGTAAGTTAAGCCACTGACTTTGCATTAATGTCACTCCTTACTAATCTCGGTATAATTTCGTTAGATCTTGGTAATGGTCGATACGACGGTCACGTAAATACGGCCAGATACGACGTACGGATTCACTGCGTGCACGATCGACATCGGCATAGAGAATTTCATCGTCATTATTTGACGCGTGCGCCAAAATTTCGCCTTGAGGACCCGTAATAAAACTATTGCCCCAGAACTGAATGCCTTTACTTTGCTCGCTTGGATCGGCTTCATGGCCTTGGCGGTTACAGGCAATTACAGGCAGTCCATTTGATACTGCGTGAGCACGCTGGGCAATAACCCAAGCGTCGAGTTGACGTTGTTGTTCAGCGCTGTCGTCGTCTAAATCCCAACCAATTGCGGTTGGGTAAATTAAAAACTCTGCACCTGCCATCGCCATTAAACGCGCAGCTTCTGGGAACCATTGATCCCAGCATACTAACACACCAAGCTTACCAATTGAGGTCTCAATTGGCTGAAAACCTAAATCGCCCGGTGTGAAGTAAAACTTTTCATAAAAACCAGGGTCATCAGGAATATGCATTTTACGGTAAGTGCCCGCAATTTCTCCGTCAGCATCAAGTACAACGGCGGTGTTGTGATACAAGCCCGTTGCACGTTTCTCAAATAATGAGGTAACAATAACGACATTTAGCTCTTTGGCAAGCGCACCGTAAAGCGCGGTACTTGGGCCTGGGATCGATTCTGCTAAGTCAAAGTTATCGGTACTTTCTACTTGGCAAAAGTAAAGGCTGCGATGAAGTTCTTGTAATACAATTAGCTTGGCGCCATTTTTTGCGGCTTCTTTTATGCCAAGTACGGTTTTGTCTTGGTTATGCTGTAAATCACCGCTATTTGAATGTTGAATTGCCGCAACTTTAATCGTTTGAGACATAATTAGCTCCGTAAAAAACCCTTAGGTAATTGCATGGTAATACAGTGTAAGCTGCCAAATTGGTGAATTAATGGCAGGCAGTCAATACCAACAACCTGATGTTGAGGGTAGGCTGCTGCGATTACATCAAGTGCAGCTTGATCATTAGCATCTTGGTAGGTAGGTACCAGTACCTTGTTATTGATAATTAAATAATTGGCATAGGTTGCTGGAAGGCGTTCGCCATCGCCATCGTATTTTGCGTTTGGCCAAGGTAAGGCATGCAAAGTATAAGGTTTGCCACGTTTTGTAGTGAATGTCTGTAACTGCTTGGCCATTGCGTCTAACGCTTGAAAGTGTTCATCGTTTCGATCAGGGCATGAAACGTAAACTAAGGCATCATTTGGCGCAAAACGCACTAACGTGTCGATATGGCTGTCGGTATCGTCTCCTGTAAGGTAACCGTGATCAAGCCAAAGAAAGTGATTAACGCCTAATAATTCCGTTAGCTTTGCTTCTAGCTCCGCTTTGTTTAAATTGTTTTCACGATTGTCGTTTAATAAGCATTCGCTGGTTGTTAACAGTGTGCCGTTACCATCGCTTTCAATACCACCACCTTCGAGTGCCAGCGGCACTTTTTGTGATGAAGCGCTATTGGCTAATACTGTGTTAAATAGCTGCTGATTAATCGCATTATCAAGTTCTGATTGAAACTTATTACCCCAGCCATTAAAGGTAAAATCAAGGGCATGAAGAGTGTCACCACGATATGTGCTAATTGGCCCATGGTCACGCGCCCATGTATCATTGGTTGGGCATACAACAAAATGGACCTTGTCTAGTGTTAGGTCGCTGTTATGAAAAAGCGTACTAATATGCTGTTTTAACGCATCGTTATGCGCAACAATCACAAGTCTTTGCTGCGACAGAATTTCTTTTGCGATAGCAAGGTAGGTGAGCTCAACTTGAGGCAAAATATCGGCCCAATCAGTATCTTTATGCGGCCAAGTTAAGAGCACGGCATCTTGCAATGCCCATTCAGCTGGAAAAACAGTGTTCATAGTAGTTAACAAGGGTAATTTTGGCCAATATTAGCAAATGGCGACACTATTTATTAGTGTTTAATTGATGTTTTTCTTTGATTGCTTCTTTTTTAACACCTTGGCTTGTGTATGCAGGCTTGCTCTAACCATAAGCTCTTGATCTTGCTCTCGAATGTGACTGAATATAAATCGTGTCTTATATCCATCTTGATGCGGTTCACTATCTACAACTTGGGTAAAGCAAAACACCGCAGCTGCTTCATCCGCTAAAAATAGTTTGCTACGAAAAAAACTGTTGGGGGTATAGCAAGTGTTTGTTTGCAGTACAAAGCCGCTGCCACCAAAACTTACCGTTTCTAGCTGAGCTTCGTCTTCATTTTCCGTTGCTAATATATGCGACAAAATAAGGTCAATTTTACGTGACTGTAATTTAAGGTACTGCGCTAAATCATCGGCTACATCACCTAGCTGTCTGAGTGGGCGAAGGGCGGTTTGCTCTAGCACGTTTACTTCATTGGCTAGTTTAAATAGCGGTGGGATTATTTTGTCTATGTCACTGTCATCGCTAGGCAATTTATCTTCGTTAACCTGTTCTAAGTTAACGCTAATTGCGTGTTCGATTTGAAAGTACTGATTAAATTGTTCGATGAGGTCGGACATATGCATTGTAAATCATTAAATAATAAATAATCTTAGCCCGAACAGGGGAGTTCAGGCAAAGAATTTATTTAACTTTCAGTTAGCTGCCGGTGAACGGCACGTTCTCGATAACTTCTAACGACTGATTAAGTGCCTCAAGTCGTGTATTTACAAAACGCTCTTTACCGATTAATTCATCAATGCCAAGCCTTTCAAGTTGATGTTTAGCATCATTATTTGGGCAATATAAAAAGACTTCACAGTGTGCTTCTATAGCATCTTTAATGGCATTTTCTAAGGCGAGACCAACGGTCATATCGATCATCGGCACATCACTTAAATCTAGGATCATCGCTTTGTACTTATGTACAGAAGAATGCTGACGAGAAATCGCTTTAGATACACTGAAAATCATTGGACCCGACAAGTAAAAGAACAGAATATTGCCTTTTGCTTTGTCTAAAATTGCGCGCTCTTGTTTATTTAACGGTACATCATCGTCATCAGCATCACTAATAGCTTTGACTTGTTTTGCCTGCTCACGACTTAATCGTTCAATCACGATGATATTTGAGATAAACACACCCAAGCCAACCGCAATAAGTAAGTCAACAAAAACAGTTAGTAGCATTACCGCATACATAATCGCGGTTTGCTGCATGCTGGCTTTGTGTGCGCGCTGTAAAAAACTCCAATCGAGAATCGAGATCCCAACGTACAGCGCGATACCTGCAAGCACCGCCATTGGAATTGGCTCAATTAAACTGCCCGCAACCAATACGACAAGCATCAAAATAACGGCGCGGATAATTGCCGCGGCAGGAGAGCGAGAACCCACTTGAATACTTACCACTGTGCCCATGGTAGCACCTGCGCCCGGCAGTGCGCCAAATAAACCAGAGATCATGTTAGCAATACCTTGACCTTTGAGTTCTTTATTTGAATCGTGTTCTTGACGCGTCAATGAATCCGAGATTACGGCAGTCAACAGGGTATCGATACAACCAAGTGTGCCAAGTACCATGGCTTCAATGATCATGGTAACGAATTGGTCGGCGGTAAATGTCGGGAAGACTAAATTAGGTAAACCAGTAGGAATTTCACCGATACGGCGAATCGATTCATCGCTAAATAAAATAACGGAAACAAGCGTAATTGCGATAAGTGCAACGAGTTGAGCGGGGATATACTTACGGTATTGCTTGGGGAAGTAAAATAAGATACCGAGCGTTGCAAGACCTAAAAATAATTCTGAAAAGTGAAGATTGAAAATTAAACTGGGGAGTTCAGTAAGCGTGCCGACTACGCCACCAGATGGCGTTTGATGGCCTAAAAGTGGTGCTAATTGTAAGATAATTAAAATAACACCAATGCCTGACATAAAACCGGAGATAACACTGTAAGGCATTAAGGTAACGTATTTACCCAGTTTTAATGAACCGAGTAAAAATTGGAATGCACCGGCCATCATCACCACGGTAAAGGCCATTGCCATGCCTTGTTCTGGGTGTTTGGCCATCATCGCGGTAAGCACTGCTGTCATAATCACGGTCATTGGACCGGTCGGCTCAGAAATGAGCGAGTTAGAACCACCAAACAGTGCAGCGAATAAGCCGACTAAAATAGCGCCCCAGATACCAGCTTCGGCACCTGCGCCTGACGCCACACCAAAGGCTAGGGCAAGTGGTAGTGAGATAATTGCAGTAGTGACACCACCAAATAAGTCACCACGGAGTTGAAAGTGCTTAAATCGCTCGAACAAAAGGCATACCCCTATATTGCAGACGCGGTATTCTACCTAGACTGTTTAAATAGTTACAGTAGCTTAGCTGGAATTATGGCAAAAATTTCACTGATCAGATCTGTTATTCTGAGATTGCCTAGAAAATAATACACTTCTTATTAATAAGTGTTAAACTTCCAAAAAATTACACTTATTAAACAATCAGTAATCTATGTTTCAGCCAGTTAGTTTGTTTATTGGCATGCGCTATGCGAAATTAGCCAAGGGCAACGGCTTTATCTCCTTTATTTCATTTTTTTCTATCGCGGGTATAACGCTCGGTATTATTGCGCTAATTTGTGTGACCAGCGTAATGAACGGGTTTGAGAACCGGCTTAAGCAATCTATGCTGCAAATTATGCCGCATTTATCTGTTGCACTACCTGACAAGCAAAACCACCCCTTGTATCAAACCTTGGCAAAACATCCAGATGTCACTTCAATATCACGTTTTAAAAGTAGTGAAGGGTTGGTTGTGTCGAATACCAAATTATTAGCGGCAAAAATTTACGGTATAGATGATAGCCAAGACACGCCTTTGACAGCCATGCTTAATAGTGAAACCGTTAAACAATTAGCAAACACTAAGTATTCAGTGGCGATTACGCGGCGCTTAGCAACAGAGCTCAATGTTTCTGTCGGCGATAAGATTCGCTTAATGCTACCGAGTGTCACAACATTTACCCCAGTTGGACGTATGCCATCGCAACGTTTATTTACCGTTGCAGTACTGCTTGATAACAGCGCGTTTCATAGTCAAGTAATTTTAACGAGTACATCAAACTTATTAAGACTTAATCGTATAAAACCATCGAGTTTTAATGAATTTGCACTGTATTTAACCGATCCATTTAAATTAGATGACCTAATCAATGACATGCCAGAGCTTAAAACGCTAAAAGTAGCAGATTGGAAAGATACACAAGGTTCACTCTTTTCAGCAGTGGCAATGGAAAAGCGCATAATGAGCCTCTTGCTTGGCCTGATTATTCTAGTTGCGGTATTTAATATTCTCTCGGCACTGACCATGATGGTATCTGAAAAACAGTCTGAAATTGCGATTTTACAAACCTTAGGTTTAACACCCAACGGTGTGTTACAGGTATTTATGGTACAAGGTTTATACAATGGCTTAGTTGGCAGTGTACTTGGGGTATTACTTGGTTTAGCGGTTGCGCTAAACATTAATGAAATATTAGCACTGATTGGCATTCAAATTATTGCAGGTATGGAGTTACCGGTAGATGTATCTTGGTTACAAGTAGGTGTGATCTTTACGTTAAGTATTGCGATGAGCTATTTAGCCACCTTTTATCCCGCACGACGCGCTGCGAAATTAGCACCAGCACAGGTTTTAAGATATGAATAATCACCTTGTAGTAAAATGTGAACACCTCGCTAAGTCTTACCAAGATGGCGATGTTAAAGTTGATATTTTAGATGATTTAAATTTAACCCTCGAAGCGGGTACAACACTTGCAATTGTTGGCAGCTCAGGTTCAGGTAAAAGTACACTATTACATTTGCTTGGCACATTAGATAAGCCTAATATTGGTAAAATCGAAATAAAAGGTGTCGATACAACGACGCTTAATCGCAAGCAGCAAGCCGATTTTCGTAATAAGCACATCGGTTTTATATATCAATTTCACCATTTACTGATGGAGTTTAGCGCTCTTGAAAATGTGATGCTGCCGCTATTGATTGGGGGAATGGCAAAACCAGACGCCAAAATTCAAGCAAGTGAAATGCTCGAAAACGTGGGTTTAAGCCATCGAATTACTCATAAACCGGATCAACTTTCGGGTGGTGAACGTCAGCGTGTTGCCATCGCCCGTGCGCTTATCACGAAACCTGCATTAGTGCTTGCTGATGAACCGACAGGTAACCTTGATAAAGATAATGGCGAGAACATATACGAACTGATTAACCAGTTAAAAACCACCCACAATACTGCGTTTATTGTGGTGACGCATGATTTAGAGTTAGCGGCAAAGCTTGATAAAACCATGTTTATTAAACAGGGAAAGTTGGTTAGCCAATGAGTTTAAGTGTTTATTTAGTTAAAGGCTTTCGACGCGGCAAAGGCGATACCACGGTTAGTGGCTTTTTTAGTAAGTCATCAACGATTGGTATTTCACTTGGTGTGGCGGTGCTTATTTTGGCGCTATCGGTGATTAACGGCTTTGAAGTTGCACTAAAAGAGCGTTTATTAAGCGTTATTCCACATATTGAGTATTATGCGCCAGCAAAACCGCTGGATAAATTTGCCTCTCACCAAGAAAAATTACTCAGTCACCCAGAAGCAGTTGCAGTTGCCCCTTATATTAAGCTAAATGCGATGGTGTCGCACAAAGGTAAAATGCATGGCGTGCTATTAAAAGGCGTTGAACCAGAGTTAGACGCAGCCGTGTCAGACAGCGCTAAGTACATTTCCCCTAAGAGCAGCGTTAATCTTACAAAAGGTGAGGTTATTCTCGGTAAGGCGCTGGCAAATAAGTTACAGTTGGAAATTGGCGATACGGTATCTGTGTTACTGCCAGAGCCCGGAACTCAATCACTTGCGAGTATTAAGCGAATTAATTTAACCTTAGTTGGCACCATTAATTTAGGTGGTCAACTTGATATGAATTTTGGCCAAATTGCATTAAGCCAAGCGCAACAGCTAAAAAACGTGAGTAATACCCAGTTTGATGGGCTGCAAGTTAAGATACGGGATGTATTTAATGTGCGAAATAGTGCCCTTGCGATAGGTCAAAAATTAGATGAATTGGTGTATATCGAAACCTGGTACCGTAGTCAGGGTAATTTGTATCAAGATATACAAATGGTGCGCTTAATTGTTTACATCACGGTGTTTTTAATTGTCGCTGTTGCTAGCTTTAATATTGTCTCTACCTTAATTATGGAAGTGAAAGAAAAGAGCGCGAGTATTGCGATTTTAAAAACCATGGGTGCAACCGATAGCACAATTGTACGCTGCTTTTTACTGCAAGGTATTCATCAAGCGGCAATCGGCTTAGGTATTGGCCTGATTCTAGGCATTATTTTATCGCTGACAGTAAGCGATATATATTTATTAATAAGTGAATTGCTCGGCAAAAATGTGTTGTCTGGTGTTTATTTTATAGACTATCTACCAAGTCAGCTTAACGTAAACGATTTACTGATCACTACGGTGATTACTTTTACAATGGCGATACTTGCATGCATTTATCCAGCAGTTAAAGCCAGCAAAACGGACCCTGCAAAAATACTAGGACATTAGATGCTGATAGACGAACGGCTTACCTTAATGGCGGCAATACTGGTTTACTTTTTAGGTAAATGGTTAAACCGTCGTTATAAGCCGTTACAAAGCTTTAATATTCCAGAAGCCGTTACCGGCGGCATTGTTGCCTCAAGTTTAGCGGCTTTTTCGTTTTATGTTTTCAATACTGAAATCACTTTCTCACTTCAACAGCGCGATGTGCTACTCATCGTTTTCTTTACCACGATTGGCTTAAATGCACAGTTAGATAGCCTAATAAAAGGCGGTAAAAGCTTAATGATGCTATTACTACTGGCAGTTGGCTTTTTAATTTTACAAAACCTTGTTGGGATTGGTGTATTTACCTCGTTTGGCATGCCACCAGTGAGCGGATTGCTAGGTGGCTCGATTTCACTAAGTGGTGGGCATGGTACGGCAATCGCCTGGTCGCCATTTTTTAATGCGCAGTATCAGATTGAAGGGGCGTTGGAACTCGCTTTGGCGTGCGCGACATTTGGCTTAATTTTTGGTGGCGTGCTTGGTGGCCCTATCGCGAAGTTCATAATAGAGAAACACCAATTAAAACAAACGGTCTATTCTGCTAAGCCGCTGAAAGTAGGGGTTTCCCATGACAATGCTAAATTTGCAAGTGTTAACATAGATCAGTTTCTGATCAGTATCTTTGTTATTCTACTGGCAATTGGATTAGGTAATCGTATTGAAGCTGCATTAGTTTATTTTGATTTTGAATTACCATTTTTTGTTTGTTGCCTATTTGCCGGCATTATTATTAGTAACACAGTACCACGTTTAATGTCAGTTAAGCTTTGGCCCACCAATAGCGCGTCGTTGTCGTTTATTTCCGATGTCTGTTTAGGGCTATTTTTAGCGATGTCGTTAATGAGTATTAAGATTTGGACGTTGACGAGTTTAGCAATGTCATTTGTCGTGTTACTTGTTTTTCAAGTGTTGGCGACAATACTCTATAGCACCTATGTGGTATTTCCGAGTTTAGGCAAGAACTACGACGCAGCGGTAATGGCTTCTGGCTATGCTGGGTTGACCTTAGGCGCGACACCAACAGCAATTGCTAATATGACGGCGGTAACGCAACATTATTCGCCTTCAGCTAAAGCGTTTATCGTTGTACCTTTAGTGGGCGCATTTTTTATTGATATTGTAAATGCGTTGGTGATTAATCAGTTTATTAGTTGGCTGGGATAATATGAACTATCAAGATATATATGACTTTTGGTTTACTGAATTAACACCGAATGATTGGTTTTCTGTCAATGAAGCGCTAGATAAAACAATCAACAAAAAATTTAAGGTTATTCTTGATGCAGCGATTGCAGGCGAATTACATGATTGGCGACACACTGCGATTGGTGCGCTGTGTGAGATAATAGTGCTCGATCAGTTTTCACGGAATATTTACCGAGGTCAAGCAGGGGCGTTTCGCCAAGATCCGCTGGCGTTAGCTTTGGCGCAAACAGCAATTGATAAGGGCTTTGATAAGCAACTTAATGAAACTGAAGTGGGGTTTATGTACTTGCCATTTATGCACAGTGAAAGCGCGAAAATTCATGAATTGGCGATGACGTTGTATAAAGATCATCCTAGTTATGAGTTTGAAGTGGCGCATAAGGCAATAATCGACCAGTTTGGGCGTTATCCACACCGTAACGCCATATTAGGCCGCAAATCGAGTGAGCAAGAGTTAACATTTTTGACACAACCAAATTCATCTTTTTAACGTTACATCTTGCTTTGCAAAGGGTGACACAGTACAGTGATGAAATTGAAATTTTCTAAAGATGTATTATGGAAAACCAAGAACAAAAACCACAACCAACTCAAGCAGAAATTCAAGCTGCTCAAAATGAATGGATCCGCTCTACACTTGATCGCGCTAATAAACACTTAGCTGAGAAGGGCGTTATTCCAAAGACAATTCTAGATAAAGAAAGCCGTTATATTGCGCCTATGTGTGCGATTTGGAAAATTAAAAGTCAACAAGGCAAAACCTACTGGGTTGTGTCAGGCAATTTACCGACAGATCACGTTGAAGTGACTGCGGCAACAAATGCTCGTGACGCACTTCGTCATTTTTCGTTTCAATGGCAATTAAAAGCAGACCAGCTTGCTAAAAACAGTGCAGGCGACAAGGCGCAAATCGACTTTGCTAACTTGCTTGTTAACCGTGCTGAAGGTCTGTATGACTTATACAGCAATGAAAAACTTTGGACTAATGAACCAAAGTAAACGGTTTCGGATCAAAACGCGATAACGGACACGATAATCGTTGTCGCGCTATTCCAGCCTCCATAAACACATTGCCTTGTTCGGCATAACCGCAGCGCTTAAACTTTTCTTTCTCAACAATATTACAATTGAAACTCAGCTCTTCGGCACCTAACTCTTTTACGCACAACGCAATTTGCTCAAAAATTAGATTATAAAACTCATGAGTTCGGTAAGCTTGCAGCACAGCAACGCGGCCAATTTCACCTTGTTGCGTTATTCTTGCGGTTGCTATGCTGTTACCTTGATGATCAAACCCAAGCAGATGCTGACAATTTAAATCGCACTTATCAAATTCAACGTCCTTTGGGATATGGTATTCATAAACAAATACTTTTTCCCTCACTTGTTTGAGTTCGTTACGCTTTTCTCGCCATGTGACCTGTTTAAATGTGAAGCTCATCATTTCCTCTACTAATCGAAATACCAATAGCCCTCATTTAAAAGATTAGTAAAGTTTTGCATAAAGTGTGAACAAGTTGTGGAACTTTTAATCTGTTCGGATGTCACTGTTACGTTTTGGCAAAGTGTTTCCACCCATGAAAGACACGAAAGTGGTAGGGTAAGTACATCACCGTTTACTGCAAATAACACGTTGCTTTCTGTTGATAAATAAAAGCAGCGAAGACCACCTAGACGATGAATTTCAATGTCTTGGTTCAGTAATTCAAGTACATAACTTGGCTCGAATTCATCTTCAAGCGGCGCTAAATCGAGATCGTGTTTTGCTTCGCTCAGACTTTGTAGCAACCATAAATTAAAACCTTGATTGTTATTAAGTACATCTAGCATTTGTTGTTTAATATCGTCTACTTCATTTGCTAAAAACTCACCGGTGTTATTACGTAATTGAAGCTTTGGGTCGCTGTAACGCGTATTCCCCAAATCGTTATCAATGAGGTAATCTGAAAATGACGACAATAATTCGCGCTGATTCGGTGCTCTAAAGCCAACTGAATAGTTCATCGCGTTTTCGACTGCGTAACCTTCGTGAGGGCAGCCAGGTGGAATATATAGAATATCGCCTGGTTCAAGTACTTCATCAATGCAGGCATCAAAACCGTCAATTTGCAGCAGATCTTTACACGGAATAACTTCATTGAAGGTTTGCTTAGCTTCGCCAACGCGCCAATGTCGTTTACCTTGGCCTTGAATAATAAATACATCGTATTGATCTAGGTGAGGCCCAACGCCACCATCAGGCGTTGAGAAACTGATCATCAAATCATCGATACGCCAGTTTGGAATAAAGCGAAACGGTTCGATTAACTCGGCAGCCTCAGGGTGCCAGTGGTCAACAGCTTGCACAAGAAGCGTACTGTTTTTTGGCGTTAATAATTCGAAATCTTCAAACGGGCCGTGGTGTGCTTGCCATTCATTGTTATGGTTTGAAATAAGACGCGACTCAATGCATTCCTCCATCGCAAGGCCAGCAAGTTCATCTGGACTAATTGGATCAATAAAGTCAGCAAACCCAGACTTAATCAATGCCGGTTTTTTTTGCCAATATTCATTAATAAATTCTTGCTGAGAGAGGGTTTTAACACCGTCTGGTGTTTTGATATTAAAGCTGAGTTGATACATAGACGTCTCTAAAAATTTATAATAAAAAAGCGAAAGATATTAGAAATACCTTTCGCTTTTTATTCAAGCTAAAACTGCTGGTTATTTGATGTCGTCGATAAATTCAACTGCACGACCAATATAATTAGCAGGTGTAAGTTGTTTTAACTCTTCTTTTACCGCTTCTGGTAAATCAAGATTATCGATGAAATCAGCCATGATCTCTTTGTTAACGCGCTTACCACGTGTTAACTCTTTAAGTTTTTCATATGGCTTTTCAATGCCATATTTACGCATTACAGTTTGGATTGGCTCAGCAAGTAGTTCCCAGTTCTGGTCAAGTTCAGCAAGTAACTTGTCTTGGTTAACTTCTAATTTGCTAATACCTTTAAGTGTTGCTTGGTAAGCGATTAAAGCATAACCCATGCCTACACCTAAGTTACGTAATACGGTTGAATCCGTAAGGTCACGCTGCCAGCGAGATACTGGTAGTTTTTGTGCTAAGTGAGCAAAAATAGCGTTCGCAATACCTAAGTTACCTTCAGAGTTTTCAAAATCAATTGGGTTAACTTTGTGTGGCATGGTTGATGAACCAATTTCACCGGCAATTGTTTTTTGCTTGAAGTGATTAAGCGCAATGTAGCCCCAAACGTCACGGTCAAAGTCAATTAAGATAGTATTGAAACGTGCAATTGCATCGTAAAGTTCTGCGATGTAATCGTGTGGCTCGATTTGTGTTGTAAACGCATTCCACTCAAGACCAAGACTTGTTACAAACTTTTCAGCGTGTGCATGCCAGTCGTAGTTAGGGTAAGCGCTAATGTGTGCGTTGTAGTTACCAACTGCACCGTTGATTTTACCAAGTAATTCTACATTAGCGATTTGGTCGCGTTGACGCTTTAAGCGCATGTACACGTTTGCCATTTCTTTACCCATAGTTGAAGGTGAAGCTGGCTGACCGTGTGTACGACACATCATCGGAATTGTTTGGTATTCTTTTGCAAGTGCGTGAACAGCATCAAGTAGTTTATCGCAGTATGGTAAAAGAACGTTTTCACGTGCTTCTTTTAACATTAAACCGTGTGACAGGTTGTTGATGTCTTCTGAGGTACATGCAAAGTGAATAAATTCGTTAATTGCATTAAGCTCGGCGTTGTCAGCTACTTTTTCTTTTAGTAGGTATTCAACTGCTTTCACGTCGTGGTTTGTGGTGCGCTCAATGTCTTTAACACGCATTGCATCTTCTTCATTAAAGTTTGCAACGATGTTATCTAAGATTTGATTTGCTTCAGCGCTTAGTGATGGTACTTCATCGATACCCTCGGCAGCAGCAAGTGCTTGTAACCAACGAACTTCTACAGTAACGCGGTATTTAATTAGGCCATACTCACTAAAGATTTCTCTAAGCTCAGTTGTTTTGCTGCCGTAACGACCATCAACAGGTGAAATAGCAGTTAACGCTGAAAGCTCCATAATCACTCCTAAATATTTGTACTAGAGATTAACAATACTGTTTTGCAATTTTGACAATTTTACCTTTGCCAAAGAAAAAGTGGCGGCGTTTACCACCCACTTGGCGCCATAATACTGCGGCGCGTATACCAGCTAACAACAGGGCGCGAATACGATGCTGCACCGATTTTTGTTGTAACAATGCTGGTTTACCAAATACTTGAATACGTTGTCCAAGCGGACTAATTACGTCGGCATAAATATCCGCAAGGCTCGCAATAATGGCGTCATCTGAAATTGATAAATGTGCCAATCGTGCGTCGATTGAATTAATGCGCGAGCCAAGTTCTTTTAATGCTTTGGGGTTTGCGTTTAAAGCACGTTCTAATTGAATTAAACCACCAACGTACTTTACAAGTTCAATGCTTTTATTTTGGCCAGATTCGAGTTGTTCAACAACTAATTGATAGCCTTGGCGTAAATCCATATCACGAAATACATCTGACGGTGCATCTGGATTAGTTACTAAAATACCCGAAAGTAGTTGCTGCATTTCATAATCGGTAATTGAACCGGTTTGCGCAACTTTTTGTACCGCTTTGGTAATTTGGCATATGGCGGCAAGCGCCATAACCTGATTTTTATCCATTAGCGGATCACCGAGTCAATAATACCGCCACCTAAACAGGTTTCATTTAGGTAAAATACCGCAGACTGACCAGGGGTAACGGCTTTTTGCGGTTCATCAAATAATACGCGTGCGACGCCGTCTTCACCGACAAGTAATGTGCATGGAATATCGGTTTGGCGGTAACGGGTTTTTACTGTACAACGTAATGTTGATTGAGGGCCTACGCGGTCAACCCAGTGAAGCTGATTTGCCATTAGGCCATTTGAGTATAGGCGAGGGTGATCTTTACCTTGACCAACAACAAGTACGTTACGCGCAATATCTTTATCTACAACATACCAAGGCTCACCCGAACCTTCCTTCATACCACCAATGAGTAGACCTTTGCGTTGACCTAAGGTGTGATACATTAAGCCTTCATGCTCGCCAACATCGTTGCCTTCGCAATCTTCAATTTTACCAGGTTGAGCTGGTAAGAATTTTTGTAGAAAGTCTTTAAATTTTCGCTCACCAATAAAGCAAATGCCTGTGCTGTCTTTTTTGTCGTGAGTAATTAAGCCTTGCTCTTCCGCGATACGGCGTACTTCTGGCTTTTCAATTTCGCCTACTGGGAATAAGGTTTGCGCAACATGCTCGTGCCCTAGCGTGTATAGGAAATAGCTTTGATCTTTATTGTCATCAAGGCCACGTACTAGGGTCGCTTTACCGTCTTTTTCAGCGCGGCGAACATAGTGACCGGTAGCAATATAGTCTGCACCGAGCGCTTCAGCAGCAAATTCAAGAAACGCTTTAAATTTAATTTCTTTGTTACACATAATATCGGGGTTAGGCGTGCGGCCTGCTTTGTATTCAGCAAGAAAATACTCAAATACGTTATCCCAATATTCTGCGGCAAAGTTTACCGTGTGTAACTCAATACCCAGTTTTTCGCATACAGCTTGTGCATCTTTTAAATCTTCTGCAGCTGCACAGTATTCATCAGTATCATCTTCTTCCCAGTTTTTCATAAACAAGCCTTCTACCTGATAGCCTTGTTGCTTAAGTAAATAAGCTGAAACGGAAGAGTCTACACCGCCAGACATGCCAACGATGACTTTGATGTTACTGTTATCACTCATGGTATTGAATTACTCCGAAAATTTGAGGCGCGAATTATATCATAGCTGTTTTAATAAAACATGTTCTAAAATGCGCGAGTAAGCTGGTTATTTATTCTCTGTTATAAGTCTATATTCGCCATTTTCAATACCGTCTAACGTGTATTTACCAATGGCGTAACGAATTAAGCGTAACGTAGGAAAACCAACATGTGCTGTCATGCGTCTTACTTGGCGGTTTTTACCTTCGGTGATGGTGATTGATAGCCAGGTAGTAGGAATTGCTTTGCGTTCACGAATAGGCGGATTACGTGACCAAACGTTGGGCTCATTTATGCGCTTAACGTTTGCCGGTAGGGTTTTACCATCTTTCAGCACAACGCCTTGCGATAGGGCGTTTATCGCATCTTGTGTTACATCACCTTCTACTTGCACCCAGTAGGTTTTCGGTGATTTATGTTTAGGTGACGCGATTTTATGTTGCAGTTTACCATTGTTGGTAAGCAGCAATAATCCCTCACTGTCTCTATCGAGACGACCTGCTGCATACACATCTTTAATGTCGATAAAATCAGCCAGTGTTTTGCGATTACCTTCGTCGGTAAATTGGCTCAGTACATCAAATGGCTTGTTAAATAGCACAATGTGAGTTGGTCCTTGGTGAGGTTTTACATCGCGAGTTTTGATGTGTTTTTTAGTTGTGGCGACACGCTCTTTATTTTGTCGTGTTGGCTTTTTAGTAATGTGTGCAGATTTAGGTTTAGATAATCGGGTCATGACTTTGATTAATTACAAGCAAGGTAAGTATTGTAGCAAATAAAAAAGGGCAACAACATGTTGCCCTTTTTCTCATTCAAACAGTACGATTATGCGATTTGCGTAATAATGTTATTGAATGTTTCGCTTGGACGCATTGCTTTGTACGCAAGCTCTTCGCTAGGCTGGAAGTAGCCTTTAATATCAACTGCAACGCCTTGTGCATCGTTAAGCTCTTTAACGATAACCGCTTCATTTGCTGTTAATTGCTCTGCAATTGGCGCAAACTTCGCTTTAAGTTCAGCGTCTTTGTCTTGTGCAGCAAGTTCTTGTGCCCAGAACATCGTTAGATAGAAGTGGCTACCACGGTTATCTAATTCGTTTACCTTACGAGAAGGTGATTTGTTCTCAAGTAAGAATTTAGCTGTTGCCGCGTCAAGCGTATCTGCTAATACTTGTGCCTTAGTGTTACCTGCGTTTACTGCAAGGTGCTCGTAAGAAGCCGCTAACGCTAAGAATTCACCAAGTGAATCCCAACGCAAGTGGTTTTCTTTTTCGAACTGCTGAACGTGCTTAGGTGCTGAACCACCTGCGCCTGTTTCAAATAAACCACCACCGTTCATTAATGGAACGATTGATAGCATTTTAGCACTTGTACCAAGCTCAAGAATTGGGAATAAATCAGTTAGGTAGTCACGTAGTACGTTACCGGTTACTGAAATAGTGTCTTGACCTTCTTTGATGCGTGCTAACGAGAATTGCGTTGCTTCAAATGGTGCAAGAATACGAATATCAAGGCCGTTAGTATCGTGGTCTTGAAGGTATTGGTTAACTTTCTTAATTAACTGCGCATCGTGAGCACGGTTTTCGTCTAACCAGAATACCGCTGGCGTGCCAGTTGCACGCGCACGATTCACTGCAAGCTTAACCCAATCTTGGATTGGTAGGTCTTTAACTTGACACATACGGAAGATGTCGCCTGCGTCAACGTCGTGAGACATTACAGCAACACCTGCTTGGTTAACTACGCTTACCTGACCTTTTGCTTTAATTTCAAATGTCTTGTCGTGTGAACCGTATTCTTCTGCTTTTTGAGCCATAAGGCCAACGTTCGGTACGCTACCCATAGTTGTTGGATCAAATGCGCCATTTTCTTTACAGAAATCAATCGTTGCTTGGTAAACACTTGCATAACAACGGTCTGGAATAAGTGCTTTGGTGTCTTTTAGTTTGCCATCAGGGCCCCACATTTGGCCTGATGAACGAATACATGCTGGCATTGACGCATCAATGATGATGTCGCTTGGTACATGTAGGTTTGTAATGCCACGGTCAGAATCAACCATTGCAAGTGCAGGGCGGTTTGCATAAACAGCGTGTAAATCAGCTTCGATTTCAGCGCGTGTTGCGTCATCTAACTGTGCGATTTTAGCGTAAACATCACCAATACCATTGTTTGCATCAACACCTAATTTTTCAAACGTTGCAGCGTGTTTTGCAAATACATCTTTGTAGAATACTTTTACAGCGTGACCGAAGATGATTGGGTCAGATACTTTCATCATCGTTGCTTTCATATGTAATGAAAGTAATACGTCTTCGTCTTTTGCTGCGTTGATTTCACGCTCTAAGTATGTATTTAACGCTGCAACATTCATTACAGAGCTGTCGATGATTTCGCCTGCAAGTAATGGCACAGACGCTTTTAATACTTCAACATCGCCATTATCGTTTACGAATTCAATACGTACATCATCAGCTGAATCAAGCGTTACTGATTGCTCAGATGCAAAAAAGTCGCCTTCGTTCATTGATGCAACGTGTGATTTAGAATCGCTTGCCCATGCGCCCATTGAGTGCGGGTTATTTTTCGCATAGTTTTTAACAGAACCAGGTGCGCGACGGTCAGAGTTACCTTCACGTAGTACTGGGTTTACAGCACTGCCTTTAATTTTGTCGTAAGTTGCTTTAACTTTCGCTTCTTCTTCGTTTTTAGGTTCTTCTGGGTATTCAGGAAGTGCGTAACCTTGAGCTTGCAATTCTTTGATTACTGCTTGTAACTGAGGAATAGATGCACTGATGTTTGGTAGTTTAATGATGTTTGCGTCAGGTGTTTTTGCTAGTTCACCTAATTCAGCTAGTGCATCACCGATACGTTGCTCTTCGGTTAAGTACTCTGGGAAGTTTGCGATTACGCGACCTGCAAGAGAGATGTCACGTGTTTCAACGTTTACGTCAGATACAGCGCTGAAGGCTTTAACGATTGGTAAAAACGAGTACGTGGCAAGTGCCGGTGCTTCATCCGTTTTTGTATAAATTATCTTAGATTTACTAGTCATTATTATTCCTAACTTTTAAATGCCATTACTATGGCGTTCAATACTTACATTGAAAGGGGTGTGATTTTGCAAAATCACAAAAACTGAATGTAATTGACTTAGTCTAGCGTTATTTATAGTGCTGACAATTGGCCGATAGTATAGCAGGGCTAGTTTAAATAAAAAGAATTAGCAATCACAAAATGTTCAATTGACATGGGCAGGTAAATTTTAGGCATAAAAAAAGCGGGCGATCCGCTTCTTTATTATAATGTGTCGTAAGCAGTACTACTTAGACTTCGCCTTCAGTTGGCGCAATATTGGTCGCGTGTAGGCCTTTCGGACCTTGTTGCAACTCAAATGTTACATCTTGGCCGGCTTTAAGTGTTTTGTATCCATCCATTTGAATGGTTGAAAAATGCGCAAAGATATCCTCCGTGCTGCCTTCTTCTACGATGAACCCAAACCCTTTTGCGTTATTGAACCATTTGACTTTTCCGCAAGCCATACCTCAACATCCTTCTATAAGTTGACTAAAATCATGTTATTCTACATGGTAAATTACTTAACAAGCTTAAAACGAACCAGTGCTGCGGATTACACAAGCTTTTGTTCGTAAATTGCTTAGTAAATAATCACATATTGACTGTAGTTTAATTGACCAAACAGTCAAGTTTTTTTTAATTGTTTTTAACAATTTAAATAATTTTTTAATTTTTAAGACTCAAAGTTGCTTGAGTTTACAAGAGATGACTATATTAAATTATGAGTGGGACACAATTTTCAGATTTAGTAGATAGCCAAAAGGAAAAGCAGCGACAAAGTATTAAGCCGCCGCGCAAGTATAAAGTCATTTTAAATAATGACGATTACACGCCAATGGACTTTGTTGTTGAGGTTTTAGCGCGATTTTTTAATATGGATTCAGACAGGGCGACTGAAATTATGTTAAAGGTCCATTATGACGGCAAAGCTGTCTGTGGCGTTTACAGTGCGGAAGTCGCTGAAACCAAGGTAGCGCAAGTGAATCAATACGCGCGTGATAATGAACATCCACTGTTATGTAGTTTTGAGCCCGAATAAAGAAGTATTTAGAGGAGTTTATTATGCTTAATAAAGACTTAGAAATTACCTTAAACTCCGCATTCAGAGAAGCGCGTAGTCGCAGGCATGAATTTATGACTGTGGAGCACTTACTGTTAGCGCTATTAGATAACCCATCGGCAATTGATGCGTTGTCGAGCTGTGGCACCGATTTACAATCACTTAAAATCGCGTTGTCAGATTTTATCGATGAAACCACACCATTAATCCCCGACTTAGAAGAAGAACGCGAAACACAGCCAACGCTTGGTTTTCAACGCGTATTGCAACGCGCTGTATTCCATGTGCAGTCGTCGGGTAAAAGTGAAGTAAACGGTGCTAATGTACTTGTTGCAATTTTTAGCGAACAAGAAAGCCAAGCTGTTTACTTACTTAAAAAATGCGACATTACTCGCCTGGATATCGTTAATTACATTTCACACGGTATTTCGCGTTTAGACGAGGAAGAAAGTCATCATCCAAGTGAAGAAGAGCAAGAGATTGAGAATAGTGCCGAGCAGGGCGCAGATGAAAAATCTAAGCTAGAAAACTTTACCACAAACCTTAATACGCAAGCAGAGCTTGGCTTAATCGATCCTCTGATCGGGCGCGACAGTGAAATTGAACGCACGATTCAGGTGTTATGCCGTCGTAAGAAGAACAATCCATTACTTGTGGGTGAAGCGGGCGTTGGTAAAACCGCTATCGCAGAAGGTCTTGCTTATCGTATCGTTAACGAGCAAGTGCCAGAAGTTATTTCAGATGCGACAGTATTTTCACTCGATATGGGCGCGTTGCTTGCTGGTACAAAATACCGCGGCGATTTTGAAAAACGTTTTAAGGCGTTGCTAAAACAGCTTCAGCAACACAAAAACGCAATTTTGTTTATCGATGAAATCCATACAATTATCGGTGCGGGTGCCGCTTCCGGTGGGGTGATGGATGCATCAAACCTAATCAAACCGTTGCTATCAAGCGGTAAGCTTCGTTGTATGGGGTCAACCACATACAACGAATTTAAAAATATTTTTGAAAAAGACCGCGCTTTGGTACGTCGTTTTCAAAAAATCGATATTGTTGAGCCGTCAGTTGCCGACACTACTAAGATTTTAATGGGCTTAAAAGAACGTTATGAAGAGCACCATGGCATTCGCTATACGCAAACAGCACTAAAAGCTGCTGCCGAGCTATCGGCTAAGTATATCAATGAGCGCCACTTACCGGACAAAGCGATAGACGTGATTGATGAAGCGGGTGCAAGTCAGCGTTTATTACCCGCATCGCGTCGTAAGAAAACAGTAACAGTATCGGATATTGAGCACATTATTGCCAAAATCGCGCGTATTCCCGAGCAAAATGTATCAAATTCTGATAAACAAGTACTGCAATTACTTGATCGTAATCTGAAAATGGTGGTATTCGGTCAAGATGATGCCATTGATGCATTAAGCGCAGCAATACGATTGTCGCGTTCAGGTCTGTCTAGCGAAGATAAACCAATTGGTTCGTTCTTATTTGCAGGGCCAACGGGTGTCGGTAAAACCGAAATCACTAAGCAACTTGCAAAATGCTTAGGTGTTGAGCTTGTGCGTTTCGATATGTCTGAATACATGGAAAAACATGCAGTTAGTCGCTTAATTGGTGCTCCTCCTGGTTATGTGGGTTATGAACAAGGCGGCTTATTAACCGATGCAGTGATTAAGCAGCCTCATTGTGTGGTATTACTCGATGAAATCGAAAAAGCGCATCCTGATATTTACAATGTATTATTGCAAGTAATGGATCACGGCACGCTCACGGATAACAACGGCCGCAAGGCAGATTTCAGAAACGTTGTACTCGTGATGACGACTAATGCGGGTGTGCAAGAAACAATTCGTAAATCAATTGGCTTTAAGCAACAAGATCACAGCCACGATGCGATGAGTGAGATTAATAAAACGTTTACACCTGAATTTAGAAACCGCTTAGATAACACGATTTGGTTTAATCACTTAGATGAAAAAGTGATTTTGCAAGTGGTTGATAAGTTCATTGTTGAGCTGGAATCACAACTGGATGCTAAATCAGTGTCACTGGAAGTAACCGAGCCTGCACGTAAATGGCTTGCAAAAGAAGGTTATGATAAAGCGATGGGCGCTCGTCCAATGGCTCGCTTAATTCAAGAAAAGCTGAAAAAGCCATTAGCCAATGAAATTCTATTTGGTGAACTCAGTGATGGTGGTAACGTAAAAGTAAGCATTAAAGATAAGCAGCTTACATTTAGTTATGAAAACGAAAGCGTTGAAGCATAAACAACATCAATAAAAAAGCCCGCATTTAGCGGGCTTTTTTTATATTCGATACTACTTATAAATTAGCGAGCACGGAATACAATGCGACCTTTCGAAAGGTCATATGGCGTTAACTCAACCGTAACCTTGTCGCCTGTTAAAATACGAATATAGTTTTTGCGCATTTTACCAGAAATGTGTGCAACAACCACGTGACCGTTTTCTAATTCAACGCGGAACATAGTGTTAGGGAGTGTGTCAAGGACAGTGCCTTGCATTTCAATTACGTCTTCTTTCGCCATATTGAGCGTATAACCTCAGTTGTATTCTTTAAAGCTGCAGATTTTGCCGAAAACCTATGCATATGTAAAGCTATGATTGGCATTTACAGTCATCTTTTTATAATTCCAGATGCCAAATATTATTATTGAGCTTTTGGTAAGGTTTGAATTTAGTTTTGTAGTTCATTTTACGACATTCATCGATTTGGTAACCTAAATACAAATATTGCTTGTTGATACTATTAGCAAATTCGATTTGTTTCAAAATCATCATGGTGCCAAGGCTGTAATCTTCGAAATCAGGATCGAAGAAAGTGTAAATAGCTGAAAGTGCATTACTCAATGTGTCTGTTACCGCAACTGCAATTAAGGTGTTGTCGTGCCAAAGTTCAAGATAGTTAATTGGTAGCCAACTACAGGTCAAAAAGCTTTCATATTGTTCAACAGACGGTGGAAACATAGCGCCATCTTGGTGTCTTAGTGTGATGTATTTTTCGTACAGTGTGTAATAAATATCTTTGCTGACACTACTTACTTTAAGTTCGAACTGCTTACTTTTATTAATGATGCGCTTTTGTGATTTACTTGGCGAAAACTGTGACACATCAAGGCGGATAGCTTCACAGGCGGTACAATTAGCACAATGTGGACGATAAATTTGGTCGCTAGAACGACGAAAGCCAAGCGCAAGAAGGTGTTCAAAACGCTGCTGGGTATAAAAATCGTGGTCTAGCACCACCAGTAAGCGCTCTTGCTCTTTATCGATATAACTGCATGGGAATTGTTGGCTTATCCCCAATTTTACCGGCATATGCTCAGTCATAAATATCCGTCAATTGTGCCTTTTTCCACATAGTGGGATGAGTTGGTTGTTCATCTTTTACAGTAAGTTTAGCTAAAAATTCTTCGCGTGTAATGCAAGTAGCACCTAATGACGATAAATGTGGGTTCTCAATCTGGCAATCAATCAAGGTAATATTATGGTTTCGTAAGTGATTATGTAGCGCCCAAAATGCGAGTTTTGAACAGTTACTTTCAAAGTGGAACATAGATTCACCACAAAACACCTGGTTAACCATAATGCCATATAGTCCGCCAACCATTATATTGTCTTGATTATATACTTCGATACTATGCGCATACCCTTGATTATGAAGTGCTATATAGGCTGCCTTCATATCATCGGTTATCCACGTACCTTCAAGTTGTTCTCGCTGCTTAATACAATTATTTATAACACCGCTAAAATCATTATTAACGGTAATGCTGTATTTACCTTGGCGAGCTAGTTTACGCAAACTGCGGCTGATGTTGATGTCACCGATATTTAATACCGCTCTGATACTTGGGCACCACCACATAATTGGTTCACCTTGATTAAACCAAGGGAAAATACCATTTTGATAGGCGGTTATTAATCGTGGCATTGATAAGTCGCCACCAATTGCAAGCAAACCATCAGGCTCGGATAAAGCACGATCTGCGGGAGGAAATTGAGTTGATAATGAATCGAGTAGTGTAAGTTGTGCTGTCATAAAAAAGGCTGCGTTAGTGGCAGCCTTCAGTTTAGCGAATTTTACTTGAGATTGTCTAGGTAGCGCTCAGCATCAAGTGCAGCCATACAACCAGTACCCGCTGAGGTAATTGCTTGGCGATAAATGTGGTCGCTTACGTCACCTGCTGCAAATACACCTTTAACACTGGTTTGAGTTGCATTGCCGTTTAAGCCCGACTCAACAACTAGGTAGCCGTCTTTCATTTCAAGCTGGCCTTCAAACATCCCCGTGTTTGGCGAGTGACCGATAGCAATAAATACACCTGCAACGTCAAGCTCGTTAGTGCTTTCGTCTGTCGTTGATTTAGTACGAAGACCTGTTACACCCATATCGTCACCAAGTACTTCATCAAGCGTTTGGTTTAGGTGCAGGGTAATGTTACCGTTCTCAACTTTATCCATTAAACGGTCGGTTAAGATCTTTTCACTGCGGAAAGTATCACGACGGTGCACTAAATGTACTTCAGACGCGATGTTAGATAGGTAAAGTGCTTCTTCAACAGCTGTGTTACCACCACCTACAACCGCTACTTTTTGATCGCGGTAGAAGAAACCGTCACAAGTAGCACATGCTGAAACACCACGGCCTTTGAATGCTTCTTCTGACTCTAAGCCTAAGTAACGAGCAGACGCACCTGTTGCAATAATAAGTGCATCACATGTATACGTGCCTGAATCGCCTGTTAGGGTGAATGGACGGTTATTTACATCAACAGTGTGAATATGATCAAAAATGATCTCAGTCTCAAAACGTTCAGCGTGCTCTTTCATACGTTCCATAAGAGCAGGGCCGGTTAAACCGTGCGCATCACCAGGCCAGTTTTCAACTTCAGTTGTCGTTGTTAGCTGACCACCTTGTTGCATACCTGTGATTAATACAGGGTTTAAGTTTGCTCGTGCGGCGTAAACTGCAGCTGTGTAACCTGCAGGGCCTGAGCCTAAAATAAGTAATTTACTGTGTTTGCTTGCGCTCATCGCATTTCCTAATTAATACTGCTTTTGCTAATTAATGCGGTTGATTCTATTAAAAACAAGGCAGATGTAAATTATTTTACGGAATTTGATATTACTAACTTAGCGTAAGCGTCAATTTAACGTAACACCCGTCGTAAATTTAGCCACTTAGCAAATCTTTCTCTCAAAAATTGTGCGTTTAATCTAATAATTTGTTATGTTGACGCTTTTATACAAAACTGATGCTATAGGATAACAGCGTGCGTTTGGATTTTTGGCAAAAAGAGCCAAGCTTTAAACTTGATAGCGAGCAAATATCAATATTGCTTGATGCGTCGTCTTATCGAGCAAAATTATTATCGTTAATTAAAAATGCTAAACAGCGCATTGTTATTACCGCGCTCTATTTACAGGATGATGAAGCAGGCCGTGAAATTTTAGAGGCACTTCATCAAGCGTCAAATGCGAACCCTGAACTACGCGTCGACATTTTGGTTGATTATCACCGTGCCCAGCGTGGCTTAATTGGTGAAGCTCAAAGTGAAGGTAATGCCGCACTTTACTTAAAACTACAACAAGCCTATAAAAATCGTGTGCGAGTTTTCGGCGTTCCGGTAAAAGGCAAAGAAGTATTTGGTGTATTGCACCTAAAGGGCATGGTGATTGACGATACCGTGCTTTACAGCGGTGCGAGCTTAAATAATGTTTATTTACAATATGAAGAGCGCTATCGCCTTGATCGTTATTTCACTATTGCGAATCAAGCGTTGGCAGATTCATTCACACAGTTTGTTGATGATTACCTGATTGCGTCAAGTGCGGTAATTCGTCTTGATGTACGTCCGATTAAAAAGTTAGCAGAGTGCAAATCTGACCATAAAGCTCTGATGAAGTCGCTAAAACGTGCCAAGTATCCGTATGTTACGTCAACTGATGAAGGCCCAATTGATAGCTTTTTATTCTTAGGTTTTGGTCGTCGCGGCAATATGCTTAACCGAGCGATTAAAAATCTGTTTGAACTCGGTGAAAAAGAGCTGGTTCTTTATACCCCTTACTTTAATTTTCCGGCGCCACTCTTGCGTGTACTTAGAAAGAAATTAAAACAAGGCCTTAAAGTGACCATTGTTGTGGGTGATAAAACCGCGAACGACTTTTATATTTCGCCGGATAAGCCGTTTAGTAAAATTGGTGCGTTGCCATATTTGTACGAAACCATATTGGCTAAGTTTTTAAAACTTAATGATAAATTTGTGCAAGATGGCCTTTTAAATGTGCATCTATGGCGTCACGACAGCAACTCTTTTCACTTAAAGGGCATTAGTGTCGATAACCGTTATCAAATGATGACAGGACACAACTTAAACCCTCGAGCGTGGGGTTTAGATATCGAAAACGGTATTTTATTTGATGACAGCCAAGGTTTATTAACTGATGTACTTGAGCAAGAGAAGCAACAAATATTAACGCATTGTACTAAGTTAAACGGCTACAAAGAGCTGCAAACAATGCATGATTACCCAGAACCGGTTGCTAAACTTTTAGGGCAAGCAAAGCGTGTTAAAGTGGATTTTATTATTAAGCGCTTTATTTAAGTAATGTTTAATATAAAAAACACACATAAAAAAGCAGCTTTCGCTGCTTTTTTTGTGCTTTGCAGAATGATTAGCTATTTAAAGCATCTGCTGGCGCTACGTATTCCATGTTGAAGCCTTCAGCAACTTCTTTACATGTTACTTTGCCTTTGAATACATTTAAGCCATTCATGAAGTGTGAGTCTTCAAGTAACGCAGCTTTGTAGCCTTTGTTAGCTAGCTTGATAATGTAAGGTAATGTTGCATTGTTAAGTGCAAATGTTGACGTACGAGGAACGGCACCTGGCATGTTTGCAACACAGTAGTGAACAACGTCATCAACGATATAAGTTGGATCTGCGTGCGTTGTTGCTTTAGAAGTTTCAATACAACCACCTTGGTCGATTGCAACGTCAACAATAGCAGCACCAGGCTTCATACGTTTGATGTGGTCTGCTGTTACTAGTTTAGGAGCTGCAGCACCTGGAATAAGTACACCACCAATTACAAGATCAGCGTCTAGTACGTGCTTTTCTAATGCATCAGAAGTTGAATAAACAGCTTTAACGCGGTTACCGAACTGTGCATCGATACGACGTAAAACATCAACGTTACGATCAAGAACAACTACATCAGCGCCCATGCCAACTGCCATTTGCGCTGCGTTGTTACCAACCATACCCGCACCAATAACAACAACTTTTGCTGGCTCAACACCTGGTACACCACCAAGCAGCATGCCGCGACCTGCATTTGATTTTTCAAGTGCTTGTGCGCCTGCTTGAATTGACATACGGCCCGCTACTTCTGACATAGGCGCAAGAAGTGGTAAACCACCGCGTGCGTCTGTTACTGTTTCGTAAGCGATACAGATAGACTTAGACTTAACTAGGTCTTCAGTTTGTGGAAGATCTGGTGCTAAGTGTAAGTAAGTGAATAGAATTTGGTCTTCGCGTAGCATTGCACGCTCAACTGCTTGAGGCTCTTTCACTTTAACAATCATGTCTGCTTTAGCGAAAACTTCTTCAGCAGTATTTAGAATTTCAGCACCTGCGGCTTCATAATCTTCGTTTGTAAAACCAATGCCAATACCTGCATTCGTTTCTACAAACACACTGTGACCGTGGTTGATTAACTCACGAACACTTGCCGGAACCATACCTACACGATATTCGTGGTTTTTAATCTCTTTAGGTACACCGATAATCATAACTTCACCTTACTTTGAACTGTGGTAATAGATAATACTATTTTATCTAGCTTTTATTAGTCGATGTAACTTTATTTAATTGAAAAGTTGGTTAATAAAACCATATAATCAAAGAACAAAGATTAATATTCTAATTTGGTTAGCTAGTGTTAGATCGCATTGATAAAAAGATAATAGTCGAATTACAAAAAGATGGCAGAATTTCGAATGTGGAACTTGCGCGCCGCATAGGTTTAAGTGCAACGCCTTGTTTGGAGCGAGTAAAAAAACTCGAGAGGGAAGGGTATATAAAAGGCTATAAAGCCATTGTCGACCCAAAAAAAGTAGGTGCTGCGTTATTAGTTTACGTTGAAATTACTCTAACCAAAACCTCACCCGATGTATTTGAAGAATTCAGTAGCGCAGTAAAAAACCATGATGAGATTTTAGAATGTCACCTTGTTTCTGGTAATTTTGACTTTCTATTAAAAACCCGTGTAGCAGATATGTCTGCATATCGTGACTTATTAGGTGATATATTGCTACGTTTACCGGCAGTTTCAGAAAGTCGTACTTATGTTGTCATGGAAGAAGTGAAAAGTGATGATGTTTCGCTTCTAAAAGTAGCACCATAGTAATAGAATAAGCACACTACACACTATTTGTATCTTAGAAAGTGTTATTTGCGCTGATGTAGTCGGAAGTAAAGAATAATAAAAAGGGGAGTTGTAATGCGCCTTAATGGTGTTCAAAGATTATTAGAAGCAGGCCTTATTTTAACGACTGCATTCGCAGCGTTTGTGTTAGTTGCTTTATTAACATTTGACCCAATCGATCCGTCTTGGTCTCAAACGGGTGACTATATCAAAGTAAAAAACATGACAGGTACAGCAGGGGCGTGGACTGCCGATCTACTGTACTTTAGTTTTGGTTGGTTGGCGTTACTTGTCCCTGTTATTATTCAAGTCATCGGTTATTTACTGTTCAAAAAAACACACCAAGTATTTAAGCTAGATTACCTCACTTTGTCATTACGCGTTGTTGGTTTGGTGCTGTTTGTCGTGTCATCAACGGCAATTAGCAGCATTAATTTCGATGACTTCTATGAGTTTTCTTCAGGTGGAGTAATTGGCGATGTGTTTGCAAACGCCATGTTACCGACCTTTAACTTTACTGGCACAAGTATCATTTTACTGTGTTTTTTCTTTTCAAGCTTAACCCTGCTAACAGGGGTCTCTTGGGTACAGTTTGTCGACCAAATTGGCCGTTTTGCAATGTATGCTTTTCTATGGTTAAAAGCGTTACCAGAACTATTAGCAGAACGAAAAGAGGCGAATAACGCACCGATTAAAACCGTAACTAATGAATCGGTTTCTCAAGCACCAAAACAAGTAACCTATCATGTCGACGAATTACCAGAGCAAGAAGTAAGCGCTGAGCCACAGGAACCGACAATCGATGTTCAGCCTGAAACCACAATCGAGCCAACTTTTGGTGATGACATTGCAAATACAGAGGTTGAAACAGCAAAACAGCCTGAGCCGAATAATAAAAGCGAAATGCACCCGGCATTACAAGAGTTCGACGAGATCATTAGTGATGATTTAAGTTTCTCAGCGCTTGACGATATTCCGTTTGATGACGATAAACAAACGAATGCGCCAAAGGCCGTATCGGAAGATTTTTTAAGCACGCTAGAACCACAATCAGATGCAGAGCCTACGTTGGCACCCGTTGCGCAGCCAAGCGATAATGAAACCCCAACAGAGCCAGCGCGCAAGTCTACTTACGTTAAACCAAAAACAGCCAAAGAGCAGTTTGAAGATTTACTTGAGGCGACACCACCAGCAACGCCAATGCCGACGTTAGATTTGCTCGATAGGCCAGATAAAAAAGAAAATCCAATTACGCAAGAAGAGCTGGATGCTGTCTCACGTCTAGTTGAAACCAAGTTATTAGATTTTGGGGTGCAAGCGCAGGTCGTTGGGGTTTACCCTGGTCCTGTCGTTACGCGTTTTGAACTGGATTTAGCTCCGGGTATTAAGGTCGCGAAAATTAGCGGTCTAGCGAAAGATTTAGCGCGTTCACTTTCAGCAGTAAGTGTGCGTGTTGTGGAAGTGATTCCGGGTAAAACCTATGTTGGCTTAGAACTGCCAAATCAGCACCGCGAAATTGTACGCCTCTCAGAAGTTATTGGTGCGAAAAAATTTGCTAATAACCCGTCTGACTTAGCAATGGTGTTAGGTAAAGATATCGCAGGTGTGCCTGTAGTTGCTGATCTTGCAAAAATGCCACACCTTCTAGTTGCCGGTACCACAGGCTCTGGTAAATCAGTTGGTGTAAACGTGATGATTTTATCGTTACTGTTTAAATCGACTCCTGATGATGTTCGCATGATCATGATTGACCCGAAAATGCTTGAATTATCGGTTTACGAAGGCATTCCACACCTGTTGTGTGAAGTTGTAACAGATATGAAAGAAGCGGCTAATGCGCTGCGTTGGTGTGTTGGTGAAATGGAACGCCGATACAAACTCATGTCTGCATTGGGTGTACGTAACTTAAAGGGCTACAACCAAAAAGTGTTAGATGCCATTGAAGCAGGTGACCCAATTAAAGACCCGCTTTGGAAAGATACAGATGGTATGGAAACTGAAGCGCCTGACTTAGGCAAGCTACCAGCCATCGTTGTGGTTATTGATGAATTTGCCGACATGATGATGATTGTTGGTAAGAAAGTTGAAGAGCTAATTGCACGTATTGCTCAAAAAGCACGTGCCGCGGGTATTCATTTAGTACTTGCAACACAGCGCCCATCGGTTGACGTGATCACCGGTCTTATAAAAGCGAATATTCCAACGCGTATGGCGTTCCAAGTATCAAGTAAAATTGATTCGCGTACGATTTTAGATCAGCAAGGCGCAGAGCATTTATTAGGCATGGGTGACATGCTTTACTTGCCGCCAGGTACTAGTGTACCAATTCGTGTGCATGGCGCATTTGTTGATGACCACGAAGTTCACGCGGTGGTAAATGATTGGAAAGCGCGCGGTAAACCAAATTATGTCGACGAGATATTGAACGGAGAAGCCGTTGAAGATGTCTTACTACCAGGTGAGACTGCTGAAAGCGACGAAGAAAGCGATCCGCTTTACGATGAAGCGGTTGCATTTGTAATTGAAAGTCGTCGCGCGTCTGTATCGAGTGTTCAGCGTAAATTGCGTGTTGGTTACAACCGTGCGGCACGCTTAGTCGAGCAGATGGAAATGTCCGGTATCGTATCAGCGCCGGGGCATAATGGCACTCGTGAAGTAATTGTTCCGAATAATGCAGGATAAGATGACAAAAAAAATCACATTAATTGTTGCGAGCGTATTAGCGATGAGCACGGCAAGTGTAACAGCAGTGCACGCGCAAACAGAAACAACGCAACATGTCGTAGACAGCAAAGCGCAAAGTGAATTAAAAACGCGTTTAACACAGCTAAACAATTTACAGGCAGATTTTTCTCAAACCGTAATCGACAATACGGGTAGCGAAATTATGCAAGGTACGGGTTTATTAAAAATTAAGCGCCCAGAAAAGCTTTATTGGAAGCAAACATCACCAGATGAAACGGTTCTGGTTTCAGATGGCACTAAAACCTATTATTACGATGAATTTGCTGAACAAGTTACTATTTTAGATAGCAAAAAACTAATCGATAATACGCCGTTTGCGTTGTTAACATCTGCGGATGAAAGCTTATGGCAAAATTACGCAGTAACGCACGCAGATAATGCGTTTGTGATTACTCCGACCAATCAAGGTCAAAGCCAAGTAGAACGCTTAGAGCTTAAATTTGATGCAGATGCATTACGTTCTATGACTGTGTTTGATAACACAGGTCAAACATCTGTTTATGTGTTCTCAAAACAGCAAGTTAATCAAACCATTGATGATGCGTATTTTCAATTCACCATTCCAGCAGACGTATTAGTGGACGACCAAAGTCAAGGTGAGTAATTTAAGCTTTTCATTTGCCCCAGAAATTAGGCCACTTGCAGCACGCATGCGGCCAACTAATTTAAGCCAATACATAGGGCAAAAACATCTGCTTAGCGAAGGTTCGCCGCTTTATAACGCTATTTTAGCCGGTCGCTGCCATAGTTTAATTTTATGGGGACCGCCTGGCGTTGGTAAAACAACGTTAGCTGAAGTCATCGCATATCATGCAGATGCAAATGTAATTCGCTTATCAGCGGTTACCTCAGGCGTGAAAGAAATACGAGAAAGCGTCGCATCGGCAAAAGATCATTTAGCAATGCAAGGGCAGCGTACACTGTTATTTATTGACGAAGTGCATCGCTTTAATAAATCGCAGCAAGATGCGTTTTTACCGCACATTGAAGATGGTACTTTTATCTTTATTGGCGCCACAACGGAGAATCCTTCGTTTTCACTTAATAATGCAATTTTATCGCGTGCACGCGTTTATCAATTAAAAGCGCTCGAACAGCAAGACTTAATACAAGCCATACACAGCGCGCTTAATAGCGATGAGCAGCTACAGCAAAAATATATCGAAATTGATAATGCTGCGATTGAAAAACTGGCACTCGCAGGAGATGGCGACGCTAGACGCACGCTTAATTTACTTGAGCAAGCCATTGATATGGCCGATCAACAAAATGATAAACTGATTGTTAGCGAATATGTATTGGCGAATGTTCTGCCTGCACATATTGCAAAATACGATAAAGGCGGCGATTTATTTTACGATCTTATATCAGCGTTTCATAAGTCAGTTCGTGGCTCTAGTCCAGATGGTGCGCTTTATTGGCTTTGCCGTATTTTGGCAGGTGGCGGTGACCCGCTTTACATTGGTAGACGATTATTAGCGATTGCAACAGAAGATATTGGTAACGCCGACCCTCGAGCGATGCAAGTAGCGCTTAATGCATGGGATATTTATCATCGTGTAGGACCAACAGAAGGTGAAAGGGCGCTTGCCCAAGCCGCGATTTATTTAGCCAGCGCACCAAAGAGTAATGCGGTTTACACAGCGTTTAAGCAAGCAAAACAAGATATTGCAAATGAGCCAAGTTTTGAAGTGCCGCATCACCTTCGTAATGCGCCAACCAATTTAATGAAAGATCTAGGCTATGGTGCAGAGTATCGCTATGCCCATGACGAGCCAGGTGCTTATGCTGCCGGCGAGAAATATCTGCCGGAAGAAATCGCAAATAGAAAATACTATCAACCAACAGAGCGTGGTCTTGAGCAAAAAATAAAAGCAAAGCTCGATTATTTAACCGAGCAAGACAATTTAGCCACTAGGAAACGTTATGACAGGGATTAAACTCTATTTTTACGTTGCACTTGGTGGCGCGACAGGAGCGTGTCTTCGTTATTTTATTAGTGAATCAATGATAAAACTTTTGGGAAAGGGATTCCCTTTTGCTACCTTGACAGTTAATATTCTCGGTTCATTAATGTTAGGCGTTTTATACGGCCTACTAGAAAAAGAATTAATAGTTGTTAACCCGACCAAATCACTTATCGGAATTGGTTTTTTAGGGGCGTTAACAACGTTTTCAACCTTCTCGATAGATACGCTATTGCTGTTACAGCAAGGGCACTGGTTGAAAGCAACACTCAATGTATTTTTAAATGTAATTGGTTGTGTTTTTGTTGCCTATTTAGGTATGCAGCTAGCAATGCAAAAAGGTTAAAAAAGAATGTTAGACCCACGATTTTTACGTCAGGATATCGAAGAAGCCGCAGAGCGCCTAAAGGGCCGAGGTTTTGAATTAAACGTAGCAGAAATTCAAGCGCTTGAAGAAAAGCGTAAAGCGCTACAAGTTAAAACACAAGAATTACAAAATGAGCGTAACACACGCTCCAAAGCAATTGGTCAAGCAAAAGCAAAAGGCGAAGACATCGCACCACTATTAGCTGCTGTGGGTTCATTAGGTGATGAGCTTGATGCGGCTAAAAAAGAACAAGACGAAATCCTTGCTGAATTAAATGCCATTGCTGCAACGATCCCTAACTTACCTGATAGCGAAGTGCCATTTGGTAACGACGAAGACGATAACGTTGAAGTTGTTAAATGGGGCGAACCAAAACAATATGACTTCGAAGTAAAAGATCACGTTGATTTAGGTGAAGGTTTAGCAAAAGGCTTAGACTTTGAAGCGGGTGTTAAACTTTCAGGCGCACGCTTTACTGTAATGCGCGGTAAAGTAGCACGTATGCACCGTGCCCTTGTGCAATTTATGCTAGATACGCACACTGATACAAACGGTTACACCGAAATGTATGTACCGTATTTAGTAAACAAAGACAGCTTATACGGCACAGGTCAGTTACCTAAGTTCGCGGAAGATTTATTCCACACAGAAGCAATCAGCGAGCACAATGAAGGGTTTAGCCTAATTCCAACGGCAGAAGTACCACTTACAAACCTTGGCCGCGACGTTATTTTTGATGAATCAGAATTACCACTAAAAATGACAGCTCATACACCGTGTTTCCGCAGTGAAGCAGGGAGTTATGGTCGTGACACTCGTGGTCTTATTCGTCAGCACCAATTCGATAAAGTTGAATTAGTACAGCTTGTGAAACCTGAAGACTCAATGCAAGCGTTAGAAGATCTGACTAACCACGCCGAAGGTATTTTACAGGCGCTTGAATTGCCGTACCGTAAAGTAATTTTATGTACTGGTGATATGGGCTTTGGCGCAAGCAAAACATACGACTTAGAAGTATGGCTACCGGCGCAAGACACCTACCGTGAAATTTCAAGCTGCTCAAATATGCAAGATTTCCAAGCACGCCGTATGCAAGCACGTTTCCGTCGTCAAGGTGAGAAAAAGCCTGAGTTACTGCACACGCTAAATGGTTCTGGTTTAGCGGTTGGTCGTACACTTGTAGCGATTCTAGAGAACTACCAGCAAGCAGATGGGTCGGTAGTGGTACCTGAAGTACTTCGTCCATACATGGGCGGCTTAGAAGTTATTACTGCATAACAGTTAATAGTATTAAAAACCGGCGATATGCCGGTTTTTTTATATTTCATAACAGCAATATGATTAAAATGTCATGGATGTACGACAATGAAAAAACTCTTTTATGGATTCGTTTTACTTTTAATTTTAGTCATTATTTTCTTATCACAAGAAAAAGAATCAATTAATATCGATTCAGTACAATCAAAAGCCCCCGAGCTTAGTAAATCAATAGATGCACTGGTTGAGCTCGGTCGCATATCCGCAATAAGAAAAGAAAATGTCATTTCTGAAATTGCAAAAAATGATGAGCAGTATGGTATTTTTGCCTGTATTCCTGACTTTTTAGCATGGGGTGGTGAAGGCCTAGATAAAAGCATTAATAAGTTTGTAAATTCAGCAGGTAATTTGAGTGATGAAACTAGCCAACTAATTTACAGTGTATTTTCCATAGCTAATTCTTCAGAAGAACGAATAGAGCGTTTAAATTCAGCATTAGCGTCAGGCGCGCAACATCCGATAATCGCGCTGAATTTTATTAAATATTGCAGTCATACGGATAGTGAGCTCTGTAGTGAAGAAGCAATAGAAAAGGCAATACAACTTGATTTTCAAAACGGTGCTATTTGGTTACAGTCTGCAATTTATTTCAGTAAACATAATAACGAAGCTAAGGTGATTGAAAGCCTTCAAGAATTATTGCAAGCTAATTTTTACAATGAAAGATATGGCGAGCAAATCGTATTTTACGCTGAAGCATTAGAAGCAGAGTTAGGCTTAAGTTTCAATTTAGGTGTTATTGCTGGAATAGGGCATGCAGCAAGCCAACCATACACTTTTAGATACCTAACTAAATGGTGTAAAGACAAGAGTGACGATGTTATCGGTTCCGATATTTGCATAAAAGCCAGTAATGATATACAGCTAAGAGCGACGACATCAATTTCTAAAATGGTTGGAAATTCAATACAATACGAGATCTTTTCCAGTCGTGGTGATAAAGAGAGTTTGGAAGACTTAGAAAAGCAAAAGATTGATAATTATCCAAAGGGATTGTCAAAAGATATAGAACTAATGTTAATGCTTGATCCTCAACTTGCTTATAAATACTTTACTATGTTTGACTTATTAGGAGAGGGTTCAACGCAAAGTATGATTATGAAAGATAGCGAAACTCTTTACTCTAATTTTGATAGTTGCTCAGCTGTTAAATCAATGTCAGAATTTTTTCTTTAATAATTATTATTTACACGAAGCCGGCGATATGCCGGTTTTTTTATGCCTGTTGATTAGCCCTACTAATACGGCGAATAATAGTGTTTCGTTACCGGCACACTATCAAAATAATAACTGTATCGAAAGTGGCACAGTTCTTTGGGTATATTCTAATGTGAAACGTGTAAGTCTATGAAAAATAATTAAAATAAAATTGGCCTGATAATTGTTATAAACCATGTAATGCAATTATCGGATTATGCTGTATGGACATAAAAATTGAGAACAACCCACATAAGCTTAAAAAAACATTTATATACGTAATCGTGGCGAGTTTGCTACTAAGCGCTGTTATGTTTATTCGCCACTATACGCAAGGCGCCTCAAATTTAGTTGAACGAGACGAAATTCTAGTCGCAAAAGTAAAACAGGGCGATTTTGCGATAGATGTGAAAGGGCTTGGTAGTCTAGCACTTGAAAAACGCCATTTGATAACGACAAATGCAGGTGGCAAGGTTGTTGAGGTGTTGGTTAAGCCGGGTGAATATGTAGAACGTGGCGACATTATTGCGCGCTTAGAAAACCCACAAATCAATGAAACACTCATTCAAAAGCAAAGCCTTTTACTTAAAATGACAGCTCAACATAAAGCAGAGCTGGCGCAGCAAAAAGCTTACCTTCAAGAAGCTGAAACCGCCTACCATGATGCTGACCTTGCGCACAAAGCTAATACAATGGAGTGGCAAGCACAGGCAACCTTAATAGCACAAGGCAATAGTACAATTTCTAAACTAGAGCATCAGCGTAGCGAGTTCAACGTTAAGCGCAGTTTAAAACAACTTGCGTTACAAAAAGCTAAAGTAGCGACACAAAAAGAAATACTCGCCGCAAAACAAAATGCGCAACATGCAGAGCAGCAAAGCTTAAAGTCTGAAATTAGTTTGCTTAGCCAACATATTTCACAGTTAGATGTGATGTCGCCAATCACTGGGCAAATCCAAGATGTGTTCGTAGAACTGGGTACACAGCTGGCGAGTACTGGTTCGGTTGCTGAAGTTGCTGATCAAACTAAATTGATTGCCAAAATAAACGTAGCTGAGCTAGATGCGCCTAACGTAAAAGTTGGTCAACAGGCTACAATCGATACCTATACTTCACGTTTAGGTGCACAAGTTACTCGTGTATCGCCAAAGGTGAACAACGGCCATGTGGAGGTTGAACTTGCAATAACTGATGCGATCCCCCCCGAGGCGCGCGATAAACTCAATATCGAAGGCATTATTAATACCAGCTTCAAATCACACACCTTGTATGTAGCGCTACCGCGTAACGCTATTGCCGAGAGTACAAACAACGTATTTGTGTTGGAAAAGCATCTTGCAACCAAACAACCGGTTAAATTTGGCAAACGCTCAGTGAATTATATAGAGGTTGTTGCAGGGCTAACAATCGACCAAGAAATTATTATTTCCGATATGGAAAAATACACCAACGACACGCAAGTGCTTGTACGCTAGAAGGAAATTACAATGAACCCAGTTATCACGTTAAAAAACATCGAAAAGTTATTTAAAACCGATGAAATCGCAACTCAGGCACTTAACGGTATCAATCTCGTAGTCAATCAAGGGGAGTTTGTCGCCATCACTGGGCCTTCTGGTTGCGGTAAATCGACTTTACTCTCAGTGTTAGGGCTGATTGATGAGCCAACAGCTGGGGATTATACCATTAGCGGCAAACAAGCCGTTAACTTAAGCTCTGATCAGCGAGCACACGTTCGGGCAAATCATATTGGTTTTATTTTTCAGGCATTTAACCTTATAAGTGACTTAAATGTACTTGAAAATGTGATGCTGCCACTGACATATATCGGTGGCTACTCTGAACCAGAAATGATTGAAAAAGCGCGTAAGGCGTTGATGTTAGTTGACCTTGAAAATCGCATTAATCACTTTCCTTCTCAATTATCGGGTGGTCAACAGCAGCGCGTTGCCGTTGCTCGTGCGCTCATTAACGAGCCTGATCTAATTTTAGCTGATGAACCAACCGGTAACTTAGATTCGAAAAACGCACAACAAGTGCTGCAATTATTAAAAGATTTACACCTGTCAGGTAAAACAATCTGCATGGTAACCCACGATGTAGAGTCAACGCTTTATGCCAGTCGTACATTGAACATGTTAGACGGTGCAATTGTACGTGATAAGCAGCAAACCTCTAACACTAATCCTTCTGTTGCGCTAGAGGTGTAAATTATGGGGCTGTTATTAGACTTTCGCTATGCGCTACGCAATATTGTTAAATCACTGCGTTTTTCACTGTTAATGATATTTATTATGGTAGGCAGTTTAACCATTTCATTAATTGGCTTTAACTTTATTCATACCATCGCGTTTTCGCACTCAAGTTTTAATCATAACAAAGAAGATATTCGCATCTTAAAGGTATGGAATTCGTTATCATCGCAACGAGAATTTACTTATTCGATGTTAGATGGATTTAAACAACTGGATGAGGTCGAATCCCTTGATAGCTGGATCACCATCAAGCGCAGCAGTTTATGGTTAAGCACGCAACATTATGGTAAGCATTTCCGAGCATCCTATGTTGATCCGTCATTTTTTACGTTTTTGGGACAAGAGCCGGTGCTTGGGCGAGGCTTTAAAAAAGTCGATTACACCAATAATTCGCCAGATGTAGTGGTTATTTCACATATCGTATGGCAGCAACTATTTCAGGGCGATACCGCTGTACTCGGTAAACAATTAAACGTGGCAGGTAAACCGCATACAATTGTTGGCGTAATGGAAAAGCGTAATCATTTTCCCATTTTTTCAAAGGTTTGGCTGCCATTAAAGCAGGCGAACATGAAGCCTGATGATGGTATCGATATTCTTTATAAGTTACCAAATGCTGAATTTGAACGCACCTTCGAAACGAAACTCGCTCATTATTTTTACAATGCAATTAAAGAAAAAGTTAGTGACAGTAATAAACAAACCGGGCAGGGAGTGCGTATTGAGTCGCTTACCTTGGTTGAGCTCAATACCGATGGCGAAGCCGTATTCGTATTTGGTTTATTTGTGTTTGGTATTGTGATTGTGCTGTTTATTTCAGGCGTTAATATTGGCAACTTACTGTTTGCGAAAATTATGGAAAAGCAAAAGGAGTCTGCTATTCGCGCTGCAATAGGCGCAACACAAAAGCGTGTGATCCAGCAGCATGTCACCGAAGGTTTAATATATTGCATTGTTAGCTGGATATTTACCTTGATCTTTACATCGTTAGGGTTAGAAATACTGAATTTTTACATGAATGTGATGTTTGGCGGAAAAATGCCGTATTGGTGGTATTGGCATTTAAATATGCAAACAGTTTTAGTCTCGCTTTTACTATTAGCCATTATTTTTACATTTGCCGTGTTACTACCTGCATATAGATCGGCTAAGTTTAATATTAGCAATGTACTTCGCGATGGCACCCGAGGCGCGACAGGTAAAGAAACCACATTGATGTCGCGACGTTTATTATGCGTGCAAGTATCATTGGTGAGCTTTTTGCTAATGATTGCAAGTACTGTTGGCTATGTGATGTATTCAATTGCAACGAATATCGATGGCGAGCGAGAAAAAGGCGTTTACTCAGTTTATTTAGACTTTGATAATAATGATGAGCTAACCAACGACGAGCAATTAACACTAATAAATAGTTTAGCCGTGGGGCTTTCAAAACAAGACAATATTATTGATGCGGTGTTGTTTGATTCACATATAGATGCTGACGTACTGTACCCAAATGGTGATATTTATAATGATCAATTTATTAGTATCAGTGCAGAGTCACATTTGTTTGAGCGTGAGTTGTTAACTGGGCGAAATTTCAATAGCAATGACAACAGTGAATCAAAACCTGTTGCAATCATTAGTGAGTCACTTGCTAACGCTCTATTTGCTAAAAAAAATGTACTCGGGTCGCAACTTATGTTGCAAGACGCAATGTGGCCAAGTGTTGAGATTATCGGCGTTGCAAAAGATGAAATTAGTGGTGTATCAGGTGACTCGCGCCATGAACTTTACTTTAGTTTACGCCAAACCCATTTTATGGATGACAGTGTAAATATTCGATTACTAACCGATAACACGGCAAATGAGGCGTTGGAGGACTTCTATCGCGTTAAGATGCAGTTATCTCATGATTTAACGATGTATTACATGTTCGACCATTACGATAACCACACATCCATGATCAATTCATTTGCAGCGATTATTTATGTATTTTTAATTGTAGGTGGTTTCGCTCTAACGCTATCACTAATCGGTATTTATGCGATGGGTATTAGTAATATCAACAAATCTCGTTATGAGATAGGCATTCGCCGCGCGATTGGTGCTAAAGATAGTCAAATTATGCGGTTATTTATTAAAAAGAATATTACGCATATTTTGTATGGAATTGGTACGTCGTTGTTAGTGTTTGGCATTCTATGTTATCTTGCAGAAAGCTTTTTAAGAGGAAATGTGCCAATTAACATTATGTTAGAGGCAGGTGCATTGACTGTAGTTGTGGTACTTGCAGCGGTTTGTCTCGCATTATATGTACCAGTAAGGCACGTTATTAAACAGCAGCCTGCAACAAGTTTAAGAATGGATTAAGGTTTCTTGAAAACAATTTTAGTTGTCGACGACTCGCTTGATATTCAAGCGAGTCTTAAGTTCTTTTTAGAAGACGAAGGGTATCTTTGTCACTGTGTACTTTCACCTGATACAGCGCTTGATTATGTTGCGAAAAACAGTGTCGATTTAGTGCTACTTGATATGAATTTTAGTCAAAATACAACAAGTGGCGCTGAAGGCTTAGGTGCAATTGAAGCGCTGAAAGAATTAGACCCACTTTTGCCCGTGGTTGTAATGACGGGCTGGGCAACGCTTGATTTAGCCGTCAAAGCGTTAACCACAGGGGCTGCCGATTTCATCGAGAAACCATGGCAAGACGAGCGCTTAGCCCATGCAATTAAACTTCAGCTAAACACGCGACGTGACAAACAAGATTTAGCGCGTTTAACCCAAGAAAAACAACGTACAATTGCACACCAATCCGCACTACACGCATATAGCAAACAAAAGCAGCAAGTTTTGAGTCAACTCGAAAACTTAGCAAAAAGCGATATGAATATACTGCTAACGGGTGAAAACGGCACGGGGAAAAGCTATTACGCGCAGTTTATTCATCAGAATTCGACGCGCTCAAGGGCAAGCTTTATCGCACTCAATATGGGGGCGCTGAGCGATGAATTATTTAACTCCGAAGTGTTTGGTCATAAAAAAGGGGCGTTTACTGGCGCAAGCCAAGACCGTTTAGGAGCGTTTACTTTAGCTGAAAATGGCACCTTGTTTTTAGATGAAATTGCTAATTTGTCTGCGCAATCACAAGCAAAGTTATTGCATGTGCTTGAAGAGCGAAAGTACACGGCCCTCGGTAGCAGCAAGGTGTTAGAAAATAAAGCGCGTATTATTTCTGCAACCAATGCGGATCTATCTGAAGCAATTGCAAACGAGCTATTTCGCCAAGATTTATATTACCGTTTAAACACAGTTGAAATTGAAATCCCACCGTTAAGATCTTGCAAAGACGATATTCTACCGCTAGCAAACCAATTTTTAACGTCATTCTGCAAGCAATACGATAAGCCTGCTTTGTCACTAACACAGTGCGCCAAACAGGCACTGCTTAACTATAGTTTTCCGGGTAATGTTAGGGAGCTGAAACATATTATTGAGCGCGTTATATTTATGGCGAATGGACAGCAAATAACTGCTCAAGATTTAATGTTAAGTTCAACAACAAGTAATAATAAACCTAATGTACAACACTCCATTGATATGACGCTCAGTATCGATGAAGTCATAGAACAAGCATTATTGTCGCGACTCGAACACTTCAATGGCAATGCATCAAAAGCGGCCAAAAGTTTAGGTATGTCGCGCAGTGCTTGGTATCGCAAAATGTCTAAGTATGATGCGGTTTAACGCGTTTTCGGGGCGCTGGCTGACAAGCTTGCTGTTATTGATACTCGTCAATGGCTTACTGATCACTCATAGTTACCCGTTAGCGCTTATTTTATTGGTAAATCTAACCTCAGCATTATGGTTTTTAATCGAGACCTATCGCGATGCGATAGCTAAACGCAATACCATTAATTTAATCGACACATTATTGATCTCGTTACGCCAAGGTGAATATGCGATTAGAGCAAATGAGGCACAAGATAGCGCGCTAAGTTCTACCGTTGAGCACTTAAATGCCCTTGCAACTAAAATGCAACGAGACCAGCGGTTAGTTGCCGAGCAACAAGATTTGTTAGCGCAGATTATTGAGAAGGTTGATTTTGCACTCTTGGTGTTTAACGAACGTAGCTGCATATTTAGAAATCAATACGCGGCGCAAACATTCGATGCAAGTAATCAAAGTAATATTTGGGCTTGGTACAAGGCATTACTAGCCAATCAACAACAAGGAAAAGTGGCCTTAACAATTGATGGCAAACAGCATGCATTTTTAATTGAGCAGTCGCACTGTCGTATCGGTGATCAGAATTACGTTTTGTTAGTATTAAAGCAATTGGATTCCATTTTATATCAACAAGAAAAAGACGCGCTTAAAAAGTTTGTTCGTATCCTAAGCCACGAGATTAATAATACACTGGCGCCAATAGGCACAGTAGCACGCAGCCTAAATAAACGGCTCGCAAATGACATTGACAGGGACAGTTTTGCAACGGGTTTAACATTAATTAATGAACGTGCGAATTACTTAAAGTCGTTTATGGATAACTATGTGTCATTGGCAAAATTACCAGCGGCTAACAAAAATATTGAAAGCTGTGACGCGTTATGCAAACAGTTAACGGCAATTTATCCAGACATTAAAATTCAATATGAGCAAAATTTGTTTGGCTTTTTCGATATTAGTCAGATAAAGCAAGTGCTCTGCCATTTGATTAATAATGCACGTGAAGCATCTAGCCCATCACCAGATGTTTCATTAAAACTTAGTGCTAACCAAACTGACATTATAATTGACGTCACTGATACTGGCCCTGGTTTTTCAAATTTGGAAGACGCCGGCACTGCGTTTTATACAACAAAAAGCGGCGGTAACGGTATTGGCTTAATGTTGTCACGCGTAATTATTGAAAATCATGGTGCGGCACTTAAACTTCAAAACCAAACAGAGGGTGGGGCGTGGGTGCAATTCTCATTGGAGCGGGTTATTAATAATACAAATTCACTTAAGTAGCAGAGCATCTTAGTGGTCAATTGATCAAAGAAAGTGCCTATTGGTTGGTAAACAACCTGATCTCGGGATAATAAATTACTTTCTAGCAGCTACTTTTACTTATTACTGCGTTAGATTTGTTTGCAATAGGCTCGCTATTGACGCACAAATTTGCCTTGTACTAAGACAAACTATCAAGCTAGAAGGCATGAAATAACATAACTCATATATTTCAAATATTTAGTTAACTTCTTAACCCGAGTTAAGGTTAACTAGCATTCTAAAGATAACATGATACAAACAAAAAAAGCGCCAATTGGCGCTTTTAAATCATCGACTTAACAATTAGCTGTTATCGTCCGCATATTTTTTACATGCTTCTTTATCTTCACACTCACCGTAAAGGTAAAGCGAGTGGTTTGTTAGCTTGATGCCGTTGTCTTTAGCAATCTCTTCTTGACGCGTTTCAATCACGTCGTCTTCGAATTCAACTACTTTACCGCACTTTAAGCATACCAAGTGATCATGGTGTGTGCTGCCAGCTAGTTCAAATACTGATTTGCCGCCTTCAAAGTGGTGACGGGTAACAATACCTGCATCATCAAATTGGTTAAGAACACGGTAAACAGTGGCAAGACCAATTTCTTCGCCTTTATCTAATAAGATTTTATATACATCTTCAGCGCTGATATGTTGATTATCTGGCGACTGTAAAATCTCTAAGATTTTGATTCGCGGCAGTGTTACTTTTAAACCTGCTTTTTTTAGCTCTAAATTGTGATCAGTCATCAACTTGGTCTCGTTTTTCTATTGTTTTGTCTATATTTGCACGACGTTTTAGTAAGGCTATACTAGATATAGCCTAATGTAAATTAATCTTCTAATTCTGCCAAGCACATTTCATCATACACTTGAGCACACCAATCCTTAATGCGCTTTTCTGTTAGTTCAGGCTGACGGTCTTCATCAATACCTAAACCAACAAAGTGGTTATCATCAACTAATGCTTTTGACGCTTCAAATTCATAACCTTCAGTCGACCAATGGCCAACAACAATAGCGCCACGTTCAGTAACGATATCGTTAATCATGCCCATAGCGTCAAGGAAGTACTCGGCGTAATCTTCTTGGTCGCCGCAGCCAAAAATAGCAACTAGCTTACCGTCGAAGCTAATTTCTTCCAGTTCAGGGAAGAAATCATCCCAATCGCATTGCGCTTCGCCGTAATACCAAGTCGGGATACCAAATAAAATTAAATCAAATTCAGCAATGTCCTCTTTTGAGCTTTTAGCGATGTCATGAACATCCACCATTTTCTTACCTAGCTCTTTTTGAATTAGCTTGGCGACGTGCTCTGTATTACCTGTATCACTACCAAAAAAAATGCCTACGCTTGCCATAGTTTATTACCTTTTTGTCGCTAATTTCTCTTGTAATATAATTTCTATTAATGCGCTTCGACTCACGTTCTGCTCTTCAGCCATATCATTTAATGCTTGATATAGCTCTGAAGACACCTTGAATTCGACGCGTTTTAAACCACGTGCTTTATCACGTTTAAGCTGATTACGCTTATTGATTTTAAGCTGTAATTCTCGTGGTAAGGGGTTGGTTTTTGGACGCCCCGGTCGCTTATCGTGTTCAAATAAGTCTCGGGTCGTTCTGTCAGATTCCGCTTTGGCCATTATCCAACTCCAGCACCTTGCCAAAATACCTGAATAAGCCCTTTCGCAATAAACCCAGAACAGCCTAAAAACAGCACTAACCAAACGACGTAACGCCCAAATTTAGGAACGTCACCTTTTTTTAAAACGTCTTGGATTGCCATACCGATTAAAAAGAATATTCCGGCTAAGCCGAAATAGAGTCCAAGTATATCAATACCATCTAATAATTTATCTAACATTATTATTCTGTATCTGCGCGAAAACGGCCGCAACTATAGCATAGTAAGCCGTTAAATACATTATCAAAGATCAAAAATAGTACCACTTTAAAAAGTGTGGTTTTTACGGCTAACAAAATCACAAATAAGTAAATCCGCTTGGTGTGTTTTTGTTTTGTATTTAAAGCATTTTAGTGTGTTTTGTAAATTTCGCGTACGCTAATAACATCACGTATAAAAGCGTGAATTTAGTGAATGTAATGAATAGCAATTTACTAAATGTATAAGACATGGAGGGGAAAAGAACCTAACGAATCGTTTGCATGTTAAAAACAGCTAGGCTCTTTATAAAAACAAAACTAATTAATCCGCACTTAAAAACTGTGCTATTGCCAAATTCACTTGGCTTGGTTTTTCAGCATGTAACCAGTGACCTGCACCTGCGATGATCTTGGCTTTCGCATTTGGGAAAAGCGCGGCAATTTCACCGCGATGGGCTTCTAAAATGTAGTCTGAGTTAGCACCTTTTATAAATAAGGTTGGCTTTTTAAAGGCATCACCTTGCGGCTTATCTAATATATTATCGTACGATGCAATTAATTGAGACAAATTAAAGCGCCATGCAAACCCGCTATCTGTTTTTGCGAGGCTCTTTAATAAAAATTGCCTAATACCAGCCTCATGAATGTACTCTGCCAATTGTTTATCGGCGTCGCTGCGGTTTGTGATTGCCTGTAAATCAACATTATTTAATCCATTAAATACTTGTTGATGACGCGGTGAATATTTAGTTGGCGCGATATCAAGTACAACTAATTTTTCCACACGGTTACTATTAGTTAACGCCATTTGCATTGCGACTTTGCCCCCCATAGAGTGACCAATCACAATTGCACGGGAAATAGTTAACTCATCTAGCAGTTTAAAAACATCATCTGCCATCGCATTGTATGTCATTTCGCTATGGTGAAATGACTGTCCGTGATTACGTAAATCAATGTTGATTACACAATTTTGTTCGCTTAGGGGTTTTGCGATTACATTTAAGTTTTCTTTTGAACCAAATAGTCCATGAATAATGACAATTGGCAGTGCGTCGGTTTTCTCACCTAGCTGATTGTAATTTAATTGCATAGGAGTCGCTAAACTAATGTAAAAGCTGCATTGTGCCGAGTGAAACTTGAAAAAGCAAACATAGAGAAATGAATTTAAACTGGGTATACTATGCGGGATTTTTGCTAAATTCGTCTAACAATTAGGATAACCATGAAAAAAATCGAAATCGACGACGAGTTATATCAGTATATAGCAAGTAATACGCAGAGTATTGGTGAAAGTGCATCGCAAATATTGCGCCGTTTGTTACAGCTGGATACGGAACTCCCAGAAAAGGCAGTAACAGAAACACAAGAAGAGGCGCCAGAAGCCACCAAACCAGAACAAAAAGAACATAAATGCGACAACGTATTTAATATTCTTAATAAAGAAGAGTTGGCAATGCAAAAAGGCGTAGTTGGCCGCTTTTTGTTTATTCTTTCCGCGCTGCACCGTACACATAAAGGTATTTTTAATCGTGTACTTGATATTAAAGGGCGCGACCGTATTTATTTTGCAACCAATAAAGAAGATTTGATTGCATCGGGTAGCAGTACTAACCCAAAAAATATTATGGATAGTGGCTATTGGGTTATGACTAACTCAAACACGACACGTAAAAAAATGATGGTTCACGAAGTTGCCATATCATTAGGCTATAGTGAAGAAGAAGCCGAAAAGCTACGCGATTACTTATAAATATATTGAAGGTGAATCATGGCAAACCATGAAAGAGCAGGACAGCGCGCCGTACAATCTGACTTAGTCAACATTCCTAAACTGATGTCAGCTTATTATTTGTATGAACCAGATATTGAGCAAAACCCAGAGCAAGCCGTTGCGTTTGGCACATCAGGGCACCGCGGGTGTTCGTTAGACACAAAATTCAACGAGTCTCATATATTGGCGATCACCCAAGCGATTTGTGATTACCGCAAACAAAACAATATCTTTGGCCCACTGTTTTTAGGCAAAGATACGCATGCGTTATCAGAAGCAGCGTTTAACTCTGCAATTGAAGTTTTAGTTGCGAACGAAGTACAAGTCGTAACACAAGAGAATGATGATTTTACGCCGACCCCTGTCATTAGTCATGCGATTGTAACGCACAATAAAACGCACAGTGCTGAACTTGCTGATGGCATAGTGATTACACCTTCACACAACCCGCCACAGGATGGTGGTTTCAAGTACAACCCGCCAAATGGCGGTCCTGCTGATACCGAGATTACTAAATGGATTGAAAATAGAGCAAACCAATTATTAATTGAAGACTTGGTTGAAGTTGAGCTGTTTCCATTTGTAAAAGCAAAACGCTCAGGCTTTATTCAATACCAAGACTTAATGACACCGTATATTGACGATTTGGCTAACATTATTGATATGCAGGCAATCAGTAAAGCGGGCATTAAAATTGGCGTTGATCCACTTGGTGGCTCTGGTATTAACTTTTGGCCACTCATTGCAGAAAAATACAATCTTGATATTACTGTGGTTAACGAGCAAATCGACCCACAATTTTCGTTTATGTCGTTAGATAAAGACGGCAAAATTCGTATGGATTGTTCATCGCCACACGCAATGGCAAGCCTAATTGCCATGAAAGATAAGTTTGATATTGCGGTGGGTAATGATCCTGATTATGACCGCCACGGCATTGTAACGCCCGACGGTTTAATGAACCCGAACCATTATTTAGCTGTTGCGATTGATTACCTTATTAGCCATCGCCCAGATTGGCCTACCAACCCGAAAGTTGGTAAAACTTTAGTATCAAGCGGCATGATTGATAAAGTCGTCGCCAAGCACGGTCGTGAAGTATTTGAAGTGCCTGTGGGCTTTAAATGGTTCGTTGATGGTTTACTAGAATCAAGTTTACTATTTGGCGGCGAAGAAAGTGCAGGTGCTGCATTTTTACGACGTGACGGTAACGTATGGGAAACCGATAAAGACGGCTTTATTTTAGCTTTACTAGCCGCTGAAATTTTAGCAGTTACTGGTAAAACACCAAGTCAGCATTATAAAGCACTTACTGACGAATTCGGTGCGCCACTTTATAAACGCTTAGATGCTCCTGCAAATACGGCGCAAAAAGCCAAGCTGTCAAAACTATCAGCAGAGGATGTGAGTGCAAATACCTTAGCAGGTGATGAAATTACCGCAAAGCTAACTCACGCACCGGGTAACGGCGCGGCAATTGGTGGCTTAAAAGTAACAACCGCTAATGGCTGGTTTGCTGCCCGTCCTTCAGGTACCGAAGATATCTATAAAATTTACCTTGAATCGTTTGTCTCTGAGGCACATTTAAACGAGCTTGAAACTGAAGCCATCGCTTTAGTTAATTCAGTAATTTCATAACATTATTAGAATTTTTAAAAGGCGGTTTACCGCCTTTTTTATTATGTAAAAAACAAAGATGAGTACTATGACAACAACAAATCTAGCAACTTCAGGCGATTTTTTATCAATTACCCGTAATCATGAGTGGCATTTAGATCCTTTTGAGTTCACTTTAGATAACGGCACTCATGTTAGCGTTAAAGATACAGGCGTAATTGAATTTACTCCAACTAGCTATGGCAAAAAAGACATTGTGTTATCGTCAGCTGTACATGGCAATGAAACAGCGCCTATTGAAATTTGCGATGAGCTTATCCAAAACATTATCAAGGGTAAATTAACCCTAGTACACCGTGTGCTGTTTATTTTTGGTAACCCTGCGTCGATAAATATTGCGAAGCGTTTTGTTGAAGAAAACCTCAATCGTTTATTTTGTGGTGCACACAAAGCAGGTGAGCAGAATAATGAGAAAATACGTGCGGCAAAACTCGAAAACTACGTAAGTGATTTCTTTAATAAAGAAGCCGCTGAAGACAGAAAACGTATCCATTATGACTTACACACAGCCATTCGTGATTCTAAGAATGAAAAATTCGCGGTATACCCATTTTTACACGGTAAACCGTGGAAAAAAGAAGAATTGAGCTTTTTATTAAGCTGTGGAGTTAATACTGTGATGATGATGAAGTCTGCAGCAACCACATTTAGCTATTTTTCTAGCAGCACCTTTGGTGCTGATGCGTTCACTATCGAACTAGGTAAAGTAAGGCCGTTTGGCGAAAATGATATGTCACGCTTTGAAAAAGCTAAACAGAGCTTGACTCAACTGATCTCTCAACACGAAATGCAATATCCAGAGTTTAACTTTGATGACTTTGAGTTGTTCGATGTCTACCGTACTATTAATCGCACAGAGCAAAACTTTAGTTTTCCGTTTAGCGACAGCGCTGCAAACTTTACCGGCTTTGCAAAAGGAGCGCTATTGGCAACCGACGGCAATACTGAATATTTTGCCGATGTTGATGGCGAAGCCATTATTTTCCCAAATGCAAAGGTGGCACTTGGCCAACGCGCATTATTGACTGTTATCCCGCTACAAAACAAAACAGATTTTGTATAAATATCTTGCCACGCCTTTTCGGATATTCAGCTAAAATTAGTTGAATATCCGTTTACGTTAACGTAAAGTCGAGCTAACTTTAATTTAATATCAGTCCAATTTATGGGTGATATGTACTAATCATACCAGTCATTTGCATAAATTAGTTATTTAATGGTTAATGTTAGTTGAATTGATGCATTTATTTCAAATAACCTAGCTGTTATGCGTATCTCAACGTACTGCTAATTATGTTGCTAAATTGGATATTTACTCATTTTTAAAGCGCTACATCATTAGAGGTAAGCTATGACGAACCCGCAAAATGTGTCGTTAAATGCGTCAAAGGAACTCGAGTTTATCGATCCATCCGCATTAGACATACCTACCGTTAGTTTATTAGATGAAAACGGTCATTTAGTAAAAGGCGCGGTAGATCCAAACATTGATAAAGACACTGCACTAAAAATTTACAAAACCATGCGATTCATCCGTGCGTTAGATGAACGTATGCAAGCAGCCCAACGCCAAGGTCGCGTTTCGTTCTATATGCAATGTTTAGGTGAAGAAGGCGCAGTTACGGCCAGTGCCGCAGCGCTAAAAGACAGCGATATGATTATGGCGCAGTATCGCGAGCAAGCCGCACTGCGTTATCGCGGTTTTAGCTTAGAGCAGTTTATGAACCAAATGTTCTCTAACGAGAAAGATTTGGGTAAAGGTCGTCAAATGCCAATTCACTATGGTTCAAAAGAATTGCACTACATGACTATTTCATCGCCGCTTGGAACGCAAATTCCACAGGCAACAGGCTATGCGTATTCGCAAAAAATTCCGCACATCAATGCACAATCGGGTGAGCTTGATTCTGAAATTGATAACATCACGTTATGCTATTTTGGCGAAGGTGCTGCATCTGAAGGTGACTTTCACGCGGGCTTGAATATGGCTGCAGTGTTAAAAGCGCCGGTTATCTTTTTTGCACGTAATAATGGTTATGCAATTTCGACACCGGCAGACGAGCAATTTGCAGGCGATGGTATTGCCAGTCGCGGTGTTGGTTATGGCATAAAAACAATTCGTGTTGATGGTGCAGATGCGCTTGCAGTTTACGCTGCGACGCAAAAAGCGCGTCAATACAGTGTGGAAAAGGGTGAACCAGTATTAATTGAATCGATTGCATATCGCTTAGGTGCGCACTCGACGTCGGATGACCCAACGGGCTATCGTTCAAAAGAAGAAGAAAGCACCAATACGAAATGCCCAATTCAACGCTTTAAAGGCTACTTATTAAGCAAAGGTTGGTTAGACGAAGCGCAAGATAACGCTGAAGATGAAAGCTTGCGTGAAGCGATTTTAGACGCTGTAAAAGTAGCTGAAAAAGTGGCTAAGCCACCGATTGAAGATTTAGTTACAGATGTGTACGACACACCAATTCCATTACTTGAAAAACAACTCGAAGCATTAAAAGAGCATGTAAAAGCGCATCCAGACGCTTACCCGACAACCGCAGGGAGAATCAAATAATGGCACAAATGAATATGTTACAAGCGATTAATTCTGCGCTTGATATTTCAATGTCGGAACATCCACTTGCCTGTATTTTTGGTGAAGATGTGGGTTATTTTGGTGGTGTATTCCGTGCTACCAGTGGCTTACAAGAAAAATACGGTAAACATCGTGTGTTTAACACGCCGCTTACAGAGCAAGGTATTTTAGGTTTTGCTAACGGTTTAGCGGCAGCAGGTGCACCTGCCATCGCAGAAATCCAATTTGCTGATTATATTTTCCCAGCGTTTGACCAAATCGTAAACGAGTCTGCAAAGTTCCGTTACCGCAGTGGTAATGAATTTAACGTAGGTAAACTGACTATTCGTACGCCATACGGTGGCGGTATCGCGGGCGGTTTATACCACTCTCAATCGCCAGAAGCATATTTTGCTCATACACCAGGGTTAAAATTAGTTGTGCCACGCAATGCGTACCAAGCAAAAGGTTTGTTACGCGCATGTATTAAAGACGATAACCCAGTTATATTCTTTGAGCCTAAGCGTTTATATCGCGCCTCTATCGGCGATGTGCCAGAAGACGATTTTATTATCCCAATTGGTAAAGCGGAAGTGGTTTCTGAAGGTTCAGACATCACGCTGCTTGCATGGGGCGCACAAATGGAAATCATTGAAAAAGCAGCTGAAATGGCGAAGCAAGATGGCATTAGCTGTGAAGTGATTGATTTACGCAGTATTCAACCTTGGGATGTTGAAACGGTTGCAAAGTCAGTAACTAAAACAGGGCGCTTACTTATCAGCCATGAAGCACCTGTTACGTGCGGTTTTGGTGCCGAAATTGCTGCAACAATCCAGCAAGAGTGTTTCTTACATTTAGAGTCGCCAATTAGTCGCGTATGTGGTTTAGATACACCGTATCCGCTTGCACTGGAAAAAGAATACATTCCTGATGCATTAAAAGTGTTATCAGCAATTAAGCAGTCAGTGCAGTTTTAAGGAGTGGTTATGAGTCAAGATTTTATTTTACCAGACATTGGTGAAGGCATTGTTGAATGCGAAGTAGTCGAATGGCTTATTAGCGAAGGCGATACAGTAGCTGAAGATCAGCCTATTTGTGATGTAATGACCGATAAGGCACTTGTACAAATTCCTGCAGTGCATAATGGTGTGATCACTAAGTTGTATTATCAAAAAGGTGAAATTGCGAAAGTGCATGAGCCGCTTTTCGCAATGGATGTTGATGGTGCAGCGGCTTCGAGTGCGCCTCAAGAAGCAGCGCCAGAAACGAGCACTGAGCAGCCAGTAGCAAGCGAAGCGCCATCAGGCACCGCACTTGAAGATTTTATTTTACCGGATATCGGCGAAGGTATTGTTGAGTGTGAAATTGTAGATTGGCTAGTTGCTGAAGGCGATGAAATCAAAGAAGACCAAGCGGTTTGTGATGTAATGACAGATAAAGCGCTGGTACAAATTCCTGCTAAACACACGGGCCGAGTAACCAAGCTGTACCATCAAAAAGGTGAGATTGCCAAAGTACATGCGCCGCTTTTCCAAATGCAGGTTGCCAGTGCACAAGTTATCAATATCCAAGAAAAAGTGGTGAACGCCCAACAAAATGCCTCAGCTAAGCAGGTTGAAGCGACACCATCACAAGCTGTTGCCAGCGGCAAAGCCGTTGCTAGCCCTGCGGTACGCCGTTTAGCGCGAGAGCATAACATTGATATTGCGAAAGTGGATGGCTCTGGTAAAAATGGCCGTGTTTATAAAGATGATATTAAACGTTTTTTAAATGACGGCAGTACAGCGTCTAAGCGTACAGAAGACACTTCGACCCCAGTAGCTACACAAATGCAAGCAACGCGCGTTGAGCCTATTCGTGGTATGCAAGCTGCGATGGCGAAACAAATGATGGAGTCGGTATCGACCATTCCACATTTCACATTGAGCGATGAGATTGATTTAACAGAACTTATTAGCTTGCGTAAAAGTCTTAAAGAACAGTATGCAAAGCAGGGCGTTAAGGTCACCATGATGCCGTTCTTTATTAAGGCATTGTCTTTAGCGTTAAAAGAGTTCCCTGTGATTAATTCGCAAGTTAATGCGGATTGCACAGAGCTTACATACTTCAATGATCACAACATTGGTATGGCGGTTGACTCAAAACTTGGCCTGTTAGTACCAAATATCAAATCATGCCAAGCTAAAAACATGGTGGACATTGCCAATGAAGTTTCTCGCTTAACAGAGCAAGCGCGCGAAGGCCGTGTAACGCCTGCCGATTTAAAAGGCGGCACAATTTCAATTTCAAATATTGGTGCAATTGGTGGCACAACAGCAACACCAATTATCAATAAGCCAGAAGTTGCGATTGTGGCGCTCGGTAAACTACAACATTTACCGCGCTTTAATGAAAAAGGTGAGGTTGAATCACGTGCAATTATGCAAATATCATGGTCAGGCGATCACCGCATTATTGATGGTGCAACGATGGCACGATTCAATAACTTGTGGAAACACTATTTGGAAACGCCAAGTGCCATGTTAATGGCAATGAGCTAATAGAAAAAAGGGGTCGCATGACCCCTTTTTTAATTGACTAAAAAAAGAAGATTAAGTAGCCGATAGCTAAACTAGGTATGGAGGTATACAAGGTTGCTATGAGCGCCGCTTTTGGTGCAAGTGCAATCGCCGGGAAAAGGGCATCACCATCATTTGAAATGGCATTTGCCATAAGTGCCGAAAAGGGTACTAATCCTTGCATATAAAGTGAGGTGACAAGAATTTGTGGCCCGCACCCTGGCAGTAAACCAATTAAGCAGGCAATAAGCGGCAGTAACACGGCGTAGTTCTGAAAAAGAGCTGCTATATTCACATCAGACCACAGCACGAATAATTCATAGCCAATAAACGCAGCCACAACCCAACTGGTGATAAAGTGTGTATCTTGCAGTACCTTTGTTGTTAAACTTTCTTTACTGCAGTCGTCTTCAGCGGTGACATCTTGATAACTTTTACCAGGAGATGAGCACGCCCACAATAGCGCCACGATAAAACAACAGGCCGCAGCGATATAACCTAAGCCTTGGTTAATATTTTCACCAAAGTCATATTGAAATGCGACAAGCAGAGCAGCAAGTGTCATTGGTAATGAAACAATACGCCAAAATTGAAGGCTAATAAAACCAACAGGTTTAGGTAATTTTTGACACTGTAATTGTTGATTTGATGGTGTCTTGGGCGCAAGAAAATTAGCTGGATGCAGTAAATTCACGAGCCAACCAAACAGTGTTGCAACCGTAAAACTAATGGTTAATACCAACAGTGCTGTTTTTGGCTCTGCTGCGATAAGTAAGAATGCCGCATCGCCCATAGTGGCAATGAGTACTGCTACCAAAGAGCCAAAACTGGCTTGTTTTTTAGTGTATTGTGTTACCACAATTATTGCGCCGCCACAGCCTGGTAGTGCACCGAGCAAAGCGGCAAACGGAATTTCAAGCTTAGGTGCAACCTGAGCAATATAACTCAATTCGAGTTTAGGAAATCGATTTACCAATAAGTAATAGCCATAAAGCGTTGCAGCAACAAACATAGTTACTTGTAAAAACGCATCGGCGAGTGCGCCAAGCACTACAGCGCGGGTAGACTCATTAAAAATAAGGCAGAGCAATGCTATTGGTAAAAACATGCGTTTATAAGCGAGAGTGCTTTTAATTGCGTGTTTTGGTAGCGCGAATTGTGAGAGGGAAAACAACATACAGTGTACCTAATCGAATATTAGCTTCACTATAGTACTAATGGTAATGCGAATCAATCACATTACCGTTTAATTTAATCAATCGCGGTGATTATTTTTTCCGTTGGAACTCTGATTGACTGTACCACTTAGGCCAAGCCGTGCTGTCAGCGATATCTAAACCAACTTGATAAAACAGCTGTAAGTCCTCAACTGCACCAGAAAGATCCCAGCCTTTACGGTATTGATCGCATGGTTGATGATAGCATCCACGTAAAATCAGTCCCATACGTTTGCGATAACGGGCTGTTTCGTCGTCAATCGCTTCGGTGCCACCGCCTGAGTACATCGCTGGAATGCCCATTTGTGCAAATGCAAAGTGATCAGAACGATAATAGCCACCAGCAGCAGGGCGCGGATCGCCTGATAAAGTACGACTTTGCTTTGCGACAGCACGTGCTAAGTATTCATCCATTTCTGATTTACCAGCGCCAACTACGCTCATGTCTTTTACACGACCTAGCAGGTTCAAACTATCCATATTAATATTGGCAACCGACTTATTTGCGTCGATAACTGGGTTTGCCGCGTAGTACTTGGCCCCTAATAAGCCTTGCTCTTCAGCTGTTACTGCTAAGAAGGTCACTGAACGCGCAGGTTTGTTTGACAGCATTGCAAATGCTTCTGCGATTTCAATCATACCCGCAGTACCTGTTGCGTTATCATGCGCACCGTTATAAATGTTGTCGCCTTTTTTACTTGGATCTTTGCCGAGGTGATCCCAATGCGCTGAGTATATAATGTGTTCGTCAGGTGTTTCAGCACCTGGCAATGTAGCAATAAAATTACGCGAAACTGACTTTTTAATTTCGCTTTTAACCGTTACAGAAGCCGTTAAATCACCCATATCAACTGAGTATCCACCTTTCGCGGCTTTTGTTTTCTCTTTTGCAAAATCAAGTCCGGCTTTCGTAAACAGCTCATTGGCAACATCAAGCGTGATCCAACCTTCAACTGCTACGCGATCCATATTCTTGTTTTCTTTTTGAAAACCAAATTGTGGGCCTGACCATGAGTTTTCCACCACCGACCATGGGTAAGAGGCCGGGGCAGTTTCATGCACAATAATTGCGCCAGCAGCACCTTGGCGTGATGCTTCTTCGTATTTATACGTCCAACGGCCGTAATAGGTCATTGCATTACCGGTGAAGAGTGACTCGTCTTGCGTAGCAAAACCAGGGTCGTTAACCAGCATTACGACGGTTTTTCCTTTTACGTCTAATCCTTCGTAATCGTTCCAGTTATACTCAGGCGCGTTAATACCATAACCGACAAATACCAACTCTGAATTTTCAATGGCTTCAAGCTCGCTCATGCGACTAGTACCCATTACCATATCTTTTTTGTATTGATATGCTTTGCCATCAATAGTCAGCGACATATCAGGTGATGCTTCGATTGATACAAGTGGCACCTCTTGATAAAAGCTACCTTTGTTACCACCGACAAAGCCTAATGCTTTAAAATGTTTTTCTAAATAGGCAAGAGTGAGCTCTTCACCTTTAGTGGATGGCGCACGACCTTCAAACTCATCCGATGCAATTGTTTTTATATGTTGTCCGAGTTGTTCGGCATTAATGCTGTTATAAGCAGCATCGAGCGCGTGTTGATCATTGGTAGTTGCACAGCCACTTAACAATAAAGAGATGGCAATACCGATTGGCGTTAGTTTTTTCATAATTCAACCTGTGTCACAAATTTACGCGATTATAAAAACTAGTTTAGTGTTGTGCTAGTAAATGCGTTAAAGTACGCGTTTTAGTTTTTACTTTTTAAATCACCAGAATGAAATTTGAAGCCCCAGCACATTGGACGACTGATTTTTTACATCATGGGATCTTTGACGATTTAAACGCTTTATTTAATTTAACGCAATTTTCCAACTGGCCAACACTTGATTGGCTAAACTCCTTAGCTAGAAATATAAAAAACAGAAATAACCAGCAAATTTCATTTGTTGCCAATGACGATATCGACTGGCAACATGGTTATTACGAAGAAATCATTTTTGATAAGGGAGAGATCCCAACGCGTTTGGAGAACTGGCACGATTTGTTTGGTGCCTTTATTTGGTTACTCTTTCCAAAAACAAAAGCATTGCTTAATCAGTTACATATTGAGCAAATAAATCAACATGGTAAAACCGAACGCTCAAAAAAACGTAATGCCATTACATTATTGGATGAATGCGGCGTGCTAGTCGTATGTAATCCAACCCAAGCAGATTTATTGAAAAATCATTTATGGGTCGAAGGTTTTTTTAATCAGCGTGAACAGTGGCACAGTACGATTTATCCGTTTATGTTTGGCCATGCAAACTACGAAATGGCAACACGCCCTTACCTTGGATTAACCGGAAAAGCGTTGTATATCACCGCTCAACATCAATTAATGCCAAAATGCCTGAAAGATAGGTATGCTTGGCTAGACAGTTATCTTGAAAATCTTATTGAAAACGAAGACATTCTTTGCGATAACAGCAGTTTGTTTCCATTACCATTACTTGGCGTACCAAATTGGTACGAGCAAAACAAAGAAAAAGCATTTTACGAAAATACCGATTATTTTCGTCCTAAACGAAGGAAGTTGAAATGATAGAAGTGTCGGCGCTGAAAAAGCGTTTTAAGCTTACTAAAGATCACAAAGTAAAAAACCAAGAAAAAAAGGATCCTAGAGAAGACAAAGATTACTTTCACTCAGTTCGTGATGTGTCCTTTACCTGTAATAAGGGCGAAGTGCTAGGTTTATTAGGACCAAATGGAGCCGGTAAAACCACGACATTACGCATGCTTTCAACTGCATTGGGGCCCGATTCCGGAAAAATTGAAATTAACGGCATAGACGTTGTTAAAAAGCCGCTTGAAGCACGTAAAAAGATTGGCTTTTTATCTGGTTCTACCGGGCTTTACGGGCGATTAACCGCGAAGGAAAATATTGAGTATTTTGCACGGCTTCATGGCATGGATAAGCAAGCGGTAAAAAGGCGTTGTGAAGAGTTGTTTGAGATGCTTGATATGCATAGCTTTTTAGATAAGCGAGCGGAGCATTTATCAACTGGTATGAAGCAAAAAACCAATATTGCCCGCGCTGTAGTGCATAACCCTGAAGTGATTGTGCTTGATGAGCCAACAACGGGCCTTGATATTATGACAACGCAAACTGTGATCAGCTTTATTCAAAGTATTAAAGCTAAGGGCACACCGGTAATCTTCTCAACTCACCATTTAGATGAGGTTGAGCTTTTATGTGAACGCGTAAGTGTGATTGATAAAGGCATTACCTGTTTTGATGGTACGATTGATGAATTTAAAGCACGTGGTCAAAGCGATGTATTAAACAATGCGTTTTTAACGATTTTGAAGGAGCAACGAGGTGTTTGAGGTATTTTTAAAAGAGTTAAAAGAACTGCTGCGCGATAGAAAAACCCTTATTTTTGTCGTTGCCTTACCGGTTGCAATTTTTCCGGTGATTTTTGCGCTGATGGGCTTTTTAATGAGTAAAGCAGCTTTAGAGGCTGAGCAAAAGGTTCATAATTACGCAATTATCAACGCTGAGTATGCACCTGAATTTAAAGACAAACTGTTTTTTCATAAAAATTTTAAGCTGGTAGAAGGTGACTTCAAAACCGTTGAAGAATTAAAACAAGCGGTGAAAGACGAAGTAATTGATGTTGGAATTGTTATTCCTTCAGATGCGCGCGACGCGCTAGAAAGTGGTAGCAGTAATGAATGGCAAATTGTATTTAACGATGCGTCTTCACTGAGTTTTATTTTTACCCGCATTAAAGAAATGGCTGAAGAGTTTTCGCAAACATTACAAAGTGAGCAGTTTAACAAGCTCGGTATAGCGAAAGAGCATCAAGAATCACTATTGAACCCCGTTGTATTAGAAAAAGTAGATACCGCCGATTTGCGTGAAAACTTAGGTGAAAAACTCGGCGCGTTAATTCCATATTTATTGATCCCATTAGTGCTTGCTGGTGCAAGTTATCCAGCCATTGATTTAGGCGCGGGTGAAAAAGAACGCGGTACATTAGAAACTCTACTGCTTACACCAATTCCACGTACCGAACTGGTATTGGGCAAGTTCTTTACAGTACTTTTTACCTCGCTTGCCACGGCATTAATAACCGTCGCCAGTATGGGAATCTGGATGAAGTTGGCAAGTAGCTTCTTTGATGTTGAAAAAATAACTGATGCATTTTCAATGCTTGGCTTTATGGACTTTGCATTAATCTTATTACTGCTAATTCCACTTGCGTGTGTATTTTCATCACTCGTACTTGCGATTTCAATCTACGCACGTTCGTTTAAAGAAGCGCAAAACTATATGGGGCCATTGTCAATGCTGGCGTTTTTACCGTTGATTGTTGCCATGATGCCAAATATGGAACTCAGCATGAGTACAGCTATGGTGCCAATTACCAATGTGGCATTAGCAATTAAAGAAATTATTAAAGGCACAGTAGACTACAGCTATGTTGGTATGATTTTTATTGCTACCGCTGTGTTAGCTGGTGTGTTGATGGCAGCATGTGTACATTGGTTTAAAAAAGAAGAAGTGTTGTTTAGATAACAATTGTTTAGATAACAATTTTAAAAAATTAGAATTATAAAACGCCCAACATTTGTTGGGCGTTTTTGTTTACAGCAAGTCTGTGCGTTTAACTAGCTCAACACGGCGGTTAGATAAACGCCCGTTTTCTGATGCATTGCTTTTTTTAGGTGAAAACTCACCGACACCAATTGCAACTAAACGCGATTTCTCAATACCTAAACCACTTAACTGAGTTTGAATAGCCAACGCGCGCTTTTTTGATAATGTTTGATTGTACTGAGCATTACCACTGTCATCCGTATGACCGACTAAATAAAAATTTTGATTAGGCACGGATTTTAGGTAAGTTGCTAGCTTTTCGATGCTTTTACCCGAAGATTCGGTTAATTCATCACTATCAAATTTAAACTGAATATTAGGGATTTGATACTTTCCTTGTTTGTCGATAAGCGAATCAATATACGCCTTGTCGACAGAGACGGTTGAATCATTATTGCGTTTTTCCACCACCTGCACATTCAGATTACGCGCTTTATCGTAACCCGTTGCATAAATGGTGACATAAAGGTCGTCTTTAATGGCAAAAGAGCGAAATTCTTGTGTCTCATCAAAACCAAATGGTGCGGAAATACCTAAGGCGTTAGCCATACTCGCGATACTGCCACACGCCGATGCAGAGCATTGACTTAAAAGTGTAAAACCACTTTTTTCAAGCGCAGCTTGATATTGCTCAACAACATCCACCTCACTTAACGAAAGCGGAATGCTATAGCTTGTTGAGCTAAGCGAACCTTTGACATCTTTACCTTGATAGCCAGTTTGCTCAAACCCAACCAATACAGTTTTTTTAACGTACTTTTTATAATCTTGATGGGTTATCGACGAGCCTTCAATATTCGACATAAATTGCGCTAGTTGATTGGTTTTTGCATTTAAAGCGAATGATGCAGAAATTGCTATTGTGGCGCACATAGCAAGGGGATTGATTTTCATAACACGTCCTATGTTGTTCTGAATTTATAAAGTTACTAAATTACAAAGCGTTGCAAAATGTAAAATAATATGTTCCCATAAAACCGATTTAAGTAAAACCTCTAATTACTGAAAAATGCTTCAAGGATTGAAACTATGCTGCGCAACTTATTTACGATCATTTTATTCGTATTATTCTCTTTGTGTAATTCCCTACATGCAAAAACACTTAAGTTAACTTATCAAGTACTTCATGATGATTCCCCCTATGGTACCGGCGAGTTATGGATTAGTGCCGAAGCCACACGATTTGATCTAAATATTGAAGCACAACACGATATGACAGAAGTTGTATTGTTTAACGACAGAACATCATCGCTATATAAACACGATTCTAAACAGCATTATGTTTTAGACGATAAAAGTTATAAAGATCGCGTTAAAAAACAAATGAATTGGAAAAAGTCAGATGACGAATTTTACCAATTACTTTTACAAATGGAAAAACAATCTGGGTACCCACGTTTTTTAGATTTTGAAAAACAAGGCAACGTCTTTGTAGCCGAAAATGAGGGTGAGCAACTTTACATCGTAACGCCAGTTTTAGGTAACCAGTATTCATTAACAACTGATGAGTTAAAACTAATAAAACACGCAGTTGTAAAACGTAAAAAAATGGCGCTCGCAAAAATGGGCTTAATTGACTTTTTACCACTCGATATTTTGTATATGTTGAGTGAAAAGCCTCAAATGATGTTTTCAAAATATACAAACAAAATGTATGCGTTAACATTTAAACTAAAATCTGTTGAGCGACTAAACAACGCATTTTTTCTAGACAATCTACCAAAAAACTATCAAACGACTAAACGTTAATAACAGAGATTAAAATGGATTTTTACATCATCGGTAAAGAGCATGATCTTGCGAGTAAGGTCTTTAAATGTGCTTGCTTAATTGACGTTAAAGTGCGCTTTGTAATGCCAGGCGACAGTATTATAAAAATTTATAATACACTCAATGCTGTTTGCTTCGTCGAGTCTGATTGTCTATCAGACGAATTAACTCGTCAATTTGATAAAACTTCGATTGTGGTACTATCAAAACAGATTAGCTTAGAGCAGGAATGTGTGTATATGCGAGAAGGATATCGCGGAATTATAGATACCACACTACCGCCACAGCAAATTATCGATCTATTACAACTTTTATTAAGCAATGTGGAGCTGATTTATAGTAGGGCAGCATTGTCTACGATTGCGTTGGAATATTTGCAAAATCGTGTGCTTGAATTCAAACCTATTAGTGCACTCACTCGCAAAGAGAATCAAATAGTCACATATATTCAAAGTGGCCTTCAGAATAAAGAAATAGCAAAAGAGTTAGCTATTTCTCCTGCAACCGTAAAAACACATGTACAACGTATTTTGAAGAAAACGGGCGCAAAAAATAGAACGCAGATAATAAGTAAAACAGCGGCGTACTAAGTACGCCAAACGGAGTATTTTTTTACCCTTGTTTAATTTTGTAACAAAATCTTATCCTCCATTTGGTGAATAGAGCATTCAATCTAAAGCACGTATCATTTTATTGCGTTTATTCTATTTAAGGAGAAAATTGTGAAAAAACGTCAACTTGGTCAAGGTATGACCGAATACATTATTATTGTTGCTTTAATTGCTGTTGCAGCGATTGGTGTGTATAGCTTTTTTGGTAAAACGGTACGTAACCAGGTTTCAGCGCTAGCGACAGAAGTTGGTGGTACTGATTCGTCAACACAAATTCAAGCTGCTAAAACGGCTGCAGAAGATGGTTCTAAGGTAGCGGATAAGAATTACAACCTTGGTAACTATAACGAAGCTGCTAATAAGTCATCAAACTAAGCTAAACATTATTTAGTTGAGGTGGGTTATGAAACGGTACCAATATGGCCAAGGAATGACTGAATACATCATTATTGTTGCTTTAATAGCAGTAGCGGCAATCGGTGTTTACAGTTTTTTCGGGAAAACGGTCCGTAACCAAGCCGCTGCGATTTCAACCGAAATATCGGGTGTCGATTCAAGTAATCAAATCCAAGCAGCGAAAGACGCCGCTTATGACGCAAGTAATACGGCTGATAAGAACTACAACCTAGGAAACTACAACGAAGGTGCAAATAAATCTTCAGGTGGTAGCGGTAGTGGTTCTGGTGGTGTCGATTAGGGATTGTTAGTTAATTAGTTCTAGGAAGTTTCGCTTCCTAGAACTACATATGGAGATGAAAATGAAAAAGCAGCATGGTCAATCGTTGGTTGTAGGACTCATGTTTCTGCCAATTATCGTTCTATTCATACTATATTTGTATAACGTTTCTCAGCAAAACCTTCATAAAACGAGATTACAGAATACAGCCGATGCAGCCGTATTGAGTAGCTCACAATATTTAGTAAGAGAATTAAATTTCAAGGCATATACAAACCGCGCAATGATAGCCAACCATGTAGCAGTCGGACAATATGTAGGTGTCGCGTCATGGTTTAACTTCCTTGTTGAAACAATCGATAACATTGAGGACGTGGCTCGATATATTCCTTATGTTGGTCCTGTTTTTTCTCAGGCTGAAGCGTGGGTAGACAATATCAATGAAGTTGCTGTTCAGCCAGGAATGGAAATTGCGGTTAGAGCGACTGATTTGGTGAATAACGCCCTTTCCATGTCGCAAGATATTATGGCTTACGCCTCGTCTGCGACCATGATTGAATCGCTTAATGACGTAATTAAAGTCAATGACAACCAAGCATCTCTTGATGCGATTGCCGCTCCTACCTTAGCCAATACACTTTTTAATGATTGGCGTGGGTTTCAAGGAGACTTTAACCGACAAGATAATTCCGGCAGGTACAATGATTTCTATAAAGTTATATTAAATTCTCGAGACCCATTTATGAAAAACCGCTCACATGAGTGGCCATTCCCTTTTACGATCGACATTATTAGTTTCTGCTTTTTGGGTATGAGTATGAATTACTGGACCAAACAGGCAGGCGGTACAGACCTCGTTAACAATGGTAGATATGACCCAGAAACGTGGACATCAATGGACACATTAAGTTGGCATAAAGAGTGGTTTAAAAAAAGTTTATTCAGCTCAGGTTGTCGTCGCAGCGAATTAGAAATCGGCTGGGGGGCAGCACATGCTGGCGAGGACAAAGATACAGGTCAATTTAGAAGTCGCCAATATTATGGGCGCTCGCGTATGATAAATCGCGATGCATCAAACCGAGCAAGGTACAACGAATCAGAGTTCAATAATGCATACGGTGGCATTTATGATTTCTATTCGATAAAAAAAATTAACAAATCAAATGATGCGCCACCAGTAACAATTGTAGTGTCGAAATCAATCAATGATATTCAATCTTCAAAATCGCTAAATATAGGCACTATTAACGAGGCGACGACTAAAGAAGTAGACATAAATATTGAAGAACACTTACAAGTGCCTAGAAATCAACAATCATCAGCATCAAAAGCCCGTATTTATTATTATCGCGCAAATGACCTGTGGAAAAACAGTAAGTTTGAATACGGTAATCTATATAACCCGTATTGGCAAAACACCTTGTCCGATATCGATAATAATCAACGTAGAGATCTTCTTCTCTTGTTAGCTTCCTTTAACTTAGCAGGTGCCTAAATGTCTATATCACGTAATAAAGGACAGTCGCTTGTAGAACTATCAGTATTGTTGGCATTTGTAATTGCACCGTTAATGCTAATTTTGCCGTATTTCTCAAAGCTCATTGAAGCGAGACATTACAACGATATGGCCGCACGTTATATCGCGTTTGAAAAAACCGTATGGTTAGAAAAAGGGCCACAAAACTATGCAAATAGCGGTTACGGTAGACTAGCAGTAAAGCAAACCACGGACATATCGAAAGAGGTGCCTGATAGGGTGTTTGGTAAAATAGAAACAGCGATTAACTCGAGCTTGCCGTCATCATTGGTTTGGAATGCAAAAGAACATGGTTATGCAACATTCCAATTTAATCAATCGAAACGAAATGATGCTCAGAGTTTATTCGCAGCTTTTAATCCTAATGCGGAACAAAGTAAACAACAATTTTTCAAGGTTGAGTCCGGAAACGGAAAAGCGCCGGGTAAAATTTCGAGTATCACAAATGGTTCGTTAAACCTGCTTGAATTGGGTGGCACAGACTTCAATGATAAAAGCTTTTTTACGGGTCGCTCTTCAATACAAATCGCGAGTCATTTATTACTAGAGGATGAGCGTTTTCGGAATCAGCCATCGAATATCAGTGGTCGTGAAACAAAGCGTCGCAGCGAATTTGAATTTGTAATGAATAGCTCACTGTCACTTTTAGCCGATGGTTGGAACGTCGGCGGACCAAAACATAATTATAACCAAGTACGAGGTCTTGTGCCGTCGTCTTTCTTAGACGGTGATATCTTAAATAAGGCTCGCAATCTATTGTCAAAATCAGGTGTTCCAATTGTTAAAAAACTCGGTCCAAGTGACTTAAAATTTGGCCATATAGCCATTGAAGAGCTTCCTAAGGAAAGGTATCGAAATGAATAAGTACAACGTTTTTTTTGTTCTATTCACTCTTGTTTTTTGTAATCAAGTTTATGCTTTTACGCTTGATTTTCCGAACGATGCGTCAGTAAAAGTAGTTGGTCACGACCTTTTTATCGATAGTAAACAAGTCTCTATTTGGCAAGTAGAGAGTAAAATGAGCCGTGAAGAGCATGCTCAGTTTTATGCTGAGCAATGGAAGCGAAACGGTAACAACTTTGGCGTTACTGCACTAAAAACCGAAACTGTGGTAAGTAAACTTTATGATAACGCACTCTATACTGCACAAGTTATTCAACACTTTCCTCACTCAATCGCTGTAGTCTCGGTATCAAAAGAACCGTCAAACTCATTAAGACGAATAGTTAGAAAAATTGAAGACATCCCGAGCCCAAGCGGAAGCGAGATTTTAAATAACATTAAAGCAAAAGACGGCGCAAAATATTCAAACACCTTGGTATTAAAGAATAACCGTACGATTTCGAAAAATATGAATTTTTATCAAACGTTTATTCAAAAGAAAGGGTTTTCGGTCGAGAAAGCACAAGTGCATCCAAAGCGTACAATGGGCGTTTTACTCGCTCGTAAAGGGCCTAACGAATTTAATGTAACCTTTGAAAGAAAAAATAACCAAACCTTTGTTACTGCTATTAAAGTTGACACGGACATATAGATGAAAAAGACACAAAAAGGACAATCAGCAGTTGAGTTTTTCGTCGTGACGGGGGCGCTCGTTGCTGCGTTACTCACGCCAATACCAAGTAATGAGTTGGGTGGTTTTTTACAAGAGCATCAAGGTAAAAATGCAATTGAAATTTTAACGATAAAAATTAAAGAAAGTTACGCTGCGTATAGTTATGCAAAAAGCATAACACCAATCCCTACAAACATAACAAACAACTAAGGAAGAGGTTTTAGTTACATGAAGTCTATAAAGTTTTTGGATAGAAACTGGATACTGTTATTCGTTTCACTGTTGTTAGGGGGCATTGCTGCTTGGGCAGTGGGAAACTATCTAAAAGTAAAAGAGGGAGAGATCAAACAACAGTATGCACGTACCGATATTGTTAAGGTGCCTGTAGTAGTGGCGGTTTCACCTTTGTTACGTGGTGATGTAATAACTCCTGAGTCAGTTGTAGTACGTGAAATCCCAAGTGACTATGTACCAGGTGACGCAGTGCATCCAAATGACTTTGGCCAAATTGCGAACAAAATCATGCTGAATGATGTACAACCAGGAAAGCCTATTTTACGTTCTTATGTACCAAAAATGGGTCAGCAGCAGTTCTCTGACATCCTTCAAGACGGTCGTCGCGCAGTAACGATAAATATTAATGAAAATAACTCTAATGCAAACATGCTAAAACCTGGTGATTTCATTGATTTGTATTTGTCCCAAAGCCAAGATGAAAAAAGCCTTCATTTAATATTAGAGCGCGTGACGGTACTAGCGACAGGGCGTCAGAGCATTTCCGAGAAAGACAAGATCAAGCAAAGTATTTTTGGCGAAAGCGAAGATTACTCTACAGTGACGTTGGATCTGTCGGTTAAAGATGCAGGCCGAGTATCTTTGGCACAAGAGTATGGAAACTTTGTGGCATTACTTAGAAATCGTACTGATGAACTTAAAGTTACAAATCGCCTTGTAAAAGAGGCGGATGTTTTTTTACATAATGAAAGAGAGCATCACGTTGAATACATTATTGGTGGCAGCGGTGGTATAGCTGAAGGCGTAAACAGCCAAAATAAAATTAAAGAAAATTTAAGTACATTGAAATCATTCGCAAATAATGTGAATAACAAGTTTTAGGGATAGAAATGAGAAGTTTATTTTATTTAGCGATGTGTGTCGTAGCGCTTTTTCCTAGTTATTTGCTGGCAAGTATTAAACTTGATATGCATGTGGGTGCCATAGAGGTTTTGCCGGTTTCTAAAGTTACGCGAGTAGTGGTTGGTAAAGGTGGCATCGTTAGTGCAAAAGTATTAGATGACAACCGCTTATTACTTATTGCAGAAGAGTTTGGACAGACTGAAATTCAAATTTGGGATGAGGCAAACAATACTAAAAAGATTTATGTCAACGTAGATTCGGTCAATATGGAGCAACTTGTCGAGCAAGTACGAGTGCTAGTTGCAGGATTACCTGGTGTAAGCGCCAAACAAGTTGGCTCACTAGTCGTTTTAGAGGGTGAGGTGAGTAGCGAAACAATGAAACAAGCGCTTAAATTGTCTCAGGTTATTCCAAACTTAACTTCAATGCTGAGTTTATCTCCTCAATCAGTTGATCTTAAACACATGATCCGCATGGATGTGCAAATTGTTGAAATGCGTAATAATACATTAAAAAATGTTGGTGTAAAGTGGGACAATTCTATGGCAGGCCCTGCTTATGGTGGAGTAAAGAACTTTGTGCATAACGATTTATTTGCAACATATACACAAAGTGACATTGGCGACAAAATTGTAGAGGCTATCGGTGATGTTGCAATCGGAGGCAACGGTTATGCGTCATTTGGAATTGTGACTGGACTTGCATCGCAAATTCAATTGTTAGACGAGCAGGGCGACTCTCGTACGTTGGCAAGACCGACGTTAAGCACTCGAAGCGGCGAGAAGGCTAAGTTTTTAGCGGGTGGTGAAGTTCCTATCCCAATTACTGATTCTAATGGTGGGCTTAATGTCGAATATAAAGAGTATGGTGTTAAATTAGAGATTGAGCCGACATCAGATGAAAGTGGCAACATCGTGTCTTATGTAAAAGCGGAAGTTAGTGCTATCGACCCATCGGTTACGGTTGCCGGTTATCCAGGTTTTCAAACCCGTGAAACCGAATCAGTTGTGAATGTAAGAAATGGTGAAACGCTCGTAATTTCTGGGCTAGTTAATAGTGATATGTCTAAATCTGTTAATAAAGTACCATTGTTAGGCGACATTCCAATTTTAGGAGAGCTCTTTAAATCTCGCGACTTTATCGACAAGAAAAGCGAGCTTGTGATACTAGTTACGCCAAAAATAGTGCCAATTGAAGACGAATCTCATCAAAATCGTTTAAAACGTGCTAAAGAGTTGATCGGTGACGCTGAAAAGCTCGAAATGTTTAATATCTTGGATTAATTATTATGTTTGAGATAAGTATAAAAACAGCTAAGGGTACAGATGTAGGCACAGTTCGTTGTAGTGAACCATCTTGTTTGATCGGTAAAGACAAGCATCACCACATTAAACTACACGGTTTTAAAGTGTCAAAAGAACACGCTAAATTATATTACCGTCCCGAAGGTATTTTTTTAGAAGACAGAGCGAGTCGTACAGGTACATTTGTTAATAGCCAAAAAATTGAGTCTGCAGGACCTTTATCGGAGTCTGATAGAATCGAAATTGGTGGTTATCATATTTACGTAAAAGCTGAAAACAAACATTCTTCAAATTCTAACCAATCGTTTAATACAAGCGCGTTAACAAATAGACCTTTAGGCGCAGACCTCGAAACTGACATTTCAGTTCCGAGCAAGCCAATGCCTGAAACTAAAATCGAAGGTCATGATTTGGCTCAAGGTGACAACGACGAGACACGACAAAAAATTAGAGAGCGTAACGAATGGCGTAGACGTGTTCACAAGGAGCTTATTAATCAGATTGATTTACGACGAGTCAATGTATCTGAAATGTCTGATGAGGAATTGCGCTCTCAAAGTGGAAATTTAATTTCAAACATAATTAAAGGATTAAATGTACCTCCGCATATTGATGGACAAGAGCTCGCTAAAGAGGTTTTGGATGAATCTGTTGGTTTAGGCCCTTTGGAAGCACTGGTCAACGACGAACATGTGTCTGAAATTATGGTAAACGCTTATGATGAGATCTTTTATGAACGTTCCGGAAAGCTTTTTCTTTCAGATATTAGCTTTACCGACCAACAAGCAGTGCTTAGCGCAATTGAGCGAATAGTGACTCCAATTGGGCGCCGCATCGATGAAGGGCAGCCAATGGTTGATGCGCGCTTAAAAGATGGTTCTCGAGTCAATGCAATAATTCCGCCATTAGCATTAAAGGGACCTTGCATCACAATTCGTAAGTTCATGGAGAAGAAGTTAGAGATAGAAGATCTCATCAACTTTGGTTCGATGAATGAAAATATGGCTAATTTTTTAAAAACAACTGTTTTAAATAAGCGAAATGTCGTTATTTCTGGTGGTACAGGCTCGGGTAAAACAACATTACTTAATGTGTTATCTAATTTTATTCCAGATGATGAACGCATTATTACAGTTGAAGATGCAGCTGAATTAAAACTTTATCAGCCAAATTTAGTATCACTTGAAGCGCGCCCACCTAATCAAGAAGGCAAAGGTGCTGTTGAAATCCGAGATTTAGTCAAAAACTGTCTACGTATGCGCCCGGACAGAATTGTAGTAGGTGAGTGTCGAGGCGGTGAAGCGTTGGACATGCTGCAAGCAATGAATACGGGTCACGATGGCTCTTTAACTACCGCTCACGCAAACACTCCCCGAGACTGTATTTCCCGTCTTGAAGTTATGGTTATGATGGCGGGAATGGATTTACCAATAATGGCGATACGCGAACAAATCGGCTCAGCGGTTAATATGATTGTTCAACAATCACGTTTTAGTGATGGCTCAAGGCGTGTTACGTCGATTACAGAAGTTACAGGCGTAGAAGGCAACACCTTGCAATTGTCTGAAATCTTCAAATTTAAGCAAACAGGGTATGACCAGAACGGGAAGGTCGTTGGGCACTATATGGCTACAGGTATGGTGCCAGAGTTTTATGAAAACCTTCGCGATCGTGGTATCGATGTAGATCTTAGTATCTTCAAACCTGAGGTGCCAAATGTCTAGTGTCTTATTGATGGCAATAGTCGGTATATCCGTCGCTATTTTGGTGTTCGGTGGCTCTTTTATTTCACAAGAGTTAGCGCAAAAATACCATGAAACCTTCAAATACAATGCGAAGCGGAACCTTTCTGACATGTTTTTATTTATAGAGCCAGGAAAGCTTTTTATTGGAAATATTGTCTTAATGGTAGTCACTTTTATTGTCGTGTGGGCTTATACAGGCGCATGGTTTGTTGCTTTAATTGCCGTTATTGGTATGGCAATTTTACCGCCTTATTTGTACAAGTACTTACAAAAACGACGTCGTAAAAAATTTATCCAACAATTGCCTGACGGATTGAATATGATCTGCGCATCAATGCGCTCAGGTTCAAGTTTAATTAACGCCATCGAGGCTATGGTGCAAGAAGCTGAAGCACCAATTTCTCAAGAGTTTTCGCTCTTTTTAAGAGAGCAGCGGTTGGGGGTCGATTTTATGGAAGCCCTGGACAACATGGTCGAAAGAATGCCTGAACAAGACTTTAAACTGGTAGTTTCGGGTATGCAAATTTCGAAAGAAATCGGTGGCAATTTGGCAGAAACGCTCGAACGTTTAGGCGAGACTCTTAGAAAGAAAATAGAGATGGAAGGTAAGATTGACAGTTTAACTGCGCAAGGTCGAATTCAGGGAATTGTGATGACGTGTTTACCTATATTTCTGGGGTACGTGCTTTATCACATGGAGCCAGTACACATGTCACGATTGTTTACAGAACCGATGGGGTGGATTGTCATTGCTGGGTCATCAGTCATGTTGTACATCGGATATTTCTTTATTCAGAAAATAGTTAACATAGATGTTTAGAAGGTAAAAATGGTTTATTGGATACTTTTTTTCTTTGGCGCATCAATATGCCTGGGTATATATAGCCTTACTAAAATAAAACAGGAAGTGCCTGAAGATACGCGCGACTTTATGGACCCACTGCCACCATCGTTAAAGATAATATGGCCTTTGGTTAAAATTGCCTCCCACTACATCGGTGAACGCTTACCAATTGATTACTTGGTTAAAACCAATAAAAAGCTTCAAATCTCTGGTCTTTCTTACATTATCTCAGCAGAAGACTATTTTGGCATTCGTCTTGTTGTGTCAATGATATGCGGTTTAATGACGTGGTTTTGTTTATCAGCTTTGGACTCTATGGCGTTAGACTATATTGTTTTCGCGTTGATTGCTGGTTACTTTTTGCCGTTAGTCACGTTAAGTGATTTGAAAAAAAAGCGTCAATTAAAAATAGTTAAAGCCCTTCCTGTTTATCTGGACTTTATTACGATGGCGGTGGAAGCAGGCCTTAACTTAACAGGTGCGATTGCGCAATCTGTCGATAAAGGCCCTGAAGGGCCATTAAAAGTAGAATTTGAAAAAGTAATGCGAGATTTACGTTCTGGTGTTGGCAAAATCGACGCATTTAGATCGATGGCTGAGCGTGTCCACATAAGTGAAATCAACAACTTAGTAAGTGCTTTAGCACAAGCTGAACGTACTGGTGCGAGTTTGGGTTCTACGTTACGGATACAAGCTGATCAAAGACGAGTAGAACGATTTCAACGTGCTGAGAAAAAGGCACTAGAAGCGCCTGTTAAACTTGTGTTTCCGCTGGTTGCATTCATATTTCCTGTGACATTTGCAATCTTATTTTTCCCTATCGTTATGAAATTTATATACGAAGTGTGAGTTATGAGAGTTAATAGACTAATGCTCGATGGTGAGTACATAGCAGGTTTTGATTTGGGTATTGCAGATTCAATTTGGTTACGCTTTCGGGGATTGCTTGGACGCAAAATATCAAATAATTTTGGTCTAATTATTATGCCTTGTAATAGCATTCACACAATGTGGATGGCCTACGATATCGATGCAGTGTTTTTGGATAGTAAAGGACGTATAACATCAATACATCAACATTTAGCACCTTGGAGATTCGCGCAATGCAAAAACGCAAAAAACGTATTGGAGCTAAAGTCTGGAAACGTAGAGAAGCTTAAGTTAAAAGAAGGGAGTGTAATTTCATGGGGTTAAAATTTATTCGATGCATTGCGTTCGTGTTTGCGATAATACTCACACAAGGATGTTCAACTGCAAATGCACCGAAAAGTGCTGCACAAGAGAACAATATTGATTTATTGGTGTTAGAAGGTAACGCAGATACAGCATACAAATCTGGTCATTTAGAACTAGCTGAAGGGCTTTATCGTCAATTGCTTTCGTATAAAAAAGATTATGCACCGGCATGGTTTCGGTTGGGAAATATTTACACCCGTACTAACCGTCTTGACGCGGCAGTTAATGCGTATCAAAACAGTATATCAAGTGACAACGAGCATGCAAAAGCTTGGCATAACCTTGCGATTGCACGTGTTAGACAAGCAACTGATGTTTTAATTGAAGCGCAGAATCATTTGGTGGTAGACACCGCAGCAAAAGATAGAATGGACCAACTATTTCTTGAGCTAATGCGGATCCAATCGGCTAAAAATCAGGGACCGAAAGTAGCGAGTTATGAAAACTTATAACGTTAAAAGGAGGCAATTGGGACAATCAATGGCTGAGTTTTCAATCAGTCTGCCATTCTTGGCTCCGATCGTACTTGTATTAATTATGCTTTTAATTCAATGGGCGACGATTTACCGAGACAAAATGACATTAAACGCTGCAACGTTTGATGCTGTGAGATCGGGAACATTAAATCACGGTAGTATGGCTAAAATGCGAGAAGCGCTCGCACAAGGTATGACGCCATTATTTATGCGTGATGAGTCCTCTGGTGTTGAGGTTGGTAGGGCTTATTTGCTTGCAAGAGCTTATGTTGAAGGGAGTAATATGCTTGGGGTAGGGGCGCAAATTAAACAATTACACCCTACCAACGAAGTCTACGAGAAACATAAGGTTTTAAGAAAAGATGGAAGCGGCAATGTCTGGTATGAAATCCCAAACGATAATTTAATGTATCGAAATCCAGTACAAAAGCATATTAAAGGTGATGTGTTTCTCAATGTACAAGATGCCAATTTACTCAAGATAGAAGTAAATTGGTGTAAAAAACTTGAAGTGCCAATTGCCAATTGGGTAATCGGTAAAATCTTAACGTTCACCGACGTTTCAATTAATCCATTTGACGAAAAATATGTAAATTATGTACCGAGTACTCATCAACTTGGTTGTAATGCGCTCGGCTTAGTATCGGGCGCCGACGGTACATTTAATATTAACGAGTATTACATTTCACTTAAGTCATATGCGATTGCAAGAATGCAAACCCCATACAGACAACAAGATTCATCTATACCGGATATAAAAGATTAGAAAAAGGACAACTAATGAAGACTAAAACGCTTATAGCGATGTTTTTGAGTGGTGTAATTTCACTCGGATTAGCTGGATGTAACGACCCAATAGAAACAGAGCCTGACACGGTGCAACCAGATGATGGAAATGGGGGGACTGATGATGGAAACGGAAATGATGGCACTGATGGTAATGACGGTGGAGATGTAATCGACCCTTCGACAGGTACATGGGAAAACAATGACGAAGATGGGGATGGTATACCTGATTTAGAAGATGACTTACCTTTCGACCCTAACGAAAACAGTTATCCAGAGTTCTTTGAACAGGAGCCTAATGACAATCCATCAATTGCTAATCCAGTAAGTTTAGAACATGGGTTTATTGTTAATGGTGTGATTTCTTCAAACCTTGATAAAGGTGATCTATTCGCGTTTGAAGTACAAGACACTAAATTTATTACCGCGATTTTTAGAACAGATGCACAAAGGTTTTCACCACAAGTTTATTTGTCAAATGCAGACGGTGAAGTGCTTGAATCTTATGAAATGTATCGTTCAGTAAGTCCAAACGTTGTGATTGTTAACTTTCAAATTCAAAATGCCGGTACATATAACCTAAGTGTAATGGATAACAATTACGCCGGTGGAAGCGACCTAATATACAACGTAAGTGTTTTTACCGATGAAGATGTAGACGCTTTTGATGACATGAAGGAATATGCATTTGGATCTAGTCTAGTATCTCAAGATAACGATAAAGATGGGATTAAGGACGGCTTCGAGTACGCGCTTATGGCTGCACCAAGTCATATTGATTTCGACGAGGATGGTATTCCAAACTGGTTCGATGAAGATGCGGATGGAGACGGATTTAGTGATGAAATTGAAGGTATCAACGATCTAAATAACGATTTTTTTCCAAATTACATTGATAGGGATTCGGACGGAAATAATATTGACGACCAGTTAGAAAGTGGCGACCCAAAGAATCCTAATAATTTTGACAATGATTCGTTTATCGACCACTTAGATTTAGATGATGACAATGATGATGTTCTTGATGTATATGACCAAAAGCGTTTGGAACACGCGTCGCGTATTACCGCTATAGAAGAAAACGGCATCATGCTGCGCTGGACGAATAATGTAACGTCAACAGCTTATACGGTAAGAGATTTTGTTAGAGCTGGAGACAAGGCTGAGTTAATCGTAAGTGGTATAACAGAACAAACGCAGAATGTTGTTGTGTCATATAAAATAAACGGCGTCGTAACAAATTCAAAGCCTCAAATCACGCAAGATCAAGATAATAATTATAGATTGACGTTAGAGGTACCAAATACTGTTGGTAATGGTTATCTAAAAGTAGCCTATGAAGGAGATTACATTTCTGAGGAAATGCCTATCACTGTACACGAATCAAGTTTACCGCTGTTGTCTAATGAGATTAGAACGATAGGAGAAAAAGATTTGTTAACGTTATCAGGTGATAATTTTGATAACGACACAAGTGTGTTTTTTGGTAGTAAAGCGGCTAAAGCAAGCTTGATTGACGAAAACACAATCACGGTGCAAGTGCCAGAGGGCATCACTGGTGGTTCATATTGGGTTACTAACACACATGGCGCAAGTAACGCTGTTAGTTACATATTGAACACAAATGTTGAATTTAATGTAACGTCAAACAATGTAAAGGAAATTACCCATATCGGTGGAATCTTACCTAGCCATGGTTCCGCTATAACGGGAAATACATTTGATCACCAAGTACTCGGTACCCAACCTGAAGTGATTTATAGCTATACAGTAAATCTACAAGGTGAGCGTGAAACTTATTTGAGTACATTGTTGGTTCCTGGACAGCGTAAAATTGAATTTAGTGACGAGTCTACAGCGAGTGCAGCACTGGTTGCTTATCTTGATTTAATGTTATTAGGTTCGGGTATTGGACCACAGGAATTTTTAGAAAAAGTAGCTGAATTTGAAGAGTATAAAGACTATATCGAACAGTCTGTGGCTTATTTAAAACAAGACTCCGCGTTTTTCTCGTTTTCTGAACCTCGTCGCGAGCGTATTGCGCTATTGAACCAATATGGACGTAAAATTTTAGACAAAGTAACTAGGCCTAACAGTGCCGAAAAGCATCGAGTTGCTACAGGCAATGGTGAAGTTGGAACGACCAATAAATTTATTTCTACCAATACTGATACGTCAATTGAACCAAGTATTGTTTCTTACCCTGAAACCAACGGAACTTGGGCGCTTTTTGATATGTCTATGGAGGCAACTACCTTTCTTGAGAATAAGTTTGTTGCCGGACATAAGTGTGGTGAAGGCGTAGACCCTAAATGGCACGAAGTGCTTCATTATGATGGCTGTGTCGAGTTACAAAACCGAAGCCAATTGTACTTAAGTTACCGTGTATATGAGGTAAACCCCATGACCGGTAACTTAAAGGACGGTGCTTTAAATAACCCACTTCAAGAGCATGTCGATACGCCTTATCACAAAGATATGATGGGACCTACGAGCGGCACTTTCCTTGGATTAGAATTTTGGTCAGCTGATTCATTAATTGATAAATGCGTTTATAAAGACTGCTTGTATCAAATAATCACGCCTGGTGTAGATGGCCTCTATGGCATCAGTCCTTTTAGTTTAAAAGGTACCGAAAGTTATAATTTATCGGGCCAAAAAGCTAAGAAAATGTTAGCAATTAGAACGATCATCGATAACATTGTAATTCGCTTTTACAATACGCTAATTGATGCTGTTGGAATTGGTATACCAGCTGACAACGCCACAAAAGCGAAAATGGTACGCGATGTTATTATGGCAGTATATCAGCATATGCCTGCAATCACAGATCAGGTTGAAGCTCTAGCCGCTAAGGACACTGTGACCGAGCAGGATTGGAAGGATCTTGCATATAATATTGGTCAAGAACTTTATAAGAAAGAAATTCAACCAATTCTAACGATGGATATGAGTAAATTGCCAAACATACCGGTAGGCCCAGCTACTCAAGCGATACTTTCTGCCTATGAAATTCAAATGCCTGATTTTAGGAAGGCACTTGCTGAAAAGCTTGCTAAGAAATTATTCCCTGGTTGGGGGGCCATAGACACAGCATATGATGCCTCAATGGTTGCGTCCGCAATGATAGATATGGCAAAAACACTAAAAGATATGGCGGCGGTTCCGACAAAAATTGATTATGTTGTTTCGTGGGGGCTAACGCTTTCAGACATTACACCGCGAACAATTTTCAAAGATAATACCCAAAAATCATTTGAGATTGTCGGCAGTGGTATGGCTGTTGTAAAAGGGATTTGGGACGACGAACCAGAGGTAATTGTTATTGATAGCGTTACGGGTAAAGAGCTCGATACAGATGTTCAATATGTAAACAAAGAGGGTACAAAACTAACATTTACACTCGATAATATCCAACAGATTGAAGAGGCGGTTGGTCCTCTCACGGTTTATGTTAGACATCGAGGTGACGAAGCAAAGTTAGGTTATGAAATACTAATTGACTCTAGTCTTTCAATCACAAATGTAACACCTAACAAAGCGCCACCCGGAACTGAGGTAACAATTGAAGGCGTTGGGTTCAGTACAAAAATTTCAGATAATAAAGTCACATTTACAGGCCCAAATGACACGCGGATCAGTGCAACGATTGTTTCAGCCACTACCGAAGTGCTCGTAGTTAAAGTGCCGAATCAGGTTCAAACTGGCTTTATTACTGTTGAAGTAAATGGCGATTTAAGTAACGAATATCCTTTCTTCGGCCCAAGTCAGCTAGAAATCATATTTGGCGATAATGGCAACTTTAATGATGACGTTTACAAGCTATCTGTAAATGGTGCAGTTAAATATGACAACAGTTCTCCAAAACGAAAAGTAGGACCTGTCTATGTATCTCTAGATGAGGGAACACACTCAGTTGAACTTACGGGTATTCGAGCTGATGATGGTATTGGTACGTACTACATACAGTTCGGCGGTGATGTTTTAAGTGTTTCCGGCGATGCGCAGTCAGGCAGAGATTTATGTCCTGATGTTGTTAAGCGCTATCAAGTAGAAGTAGGCCAATCAGGCACTCATTATCATGCAGTTACAAAACAAGTAATGGTAAAACAATCTGAATTTGCACGCTCAACAGATGACGAATGTGCAGCGAAATAGTTAATTTAAATAAAGCCCTTTTTTAAGGGCTTTTATAGGAGTTGAAATGAAAAAATTATTCTGTGTTGTATGCTTGTTTTTACTAGGTCACGTATACGCTTCGGAATACAGTGAGCAAGAAAACCAATGTGCAACAGCGTCAGACATTGTAACAAACCAAGACTATGATACGTTTAAATCATTTTTACCGGAGGTACTGTCGAATAATACCTCTGCGCTTGAACGTTTGGTTACTAAACAACATAACAAGTACTTTGGCTCTCGATATAACGGCATAGCAAACTTTAAAACAACTGATTATGTGCTCATAAAGCAACCTCAAAGTCATAAGGTTTCTTCAGTTCGAAGGAGTCATGAAAAATGGGGGGCCACCAAGCTATTACGAATCAGGTATACATTTGATACAACGATAGTAAGAACTCAAAAAGAACAATCAGTTGGTGGATATTGTGAGTTTGGATATATAGATGATAACTGGTATATGCTGAACTTACTTAAATAGAGCGCAAAAGTCATTTGTTAGAGAAGTATTTAACGCTTGTATAAAGGTCAACTCGCGCTCAAGTTTGACTCTAACAATACGTGACCTTAACTGGTAAAACAGTGTATTTAATCACTTAGCAAAGGATAAAGATGAGTAAGTTAGCAAATTTATTATTTCTTTCGCTGTTTACAACCAGTGTAATGGCATCTGGGTCAGTAATAAGTAGTCAAACTGAAAAAGACACAGATCATGATAAAGTGTTTGATATCTATGACAGTTCGCCAGAGCAAAAAGTTAAAACAATGTCGATAGAAGATTTGCCGATGATTCAATTGTCACGAATATCAGGCAACTTCAATAACAAAATTGAAAAAGGGCGTTATCGCATCGGTGATAAAGTTACACTGACCGGCATGGGCATCGACAAGATTAAAGATCCTGTGGTTGTAATTTACGACAACGTAAGAAGCTATAACGTAAAACAGGTCGAATCAGGCAATAAAGGCATTACTTTTCAACTTAGCGTACCGCAAGGAAAATACAAGGTATTTGTTTACAACAATGATAAGCGCACAAATGACCTATATCTCGAACCTTTTGCGGCGGATGCACCGCTAATTTTCGGCAGCACTTCAGTTATATTAACGAAAGGCGAAGAGCACACTATAACTGGTACTGGATTTGATACAGATACAAAGGTTGAATTTGGTGATATAAGTATTAAACCTACGCGAGTATCAAACGATTCATTGTCATTTAAAGTACCAAAGTCAACGAATGTTCGTGATTTTCAAGTACGCAATAAACTCGCGAAAAGCAATAGTATTCGCGTATTCAAGTATAATTAACGATTTACATATCAAGCAAAACAAGGACTGTTATGACATTTAGATGGACTTTTTTAGCGCTTGCATTGTCTAGCGCACCTTTAATTGCATCACCAAACTACGGTATCGCTGCCAAAAATAATCAAGATCCAGTTTTTATAGAAAAATGCGATGTTTATCAACAAGCGCAAAAAGAGGGAGACTTAGAAACTCTAAAGTCATTTGTAGATCAAGTGTGGTTTGAAGGAAGTAAAGCCAAGAGAGCTGAGCAAGCTCTATTAAAGAAAGCTGCCCGCTTTGAACAAAGAGTGTCAAAAGCCGGTAACTATATCGTAATAGAAAAGCGTCTTTCAGATAAAACGCAAGATAACTTCGCAGAAGTACTCATAAATTGGACTAATGGGGACAAATTTTCATCAAATGACGGTTGTGTTTTTGAAAAAATTAAAGATAGCGAGTTATGGAGAATTCACTTATAGCGTTTTTATCTACGAAGGTTGCTTCATAATGACGGTTTAACCGAGAACATAAACAAAGTAACAAGGATTGTTATGATTTATCAGTTAGCGTTAATAGCGCTCACATTATATAACGCAGGCGCATATGCTGCGCCAATTGCTCAAATCGAAACGCCTAAGGGCACTTGGGAGAATAAAGACGAAGATGGCGATGGGGTTTTAGATGAAAACGATGATTACCCATTCGACCCTCGTAAATCACAATACCCTGTTTACCTTGAGCAGGAGCCAAACGATAATCCCAGCATAGTAACGCCGATTAAGCTCGTTCAAGGAGTGCGTGTAAAAGGGGCAATATCTTCAAATCTAGATAAGGGAGATTTATATTAATTTGAAGTAGCAGAGCGTAAATCGTTAACTGCTGTTTTTTACACCGATTCAAAAGATTTTAAACCGCAAGTATATGTTTCAAATGAAAGCGGTCGCGTTTTAGATGGAATCTTTTTGTATAAATACCAAAAACCTAATATTTACGTTGTTAATTTTCCAATTTTTACTGCTGGCAAATACCAACCAAGTGTTATTGATGAAAACTACGCAGGTACACCAAATTTTACGTACGAAATTATATTTTTTTCTGATCGTGACGTCGATGGGCTAGATGATATCAAAGAGACTGCATTTGGCGCTAACACACGGTTAAATGATCAGGATAAAGATAAGATCCTCGATGGAATGGAGTTTAATCAATTTAATAGTGATCTCGACAGCGACGGCATACCAAATTGGTTAGATACCGACTCTGATAACGATACATTTAGCGACCGCATCGAAGGTTCAAATGACCTCGACAATGATGGCATCCCTAATTATCTCTGTTAGTTTTACGAACCAGTCGGCTATTTCAGCGTTTTCTGAACTTAGCTTTGCTTGGTAGCGATAGCAACTTTCACTGATACCAAACGCTATGCAAGCCAGTTTAATATTGATGTTATGATTAGAAACCATATGCTTTGCCATCACTTTGCGTTGCGACGGCTTCACCACTTTTTTTGCATCGCTTCCTGAACTATTTCCGCTTTTAAACGCTCTTCGTCGTACATTTTTTTCAGGCGACGATTTTCTTCTTCTAACTCTTTCATGCGAGCCATAAGTGATGCGTCCATTCCGCCATATTTAGCTCGCCACTTATAAAAAGTAGCGCTACTCATGCCGTGTTCACGACATAGCTCTGGCACAGGAATTCCCGATTCCGATTGTTTTAAAATCGCCATTATTTGGCTATCACTAAATTTTGATTTTTTCATGTAGATCTCCTTCGTCTAATTTACGAGAAAATTCTACTTTTGAGGACTGTTATTTTTCGGGGGATTACCGGTGTGAGTATTCCGGATTTAAAAGGGCAGCAAGACTACTTTATAAAATATGCCAATATCGTTAGTATTAACGTGTATTATTTACCGCTAACCCCATTATTCAAATTTGGTCCATACATTACAACGTACTTTTCCCTAACGGATATATTAAACGTGTCTCACGGGGTGCATATATTTAACACCAAAAATTCAGAATCGCTCATTGCGTTTTTAAAGGCGCGCGGGGTAAAGGTTAAATATCGTATCGCACGTTGGCCTGTTATTTATATTTTGTTGTTTCCATTGTTTTTTTACGCTTTCGTGGCTGGTATAAAATTAGTTTTGAGATCGTTAATTATGTACTTGAATAAACAAAGCACCGTCATTATCAACGCTGTGTGTTAACAGTCGAGAAAAACGCACTTTTGTGCAATATTTTTATAAACATCTTTATTAATAAATGGTATATGACTAACTTAATAAAGTAGTCAAAATTTGAGTTAATTATGAGAAGTTATGTTATCGCTATTATTACGGGTTGTTTGTTTTGTGCAAATGCATTTGCATCAGACAGTGATAACGATAAAGTACTTGATACCTTTGATTTAAATCCATCTTCTAAAGTAAAGCCGTTTGCTAAAGGTTTTATTCAAATAGATGAATTGGGTGGTAATTTTAACAACGTGATAGAAAAAGGGCGCTATCGTTTTGGTGATGCAATTACGTTAATAGGGAATAATTTCAGTGCTTTAAACGATCCTGTTGTGGTTGTGTATCAACACAATAATGTATTTAACTTTAAACCTAGTTCCGTAAGCGCTAATCAATTAACCTTTAATTTTGATGTGCCAAAAGGCAAGTATGCCTTGTTTATTTACGACGCTGATAGCAAAACAAATGAAATGAAAGTCGATGCGTTTAATAACGCGTCCCCGCTTATTTTTGGTCACAGTGAAATTTCGCTGACTAAAGGCAAGCCGTTTACCTTAAACGGCGTTGGTTTTACAAAAGACAGCAAAATTGTCATTGGCGCATTAAAAGTAACCCCGTTAAACGTCACCAGTACACAAATACAATTTGATGTTCCCAATAACGCTGCAGGTCTGCAGTTATACGTCGAAAACGCGTCGTTAAAAAGTAACATTGTACGAATTGTTAGTTATTAAAAACTGTTGATTATTTATGATCGCTTATCGCAGTTTGAATAGCGTATCGGATTAGGTGTTACGTTGAACGACGCGAAAAAATACAATTAACAAGAGCTAAAATAGCGCAGCAAAATTCAACATACCTGAGATATAGGTAATTTAAAATGATGTACCTAAATGTTAAGGTATTGGTTGAAACCTAGATGGGCTTTGCTAAGTCATACACACGCTAACACTAGCCCGTCTATTAAAAGGATTGATAACGTTAAAAGGAAACAATTATGCCTGAATTTCTCACAGCAAACTGGTTGCTCATTTCAATTTTAGTCGTATTTATAGTTATTTTTTATGCGTGGTATGTCTCAATAATAACCAAACGCAACGCGATGGAAGAAGCGTTCTCTGGCATTGATGTGCAACTTAAAAAACGTACCGACTTAATTCCAAATGTATTAGCAATCGCGAAAAAATTTATGACGCACGAAAAGGAGCTACTTGAAGAAGTAACCCGTTTACGAACTGATGTCTTAAATGCTGCCAGCAGCAATAACAACGAACAACGTTTTAAACTTGAAGGTCAGTTAGAAAACTCGCTATCTGGCTTGATGATTGCGGTAGAAAATTACCCTGAGCTAAAATCTGATGCAACAATGCTTGATGCGCAGCGTACTTATGCCGATGTAGAAGCGCATATATCCGCTGCAAGACGTAATTTTAATAGCGCAAATCGGGTATTACGTAACGCAATTCAAGTGTTTCCAGGCAACATCATTGCCGCCATGGTTGGTGTGAAAGCGATGGCATTTTTTGAAATTTCTGAATCTGAACGGCAGCCGGTTAACGCCACAGAACTTTTAAACTAGTTACGGGCTTTTTAGCAACAAGGAGAGTTTATGTCATCGGATAAACATGAGTTTGCAGATTTTTTGTCGAAAGAAATAAAAGGATATATTGATGCATTGTCATTACGTTTCAGACGTCATAAAAAAAATGCTACCGATGTACCAGCATCAGACACCTTAAAAAACACGTTTGAACATGAGATCAAACCTAAGTTAGACCTCATTGAGCAGCAACGAGATTCGTTTAACAGCGAGTTTGAAAAGCGAAAGCGCCTGCTTAATTTTAAAGTATTTCCTGCAGTGGTAATTATAGTTTTGTTTGTGGTTGCGCTAGGGGGCGATGGTAGTTTCTTTTCTACACTTATATTTGCGTTTTGTATTGGCACCAGTTGGGCGTATAAACCAGCGCTTGATTATATCCACTTTTACAAACGAAACGTGATGCCGATATTAGTTAAAATGTATGGTGAATTTAGTTATTCACTGACCTCAGAAATCAAAAAAGACGAGATTAAAAAGCTCGCAATCTCACCTAGTTTTGATCACATTGAAACAGAAGATAGCATTGTTGGCGAGCTTGATAATATTGGCTTTCAATTTTGTGAACTAAAGCTTGAGCGCAGTGGTAATAATGGCCGACACACTATGTTTAAAGGCTGTATGGTTAAGTTAACCATGCCGTTTGATTTTAATTCACACACTATCGTTCAGCAAGATCGCGGTAAAGTAGCAAACTGGCTAACAAAAGATCCCAAAGCAACACAAAAAGTAAAATTAGAAAACAATTACTTTGAACAAGCATTTGAAGTATTTTCAACTGATCAAGTGCTTGCTCGCTACATACTTACGCCAGTGATGATGGAACAGATCCTCGCGCTTTACACGATGTTTATGAAAAAAGCCGATGCACAAAGCTTTGAGTGTGAATTTATTGATAACACGGCGATATTTTTAATTAGTTATAAAGCTAACCTGATTGAACCTGCTTGGATAAGTCAGTCAGCATACGATATTGATGCGTTACCACTGATTGAGCAAGAGCTTGAATTATTAACCTCTATATCAAAACAACTTAACCTTGATTTAATGGCTGCACGAAAAGTGTCAAGTGCACAATTGGCCGCAAATCAATAATCGTATGTGTGTTTTATTTATGGTTTTATGGCTAGAGCGTCTGATATTAAAGGCGCTCTTTTTATGTAAAGGGGTATTACACAATGCAAAACAATATGCGTAACTTAGCCTTTATGGCTTTATTTAGCGCGTTAATTGGTTGCAGTTCACATGTTGAAAATCAACTAATGGTTTCGGGTCTAGCTTTTTACAACGACAGCAACGAAACCATTGAAAATGTAACACTTAAAGTAACAGAGACTGGAAAAATGGTGAGTTGCACGCTTGTAGAGCCAAAGCGTTATTGTGCGACGGGTTTTCCGCAAACACATTATAAAAATGCGAAGCTCTTTCTTAGCTGGCAAGTTTCGGGAAATAATGCAGTAACAAATGAGGTTGTATTTGCTAAACCCGCTCCTATTGATAGTGATATAAGTTACATCGCGGTTATAAAATTTAATTCAAATAAAGGCTTAGATGCGTTTTTCACTAAAAACCCAAGACCCTTTTAAATAAATAAGCCCGAAAATTCGGGCTTATTCATGTTATATAAAGTGAATTATTAATACGCTTCGTTATGAACACCCGCTGCACGACCTGATGGATCGGCATTGTTCTTAAAGCTTTCATCCCATTCAAGAGCGGCTTCAGTAGAGCAGGCAACTGACTTACCATGTGGGACAGTTTTCGCTGCAGCATCACCTGGAAAGTGTTCTTCAAAAATTGAACGATAGTAATAGGCTTCTTTTGTTTGTGGTGTGTTAATCGGATACTTAAACGCAGCAGCTTCCATCATTTGGTCACTTACGATTGATTCAACATGCTCTTTTAAAGTATCAATCCAACTATAACCAACGCCATCTGAGAACTGCTCTTTTTGACGCCATAATACTTCATCTGGTAAATAACCATCGAACGCTTCACGAATAATGTGTTTCTCGATTTTACCGTCTTTACACATCTTACCTTCTGGGTTGATACGCATTGCGGTATCAACAAATTCTTTATCTAAGAATGGTACACGCGCTTCAACACCCCAAGCTGCCATCGATTTGTTTGCACGTAAACAATCGAATTGGTGTAACTTACTTACTTTACGGTTTAGTTCATCATGAAACTCTTTGGCATTTGGCGCTTTGTGGAAATATAAATAACCGCCAAATAACTCATCAGCACCTTCACCTGATAACACCATTTTAATGCCCATGGCTTTAATATAACGTGCCATTAAATACATCGGCGTAGACGCACGAATGGTTGTTACATCGTATGTTTCTATGTGGTAAATAACCTCTTTAAGCGCATCGATACCTTGTTGAATTGTAAAGGTAATAGGGTGGTGTACTGTGCCGATGCTGTCTGCTACTTTTTGTGCAGCGGCTAGATCTGGCGAACCTTCTAAGCCAATAGAAAAAGAGTGTAACTGAGGCCACCAGGCACTTGATTCATCGTTATCCTCAACACGTTTAGCGGCAAACATTTGCGTGATTGCTGAGATTACCGATGAGTCTAAGCCGCCCGATAATAATACACCGTAAGGCACATCACACATCAATTGACGTTTAACTGCTGCTTCTAAGCCTTCTTTTACGTCGCTTACTTTTGCTTCGTTATCTTTTACCGCATCATAACTTTGCCAGTCACGTGCGTAATAAGGGCGAATTTCACCATCTTGACTCCATAAGTAATGACCTGGAGGAAACTCCTCAATGGTTTTACAAATAGGTGCAAGGGCTTTCATTTCAGATGCAACATAAAAGTTACCATGCTCATCATGACCGGTATAAAGTGGAATGATACCAATGTGGTCACGGCCAATTAAGTATGCGTCTTTTTCTTCGTCGTATAAACAAAATGCAAAAATGCCGTTTAGGTCATCTAAGAATTCAGGCCCTTTTTGTTTATAAAGAGCCAGTAAGACTTCACAATCTGATTCGGTTTGAAATTCAAAGTCTACGGCTAAATCTTGTTTTAATTTTTTGTGGTTATAAATTTCACCGTTTACTGCCAGTACGTGTGTTTGCTCTGGGTTATAAAGTGGTTGCGCGCCACTTGAAACACCAACGATGGCTAAACGCTCGTGTACCAAAATTGCTTTTTCTGATGAATATACGCCCGACCAATCTGGGCCACGATGACGAAGTAACTTCGACATTTCGATTGCTTGTGAACGCAACTGCGCTGCATCTGATTTAATGTCTAGTACGCCAAAAATTGAACACATACTTCTTTCCTCATTCCTGTCTATTTTTCTTATCTTGGATAAGTTTGTTAATTAATTTGTACCAAACCAAAAATCAAATGTCACATCAAATTGAACAAAAAATAATGATTTATCAATTTGATTGTTAATTCGTTAAAAATATAAGCTTGCAATGATTGGATTATTAATAATTAACGATGATTTACAATGAATATTATCAAATCGATAATTTAGTGTGTTTTTCGAACAAAAAAGTATTTTTGAGCACGTTTATGCAGTTAATCAATAAACTAGATTTTGGCTTTAACAAAGATTTTTATTAGCCTTTTAATGCGACGGGATTAATACCAATTCACTTAAATAGCTGATCATTCTAGCGGGTTAAATATCATGCTAACTGCGTTTGAATTTATCAATGTAGAACAACTACATA
>NZ_LKBD01000018.1 GCF_001399975.1 Pseudoalteromonas sp. P1-9
GAACCCTGAACCCTGAACCCTGAACCCTGAACCCTGAACCCTGAACCCTGAACCCTGAACCCTGAACCCTGAACCCTGAACCCTGAACCTTATCTGGTCTGACCATTTTACTTTTTCACCAATTAAATAATTATTCTGTTATTTTTTGTCTACCTTTAATGGTGTTTGATTTCTTATCTCGTACGTAACCTGAGGTTTAGTGCATCGTTGCCAAACTATTTTTAGGCAAAAAACACTGCATTGAATAGTTATGCCATTAATCTTGATAATTTTGACTATTCACCGTATTTCTGATAATTTAATCGCTAATTTTTGGTATGACCAATTTACCTTTTGCGAATTTGACACACTATTTGCTTGATTAGGAACGGAAAACAGAAGGTTACTTCAAAAGCCTATGTCATTTAAGATAAAAGCCGCTAAGCTGTCGGATGTGATTTTAGAACAACTTGAGAATATGATTCTTGAGGGCTCGTTGGCGCCCGGCGAAAAACTACCTCCGGAGCGTGAGCTGGCGAAACAATTTGAAGTGTCACGTCCTTCATTACGTGAAGCGATTCAAAAATTGGAAGCGAGAGGGCTGGTAACACGTCGCCAAGGTGGCGGTACTTATGTTAAAAACCAGCTTGAGGGTGGCATGACAGATCCACTGTTTGATTTGATTTCCAAACACCCTGAATCACAATTCGACCTACTTGAATTCCGTCATGCCTTAGAAGGTATCGCAGCCTACTATGCGGCACTTCGTGGTACTGATACAGATTTTGAATATATTTCCAAGTGTTTTGATGCCATTGCAACTGCAAATGATATTGAAACCCAAGCTCAAATGATCAATGCCTTTCATTTTGCCGTAGCAGAAGCATCGCACAACGTAGTGTTGCTGCACTTAATTCGCGGTATGAAATCATTACTTGAGCAAAATATTCAGCAGAATTTAATGGTATTAGTGCAAAAATCAGATGTTAAAACGCAACTGGCTGAACACAGAAAATTCCTGTTTGATGCAGTAATTACAGGACAACCAGATAAAGCACGTGACGCAAGTAATGCGCACTTAGCCTTTATTGAAGAAGCTTTATTGCAAGCGGGTAAAGAGCACTCTCGTATTGAGCGCAGTTTACGCCGTTCGCAAAAAAATTAAACGATTTGAAACATAACTCGATTTATCTGTTAGGGATAAATTTGAATTTAAACATAAGGAACACTCCATATGTCTGAAGTCAATAAAATTGACGTTGACGCGTTAGAAACCCAAGAGTGGTTGCAAGCGCTTGAGTCAGTAGTAAAAGAAGAAGGCGTTGAACGCGCACAGTTTTTACTTGAACAAGTACTAGAGCAAGCACGTCTTGACGGCGTAGATATGCCAACTGGTATCACAACTAACTATGTGAATACTATCCCAGCAGATCAAGAACCTGCGTATCCAGGTGACACAACAATTGAGCGTCGTATTCGTTCAATCGTGCGTTGGAATGCAATCATGATCGTATTACGTGCGTCTAAGAAAGACTTAGAGCTAGGCGGCCACATGGCGTCTTACCAGTCTTCAGCTGCATTCTACGAAATGTGTTTTAACCACTTCTTCCGTGCACCAAACGAGAAAGACGGTGGCGATTTAGTTTATTACCAAGGTCACATTTCACCTGGTATCTACGCACGTGCTTTCCTAGAAGGTCGTTTAACAGAAGAGCAACTTGATAACTTCCGTCAAGAAGTAGACGGCAACGGTATTTCTTCATACCCGCACCCTAAGTTAATGCCTGAATTTTGGCAGTTCCCAACGGTATCTATGGGTCTAGGTCCAATCGCATCTATCTACCAAGCACGTTTCCTTAAATACCTAGAAGGTCGCGGTCTGAAAGAGACTAACGAGCAGCGCGTTTATGCGTTCTTAGGTGATGGTGAGATGGATGAGCCAGAATCACGTGGTGCAATTTCTTTCGCTGCCCGTGAGAAGCTAGATAACCTATGTTACCTAATTAACTGTAACTTACAGCGCCTAGATGGCCCAGTAATGGGTAATGGTAAGATCATTCAAGAACTTGAAGGTCTATTTAAAGGCGCTGGCTGGAACGTAATTAAAGTAGTTTGGGGTTCTGGTTGGGATCTACTACTTGCTAAAGATACGTCGGGTAAGCTTTTACAGCTTATGAATGAAACAATCGACGGTGATTACCAGACTTATAAGTCAAAAGACGGTGCTTACGTGCGTGAACACTTCTTTGGTCGTTACCCAGAAACTGCAGCGCTTGTTGCAGATATGACTGATGACGAGATCTTCGCGCTTAAGCGTGGTGGTCACGATACGTCTAAGCTTTTCGCAGCATATAAAGCAGCGCAAGAGACAAAAGGTCGTCCTACTGTAATCTTAGCTAAAACGGTTAAAGGTTACGGCATGGGTGAAGCAGCTGAAGGTAAAAACATTGCGCACCAAGTTAAGAAAATGGACATGACACACGTTGAACACCTTCGTTCACGTCTTGGCCTTGAAGACTTGGTATCTGATGAGCAAATCAAAGACTTACCATACCTGAAGCTTGAAGAAGGCTCTACAGAGTACGAATACTTACATGCGCGTCGTAAAGCATTACACGGCTACACGCCACAGCGTTTACCTAACTTCACGCAAGCACTAGAAATTCCAACGCTAGAGCAATTTAAGCCACTTCTAGAAGAGCAAAAGCGTGATATTTCTACGACTATGGGTTATGTACGTGCGCTAAATATCTTATTAAAAGATAAAGGCGTAGGTAAAAACATCGTACCTATCATTGCGGATGAAGCTCGTACCTTTGGTATGGAAGGTTTATTCCGTCAAATCGGTATTTACAACCCACATGGTCAGAACTACACACCGCAAGACCGTGATATCGTTTCTTACTACAAAGAAGCAACATCAGGTCAGGTACTTCAAGAAGGTATCAACGAGCTAGGTGCAATGTCTTCATGGGTTGCTGCTGCAACATCATACTCGACAAATGACCTACCAATGATCCCATTCTACATCTATTACTCTATGTTCGGTTTCCAACGTGTTGGCGACATGGCGTGGATGGCGGGTGACCAACAAGCGCGTGGTTTCTTACTCGGTGCAACGGCTGGTCGTACAACCCTTAACGGTGAAGGTCTGCAGCACGAAGACGGTCACTCGCACATTCAAGCGGGTACTATTCCTAACTGTATTTCTTATGACCCAACGTTCGTATTTGAAGTAGCGGTAATCCTACAAGACGGTATCCGTCGTATGTACGGTCCTGAGCAAGAAAACGTGTTCTACTACTTAACGTTAATGAACGAGAACTATGCTCAGCCTGCAATGCCAGAAGGTGCGGAAGAAGGTATTCGTAAGGGTATCTACAAGCTTGAAGACAACGCTGGCGACAAAGCACACGTTCAGCTAATGGGTTCAGGTACTATCTTAAACGAAGTACGTAAAGCAGGTCAGATCCTAAGCGAAGAATATGGCATTGGTTCAGATGTATTCTCTGTAACGTCATTCAATGAGCTTGCACGTGATGGTCAAGACGTTGAGCGTTTCAACATGCTTAACCCAACAAGCGATGCAAAAGTACCTTACATCACAACTGTATTAGGTGAGTCTCCAGCAATTGCGGCAACTGACTATATGAAAAACTATGCAGAGCAAGTACGTGCATACATGCCAAGCGCATCTTACAAAGTACTAGGTACTGACGGTTATGGTCGTTCAGACAGCCGTGAAAACTTACGTCGTCACTTCGAAGTAAATGCAGGTTACGTTGTAGTCGCTGCACTTACAGAGCTTGTTAAGCAAGGTAAAGTTGACGCATCAGTTGTGGCAGACGCTATCAAGAAATTTGATATCGACACAACGAAAACTAACCCACTATACGCATAAGAGGCAGATAGAATGGCAATCGAAATTCATGTTCCAGACATTGGTGCAGATGAGGTTGAAGTAACTGAGATCCTAGTTAACGTAGGTGATACAGTTGAAGTTGATCAATCTCTTATTTCAGTTGAAGGTGATAAAGCTTCAATGGAAGTGCCAGCTGCACAAGCGGGTACAGTGAAAGAAATTAAAGTAGCTGAAGGCGACACTGTTGCAACTGGCTCTTTAATTATGATTTTTGATGCTGCGGGTGATGCACCTGCAGCAGCCGAGCCTGAAGCACCAGCAGCCCCAGCAGCTGCACCTGCTCCAGCAGCGGCATCTGAATTAGTTGAGGTTCACGTACCAGATATCGGTGGTGACGAGGTTGAAGTAACTGAGATCATGATTGCCGTAGGCGACGTGGTTGAAGCTGACCAATCAATCTTAAACGTAGAAGGCGACAAGGCTTCTATGGAAGTGCCAGCACCATTTGGCGGTACAGTTAAAGAAATCAAAGTTGAAGTTGGCGGTAAAGTATCAACGGGCTCGCTAGTATTCGTATTTGAAACTGGCGCGGCGGCACCTGTTGCAGCTGAGGTTGCTCCTGCACCAGCAGCACCGGCAGCAGCTGAACTGAAAGAAGTGCATGTACCTGATATCGGCGGTGATGAAGTTGAAGTTACTGAGATCATGGTTGCAGTAGGCGACAGCGTTTCGGAAGATCAGTCAATCTTAAACGTTGAAGGTGATAAGGCTTCAATGGAAGTACCAGCACCATTTGCAGGTACGGTTAAAGAAATCAAAGTAGAAGTTGGCGGTAAAGTATCAACGGGTTCTTTGGTGTTTGTATTTGAAACTCAGGGTTCAGCACCGGTTGCGGCTCCTGCGGCGGCTGCACCTGCATCAGCTCCTTCCGCGGCACCAGCTCCAGCAGCAAAACCTGCACCAGCACCGACTGCTTCAGCGCAAAAAGATGAGTTTGTAGCGAACGATCAATATGCGCATGCGTCTCCGGTTGTTCGTCGTCTTGCTCGTGAGTTTGGTGTTAACCTTGCACGCGTTAAGGGTACAGGTCGTAAGAATCGTGTACTTAAAGAAGACGTACAAAACTATGTGAAAGAGTTAGTGAAGCAAGTTGAATCAGGTCAGCTATCTAAAGGTGGCAACACTGGCGGTGGCGAGCTAAACCTAATTCCTTGGCCAAAAGTAGATTTCAGCAAGTTTGGTGAAGTTGAAGAGAAGAAGCTTTCTCGCATTCAAAAGCTTTCTGGTGCAAACCTTCACCGTAACTGGGTACAGATCCCGCATGTTACACAGTTTGACGAAGCAGACATCACCACGCTAGAAGCATTCCGTAAAGAACAGAATGTACTGGCTGAGAAGAAGAAAATGGGTGTGAAGATCACACCATTAGTATTCGTAATGAAAGCCGCGGCTAAAGCACTTGAAGAGTTCCCAACGTTTAACTCATCACTGTCTGAAGATGGCGAAAGCTTAATTCTTAAGAAGTATGTAAACATTGGTATCGCAGTAGATACACCAAATGGTCTAGTTGTTCCTGTTGTTCGTGACGTGAACAAAAAAGGCATCATTGAGTTATCTCGTGAGTTGATGGAAATCTCTGGCAAAGCACGTGAAGGTAAACTAACTGCATCTGATATGCAGGGCGGTTGTTTCACGATTTCTAGCCTAGGTGGCATCGGTGGTACTGCGTTTACACCAATCGTAAATGCACCAGAAGTTGCTATCTTAGGCGTGTCTAAGTCAGACATGAAGCCGAAGTGGAATGGTAAAGAGTTTGAGCCGCGCCTAATGGTGCCGCTAAGCTGTTCATACGACCACCGTGTAATTGACGGTGCGTTAGCAGCACGCTTTACTGCAACTCTTGCAGCTTACTTGAGCGACATTCGCCAGTTAGTAATGTAAGAAAAGAGCTTAACGCATAACTTCGGTTATGCGTTTTGTTTATCGCTCTGATGTAGCAAATAGTATTAATTGAACGAAATCTCTTGAAAATTGCACGACATATGTAAACGGCAATGCTAGAATTTCGCGCAATATTAATTTATCTGCCCAAAGTCTTGTTAATTGAGATAAATAGGCAGGAGTTTGGGTGATACAATTCTCGTATTATCCCGTTCGAATAACAGTTAAGGTAATAACATGAGCAACGAAATCAAAACTCAAGTTGTTGTACTAGGCGGTGGTCCTGGTGGTTACTCTGCAGCATTCCGTGCTGCTGATTTAGGTTTAGATGTAACATTAATCGAATCACGCGATACTTTAGGTGGTGTGTGCTTAAACGTAGGTTGTATTCCTTCAAAAGCACTTTTACACGTAGCTAAAGTAATTGACGACGCAGCTGAAATGGCGTCTCACGGTGTTACTTTCGGTGCTCCTCAAATCGACCTAGACAAAATCCGTTCATGGAAAGAGTCTGTAATCGGTCAACTTACTGGCGGCCTAGACGGCATGGCGAAAATGCGTAAAGTTAACGTAGTTAACGGTTACGGCAAATTCACAGGTTCTAACACCATTGCTGTTGAAGGCGAAAACGGTACAACTACTGTTACTTTCGATAATGCAATTATCGCTGCGGGTTCTCAACCTGTAAACCTACCTTTCATCCCTGAAGATGATCGTGTAATTGACTCAACAGGCGCGCTTGAACTTAAAGACGTTCCTGAAAAGCTACTTGTATTAGGTGGTGGTATCATCGGTTTAGAGATGGGTACTGTTTACCGTGCACTAGGTTCACAAATCGACGTTGTTGAATTTGCTGATCAACTAGTACCAGCAGCTGATAAAGACGTTATCAAGATTTACCAAAAGTACGTTAAGAACAAGTTCAACGTAATGCTTTCTACTAAAGTGGTTGCAGTTGAAGCGAAAGAAGACGGTCTATACGTTTCATTTGAAGGTAAAAACGCACCAGCTGAAGCTGTTCGTTACGACAAAGTACTTGTTGCTGTGGGTCGTACTCCGAACGGTAAACTACTTGACGCTGAAAAAGCGGGCGTAGCAGTTGATGAGCGTGGCTTTATCAACACTGACAAGCAAATGAAGACAAACGTAAACCACATCTTCGCGATTGGTGATATCGTTGGTCAACCAATGCTTGCACACAAAGCGGTTCACGAAGCACACGTTGCAGCTGAAGTTATCTCTGGTAAGAAGCATTATTTCGATCCTAAGTGTATCCCTTCAATTGCATACACAGATCCAGAAATTGCATGGGTTGGTGTAACTGAGAAAGAAGCAAAAGAGCAAGGCCTTAAAATTGAAACAGCGGTATTCCCGTGGGCAGCATCTGGCCGTGCAATTGCTTCAGCTCGTACTGAAGGTTCAACTAAGCTTATCTTCGATAAAGACTCAGGTCGCGTTATCGGTGGTGCAATGGTTGGTATCAACGCAGGTGAAATGCTTGGTGAAATCGGCCTAGCGGTTGAAATGGGCGCAGATGGTGAAGACTTAGCGCTTACAATTCACGCTCACCCAACACTGAACGAGTCAATCGGTCTAGCTGCAGAAATTTTCGAAGGTTCAATCACTGACCTTCCAAACAAAAAAGCAGTTAAAAAGAAGTAATCTAACACTTCTTTAGAGAAACCCAGCCATTGTGCTGGGTTTTTTATTATCTAGATTTTGTACATCGGCTTAGTATTAGCTCAAAGCGCCAAAAAAAGTTAGAATACGCCGCTTGTTTGGGAGAGGTCGATTGAAAAATTCAGTATTAGCACTTAGGCAACAACAGATCGCTGCAGCAAAGCGTGAATATAAAGCGCGCGGTTCAAAATTATCGCGCTGTGAGCATTGTTTGTTATCTGAAACCTTATGTATTTGTGATGGTATCGAAGAGGCAAATTGTGATGCTGCAGTTTGTTTGCTGATGTATCACAATGAGAGTTTTAAGCCGTCAAATACAGGACGTTTAATTGCTGATATTGTGCCTGACAATTATGCCTTTCGTTGGGACAGAACAGAGCCAGATAAAGCGCTTTTAGATTTATTACAAAGTGATAAATACCAACCCTTTATCGTGTTTCCTGAAGATAATATGCCAGTAGACCGGGTTGTTAAACAGGTCAGTCGTATTGCAGGTAAAAAACCGTTATTTGTCTTTTTAGATGGTACTTGGCGTGAAGCGAAGAAAATGATTCGCAAAAGCCCTTATTTAGACGGTTTTCCGATTTTATCTATTAGCCCTGAAAAGCTCTCCGAATATCATTTACGTGTTGCCGCATTTGAGCACCAATTGGGTACTGCTGAAGTGGCCATTATGGTGTTAGAACTTGCAGGAGAGCTTGATGCGTCACAAAAATTAGAGCGTCATTTTATTGATTTTAGAAATGCTTACCTTAAGGGTAAACGCAGTAAATTAGTGCCGTAATAATACGACTCAAATTCGTGTGATGAATTTGCGGTGAGCTAAAACCTAACGTGTTATTTTTCGATATTAGAAATGAGTCATTTCTTGAAGGGTGAGTGCAGTAAACTAGTGGCTTAAAGCGCATATTCAAAACGTGATAAGTGAGTTTTAGGCAAATAAAAAGCGCAGCTTAAAGCTGCGCCTTAACGGAATCTTATTAGCGTCCTGCTATGCACATATCTTTGTTTGATTAGTGCAATCCTTGATATCCCTATTTTGACATGACTCGTCAATGAGCTAAATCCGTGCTCAATCCATCTATCCTATTTACAATCCTGTAAGAAAATCCGTTTAAGGTCCACATCCTGTAAACCATCAATTCCCTTGGCATCCTAGCCCAAAATCCATCTAGTAAATCCTATCAGCTCCTGCCGCTTACTAATCCTAAGTAAGGTCAATTCAGTCCATTTCCTTTTGACACTGTTAATTCTAGAGCAGTGGTTGTTGAATAAAACTATATAAAATGGCTTAGTGAATTTGTTTTATTGCTGAAATATAGAGTTTAACGTGGTTATGTTTTTATAAAACAAGGTGTTAACTATTTTGGGTGCGTGTGTTCACCTCGTTTTTTGAGATAAGTAGGGGGGGGCTGTGAGATATATCCTACAACTAAATTCGCTAATGTCCTTTGCTCTTCTAACTGAAAATAGTTTTCATTTAATTAAATTGAGTGCATTTAACGCTGTACATTCAATATCAGATAGATACAATTCAAGTGATAATACTTCTTATTAATGGTTCTAGAATATGAAAAAAGCAATCGCATTACTCGCACTGCTAGCAGCTGGTGAAGTTGCAGCAAAAGATGTTGTTAATATTTACTCTTATCGTCAGGGCTTTTTAATTGAACCTATTCTGCAAGAGTTCACAAAAGAGACAGGTATTGAAACAAAAGTTGTTTTTGCAAAAAAAGGTTTAATTGAAAAACTTAAAAAAGAAGGTAAATACACGAAAGCCGATATGGTGCTTACGTCTAACTTTAGTGCGCTGTTACAGCTTGAAGATGAAGGCTTAGTGCAACCAATTAAAAGTAACGTAATCGAAAAAAATGTACCAAAGCAATTTCGTGATGACGAAGGAAATTGGGTTGCACTGACTAAACGTGTACGTAATGTTTACTCGTCTAAAGAGCGTGTTGGTAAGTTAGACACGTTAACCTATGAAGATCTCGCAAAACCTGAATACAAAGGCAAAATTTGTATGCGCTCAGGTAAGCACCCTTATAATTTGGGCTTAGTTGCTTCTATGATTGCGCATCATGGCGAGGCAGAAGCGCGTGAGTGGTTAAAGGGATTAAAAGCAAACTTAGCACGTAAGCCACAAGGTAACGACCGTGCACAAGTAAAAGCAGTAAAAGAAGGCTTGTGTGATGTAGCGCTTGGTAACAGTTATTATTTTGGTAAAATGCTGAACGATCCAAAGCAAGTGCCTTGGGCTGAGTCTGTATACATTAATTTCCCAAATCAGCAAGATCGTGGCTCACATATTAATGTATCTGGTGCGGTTTTAACCAAGTACGGAAAAAATACGACTAACGCATTAAAATTAATCGAATTTATGACTGACAACAAAGCTCAGAATATGTATGCTTCAGTGAATATGGAATATCCGGTAAAGACGGATGTTGAAGTGTCTGAGTTGGTGGCGTCTTGGGGCAAATTTAAGGAAGATGCACTGCCATTAACAAAGGTAAGTGAATACCGTCCATTGGCATTGAAGCTAATCGACGAGGTAAAATTTGATCTTTAATGCGCCTTAATTTTTCACTGTCTAAATGGCAGTTTATTGCTTTCGCGACAGGCTTTTGCCTGTCGCTTCCGTTATTGTTCCTGATTTTTGAATCCTTCCAGCCTGATAAGGAAGTCTTTGAACACTTAAAACAAACAGTATTGTGGGATTACACTTTTAATACCATAGTGTTGATTTTTGGCGTCTGCTTGCTTAGTTGTGTGATTGCGTTGCCGCTAGCATGGCTTTGTGCCTACAGCGACTTTCCCGGTAAAAAGCATTTCGAGTGGGCATTAATGCTACCACTTGCAATGCCAACTTATATTATCGCCTATATTTACACCGACTTATTTGATTATGCGGGCCCCATTCAGTCATGGCTTCGCGCGGTTTTTGGCTGGCAGTCACCGAATGATTATTGGTTCTTTGATATTCGCACGCTAGGCGGTGCAATCGTAATGATTGCGTTAGTGCTTTACCCATATTTATTTTTGATTTTTAAAACGGCACTTAAAGAGCAATCTTATAAATTAGTTCAGGCCAGCCAAGTAATGGGTTACTCGCCCGTTAAAAGCTTTTTTAAAGTATCTATTCCGTTGGGGCGTGGCGCAATTGCTGCGGCACTAGCGCTGATCAGCATGGAATCAATGGCAGATTTTGCAACTGTAAACTATTTTGCTGTAAGTACTTTGACAACCGCAGTATACGATACTTGGCTTGGTTACTATTCACTTACTGCGGCAGCGAAAATCTCCGGCATTATGTTGCTGTTTTTGTTTGTCGTGATCGGCGTAGAAAAATTTAGCCGACGCAACCAAGCGGTATTTGAGCGCGGTGCAAGTGAGAATAACGGACCACTTTATTACCTATCGGGAAAATCAGCGTGGTTAGCAACAGCGTATTGTGCATTAATACTTTTTGCAGGGTTTGTGCTGCCAATTCTTATTTTGTTGAGCTACGCAGTGAGCTATTTTAACGAGGCATGGAATAGCGATGCGTTTTTATATGCTTGGCAGAGTTTGAAAATAGCGCTAATCGTGAGTTTTGTTTGTGTTGCGTTAAGTGTGCTGGTGAATTTCTATCAACGTTCAAGCTTGTCGCGCTGGGCAGGTGTGCCAGGCAAAGTTGCCAGCACTGGTTATGCATTACCTGGTACCGTATTAGCGATAGCAGTGCTACTGCCGCTCACCGCACTTGATCAACAGCTCAATATTTTTGCTGAATCAACACAGTGGTTTGCTGAACCAGGATTGTTGTTTAGTGGTTCTATTTTTGCCTTAATGTTTGCTTACGTTGTGCGCTTTTATGCGATTTCACAAGGCGCCATTGAATCTAGCTATGCACGTATTTCGCCATCGCTTGATATGGCAAGTCATTCAATGGGTGTAAGTGCAGGCAATACTTTGCGCCGAGTGCATATGCCACTGCTTAAGCGCGGCATGCTTACTGCTGGTTTAATTGTATTTATTGAATGTATGAAAGAGTTACCTGCGGCACTGTTATTACGCCCTTTTGACTTTGAAACGCTGGCAACCTATGTTTTTCAATACGTCAGTGATGAGCAACTTGAGCTTGCCTCAGTGTCGGCATTATTTATCGTACTTGTCGGCTTAATCCCTTTATATTTAGTTAATAACACTATGGAAGCTAAAGCATCTCATGAGTAATTTGTCGATTAACAATTTAGAATATAGCTACAATGGCAAACCGATCTTAAAAGATTTGTCATTGCAGGTAAAAGACAATGAAATTGTGTGTTTACTCGGTGCAAGTGGCTGTGGCAAAACCACCACGTTAAAAGCAATCGCTGGTTTGTTGAAACCTAGCAAAGGGAATATTTCGATTGCGCAAGTTGCGGTTAACGGTGATTCGCTTTATGTGCCGCCACAAGAGCGCAATATCGGTATGATGTTTCAAGACTATGCGTTGTTTCCTCATTTAACCGTTGAGCAAAACATTGCGTTTGGCTTACATAAAGAATCCTCGAGTGTACGCAACGAGCGTGTTAAAGAAATGCTGTCACTGATTAAGCTAGAGGCATTTGCTGAGCGCTATCCTCACCAATTATCAGGTGGTCAGCAACAGCGTGTGGCAATTGCCCGCGCATTGGCGTATAAACCGAGTTTATTGTTACTTGATGAACCATTTTCCAATATCGATCACCAAGTACGTTTCCAATTAATTGATGATATTCGCCTTATTATTAAAGATCAGCAAGTTTCTGCCATTTTTGTAACCCACTCCAAAGAGGAAGCTTTTGCTTTCGCCGATAAGCTGGCGATTATGGAAGAGGGCAAAATTGCCCAATTAGGCACAGCAGAAGCACTTTATCGCAAACCTGCGACAAAAGGCGTTGCGGCATTTTTAAGTGCTGGTATTTTTATTGATGCAGAAGCGACATCAAGCACTGAATTTAAAACTGAGTTTGGCACCATTACTTCACTTGAACCTGTGACAGACGACCAAGATGAGGTGTCAGGCAAAGGCTGTATATATTTAAAGCCTCAGTACTTAACTTTGAGCGAAAGCGAACAGGGAGTAGGTGAGTTTGTAGCGAGCCGTTTTGTTGGTAACCGCTATTTATGTCGTGTAAAACTAGGGCAACAAGAACTTGAAATTCCATGCACGCAACATCAACGCTATGCTTATGGTCAGCGATTAGCTATTGATGTTCGTCCGCATTTGGTTAATTATTTCGCTTATACTAATAACAATTAAGTAGGAAACCCGCTATGCCACAAGCGCAATCAGGAGTTTGTGCTGAAGCCAATTTACATGGTGTGCATTTATTTTTAAATGTATTAGATGGCCAAGAACTCAGCTTGTCGAAAAAATTGGCAAGTATTATTGATATGCAAGAGCGGTTTGATCACGAATTTTCGGAAGCGCTTGTGTCTTGTGTTGTGGCGATAGGTTCCCAGTTCTGGCCACATATTTACCCCAGTAAAATGCCAAAAACGTTGGCAGGCTTTCCGCAATTTGAACATATTGAGCATGCTACGCCATCACGTCCAATAGATTTAATGATTCAAATTAGGGCAGATCGCCTTGATGTAGTTCATTTGTTTGTGATGGAGGTAATTGAATTACTGAGTGGTGATATTGAGCTGATTGACCAAGTAAAGTGTTTTCATTATTTAGACGGTCGTGACCTAAATGGCTTTATTTATGGTGTAGCTAATCCACATGGTCGCAAAAAGCAGCTTGTTGCTTTAGTGGGAGATGAAGACGTTGCGTTTTCTGCGGGCAGCTATATTCATGTGCAGCGTTATCGTTATGACTTAAAGGCATGGCAAGAAATCTCAAAAGCTGAACAAGAGATTGTAATGGGGCGAATGGCTAATTCTAACCAAGCGGTTAGCTGCGCTCCAGAAAATAGCCATAGTGCTCGTACAGAGCTTTACGATGAAGATGGCAATGCATTATTTTTAAATCAAGGCATGCCATTTGCTGATATTAACCAACAGGGCTTTTTATTTATTAGCTGTGCAAATAATGGCTATGCGTTTCAAACGCTTCTCAAACACCGTTTAGGCTACATTGATGATAATGGCCCAGATATGTGGCTGGAGTTTGCGAAAAGTGATTTTGGTGCGGCGTTTTTTGCACCATCTGTGAATATGCTAAGGGAATTAGCTAGTTAGATTTAGCAAGCTAGAGTTTAAGAGAGTTATGCTATACAAAACTCTCTTAATTAGTTTTAAACGTTTTCGAATAACTTTTTAACGCGCTCAAGTGTAACGTCAATTTCAGAGACTTTTTCAGGGGCGATAAAAATTGTATCATCACCAGCAATGGTCCCTAACACACCGTCTGCTTTGCCAAGTGAATCGAGCAAACGCGCAATCAGTTGTGCAGCACCTGGACTGGTACGAATGATGATCATCATTTCGTTATGCATAATATCAATTACCAGCTGGCGCAGCGGGCTTTTCGCTGTTGGTACACCCATTTCTGCAGGTAAACAATACACCATCTCTTGTTTCGCATTACGTGTGCGTACAGCGCCAAATTTACTTAACATGCGAGACACTTTGCTCTGACTAATATTGTCAAAACCCATGTCTTTTAAGGCATCAACAATCTCGCCTTGTGAACCAAAGTTTTCTTCTTTTAAAAGGGCTTTGAACGCTTTAACCAGCGCTTCTTGTTTATCTTGTATTTGCATGTGAACGGGCTGTTTAACCAATTGATGGACGTTACCTTAAATTTTACACAAGTTAGGGGTAATTGCATTAATAAAATCGTCAGATTAATTCAATTAGAGTTGAATTAATCTCAATGAAAATGCGATTTTTTTAATTGATAGCGTTGTCAACTAATCTAGTCGGATAAAGTTTACAACTATGGTCGAGATTTATATAAAAAATACCTGTTTTATTTGTTTTTATGCGCACTTTTCATTATCTTTATGGCACTTTTTTAAATACCTACCTCTAATCACGGAGAATTCACATGAAAGTTGCAGTTTTAGGCGCAGCTGGTGGTATCGGCCAGGCCCTTTCTTTATTACTTAAAACACAATTACCAGCTGGTTCTGAGCTATCGTTATACGATGTAGCGCCAGTTGTTCCAGGTGTTGCTGTTGACCTATCACATATCCCAACTGCAGTTAAAGTTGAAGGTTTTGGTAAAGACGATTTAGATGCAGCACTTGCTGGCGCAGATATCGTAATTATTCCAGCAGGTATGCCGCGTAAGCCGGGTATGGACCGTGCAGACTTATTCAATGTTAATGCAAGCATTGTTAAAACACTTGCTGAAGGCATTGTTAAAAACTGTCCTAAGGCGCTTGTAGGTGTTATCACTAACCCTGTAAACGGCACTGTACCAATCGTTGCTGAAGTATTCAAAAAGGCAGGTACTTACGAAGCTAACCGTGTATTCGGTGTAACGACACTAGACGTTATCCGTTCAGAAGCGTTTATCGCTGAACTTAAAGGCGTAGACGTTGCTTCTGTTAAAGTACCAGTAATCGGTGGTCACTCAGGTACAACTATTCTTCCACTTCTTTCACAAGTTGAAGGTGTTGAGTTCACAGCGGAAGAAGTTGAAGCACTTACTCCACGTATTCAAAATGCAGGTACTGAAGTTGTTAACGCAAAAGCGGGTGGCGGTTCAGCGACACTTTCAATGGGCGCAGCAGCTGCACGTTTCACTCAGTCTTTAGTTAAAGGCTTACAAGGTGAAGAAGGTGTTATCGACTACGCATACGTTGCAATCGACGGTGGTGACGCAGCATACTTTGCACACCCAGTACGTTTAGGCAAAAACGGTGTTGAAGAAATCCTTTCTTACGGTGAGCTTAGCGCATTCGAAGAGAAAGCAAAGAACGACATGCTTGAAACGCTTAACAAAGACATTCAAGAAGGTATCGACTTCATCAACGGTTAATTCCGCGGTAAGTTGTTACAGTAAAAAAGGCCGCAATTGCGGCCTTTTTGTATCTTAATTGATAACAAATAAAAGGCGCTTACTACGCCTTTTATTTTTTAAAGCGTATTAACTTTGTTTGCTTGCAACCCAATCGTTTACAAAGCCTTCAAGGGTATTAAGTGGTACAGGGCCGCTCTTAAGTACAACATCGTGGAACTCACGGATATCGAATTTTTCACCAAGTTGCTTCTTCGCGCTTTCACGTAGTTCTACAATTTTGATCATACCGATTTTATACGCTGTTGCTTGTGATGGCATTACAATGTGACGCTCTACCATCTTAACGCCGTCTGACGTTGCATTTGGCGTGTTATTTACGTAGTAGTCGATGCCTTGTTGGCGCGTCCACTTCATCGCGTGAATACCTGTATCTACTACTAAGCGACATGCACGCCACAACTCCATTGCTAAACGACCAAAGTCTGAGTAAGGGTCTTCGTATAAGCCCATTTCTTTTGGCACCATTTCAGAGTATAAACCCCAGCCTTCAACGTATGCTGTGTAACCGCCAAACTTACGGAATTTAGGCACACCTTCAAGCTCTTGCGCGATAGCAATTTGCATGTGGTGGCCTGGAATACCTTCATGGTAAGCAAGCGCTTCCATTTGGTAAGTTGGCATTGCTTCCATATCGTAAAGGTTGGCATAGTAAATACCAGGGCGTGAGCCATCTGGCGCAGGTTGCTGGTAAAACGCTTTACCTGCTGCTTTTTCACGGAATGCTTCAACACGTTTTACAATCATGTCGGCTTTTGGCTTAACGATAAATAACTCATCAAGGCGCGACTTCATGTTATCGATCATTGCCGTCGCATCAGCAAGGTACTTTGCTTTACCTTCTTCCGTGTTTGGCAAGTAGAACTGCTTATCGGTTTTCATGAATTCCATGAACGCTTTTAAGTCGCCTTTAAAGCCAACTTTATCTTTGATTTCACGCATTTCATCATGAATACGTGCCACTTCAGCTAAACCAATCGCGTGAATTTCTTTCGCAGTAAGGTCGGTTGTTGTCGTGCGTGCTAATGCATTGTTGTAGTAAGCTTCGCCTTCTGGGAACTTCCAAGCTCCATCGCGGTTATCAGCGCGAGATTCTAAACCAATTAGGTAGCTGATAAGCGATTCATATGCAGGTCCAACTGCTGTTTTAAGCGCATTTGTTGCATCAGTGATAAGAGCGTCTTTTTCATTTTGTGCGATTTCTAACTTTGCCACTTTGCGTTTAAAGTCAGTAAGCAGGGTTGAATCTTCACCAGTTGTGAAAGGCGCACCTTTCAAAATGTTTTTGCTTGAATCAATTACATGTGGGAACACGAATTTAGGTGCGATAATGCCTTTTACAGCACGAGTTTCTAGATCTTTTTCAAGTTGTTCAAATACCGTTGGTACACCATTTAAACGAGAAATATACGCTTTTGCATCACTTAAATCGGCAATTTGATGTTGGTTAATCAAAAATGCAGGGATCATTGAGTGTGTGCCATACATTTGATTTACTGGATACGTGTGGTAGCGCCATTTAAAGTCATCAATGCTTTGTACTAAACGCTGTTCCATTAAGTCATAGCTAACTTGTGTCGTGCTATCTAGCTTGCTGCGGTCAAAAGCGCGCAGCGTTTCAAGGTCTTTTTTCGCAAGCGCTAAATCTTCTAACGCACGTGCTTCAGAACCGTCGTCCCATTTGTCATAGTCTTTTTTGATGCCCATATAGGTTTGGTAAACAGGGCTGCGCATTACGCCGCGCATAAAAACTTCTTCAAAGAACGCGTTTGCACGTTCGCTTTCTGATTGTTGTTTAACTACTTCAGCAGTTGTATCTTGTGTTGTTGCTGGTGTTTGACAACCAACTAAAAAAACAGAGCTGATTGCTGCTGCAATTAATGAGCGCTTAAGCATTTTGTTTTACCTTTATAGTTATGACTTTATAACGAAGTATTTACTCAACGTTACTGTTTTACAGGGGTCGCTACAAACGACGTTACACAAATAATTGTAACAAGTCATTTAAAAAGCGGTGTCCTTTTGCGGTAACTTGCCAGATATTGTCGTTTTTTTGCATTAATCCTGCAGTAACCGCGTGATTTAAATTAGTTTCAACGTGTTCAAGTGGTAGCCCAGTAAACTCACCAAACTCGTTGATGTTGAATGATTCATGTAGGCGTAAGCGGTTCATGAAATATTCAAAAGGCAGTTCATCGTTTGTTACGTGCCAGCTATCAAATAGGTATGGCCTAGTTAAGTCCATATAGCCTTTAGGGTGTTTTACCTTAACAGTGCGTACCAGTTTTTGTGTTGTTAAATCGGTGATTTTGCCATGGGCGCCACAGCCAATACCTAAGTAGTCACCAAAGCGCCAGTAATTTAAATTATGCTGACATTGAAAACCCGGTTTGGCATAGCCAGATATTTCATACTGTTCGTAACCTGCATCCGTTAATAGCTGGTGGCCTTGTTCTTGAATTTGCCACAAGGTTTCATCTTCAGGCAATACTGGGGGTTTTGACGCAAATTGGGTATTAGGTTCAATGGTGAGTTGATACCACGAAATATGGGGCGGATTGAGCGCGATAACTTGTTTAAGATCACTCAGTGCATCATCGATGGATTGATCTGGCAATCCATGCATCAAGTCCATATTAAAACTGTTTAAACCTATGGTCTTTGCTAATTTTGCCGCATTAATTGCTTCATCGGCATTATGAATACGGCCAAGGCTTTTTAGTTTGTCTTGTTGCAGTGATTGAACACCAATAGAAATACGATTAACGCCAGCTGCGCGGTAGCCAATAAAGCGCTCAGCTTCAACAGTACCCGGGTTCGCTTCAAGGGTTATTTCTATATCGTTTGCGAATGGGATAAGGCGCTCAACACCTTGCAATAAGTTAGCTATAGCTTTTTCACTAAACAGGCTCGGTGTGCCGCCACCGATAAATATACTAGTGAGTTTGCGGCCTTGCACATAATCGAGGTCGGTTTTTAAATCATCTAGCAAATGCTGTACGTAAGCAGATTCAGGAATATCGGACTTTACGCCATGACTATTAAAGTCACAATATGGGCACTTTTGCACACACCAAGGTATGTGTATGTAAAGACTCAATGGTGGCAGTTTCATTAATTAGCCTTGAGCAAGTCGAGCAGTTGATTAAGCGCCTTACCGCGGTGGCTTAGGCTATTTTTAGTTGCCTTATCAAGCATTGCTGCGCTGCAATTTTTCTCATGACTAAAGAATACAGGGTCGTAACCAAAGCCTTGTTCACCTTGACGCTCGGGTAAAATCTCTCCTTGCCATACACCTTGGCAAATCAGTGGAGTAGGGTCATCAGCGTGGCGCATTAATACTAATACACACCAAAAACGGGCTGTACGATTTGGATTATCGCCTAGTTCACTTAATAGCTTATCAATGTTATCAGAGTCATTCGCATCAACACCTGCAAATCGTGCTGAGTAAACGCCCGGAGCACCGCCTAGGGCTTCAACTTCAAGACCTGAATCGTCGGCGATTGCCGGTAAGCCAGTAATCTTTGCCGCATGCCTTGCTTTGATTATGGCATTTTCAATAAATGTGGTGCCGGTTTCTGCAACTTCTGGCACATCAAACTCTGACTGTGCGATTACTTCAATATTCAAACTAGCAAGTTTATCCGCAAGCTCAGCAACTTTACCTTGGTTACCCGTTGCCAAAACGATTTTTTCAAATGACATAAAACGAAATTTCTAAAGGAATGATGTTAGTTATTATATCAAGAGCGCAAGCGTATTGCTTTGTGGATTTCATGAAATGTTATACTGTTACTTTTCAATGAGTTAGAGTTTGAGTGATTATTCTAAATGCCATAAATATGAAATCTTAGTTTAACAATAGATAAGTAGGCTATCGCAAATTTTAAATCATACGGGTACAAAATAATGAAAAAAACATGTGTCGCCCTAGCAGTTGCTAGCTTACTTATAACGGGTTGTGGTTCTGACGATAAAGAAATCGTAGAAGTAATTAAAGAAGTTGAAGTGATTAAAGAGGTGGAAGTACCACCAGTAGCGGTTACTGAAGTTAAAAACGTGATTTTAATGATTGGTGATGGTATGGGCCCGCAGCAAGTTGGCTTACTTGAAGAGTATGCACGCCGCGCACCTAATTCAACCTACAGTGCTAAAAATGGTGTGACTGCGTTATCTAACTTTGCCAATCAAGGTGTAATGGGCTTATCGCTTAATGCACCGCATGGTGATAATGGTAAGTTGGTTGTTGACTCAGCGTGTTCTGCAACACAATTAGCGACAGGCTTAGCGGCAGGTTCTGAAATGATTGGCCTTGATGAACAAGGTAATATCGTTGAAACCATTTTAGAAAAAGCGAAAAAAGCAGGCAAAGCAACAGGCTTAGTATCAGATACTCGCATTACCCATGCAACACCAGCGGCATTTGCCGCGCACCAACCACATCGTTCACTTGAACCTGCGATTGCTGAAGAGCTAATCGAAAGTGGCAATGTTGATGTATTACTTTCAGGTGGTGCTCGCGTATTCTTACCGTCTGATATTAAAACGGATGCGGCCGATCGTGATGTTATGAGTGCACTTGGCGCGCCTGAATCGGTATATAAAAAATCAAAGCGTAGCGACAACCGTAACTTAGTCGTTGAAGCGAAAGAGCAGTTTGGTTATGAACTAGCGTTTGATAAAGCCCAGCTAGCTGCTACAGAAACAACTAAACTACTTGGTTTGTTCGCAAACTCGGGTATGGCTGACGGTATTGCCTACTCAGCATGTAAAGAGGCAAATAACTGCTCTCAGCCATCGCTTAAAGAAATGACTAAAAAGGCACTTGATGTGCTTTCTAAAGATGAAGATGGCTTCTTCCTAATGATTGAAGGTGGTCAGATTGACTGGGCAGGACACGCGAACGATGCGGGTTGGATGCTACATGAACTATTAAAGTTTGACGAAGCGGTAGAAGCGGTTTACGAATGGGTAAAAGACCGTAACGATACGCTAGTTGTTGTAACAGCTGACCATGAAACGGGTAGCTTTGGTTTTAGTTACTCACGTTACAATATGCCTGAAGCAACAACACTTCCAGGCGATGGCATGCAAGGTCGCGATTACAAGCCTAACTTCAACTTTGGTGATTTAAGCCACTTAGAAATGCTTTATAAGCAGTCGGGTACTTTCTACAACATGCTTGATATGGCAAACGCAGATTGGAACTTTGACGCTGCAACAGCAAACGATTGGATGACTGCAATCAATAACTACAGCGCGTATAAAGTGACACTAGAGGAAGCTGAGAAAGTAGGTGAGCGTGAAAACAACCCTTACTATGACCCAGATCACTCTTATCAAAGTGCTGATGTAACGCCAAAGTTTGACGACTTTAACGAGTTTTATGTATATGCAGACGAAGACCACACAGCAAAAATTGGTCGTGCACTTGCTCGTCACCAAAATGTTGTTTGGGGTACAGGGACACATACAGCAGCACCTGTTCCAGTTTATGCGTTTGGTCCTGAAGGTGTAACTAAACAGTTCTCAACCATGCAACACCATGTTGATATTGGTCAGAAAATGATGGCAGCGCTTGGCTTGTAAACTCACTTTAAGAGTAACACTAGCCAATAACAAAAAAGCGCCGTAAGGCGCTTTTTTAATGTTTAAACTAATTTGTTTAAGAAAAAATATTAATCAACATAAAATTTTTGTTGGAAGCTGAGCACTTCGCTTTTATTTTGCCCTTTAATATCAAGCTTAAAGCGATACAGCTCTTCATTGCTGTAGCCAAGCTCTGCAATATAGTAAATTGCATCACCATCAATGATCTCTTTAAATGCTAGCGTTTCATTGTGACCAAGTAAGTTTTTGGCTGTGCCTGAAATAGCCACTTTTTGTGCTTTTTTCGTTGCTTTATCCAATACCGAAATATTGATAACCGCATTGTAATTACTGCGTTCAATACCATAGTGTTGCGCTATTTTTGGTTGCAATACAGTTGATGGAAAAGCAATGTAATGCACTTGCCAATTACCAAGCTCTTTATATTGCCCACCTTGCTCGGTATTTGCTAAAACACTTGTTGCCATAAATGCACAAAATGCTAAACAAAGTGAAATTAGGGTTTTCATAATCCGCCCCTTAAATTAAGTATTAATATTAGTATAGATGACAAAAAAGCCGCATTGTGCGGCTTTTTTATTCTACCTGAATTTATTCGTTTTTATCTAAATAAATCAAGGAATAAGATTTGAAGAAACTGTAATCCAATAATCAGCACTAAGATTGATAAATCTAACCCGCCAATGGGTGGAATGATTTTTCTAATCGGGCGTAACATTGGCTCAGTAAGTTGATGGAAAATCGCTTCGATTGGGTTATGTCCTTGGCTTACCCAGCTTAAAATTGCCCGGATAATTAGTACCCAAAAGGCCAAGTTTAAACCTTCTTTAATCACAGTAATTAAACTGCCAACCAATACGGTAACAGGTTCAATTCCACCAAAGAAAAGCAGTGAAATGGTCACTATTTTGAGCGCTGCGACAATCAGTGCAAGCACTAGTGAGGCAAGATCAAAACCGCCAAGTCCAGGAATTACCTTGCGAATTGGGTTGAGTAGAGGGCTGGTGGCTTTTACTACAAACTGGCTGAGCGGATTATAGAAATCAGCGCGCGCGGATTGTAGCCAAAAGCGCAGTAATACAACCATCAAGTACAAGTCAAAAACGACTTCAACTAAAAATCGAAACGCGTCATTCATTAAAATTCTTGCTCCATTTGTTGTGCGCGTGCGATACATGCATCCATCGCATCGGCGACAGTTTGCATTAAGTTTTGCTGCTCTAAATGCGCAATAGCCGCGGCAGTTGTACCGCCTTTTGAAGTAACATTAGCACGTAACTGACTGATTGATAAGTCAGGCGATTTTGCCACCATATCGCTGGCACCTACAGCTACTTGCTGCACTAACTCTCGTGCTTGTTCAGCGTTAAAACCGAGCTCTTTTGCTTTTTGTTCAATCGCTTCTAAGAACAAAAATACATACGCAGGAGATGAACCCGTTACCGCAATAATATCGTTAATTTGGTCTTCTTCTGAAAGCCAAGTAACAATACCTGTTGCACTAAATACCTCGGTTGCAAATTGCTTTTCTTGTTCACTGGTATTATTGCTGAATAAGCCGCTTACGCCTTTGCTTTGTAAGCTAGGAGTATTTGGCATGCAGCGGATCATCTTAACCGGGTGGTCTAGCATTTCTTGTAAACGCGCCACTTTAATGCCTGCCGCAACGGAAATAAACACTTTGTCTTGGTAAGCAATGCCTGAATCTTTAATGGTTTGGCATAGGTCTGCCATCATTTGCGGTTTAACCGAGAGTACAACGTAATCGGCTTGGTCGATTGCTTTAATGTTGTCGTTAGTTACTTGAATACCAAAGTCATTGCCAACTTTGGCAAGTTTTTCTGCATTGCGGTTGGTTGCGATAATATTGTTTGGGGCAAAGCCGCCATTGATTAATCCGCCAATAATGGCGTAACTCATATTACCGGTACCAATAAATGCAATGGTGTTTTGTGACATAGGAACTCTCTTTTTGGTTAATCGTTAGTTTCTTGGGCCAAAGATATCGGTGCCAATACGCACCATTGTGCTGCCTTGGCTTATTGCTGCTTCAACATCGTTACTCATGCCCATTGAAAGTGTATCTATACTATCATATTGGGATTTCAATTGATTAAAACAAGTTTGCAGTTTGGCAAAGCTGTGTTGTTGCTCGTTTAGTGAGTCGCTTTTTTTAGGAATTGTCATAACACCACGCAATACCAAATTGTCAGATGTTGCAATGTACTGTGCTAAGGCATCGACTTCTGACAGCGAACAGCCAGACTTGTTCTGCTCATCATCAATATTAACTTGTATAAGCACGTTTAATTTAGCGCGTTCAGAGGGGCGTTGATAATTTAGGCGCCTGGCTATTTTAATGCGGTCGACACTTTGCACCCAGTCAAAATTAGCTGCTACTTGCGCGCTTTTATTTGATTGAATAGGGCCGATAAAGTGCCATTCAATGTCGCCTAAATCGGATAATTCAGCGATTTTATCGACCGCTTCTTGCACGTAAGACTCACCAAATTGACGTTGACCAGCTTGGTATGCCTCTCGTATTAAAGTGCTAGGCTTTGTCTTGCTGACCGCTAATAAAGCCACTTTTTGCCCTAAAATGTGAGAATTTTTTATCGCTTTTGCGATTCTGTCATAGGCTATTTTAAGTCGTTCTGCTATTGTAATCATATAATTATTCAAATAAGTAACTTAGTGGAGCAATCCAATGGACATTACTGAATTACTGGCATTCAGTGTGCAACATAATGCATCAGATTTACACTTATCATCAGGTGTTTCACCTATGATCCGCGTTGATGGCGACGTTCGAAGAATCAATATCCCCGCACTTGGACCAAAAGACGTAAACGGCTTAGTGTATGATATTATGAATGATAAGCAGCGAAAAGAATACGAAGAAAACTTAGAATGTGACTTTTCTTTCGAAGTGCCAAACCTAGCGCGTTTCCGTGTTAATGCCTTTAATTCTAACCGTGGTCCAGCCGCGGTGTTTCGTACCATCCCAAGCACAGTTTTAACCCTTGATGATTTAGGCTGTCCTGAAATATTTAAAGATATTTCCAACAACCCGCGTGGCTTAGTGTTGGTAACAGGGCCGACAGGTTCGGGTAAATCAACAACGCTTGCTGCGATGATTGATTATATTAATTCGCATAAGCATCACCACGTACTAACCATTGAAGATCCAATCGAATTCGTACACGACAATAAGCAAAGCTTAATTAACCAACGTGAAGTGCACCGTGATACACACAGCTTTAATAACGCACTTCGCTCGGCGCTTCGTGAAGACCCAGATGTTATTCTGGTAGGTGAATTACGTGACCTCGAGACCATTCGCCTTGCAATGACTGCGGCAGAAACCGGTCACTTAGTATTTGGCACCTTGCACACCACCTCTGCACCAAAAACCATTGACCGTATTATTGACGTATTCCCAGGTGAAGAAAAAGACATGGTACGTTCAATGCTATCTGAATCATTACGTGCTGTAATTTCACAGACACTGGTGAAAAAAGTAGGTGGCGGACGAATCGCAGCACACGAAATCATGATAGGTACACCAGCAATTCGTAACCTTATTCGTGAAGATAAAATTGCGCAAATGTATTCATCGCTACAAACCGGTGCATCGCACGGCATGCAGACGATGGACCAGTGTTTAGGTAACTTGCTAAATCGCGGCTTAATTACACAGCAAGATGCATATGCAAAAGCCCACGATAAGAGCAACTTTGGCGCAGCAGGCGCACGATCTTACTAGGGGTAAATTATGCACGGCTTAGATCATTTTTTAAAACAAATGGTAGAGAGTGAAGCATCGGATTTATTCGTGTCTACATTCTTGCCTGTAAGTGTAAAAGTTAATGGCGAACTTCGTCCGATTGGTCATTCAGATTTAACTGAAGAAGAAGCGTTAGAGCTAGTTGAATCGGCAATGACCGACAAGCAGAAAACCGAATTTCATGAAACCAAAGAATGTAACTTTGCGATCGCACGTGATTCGGGTCGTTTCCGTGTTTCGGCTTTTTGGCAGCGCGACAAAGCGGGCATGGTTGTTCGTCGTATCGTAACCACCATTCCGGAAGTGCACGACCTTGGCTTACCACCGGTTTTAACCGACGTGATTATGTCAAAACGTGGCTTAGTCCTGTTTGTGGGTGGTACGGGTACCGGTAAATCAACCTCACTTGCGGCACTGTTAGGGTATCGTAACCGCAACCAGCGTGGTCATATCTTAACTATTGAGGACCCGATTGAATTTGTTCACGAACACCAAAAGAGTATTGTAACGCAACGCGAAGTGGGACTGGATACTGAAAGTTTCGAATCGGCACTAAAGAGCTCTCTACGTCAGGCTCCTGATGTAATTTTGATTGGTGAGATCCGCTCGCAAGAAACCATGGAATATGCACTTTCATTTGCTGAAACAGGTCACTTGTGTGTGGCTACACTGCACGCAAACAACGCGAACCAAGCAATCGACCGTATTATGCATTTAGTACCAAAAGAAAAGCACGATAAGTTAAAGTACGATTTAGCGCTTAACTTACGTGCTATTGTTGCACAACAACTTGTGCCGACCAGCGATGGACACGGCCGTGCAGCTGCAATTGAAATCTTACTTAACTCGCCTATGGTGGCAGAACTAATAAAACGCGGTGAAGTAGGGGCAATTAAAGAAACCATGTCTAAATCGCGCGAAATGGGTATGCAAACCTTTGACCAAGCGTTATTTGACCTTTACCAGCAGCATCGCATTAATTATGCCGATGCGCTACACCATGCTGACTCACCGAACGATCTGCGCTTAATGATTAAATTACGCAATAATGAGCAACAAGGTGCAGGCTTTTTACAAGGTGTTACGGTTGATGGCCTTGATGGAGATAAAAACCAGTAGTAAGTGATACGCTTATGTTGAAGTTAAGTCGTTTTAAAATTTGTTTTTGTGTATTAGCGTGCATGTTATTTGGTTTTGCGGCGAACGCTGCGAATTCAAATAACTCCGTTGATATGTATATTCGCGATGATGTGTATGTTGATTTTCAAGCTTTTCTGGCTGGACGTGATGTACATCAGATTACCTCGTTTAGCGGTTATCGCATGCGTCGCGACGTAGTGGATATGGTGCTTGCATTGCAGGCATTGAAACTCGGTGGTTTTGATAAAACATTTAACTACCAAGTGGGTAAAGTAACGCTGCGCAACACCAATATTTTAGAGCGTGGTAAGCAACTACTTAGCTTCGACACGTACTGGTACGCAGATGCAGAAAAAATAGCAGAGCACGCTTATATTTCTGCAGCTGTGTTTAACAAAGGTGAGTACCTAGCAGGCGTATTTGCTCATCCTGAAAACCGAAAAGTCTTCGCAATTGACAGCTTAGATGATTTTTCTCATTTCACATCTATTTCAACCCCCCGTTGGCACGCCGACTGGCAAACTCTCAAAAGCTTAAAGTTAAAAAAGCTGTACAAAGATGATGAATGGTTACAGCAAATTCGTGCAGTTGATAAAAAGTGGGCGGATTTTGCTTTGTTGCCTTTTATGCCTGCTGTTAATAACCACTACAAATTGCACTCGTTAGAGTTACTAGCTGTGCCGGGCATCGCACTTACATTTGATGATAGTCGTCATTATGTGGTGAGCAAAACTCACCCTGATGGTAAAGCGGCGTTTGAGGCGTTACAAAAGGGGTTAGCAATACTCGCAACGCAACAACGCATTAAATCGGCGTATATTGAAGCGGGTTTTATTCCTGAAAAGGGCAGTGTGAAAGTGCTAAATAGTGAGTTAATTAGTAAAGACTAAGCGAGGTGCTTAGTCCCCATAAAGGCTTTCAAAATAGCTTTCTAAGATAATTTGTGCCGACATGCTATCTACTTTATCTTTCGCTAAATTTCGATAGCCACCGTGATCAAATAAGCGTGCTTTTGCATCCGTCGTGGTAAGGCGCTCATCTTGCACTTCAACTTGATAACCGAACATGCCATGCAAGCGTTTTGCAAACTTCTTGGCTTTAAAGGTTACTTCTTGGTTGGTGCCATCCATATTGAGCGGTAAGCCGACTATTAATAAATCAGGCTGCCATTCATCGAGAATTTTTTTTACGTTGTCCCAATTTGGAATACCGTCTTTTGCAGCGACAGCGCTAAGTGCGGTTGCCGTACCTGATATTTCCTGACCTACGGCAATGCCAATGCTTTTGGTACCAAAATCAAAACCAATTAGTGTACGTTGCCCGATAGGGTTTTTACTCATTTACGCATTTCCTGAATAGAGAGAAAGTTTATCGATATCAATGCCTAAACTCTCTATTGCTTTTTGCCAACGCAAGTGCGCTGGTGTATTAAAAATAATCTCAGGGTCGGCAGGTACGGTAAGCCAAGTATTTTCGACCAGTTCTTTTTCAAGCTGACCGGGATCCCAACCTGCATAGCCTAAGGTAATCAGAAATTGATCTGGTGCTTCATGGCTTGTCAGCTCGTGAAGCACATCTTTCGAGGTAGTGATCATAATATCAGAGCTAATATTCGAGCTTGAACTATAACCTGGCTTGGTACTGTGCAATACAAACCCTCGGTCAGTGTGAACTGGACCGCCCGACATTACTGCTACGCTACTGTTAGTTGCCATCTTGTTATTCTCGATATCTATTTGGTCGAGTAACTCGCCCACCGTAAGATTGGTGGGTTGATTAATAACCAGCCCCATTGCCCCAGATTCATTGTGCTCACAAATGTAAGTCACGCTGTGTTTAAAGCGTGGGTCGGGCATGTTTGGCATTGCAACTAAAAAGGTATTTTGTAATGACTGGGTTTGATTACTCATTGATTGCACCTTTTGTATTATCTTCAGCTTTAAGTATGCGCCACTTTTTGCTCAATTGCGTCGAATAACTTACCGGTAATTGAAATATCAAATGCCGCTTCAATTTCTTTTACGCACGTTGGTGCAGTAACATTAATCTCAGTAAGCCTATCGCCAATAATATCAAGACCGACAAAAATTAAGCCTTTTTCAACTAATGTTGGCGCCACTGCTTCGGCAATTTTGCGTTCTACATCGGTAATCGGGCGTGCTTCGCCTCGGCCACCGGCTGCTAAATTACCGCGGGTTTCACCGCCTTGTGGAATACGCGCTAAGCAATAGGGAATCACTTCACCATTAACTACCAATACGCGCTTATCACCATCTTTGATCGCTGGAATGTAATTCTGTGCCATTGCATATTGGCTGCCGTGTGCTGTTAATGTTTCGCAAATAACGCCAATATTTGGGTCATCTTGTTTTACGCGGAAAATTGACGCGCCACCCATACCGTCAAGTGGTTTCAGAATAATGTCTTTGTGCTCTTCTAAAAACGCGCGAAGATGTGCCTGTTCACGAGTCACCAGTGTGTCTGGTGTATGTTCACTAAACCACGCAGTAAATAGTTTTTCGTTAGCGTCACGTAAGCTTTGCGGTTTGTTAATTACGAGAGTACCCGCTTGCTCAGCGCGCTCTAACAGGTAAGTTGCGTAAATATATTCGGTATCGAACGGTGGATCTTTACGCATTAAAATCACGTCTAAATCAGCTAGAGCAATGGTTTGCTTGTCTTCAAGTTCATACCATTTTTCGGTGTTATCAAACACGGTAGCAACAGACGACGTTGCGAAACTTTGCCCACCACGTAAAAACAAGTCATTCATTTCCATGTAATGAATTTCATAGCCGCGTTTTTGCGCTTCGAGCATCATGGCGAAGCCGGTGTCTTTTTTGATATTAAATCCAGCAATAGGATCAGAAATGATGCCAAGCTTAATCGTCATGTTAGTTTCCTTTATTTTCAACTCTCTATGTTATGGGGATGCTTGCAGCTTAAATCAAGCTAAATCACCGTAGACAAGCTGCAGCGCAGAGAGAACAGTAAGTGCTGCAGTCTCAGTACGCAGTACACGTGGTCCTAACTTTATATCAACAAAGTCTGCGGTTTTTGTTGCTGCAATTTCTGCATCGGTAAATCCGCCTTCTGGGCCAACCACAAAGCGCATTGCTGTGGCATTAAAGTTTGCAAGTTTATCAATGGTTTTAATGCTGTGCTCAGCACGTGGGTGCAGGGTGAGCTTTGTTTCGTCGCTTGGCTGGGTTAGCCATTGCTCTAATTTTATTGGTGGGTGAACAACGGGCACAAAGTTGCGGCCTGATTGCTCCGCTGCGGCAATTGCGATTTTTTGCCATTGCTGGTGTTTCTTTTCAAGGCGTTCACCTTGTAATTTAACACCGCAGCGCTCGCTAAATAATGGGGTGATTTCAGTAATACCAAGCTCTACTGATTTTTGAATGGTGAACTCCATTTTTTCGCCGCGCGAAATTCCTTGCCCTAAGTGGATTTTTAGCGGTGACTCACTGGTGACATTGTGAAATTCATCAACGCTAACATACACATTTTTTTTATTGGCTTGTGAAATGGTGCACAAGTATTCGCCACCTTCACCGTTAAATAAGCTAACCTGTTGACCTGGTTGCATTCTTAGAACGCGACCTATGTGTCCTGCGGCATCATCGCCGAGTTGTAATTCTGTGCCGACTTCAATAGTGCCGGCTTGGTAGATATGGGGAATGCGCATAATGACTCTCAGCGATTAATATGCTTATATGGTATGAAAAGCGCAATAACAAAGGCAAGTAATAAAGGCAGTTATGACAACAATTCTTGAGGTTAAGAAGCTTAGTAAGTATTTCTCGGACTTTTGTGCAGTCGATAAAATTGATTTCAAAGTGACTAAAGGTTCGTGTTTTGGTTTGTTAGGACCAAATGGTGCGGGCAAAACCACCACCATCGAAATGCTTGAAGGGATTTTAACGCCAACATCCGGCGATATTTTATTTAACGGTCAGGGAATTACACGAGAAGATTTTCAAAAGCTGGGTATTCAGTTTCAGCATACCGCGTTGCAAGATTATTTAACGGTACGAGAAACGCTCAATTTGTTCTCGTCGTTTTATAAAAAGACAGTGCCAACCGACGACCTCATTACGCAATGTCAGTTAACAGACTTTATTAATGTTGATCACCGAAAGTTGTCGGGCGGGCAAAAGCAGCGTTTGCTATTGGCGTTGGCATTAATTAACGACCCAGAACTTATTTTTTTAGATGAGCCAACCACCGGACTCGACCCCCATAGCAGGCGCTTATTTTGGGATTTAGTAAATGATATTAAAGCGGCGGGCAAAACCATTTTATTGACGACCCATTATATGGATGAAGCCGAGTACTTATGTGACCAAATTGCGATTATGGATAAGGGACAGATTATCGCGATGAATAGCCCTGAAAACCTATTGAGAGAGCATTTTAAAGGATCATTAATATCGTTACCAAAGCAAAATGTATCGTCACAAATTTCGTTTACGAATGCTCATTACAGTCAAGACAGTGTGCTTATTCATAGTGATAATACCGAGGCCACATTAGCTAAGTTGTTAACGGAGCAAATTTCATTGCAGGGGCTGCAAGTTAAGTCGGCTAATTTAGATGATTTATTCCTAAAGTTAACAGGTCACGCATTACACACTAACGAGGAAAAAGCAGATGTTTAAACGATTTTTTGCTGTTTTAGTGGCGCGTAATTTAGAGTTTTTCCGCGACCGCTCGGCGCTCGGTTGGAATTTAGCATTTCCTATTTTGTTAGTTGTTGGGTTTGCCTTTATCTTTAAAAATGATAACCCGACACTGTTTAAAATTGGCTACGTAGGTGATTTACAGCAACACAGTATTAGCCAGTATAAGCATTTAGAGTTTATTGAGTATCAAGATAAAAGTGTGGCAATCGAAAAACTGCGCCAACATAAACTGGATTTACTGGTGAGCTTTGATGCAAAACAGTATTGGGTAAATTCAAGTTCGGCAAATGGTTATATTGCAGAAAAATTGCTACTTGCTGAAACAACACAAGCAACCGCGCAGTTTGTAAAAGAGGCAATAGAAGGCCAAGAAATACGCTATCTTGATTGGGTTGTGCCCGGAATTTTAGCGATGAATATGATGTTTTCTTGTTTGTATGGCGTGGGTTATGTAATTGTACGTTATCGTAAAAACGCAGTGCTAAAGCGTTTAAGTGCCACGCCATTAAAGCCGGTAGAATTCCTGGCAGCGCAAATCGTTTCGCGTTTATTGATTGTTGTGGCATTAACGTCCGCCATATTCGTAGCCTGTCATCTTATTTTTGATTTTTATTTAATCGGCAGTATGTTGTGGTTATTAGTGCTGTGCGTACTCGGTGCGTTTTCACTAATTTCGCTATCGTTACTGATCGCGTGTCGTTCTGAGTCGGAAGAATTTACCGGTGGCATTCTCAATTTAGTGTCATGGCCGATGATGATGTTGTCGGGAGTGTGGTTTTCACTTGAAGGCAGCCCGGCATTTGTACAGGCAATTTCTCAGGTATTTCCGCTTACGCAAATGTTGATTGGTGCGCGTGCCGTGATGTTAGAGGGGGCAGGGTTTGTTGAAATTGCACCACAGCTGTTTATTCTCATCGGGCAAAGTGTGGTGTTTCTATTGCTTGGCGCTCTATTCTTTAGCTGGAAAGGGCAAACGCGATAAACCGCGCTTGCTCAAATTCCAATTAAAGCAGATGTTACAGCGAGAACAAACGCAGTAGTAAAATTCCTATCGCAATATGAACAGCAAGCTCAATACTGGCGATGCCGATGTTGTCTTGTTGTTCCACTTCAATGTTGTTTTGTACTTTTGGTAGTGCCAGTTTTAATATCAATAATGCGGTAATTTGGTGCAGCGCAACAAACACAACCACGTTTAATAAAATCATAATGATATTGTCGATAAAGTTACCAGCAATAAACTGAATACTGGCAAGTGCCGCAAAAATTGCTAGCGATAACGCAGTCATGCGTGATGCAAAGCGCAAGCCTATTGACGTATTGTCGTAGGCAAAATAAGTTTGCATTGAAGCGCCTTGATTGGTGGCGGCAAAGCGTTTCTCTTGCCAGCGAGTATGCAGCAAAATAATAAATTGAATGGCAATAAACGCGATAATATCAATCAGTAAAGTATTAAAGTTTGTCGCTTTAGACCATTTGTAAAGACCAAGCACAATGATTGAATTTGCCAGCAATACGCCGGTATCGATGAGTGCTGCGCATACATTGCGCTTCTCTATTGCCCTTGCTTCATTAAAATCTCTTAGAATGAGGCGGTTATGGATCCACTTACCAAACCAAATAAACACTAATGCAAGCGCGAGTGCGATAGCCATGTGCGGTAAACTTTCTTGCCATTGCGACAAGTCAAATTCCCTTGCAATAAAACTAACAACTAAAATAATGCTGAAAATAGAAGACGCATAACTAATGCCCATAGCAAAGTTATCTTTTTTCGCTAATTCATCCATTAAATCATGTTCGCTGCTGTCGGCTTGTAATTGCTTTTTAACCACCATTAAAACAACCAAAACCAATAGTACGGTGATGGCGAATGCGACTAAAAGATCGTTAGATAGACTGATATAAGACATAAAAATAGCTTTCTTTTTTGCTAAGATACTGGATAGCTTTAGAATTTAGTTTAAGAGTGTAAGTAAGTTATGGAGTTAGCACAAGGTTTACAACAACTGGGGCAGCAGCGATTTAATGAGATTTTCGCAGATAAGCAAGCTGAACCAAATGTAGTGGCACTATTAGCGTTGAGCGACTTTGCTTTTCGTATATTGGCGCAGCATCCACACTTTATAGACTATTTACACAATGACCAATGGCTTGCATCGCGCGATACGAGCGCTGTTTTTGATACGCAATCACTTGCTCAGATTGCAGAAAGCGATGCATTTCAAACGCTCAGAGAATATCGCAATTTACATTGGTTAAAGCTTGCATACCTTGATCTTGTGCTTAAAAATGATATTCGCGACAGCATTAGTTACACCTCTCAATTAAGTGAACAGTTAATAGACTCAGCCTATCGCTGGGCATATGCGCAGGTTGCTAGCGTTTGGGGTAAGCCTACTGATGAACAAGGGGATGCCATGCCGATGTTGATTTTAGGCATGGGCAAGCTAGGCGGCTATGAGCTAAATTACTCGTCAGATATCGACCTGATATTTACGTATCCGTACCAAGTTGAAACCCAAGGTGGGCGTAAATCGTGTGAAGCCCAAGTTTTTTTTACGAAAGTAGCGCAAAAAACCATTGCAGCATTGAATCAAGTTACACCGGAAGGACAGGTTTTCCGCGTTGATATGCGTCTTCGACCATTTGGCGACAGCGGCCCATTAGTTATGAGCTTTAATGCAATGGAAGAGTATTACCAAGAGCAAGGTCGTGATTGGGAGCGCTATGCTATGTTAAAGGCGCGGTTACTTGGTACTGAATCAAGCTATTGGCAAGAGTTTTATGACTTACTAAGGCCTTTTGTTTATCGTAAATACATAGATTTTTCGGTGATTGAATCGCTTCGAAAAATGAAAGCACTTATCGCACAAGATGTGCGTCGTAAAGGACTTACTGAAAACATTAAACTTGGTGCTGGTGGCATTCGTGAAGCCGAGTTTGTGGTGCAAGCGCTACAAATGATCCGAGGAGGGCGCGAGCCGAGTTTACAGGTGCAATCATTTTGCAAAGCGCTGCAAGCATTAGCAAAGCTTAATGAAGTACCACAAGATGTTGCTAATACATTAACTGACGGATATTTGTTCTTACGCCGTATTGAGCAATATTTACAGCAATTTGACGATAAACAAACACAGACATTGCCACAAGAAGACATTGGCCAAATGCGTTTAAGTGCCTTGTTAGAAACGTCAAATTATGGTGATGCAATAGCATTGATTAACCAACAAATGCGACTTATTCACGATGAGTTTAATGCCATGATAGGTGCGGAGGACGATGATGAACAAGATGTCGACTCACGCTATGAACTGCTGTGGGAAAAACCAAGTATTGAGGTGATTAGTTCGCATCAGTTGTTTGGGCAAAATATCGAGTTTTTTAATATCGTTTATGATTTTAAAGTGTCGGGAACCAAGCGGAAATTGGGCGGACGCGGGCGCGATGTGCTTGATAAATTGATGCCGCTATTACTACAGCAAGCAGATAAATGCGGTTGTGAATCGAGTATTCTTAAGCGCGTACTCGCTGTGGTAGAGAAAGTGATTTCACGTACAGCGTATTTGGAGTTATTGCTAGAAAATCCAGGGGCGCTAAATCAGCTATTTAAACTCTGCGCGCATAGCAAATGGATAGGCGATCATTTAGCCTGTTATCCTATTTTGCTGGATGAATTAATCGACCCAGCCCAACTTTATAAAACCTTGCCGTTAAGTGGCTATGAGCAGGAAATCCGTCAGTACTTTTTACGTATCGATGAAAATGACTTAGAGCTGCAAATGGAGGCATTGCGTCAGTTTAAACAAACGCATCAATTACGTATTGCCGCAGCAGATGCCACCGGTGTGCTCGATGTTATGAAAGTAAGCGATCACCTTACAGCATTATCAGAAGCGATAGTGGCTCAGTGTGTTAATCTGGCTTGGCAGCAAATGGTAACGCGTTTTGGCTATCCACCTGAGGCCAATGATGATGAAAAAGGCTTTGCAGTTATCGCGTATGGCAAAGCGGGTGGGGTAGAGCTAGGCTACGATTCTGATCTTGATTTGGTATTTGTGCATAACTGTGATGGTGTTGGGCAAACTAATGGCGATAAACAAATTGATGCGCGCCAGTTTTATTTGAAGTTAGCACAGCGTTTATTGCACTTATTTAATACTCGTACAGCCTCTGGCATTCTTTATGAGCTTGATACACGCTTACGCCCTGAAGGAGCGTCAGGTTTATTGGCGATTAATATTGAGACCTTTCGTGAATATCAGCTAAAACAAGCATGGACATGGGAACATCAGGCGCTAGTAAGAGCGCGCATGACCTACGGGCAAGCGTCGTTACATGCACGTTTTAATGAAATTAGAAATGAAGTGCTGTCGCGTCAGCGTGATGAACAAAAATTACGTGAGGACGTGGTAAAGATGAGGCAAAAAATGCGAGACCATTTAATTAAAGGCAGTGGTGCTGAGTTTGATATTAAACAAGGCGTGGGGGGCATGGCAGATATTGAGTTTTTGGCGCAATATTTTGTCTTAAAAAATGCCTATGCTCAGCCAAAAATCACTCAGTATTCCGATAATATACGTATATTTGCCAGTGCAGCAGAGCATGATTTTATTGAGCCTATTGAAATGCAGCAGTTAACGTCAGCATATTGCGATTATCGCGAGCTCTATCACCAAGTGAGTTTACGCCAAGAAGCGAAGCTAGTGAGCCTTGAAAGCGTGCAAAACGATGTAAGCGCCGTTACGACAATTTGGCAAAAGTACTTAGCTTAGAGAGTTGCTTTAACGCAGTTATCACGCACATAGCGGGTTGGATTTTCAGTGATAACTGCGGTGCTGTGTTTATAACAGAAAAAGCCGTACACCGTGTTTTCGAAGTCACTGTCGATGGCTTTAGAAACTTGGTACAGGGTTGTTATAAAGGTTTCGTCTACGCGAAAGTTATCTTTAATGACGTAATCTTTGTCGAGATACCACAAAAATTCAATGCCTTCTTGCTTGGCAAAATCCGACATCACTTCTTTTAATGTATCACCCTTATCGAAGCGGCGCGCTTTAATTTCACCGCGCCAATGCGCTGGAATTTTGTTTGAGGTACGGCGTTGACTTAGTTGCTCAGCTAAAGAGCTGTCGGGTTCGCCTAACTGAATGACGTATTTCTCGCGTTCAGTCATCGAGCTTAAGGTGCTGCGAAAACTATTATAAAAGTTAGATAAGCCCTCTGCTGCTGCATTTGATTTGTTAGCTTCTAATACTGGCCCTTTGCCAAGTAGAAGATACAGTGCGGCCGCAATTAAGATAAAACCCAAAGATAAATGTTTAATCCAAAACCACACAACGACACTCACAATGATTAAATATAAAGCAAGTCAATAATAGCCGTAACCTAACACTAATTTGCATAATACTTAATTCGTATTTTTAGATAATAAGCTAACAGTGATAACGCTTTATCTGCTTTTTGACAGACCGAAATGAAAAGTCGCTTTGTAATTTGAAGTACAAAACGGCTATGTATTATTTTTTATAGTACGACGTCGCGTTTGGATCCTTTTGCGTTTTAAAGCGACGGTGAAGCCACAAATATTGCTCAGGTGCTTTGGCAATCGCCTCTTCCATAGCTTGATTGACACGTGTTACATCGTCAACATCGTTCCCGGTTGGGAAGCTCTCAAACACAGGGCTTACGTCAAGATAGTATTTATTATCCTTACGATAAGTAGAGAGTGCGACGGTTTCACTTTTCTTGCTGCTGGCAAAAATAAGCGTGCCAGTTGTAGTACACGTTTCTTTAACCGCAAAAAACGGCACAAATTCAGAGCGTTTTCGACCATAGTCTTGATCAGGCAAGTAATAGCATAACTTTTGTTGGCTTAATGCTTTTAATAAGCTTTTTACATCGCGCTTTGTAACCAGTGCTTCACTAAAGCGTAGGCGACCATTGACAATAATGTATTCCATTAACGGGTTATTGTGAGGGCGATAAAAGCCAACACCGTTGTTTTGTATTCCCATCATGCGACCCGCAACTTCTAAATGCATCATATGAGGAACCAGCAACAATACGCCTTTGCCATTATTAATCGCTTTTTCAATATGATGATAACCAGTAATGCCGCCAAAATGTTTTTTTGCACGCCACTGTGGCCACCACCACGCCATACCTGATTCAAAAATCGCAATGCCGGTATTTTCTAAGTTCTCTTTTACTAATTTTGCCTGCGCTGCTTTGTCGAGTTCTGGAAAGGCTAAGGCAATATTGACTTCGGCGATTTTACGGCGTTTTTTTACAAACCGATAAACTAGGCGACCTAATAACTTACCAAGCCAAATTTGCAGTCGATACGGTAACCAAGACAGAAGATACAAAATCAGCACACTTAACCAAGTAAGCCAATATTTTGGAGCAAGAAAAGAATATGAAAATGGCGCTTTAGTGATCACAGTATTCGAAGGGAAAAGTAAAAATTAGCGCGAGTATAACAAAAAGAGAGGAGAACGTGGGAATTGATTTATTCCCACATTGCATTACATCACCGAGATTAGTTTAAACCGCGGTTAATTGCTTCGATATCACTGCGCGACAGTGTACCTTCAGCAAGTTTTAAGCCTAGTGTAGAAACAACGTAACGGTAACGTACCGCAGATAAATTACGGCTCGCGTCATATAAGTTACGTGTACTTAGCAATACGTCAACGATGGTACGTGTACCTACTTCAAAACCCGCTTCAGTTGCTTGTAATGCACTCTCTGCTGAAACAACCGCTTGCTCGAGGGCACGGTAAGTAGCGATATCTGACACTACTTGGTTGTAAGAAGTACGTACTTGCTTATTTACATTGCGGTATGCGCTTTCAAACTCTTGGCTTGCAGCAACAAAGTACTCAGATGCTTGGTTTACAGCAGCTTGCGTACCGCCACCTTGGTAAATCGGTACAGTGAAGTCTAGACCAACACTTGTTTGGTCAGCGCGTGGGCCTGTTTCGCCTAATTTATCACCATAAGAAGCTGATAACGTAAGTTTTGGATAATGACCTGCTTTTGCTTGTTCAATTTGCTCTTTCGCAATATCTACAGAAACGCGTGATACCTGCAGTGAAATATTGTTTTCTTTTGCAGATTCAACAAAGTCATTGCTCTTACGCGCTGGTTTTACCGTTGTGAATTTGTCTGTATTAAGTGCATTTAGCTTTTCGTGATACTTACCCGTGATTTCACCTAGTTCTTCACGTGCTGTTTCAACATCGTTAAGTGCCACAATTTCACGAGCTACTGCGTTATCGTATTGTGCTTGTGCTTCATGTACATCAGTAATTGCTGTTAAACCTACTGCGTGACGCTGCTTTGTTTGCTCTAATTGACGCTCAATCGCACGTTTTTCTGCGCGTACAAACTCTAAATCATCTTGGCGTGCAAGTACGTTAAAGTATGCATTTGATACACGTACAATTAGGTTTTGCTGTGCTAATCGGTAGCTAGCATCTGCTTGTAGCGCTTGTTTTTCTGCAATGTTTAGTGATTTCCAAGAACCTAAGTTGAATAGGTCTTGGTCTAGTCTAACGCCGCGGCTGAACGTATCAGAATCGCCAGCATCGCCATCAACTTTGCTATAACCCATTGATGCGCCAATTTGTGGTAATAAACGCGCCATTGCGATGTCAGTGTTGTAGTCTTGTGCATCACGTGTTGCTTTTGCTTTTAGCACAACAGGATCGTTTGCAAGTGCAATTTCGTATACTTGCATAAGGTCTTCTGCATTAGCATGTGTAACTGAAAAGCCACAGCTTAATGCAACAAGCGCAGATAATAATTTCTTTTTCATAGTGGTTGTCATCCCCAGACAATTTTTGAAAGCATCTTAGCGTGTTTTTTTATCGATTAGAAAAACAATACAGTAAAACAAAGTATTCAAGTGTAACAGAATATGAAAAATTCGTTTTATTCACTTTATCAGCTAAAATACCGAAAATTCGATAGATTATCGAATAGATTTTAAACTAATTAATCACCTTTTATATGGCCAAAATTACAAAATTCAAGCAATCAGACGTAGAAATTGTCGCGAAAAAGCGCACTTTTAACGGTTTTTTTAAAATTGATGAATATCACTTTCGTCATGCATTATTTGCCGGTGGGCAATCTGACGTGATTGTGCGAGAAATATTTGAACGCGGCGATGCGGTAGCAGTCTTACCTTATGATCCAAAATTGGATGCGGTGCTGCTTATTGAACAAATACGCATTGGCGCATTTAACGATGATAAATCGCCATGGTTGCTTGAAGTGATTGCAGGTATGACCGATGGCAGTACAGATTATGAAGCCGTGGTAAAAAAAGAAGCGAAAGAAGAGTCTGGTATAGCACTTAATAACATTGAGTTTATGCTGTCGTATCTTTCAAGCCCCGGCGGAACATCAGAGCGTTTATACTTATATTATGGTGAAGCTGATTTATCACAAGCCGGTGGCATTTATGGCGTACCTGAAGAAGGTGAAGATATTAGGGTACATGTAATCCCAGTAGAGCAGGCATTTCAGCTACTTGATGAAGGTGAAATGGATAACGCTGCCACCGTAATTTGCTTGCAGTGGCTTAAACTAAATATTGATGCAATAAGAGAGAAGTACCGTACGTGTTAGCACAGGCTTATCGACAAAACTTACCTAAGTACATTCGTTTATGTGAGCAAAACTATGCTCGCATAAACCGCCTGATGCCAAAAGAAAATGATAGAGGGGCGGTGAATAAGGTATTGGTTGGTGGTTTTGAATTTACGCTTACCGTATTAGAGGCATCGCCTTACACTAATTTAGTCTCGCTTAAACAAACAGACCACCAAGTGATAGGATTTACGCGACCTGATTTAAACGTACGCGTCTATCACGATGCCAAAGTTGCAGAAGTAGTATGTAAATATTATCCCAAACGGGTCAAGCCGGCTTATGGTTACCCAAACCCTGATATGCATCAAAAAGATGAAAAATATCAATTGAATGCATTTTTAAAAGATTGGTTAGAATACTGTATTAACCAAGGACGTAGTACTTTCCACTGGGATACCGATCATGACATGGTTTAGCCAACGCGAACACTTTGATAAAGCGCAATTAACACTGGTTCATATCACCGATAGTCATGTTTTTGCAGAACCAAATGGTGAATATTTTTGTGTAAATACCGCAAATAATTTAGCAAAGACATTAGCGTGTATTAAATCAATTGACTGCGATGCCATTATTTTTGGCGGAGATTTAACACAAGACCACAGTGAGGCGTCATATCACTTGTTCGCTCAATTGGTACAACAAGCAGGTCTTAGTGGTAAGTTGTTCTGGCTACCGGGTAATCATGACGAAATAGGTGTTTATCGCGAGGTTTTTAGTCAGTACGGCATTCGCGACAGTAAAGTGTTGGAAAATGAACATTGGCAAGTGCTATTAGCTAATTCCAAAGGGCCAACGCCAGCGGGGTTTGTAAGTGAAACACACCTCAACGAAATACAAAATGAGTTAACGAACAATACTAAGCATGCTTTGCTGTTTACTCATCATCACCCGATACCTATTCAGGGTTATCTTGATAAACATATGTTAGAAAATGGCGAAGCACTGCTTTCACAATTAACCCAATTTAAAAAGGTGAGAGGGTTAATTCACGGCCATGTTCACAATGAATACAGCTGGTTGTTTAATGAGTTTGCAGTATTTGCTACGCCCGCCACCTCGATACAATTTGAAAAAAATACCAGCGATTGGCAACAAGTCGACTTAGGTCCTGCCTTTCGTATGATACGATTACAGCAAAATGGCAGTTTAAACACTCAGGTAGTATGGCTAAACAACGCGTAATATACATTCATGGTTTTAATAGTTCACCAGAATCATTTAAAGCACAACAATTTGGTCGGTATTTAGCGGAACATCATGATGTTGAGTATTTAGTACCAAAACTAAACCATGAACCGCGTGAAATTTTGCTGACGCTCGAAGCGCTAATAACGGCCAATACTAAATTGATTGGCAGTTCATTGGGCGGATACTTTGCGACTATTTTATCCGAGCGCTATCAACTGCCAGCAGTGGTTGTTAATCCGGCCGTTGCACCATTTGACCTAATGCATGATTACCTGGGTACGCAGTACAACCCATATCAAGGTTACTATTACGATGTGACTGAACGTCATGTGGACCAGTTAAAGCAGTTTTACATTGCCAACTTGTCACAGCCTGAGTTGATTTTACTTTTACAACAGACGGGTGATGAAGTATTAGATTTTTCACAGGCGGTCGATTATTATAAAAACTGCCGTCAGCACGTTGAATTTGCTGGCGATCATAGCTTTATAGGGTTCGAACGTTATTTTCCTGTTATTGTAGATTTCCTGAAAATATCGTAAAACAATAGTGATAAGGGAATAACCTATAAAAACGCGCTAAAACCTAGTAAAAAAATACCCAGAAAAGGGCAGCTAGGTATCAAAGATAATTAATATAAAAAGAACCGCATTTCATGACGACACAAGATTATAATGCAGAAGCCATTGAGGTTTTAAATGGACTCGAACCGGTAAAGCGCCGTCCCGGCATGTATACCGATACCACACGTCCAAACCACCTTGGCCAAGAAGTTATCGATAACAGTGTGGATGAAGCCTTAGCTGGGCATGCATCGAAAATTGATGTGATCCTGCACGAAGACAACTCGCTGGAAGTAGTCGATGATGGCCGTGGTATGCCAATCGATATTCACCCCGAAGAAGGTATTCCGGGCGTTGAGCTTATTCTTACCAAACTACATGCTGGTGGTAAGTTTTCCAACAAAAACTATCAATTCTCAGGTGGTTTACACGGGGTAGGTATTTCCGTTGTAAATGCCTTATCAACGCGTGTATTAGTTACCGTACGACGCGATGCAAAAGTGTATGAAATTGCGTTTGAAAACGGTGATAAGGTACAAGATTTAACCGAGGTCGGTACTGTAGGCAAGCGCAATACCGGTACGTCAGTGCACTTTTGGCCTGATCCAAGTTACTTCGACTCGGCAAACTTCTCGCTATCAAAGCTCAAGCATTTATTAAAAGCCAAAGCGGTTCTATGTCCTGGCTTAAAAATCCGTTTTATCAATAAACAAACTAAAGAAACCATTGAATGGTTTTTTGAAGATGGCTTAAAAGATTACCTTGCTGATGCATTAAAAGAATACGAAGTTTTACCGAAACAACCATTTACCGGTGAGTTTTCCGGTTCCACCGAAGGTGTAGATTGGGCGGTATTGTGGTTACCTGAAGGCGGTGAAGGGGTTTATGAGAGTTATGTAAACCTTATTCCAACAGCGCAAGGCGGTACCCATGTAAATGGTCTGCGCCAAGGTTTGCTAGAAGCAATGCGCGAATTTTGTGAATTCCGCAATTTATTACCGCGTGGGGTAAAACTAACACCTGACGATATTTGGGACCGATGTAGTTATGTGCTATCGGTCAAAATGCAGGACCCACAATTTGCAGGTCAAACTAAAGAGAAATTATCGTCACGTGCAACCTCAGCATTTGTTTCGGGTGTGGTAAAAGACTCGTTTAGTTTATGGCTTAATGAGCACACAGATATTGCAGAGTTGCTTGCGGAAATTTGTATTAGCAACGCGCAAAAACGCATGCGTGCGGCGAAAAAAGTGGTTCGTAAAAAAATCACATCAGGTCCTGCGTTACCGGGTAAATTAACCGACTGTAGCACGCAAGAAAGCGAGCGCAGTGAACTCTTTTTAGTAGAGGGTGACTCGGCGGGTGGTTCAGCTAAACAAGCGCGCGATCGTGAGTTCCAAGCGGTAATGCCACTACGTGGTAAAATCCTTAATACGTGGGAAGTTGAATCAGGACAAATTCTTGCGTCGCAAGAAGTGCACGATATTTCAGTGGCGATTGGTATGGATCCAGATTCAAAAGATTTAACTAATCTACGCTATCACAAAATTTGTATTTTAGCGGATGCGGATTCTGATGGATTGCACATTGCAACCTTGTTGTGCGCACTGTTTGTAAAACACTTCCCTGTTTTGGTAGAGCAAGGGCACGTGTATGTAGCAATGCCACCGCTTTATAGAATCGACGTAGGTAAAGAAGTATTTTATGCCCTTGATGAAGATGAAAAAACCGGCATTTTAGACCGTATCGAAGCAGAGAAAAAACGTGGCAAAGTGAATGTACAACGCTTTAAAGGCTTGGGTGAAATGAACCCAATGCAGCTGCGCGAGACGACAATGGATCCAAATACGCGCCGTTTAGTGCAATTAAGCTTAGAGGGCGATGAAGAAACATTGGAAGTAATGGATATGTTACTTGCCAAAAAGCGCTCAAGCGATCGTCGCGAGTGGTTAGAAACCAGTGGCGACCAAGCGGATTCATGGAACTCATAACTAGCATTAAAAAATTTAGGTAAACGAGCATGTCAGATCTCGATACCCTCGCAATGCAAGGGATAGAAAAACAAACAATGGCGCAGTTTACGCAAAGCGCCTATTTAAATTACTCAATGTACGTAATTAAAGACCGTGCCTTGCCACATATTGGCGACGGTTTGAAACCCGTACAACGTCGTATTGTTTACGCAATGAGTGAACTCGGCCTATCGGCAGCGGCAAAATACAAAAAATCAGCCCGTACCGTGGGTGATGTACTCGGTAAATATCACCCACACGGTGATAGCGCCTGTTATGAAGCCATGGTACTGATGGCGCAGCCATTTTCTTACCGTTATCCGCTGGTGGATGGTCAGGGTAACTGGGGTGCGGCAGATGATCCTAAGTCTTTTGCGGCAATGCGTTACACCGAAGCGCGTTTATCTAAGTTCTCTGAGGTTTTATTAAAAGAACTAGGCCAAGGCACAGTCGATTGGATCCCTAACTTCGACGGCACCATGAAGGAGCCGGAAGTACTGCCTGCACGTTTACCGCATATTCTATTGAACGGTATTACCGGTATTGCTGTAGGTATGGCAACTGATATTCCGCCGCACAACGTACGCGAAGTGGCAGATGCCTGTTGTACATTACTGGATAAACCTAAAACCGAACTTGAAGAGCTGCTTGATTTAGTACAAGCACCGGATTACCCAACTGATGCGGAAATTATTACGCCTAAGGCTGAAATTCGCAAAATCTACTCAAGTGGTAAAGGCTCTATCAAAATGCGCGCGGTGTATACTGAAGAGCAAGGCGATATTGTCATTACGGCGTTACCTCATCAGTGCTCTGGTGCGAAAGTGTTAGAGCAAATTGCTACGCAAATGCGCGCTAAAAAATTACCTATGGTGGCCGATTTACGTGATGAGTCCGATCATGAAAATCCAACGCGTATTGTAATTGTGCCGCGTTCAAATCGCGTAAAAGCTGAGCCACTTATGGCGCACTTATTTGCGACCACCGACCTTGAGAAAAACTACCGTGTTAACTTAAACATGCTGGGGCTAAACGGTCGTCCTCAAGTAAAAGACTTAAAAACAATTCTATCTGAATGGTTAGTGTTTAGACGTGAAACGGTTCGCCGCCGTTTGCAATACCGCTTAGACAAAGTATTAGCACGTTTGCATATTTTAGAAGGCTTATTGATTGCCTTTTTAAATATCGACGAAGTAATTGAAATTATCCGCAGCGAAGATGAGCCAAAGCCAGTTTTAATGGCGCGTTTTGGTATTACGGAAACGCAAGCAGAGGCAATTTTAGAGCTTAAACTTCGCCACCTTGCTAAATTAGAAGAAATGAAAATTCGCGGTGAGCAAGACGAACTTGCCAAAGAGCGCGATAAACTTGAATTGATTCTTGGTTCTGAGCGCCGTATGTCGACGTTACTGAAAAAAGAAATTCAAGAAGCCGCTGAGCTTTATGGTGACGATCGTCGTTCGCCTGTGGTTGAGCGCGGTGAAGCAAAAGCCTTAAGTGAAAAAGACTTAATGCCATCAGAAAGTGTGACAGTCGTGCTTTCTGAAAAAGGCTGGGCACGTTGTGCTAAAGGCCATGATATTGACGCTGAAGGCCTGAGTTATAAATCGGGTGACAGCTTTAAGTCTCTTGCCAAAGGACGCAGTAATCAGCCGAGTGTATTCTTAGATAGCTCTGGCCGAGCATTCGCAACCGATACCCATAGTTTACCTTCTGCCCGTAGCCAAGGTGAGCCAATGACAGGGCGCTTTAATGTTGCACCTGGCGCGAACCTTGAACATGTGGTTATGGGTGAAGAAAAAGCCAACTTCCTGATGGCATCAGATGCAGGTTATGGCTTTATTACCGAATTTAATGACTTGGTGAGTAAAAATAAAAACGGTAAAGCACTGGTAACGATTCCTGAAGCTGCATTATTAATGACACCACAGTCAATTCACGACATTACGACAGACCGCTGTTTAGCAATCTCGAACGAAGGTCGCATGCTGATCTTCCCAATTCGTGATTTGCCAAAACTAGGTAAAGGTAAAGGAAATAAGATCATTTCCATTCCGAGCGCCCGTGTTAAATCGCGAGAAGAGTTTGTCAAAGTGCTGGGTATCGTGCCAGATGGCGCGTCTGTTACTTTACATGCAGGTAAGCGTAAACTAACGTTAAAACCAAGTGATTTAGAACATTACTACGGCGAGCGTGGCAGACGTGGTAATAAGTTACCGCGTGGTTTACAGCGTGTAGACTTAATGGAAGTTGAGTTTACTGCCGCACAAGAATTGATCGACGATGCTATTGATTCGGAAAATAGCGAAGATTAGTGCTTCTTTGCGTCGAAAAGCGTTAAAATAACGAAAACCAGTCTCAATATGGGGCTGGTTTTTTTATAATCCGTGTTTTTTAGCTTACACATGTTAGCTAAAATTCGTATAATGGCGCGCTTAGTTATTGGAGACGTTATTTTGATATTTGCTGTTCGCTTAGTACTACTTGCGATTTTTATCTTTTTTAGTGCGATTTTTGGTTTGCTGTTATGTTTAGTAATGCCGTTTAACCGCAACCACGTTCACCGTTTTGCTTCTTGGTATGGCAGCATGCATGTACTACTGGGCGCCAAGTTGGAAATCAAAGGCCTTGAACAATTAGATAAAGATAAGTCATATGTATTTGTCTCGAATCACCAAAATAACTATGATTTGTTTACCGTGACCAACGCAGTACCAGAAAATACCGTAAGCATTGGTAAAAAAAGCATTCGCTTTATCCCATTTTTTGGCCAGTTGTACTGGTTGTCAGGCAATATTTTAATTGACCGCAATAATAAATCAAAAGCAAAAGGCACAATTGATAAGGCCGCATCAAAAATTAAAAATGATAAGATTTCTGTGTGGTTATTCCCTGAAGGTACACGCAGTTATGGGCGTGGTTTATTACCATTTAAAACAGGCGCATTTCACACGGCTATGCAAGCCGGTGTGGAGGTTGTGCCGGTCTGTATGAGTACAACAACAGGGCGTATTAAGTTAAATCGTTGGGCTAACCCAACCATTTATGTTGAATTACTTGATCCGATTTCGTTGGAAAAGGATGTATCGGCAAGAGAGCACGCAAAGCGAATTCATGCTATGATGCAGAGTAAAATTGAACAGCTAGATGCTAAAGTAGAGAGCGATTGTGGAAAACTGGCGCGAAATAAGTGAAGACATTGTTGAGTCGTTATTAGAAGACGGCTCAAACCCAGACAAACTGTACGAAGTAGAACACCACTTTGTATGTGAAGATTTTGATAAGTTAGAAGAAGCGGCACTTGCTGCATTCAAACTTGGTTTTGACGTGGAAGATCCAGCTGAACTTGAATTAGAAGATGGCAGCAAAATTTGGGGCTTTGACGTTGTAGTTGAATGTGAACTTGACGCAGAACTTATTCTTGAAGATGTAGATAAGCTTATCGATCTTGCTGCAAAAGCTGGTGTGGAATACGATGGTTGGGGCACTTACTTTCAAGAGTAAGCTTCTGTGTTGTATTGACAAATCGAGTACAAAAAATAGCGCCAAATGGCGCTATTTTTTATTGCGGCTTATCTTGTGAGAGTTTGAACGGGGAGAACAATAAGACAGGCACTAAAATCAATGTGTGAATTGATAACCAAGCAAGGGTTCCTTCATATACGCCTAGCGCTGTAACTGCCGTAAAAAGGGCTAGTGCAGACGATACGACTGCCAGTAACCAATAAAGACCAATCGGGCTATTGCTATCAAAGCGAATACTTTCAGCGCATTGGTTACTTTTGAAATAGCACGACATTGCAATAATTACCGTAATAAATGAAAAAGCAATCAAAATAACTTCCATGGTTTTTCCCTGCTAGGTTTACATGTTGGTAAGATTATACTGCGCAGAATTTCAAGTCAATAAAAATGATAATGATTATCAATTAATTCAATCGTAAATGTATAAGCGCCAATAATCATAAAGTCTTTTGTTTTTTTAAGGCGTATAGCTTAATGAATGCAATTGCAAAGCTGTCACACTCTCAACACTCCATGTTTTTAATGAAAATAATGATTCAATATTTGCAGGGTTAACGCGTGTATAAGGCTGCGCTTTTTGACAGGTAACAATGGCGATAGAGGTTGTACTGGCTGTGAAAGGTGTTAAATCTATACAGTTGCAATAAATATAAAAGTTGTTTTGGCTATATTTGATGACGAGAAGATACTCAAAGGGGAAAGTAGAAATACTAAAGATGGCTTGCGTGAATGAGCTTCAAGATCACAATAAATAGAAAACGCGCTTTAGCGCGCTGGTGACCTCAAACCGAGGTGATTTTAAACACATTACTTGCAGTTAACTTATGCTGCGATATTGAAAGCGTCTAATCGTTTAACACCGATAAATGCTCAAGCTCACGATAAAGCTCTTCTTCATCTCCCATATTGAGTTCGATAAGGCGTTTTAAATGCGTCACACTGTCAATTTCAATTTGCTCACAGCGTAGCCCCAATTGGTCACTTTCAACATGTGCCAGCGACACCAGCATCTCAATCGCAATATCACTGTTAGAAAGTTGAAACACTAACTTGGCGTGATGCGAAAGATCACACGCAGTAGGCCAGTTATCAGGCTTATTTAAAAGTGCACCTTTAAGCGATAAATCAAGGATTTCAGCGTTATACTCTACGCCCATAAAGGTTAATTTTGCAGGCGTGCGGTAAATAATACGAGTGAAATGTCGTCTTTCTTGCATTAGGAGCGCTCCTTATCGTCATCTTTAAAGCATAGCCGATTAACAAAAAATATTAAATATTTTCATGCTGATATGTTTAAATAGCGGGCGCCACTTATGGAATTTATTTTTTAAGGGAAAAACAATGCCAGAACACGCTGAAAAACAAAAGATTGATCACGGTGAATTGAAAAAAACCGGATTTTGGTTAAATCAGGCGTTTATGATTGTATCGACAATTGTTGGTGTATATTTAGCTGCACAAAGCGGTCTTGAACAAGCGCTAAAATTCGATACGTTAAGCAAAATGGAAGATAACTATTATCTGCGCATGTCGTTATACGATGAATTAGATGACGCGGTTAAAGAAATTGAAACGTACGCAAAAGTCCTCGCCAAAAGCCCGCCAAAAGTAGTGATTACAGAGCAGCGCCCAATGCTCGACAAATACGTTTGGCAAACCATGAAGTACAATCCCACTACTTTGGAAACGCCGAGTGAAATTCTTTCTGAAGTGCGCCGCTTTTATGGTAAAGCCGACCGCACCATCGATCAGGTAGGTCGCTGGGCCATTGGTTCACGCCATGCATCAAAATTATTGTTAGAACAAACGGAATATTTTAAAAATGGCCCGCTGTTAAAACTTAAAGACAGTGCTGACGAGCTAAAACGCTTGTTAGCGAAAGAAGATATTCAAATTGGCGTATTAAAAGGAGAGTAATAAGCCATGACCAAACGTTGTCCAAAGTGCGTTAATGTAGCACTAGAAGTTACCCATTATTGCGGTGAAGAAATTGATGTTTGCCGTCAGTGCGGTGGTTTGTGGTTTGAGAAAAACCAAGTTAATCGCATGATTGAAGAGATTAATGACGGCCCGATTGGCGAATGTTATAGCCATCACTTTGGTGAGCCTCAGGGTAGCACAGAATTAAACTGCCCTGATTGCGGCAGCCATTTAGAAGCGGTGCACTTATTAAAAGATTATCAAACTGAACTGGATATTTGTCGTAAGTGTGATGGTAGCTGGATTGATAAAGACGAACTTACGTCAGTGGAGAACAGTCCTGAGTTACGCGGTGCACTTGATGAACTAAATAAAAAAGTATCTTGGAAAACTTACTTATTCCAATTTCTAACGCAAATGCCAGTGGAATATAACTTAAAAACCAAGTCAAAACCTTGGGTAAACTGGTCTTTAATTGCGATTAATATTCTGATTTTCTGTGCGTATTTCTTTAACATCGAGAGCTTTGGTTTTGTATTAGAAAACTTTGCACTAAGACCTGCTGATGTTAATAACGGCCAAGAGATTTGGACTTTATTAACGTGTGTCTTTTTACATGGCTCTGTGATGCATTTAGTTGGAAACATGTATTTCTTATACATTATTGGCGATAACTTAGAAGATGCGCTTGGCCATAAAAAATACCTTATGTATTATTTAATATGCGGCATAGGCGCATCGCTGTTTAGCTTGGTTATGTCACAAGACCCGAATATTCCATCGGTTGGTGCCAGTGGCGCAATTGCCGGATTATTTGGCATGTACCTAATGTGGTTTAGACACGCTAGCTTAACCTTTATGTTTGTTATTTATCAAAAGAAACTGAGCGCGGTGTGGTTCTTTGCGATTTGGATAGCAATTAATATTTTCGGTCTAATCGTATTACAAGATGGCGTTGATTATGGCGCGCACATCGGTGGTTTTATTGTTGGTTTAGTGATTGGTTACTTCTTAAAAGAGAAGGTGCTTGCTGAAAACCCATTAATCAAACTGCTCAATCAGCCAGAAGCTGTGCTAAAACGTTAATAACGTTTATGCATTAAAAAGCCCGCAATGTGCGGGCTTTTTTGTATTGTGTGAAAACCAATTAACCGATTTTCTTGTACTTAATACGTTTAGGTTGCGCAGCTTCTGCACCAAGCGTTTTCTTAAGCCATGCTTCGTATTCGGTGTAGTTACCTTCGAAGAAGTTAACTTGACCTTCATCACGGTAATCAAGAATATGCGTAGCAATACGGTCAAGGAACCAACGGTCGTGCGAGATACACATTACACAGCCTGGGAATTCTAAAATCGCATTTTCAAGGGCGCGTAATGTTTCAACGTCAAGGTCATTGGTAGGCTCATCGAGTAAGATCATATTACCGCCAGCTTTTAACAGCTTGGCTAGGTGAAGACGGTTACGCTCACCACCTGATAAGTCTTTCACGTATTTCTGTTGGTCGTTACCTTTGAAGTTAAAGCGCGATACATAAGCACGGCTGGCAATTTCAAAGTTACCAATTTTCAATACGTCTTGGCCTTCAGATAATTCTTGGAATACGGTGTTTGAACCATCTAAATCGTCACGGAACTGATCAACTGTTGCAAGTTCAACGGTTTCACCAAGTTCAAATGAACCTGCGTCTGGTGTTTCTTGACCGCCTAGCATACGGAATAAGGTTGATTTACCAGCACCGTTAGCACCGATAATACCGACGATTGCACCTTTTGGTACTGAGAAGCTTAAATCATCAATTAGTACACGGTCGCCGTAGCCTTTTTTGATGTTGTTTACTTCTAGTACTTTATCACCTAGGCGAGGACCTGGTGGAATAAATAGCTCATTGGTTTCGTTGCGCTTTTGATAATCAGAATGTTGTAGTTCTGAGAATTGCGCCATACGTGCTTTCGATTTAGCCTGACGGCCTTTCGGGTTTGAACGTACCCACTCAAGCTCCTGCGCAATTGATTTCTGACGTGCTTTTTCCGCTTTCTCTTCTTGCTTCAAACGCGCATCTTTTTGCTCAAGCCATGATGAGTAGTTGCCTTCCCATGGAATACCTTCACCACGGTCAAGTTCTAGAATCCAACCTGCCACGTTGTCTAGGAAATAACGGTCGTGGGTAATCGCCACAACAGTGCCTTCGTAATCGTGTAAGAAACGCTCTAACCAAGCTACTGACTCAGCATCTAAGTGGTTAGTTGGTTCGTCGAGTAATAGCATATCTGGCTTTTCAAGCAATAAACGACAAATCGCTACACGGCGACGCTCACCACCTGAAAGTAGTTTAATTGGCGTGTCCCACTCTGGTAAACGAAGCGCATCGGCGGCGCGCTCTAGTGCATTATCTAGGTTGTGACCATCGTGCGCCTGAATAATTGCTTCAAGTTCACCTTGCTCTTTTGCCAATGCGTCAAAGTCTGCGCCGTCCATTGCGTATTCAGCGTAAACTTCGTCTAAACGTGCAAGGGCATTTGTTACTTCAGAAAGCGCTTCTTCAACAGTTTCACGTACTGTTTTGTTTTCGTCTAGTACAGGTTCCTGTGGTAAGTAACCAATTTTTGTATCAGGGAATGCGCGCGCTTCACCTTCAAACTCGGTATCAACACCCGCCATAATACGAAGCAAGGTAGATTTACCTGCACCGTTTAAACCAAGCACACCAATTTTTGCGCCAGGGAAAAATGAAAGCGAGATATCTTTTAAAATAGTACGCTTTGGCGGCACTACTTTACTTACACGATGCATCGTGTAGATAAACTTATCCGGTAAAGGCATGAATAATCCTATAGTGATTTTAATAATGTAATTGCTGCATATTGTAGTGTGATAAATGGGGGCATTCAATGTCGTAGTAGATTTAAAATGTCATTCTGTTAAGTTAAGGTAAATTCACATAAAAATAATAGTAATTGCTTACCTATGCCGGCGCTTAATAAAACCTCTTTTTATCTTTTATTTTGTTCAATATTGATGAGTTTTGAACTGAGTGCATCGAATGAGCCAAAAATAGGTTTAGTACTCGGAGGTGGCGGTGCTAAAGGCGGTGCGCATATTGGCGTGTTAAAGGTACTTGAAGCGAATAATGTAAAAGTCGACTATATCGCCGGTACTAGTATCGGCGCTTATGTTGCAGGTATGTATGCCTTGGGATATTCAGCGAGTGAAATTGAAAAGTTTATGCTTAATGAAGATTGGAACCAAGGTTATTCAGATGATATTCCAAGAGAAGTATTACGCTATCGCGATAAAGAGGCACGCGATAAATTTAATCTACAGCTGAATTTTGGTATTCGTGACGGTGCATTGCGTTCATCTAAAGGTTTGCTTGTCGGGCAAAGTATGAGCCGTTTATTGCGAAACTCCACGCGTTCAGTGCATTTGTTTGATGATTTTGACCAGTTAGCAATCCCGTATCGCGCAATTGCTACCGATTTATCGACCAGTGAAGCCGTGGTGATTTCATCTGGTAGTATTGCAGAAGCAATGCAAGCTTCGGCTTCGGTACCCGGGGCTGTGCAGCCGACCGAAATTGATGGTCGCTTACTGGTTGATGGTGGCATCGCCAATAATTTGCCGGTTGACGTAGTAAAAGAGATGGGCGCAGATATCGTTATAGCCGTGGATATAGGTGCATCACTTGCTCAGTCGAATGAGTTTACATCAACTATGGAAGTACTTGGCCAGCTTTCGACTATTTTGACCAATGCCTCAACACAATGGCAAAAACGTTTGCTAAGTGAAAAGGACATTTATATTCGCCCCGACATTGATGACTTAAGCACCACTGACTGGGCTGATTTAGAAGAATCGTTAGTGCGCGGGCTTGCTGCTGCAAAAATCGCGGAACCAAAACTGCAAACCTTAGCTACTTCATCGAGTGAATTTGAGGCGTACCAAGTTGCTAAACGTGAGCGCAGCCAACTGTGGTTTCAGCCAATTTATAACCCAGTACTTGCGATTTCGTTGGATAATTTGTCAGACGTTAATAATAAATTGATACTCAAACACTTTTCGATTAACCCCGGAGACACCCCATCGGAGCATGATGTGCAGCAGGCGGTAAATCGCGTTTATGCGCTCAATGAATTTGAGCGTGTTGAAACCGAGTTTAAAGATACCGAGCAAGGGCGGGTGTTAGTATTAAAAACAGTTGGTAAATCGTGGGGGCCAAACTATTTAGATTTTGGCGCTAATTATCAAAGTGATGTGACAGTAAACTCAGTTCTCTCAATTGATATGGCGTTTACGAACAGCAATATTAATCGCTTTGGAGGATCGTGGCGCAATGAGATTTCGCTTGGTTTTGAAGAGTATATCGCGACCGAATTTTATCAACCGCTAAACGCAGAAGATGACTATTATGCGAGTGCTCGCCTTGCGTTTATCAAAGACAGATACAAGCTACAAACGGTAACGCAAGCGTACTTTGATTTAGAAAAGAATCACCTGCGTGGTAATTTAGCGCTCGGTTACAACATTAATAATTTTTGGCGATTTGAGTTTGGCACAATACGGGATGTAGGCGAACTTGAACAAAAATCATTGATTAATGATAAATTCCCCTTTGATCAAACGGGCTTTTACAGCAGTTTGATGTATGACACCTTAGATAGCATTAGTTTTCCAACCCAAGGTAATCGACTACGTGTTTATTATGGTCGTTTTAAAGAAGCGTATGACGATCGCCTTGATCCAATCGACAGTCGCTATGCCAGTAAATACAAAATTGATTGGCGCGGCGCTTTTTCTATTCGCCACCATGGCTTAGTTGGCACAGCATCGTATACCAGTTATGAATCAGACGGTACATTTACCGTTAACACTGAGCGCTTGGGCGGCTTTTTAAATTTATCGGGTTATGGCAAAAACGTGTTAAACGGTCCTAAAAAAGCGTTTGGCGCAGTGATTTATCAATACGATTTAGGTCGCGATATGCTTAATATGACCAGCATGCCACTTTACTTTGGTGTGAGTGCTGAAGTAGGCAATGTGTGGGATATTCAACAAAGTGTCGATTTATCTGAGCTTATTTTTGCCAGCAGCTTGTTTGTTGGCACCGATACACGCTTTGGCCCAGCTGCATTTGGTTTTGGTGCAACCGATGATGGCGAATCCAGCTTTTTTGTCTCATTAGGCAAACACTGGTAGTTGTATAATTAAATTTAATGAAAGATTTGTTTCGCATTTTAAATATTTATATTTCGATTTAAAAATATCATTAAAAATACACTGTGAAAAATTTTCAATCCCTGTTTAAATAACTTCACATATACAAAGTAGGCAAGGGCGCTTTTTAAGCGTACAATACGCCCTTTATCCCACAACCATCTTCTATTTAGGAGTAACCATGTTAGAACGTAGCATGAATATCTCGGATTTTGATCCAGAACTATTTGGCGCAATGGAAAACGAAAAGCAGCGTCAAGAAGAGCACATCGAACTTATCGCGTCTGAAAACTACTGTAGCCCGCGTGTACTTGAAGCACAAGGTTCTCAGTTAACTAACAAATACGCGGAAGGTTACCCTTACAAGCGTTACTACGGTGGTTGTGAGCACGTTGATGTTGTTGAGCAATTAGCAATTGATCGCGCTAACGAATTATTCGGTACAGATTACGCAAACGTGCAACCGCACGCTGGTTCACAAGCAAACGCGGCAGTATTCCAAGCGTTACTTCAGCCGGGTGACACAGTTTTAGGTATGAGCCTTGCACACGGCGGTCACCTAACTCACGGTTCACACGTAAACTTCTCAGGTAAAACGTACAACGCAGTTCAGTACGGTCTAAATGAAGAAACTGGCGAAATCGACTACGCACAAGTTGAAGCGCTAGCACTAGAGCATAAGCCTAAAATGATCATCGGTGGTTTCTCAGCATACTCAGGTATTGTTGATTGGGCTAAATTCCGTGAAATCGCAGATAAAGTAGGTGCTTACCTTCTAGTTGATATGGCACACGTTGCTGGCCTTGTTGCTGCAGGCGTTTACCCAAGCCCAGTACCATTTGCACACGTTGTTACAACAACTACGCACAAAACATTAGCGGGTCCTCGCGGTGGCTTAATCGTGTCTAACTGTGGCGACGAAGAGATTTACAAAAAGTTAAACTCTGCGGTATTCCCAGGTGGTCAAGGTGGTCCTTTATGTCACGTAATCGCTGCTAAAGCGGTTGCATTTAAAGAAGCACTAGAGCCAGAGTTCAAAGCATACCAAACACAAGTTGTTAAAAATGCGCAAGCTATGGTTGAAGTATTCAAAGCTCGTGGCTACGACGTTGTTTCTGGTAAAACAGACAACCACCTATTCTTACTTGATTTAATCAACAAAGATATCACAGGTAAAGATGCAGACGCAGCACTTGGTAATGCTTACATTACAGTTAACAAAAACTCAGTACCAAACGACCCACGTTCTCCGTTTGTAACATCTGGTCTGCGCATTGGTTCTCCTGCAATCACGCGTCGTGGTTTTAAAGAAGCAGAAGCAAAAGAGTTAACTGGCTGGATCTGTGATGTTCTAGACAACATCGAAGATACAAAAGTACAAGATGAAGTACGTGAGAAAGTAAAAGCAATTTGTGCGAAACACCCTGTTTACGCATAATGTTTTCTCATTGTTAACATGATATGATAAGGCCGCTTTTTTGCGGCCTTTTTTCTTTCGAGAGTTGTTTATGCATTGTCCTTTTTGTACAGCCAATGACACCAAAGTTATCGATTCACGCTTAGTAGGTGGTGGTCATCAGGTTCGCCGTCGTCGCGAATGTAATGAATGTCACGAACGTTTTACTACCTTTGAAGGTGCCGAGCTTGTTATGCCACGCGTAATCAAGCAAGACGGCAGCCGAGAGCCGTTTAATGAAGATAAACTTCGCAATGGCTTGCATCGTGCGCTAGAAAAACGTCCAGTCAGCACAGAACAGGTAGAAGAAGTAGTACACCAAATTAAATCGCAACTGCGTGCGACAGGTGAGCGCGAAGTTGATAGTAAAACAGTCGGCGAATTTATTATGGAAGCGCTGAAAAAACTCGATAAAGTTGCTTACGTTCGTTTTGCATCTGTTTACCGCTCATTTGAAGACATTAAAGAATTTGGCGAAGAAATCGCACGCTTAGGTGAGTAATCTGATGCACAACAATCGCTTTTCTGAATGTGATCACAAATATATGGCACGCGCCATCGAGCTTGCTAAACGCGGTCGATTTACCACTACGCCTAATCCCAATGTAGGTTGCGTTTTAGTTAAAGATAATCAAATCATCGGTGAAGGTTTTCATATTCAAGCGGGTGGCCCTCATGCCGAAGTGCATGCGCTGAAAATGGCTGGCGATAACGCTAAAGGGGCAACCGCGTACGTCACGCTAGAACCGTGTTCGCATTATGGCCGCACGCCGCCATGTGCTGAAGGTCTGATCAAAGCAGGCGTTAGCCGTGTTGTTGCTGCTATGGTTGATCCAAACCCAGAAGTCGCAGGTCGCGGCTTAAAAATGCTCGAAGATGCCGGAATCGAAACCGATTTTGGCTTATTAAACCATGAAGCCGAAGCGCTCAATTTGGGCTTTTTAAAACGCATGCGCACCAACTTGCCTTATGTACGCTGTAAACTCGCGGCAAGCCTTGATGGTAAAACGGCACTTGAAAATGGTGAAAGTAAATGGATTACCAGTAGTGAGTCGCGCCGCGCTGTGCAAGATTTACGCGCTGAAAGCTGTGCAGTACTGTCAGGGGCTGATACGGTTATTATTGATAATGCGAAGTTAAATGTCCGCCCTGATGAATTAACAGATCTTGATGCAAAACACAGTACTCGCCAGCCAATACGTGTGATTATTGATTCGCAAAACCGACTTACGCCAGATCTCGCGTTATTTCAGCAACCATCTAAAATAATTATTGCACGTACAACTCTTGATAAATCGCACACTTGGCCGCATTTTGTTGAACAAGTAGTGGTTGATCAAAACAATAGCAAAGTAGATTTACACGCTTTATTGTCATTATTAGCCGAGCGCGGCGTTAACTTAGTATTATTAGAAGCGGGCGCAACCTTGGCAGGTAAAATGTTCGAACAAAAGTTGGTCGATGAACTTGTTTTGTTTATGGCGCCTAAATTGATGGGGCACAGCAGTAAGAGCTTGATTAACTTGCCAACATTTACAACCATGTCTCAAGTCCCTGAACTTGAAATAAACACACTCAAGCAAGTTGGACAGGATATCTGTCTACATGCATTAGTAAAAAGAAATTAATATGTTTACAGGCATTATAGAAGCAACCGGAAACGTTGCGGCAATTGAAATGATTGCTGGCGACATGCGCGTTACCATTAACTCAGGCAAACTTGATTTGGCTGATGTTAAATTAGGCGACAGCATCGCAACCAATGGCGTATGTCTAACGGTTATTGCTTTAACAGGCCACGGCTATGTAGCCGATGTATCAAAAGAAACCTTATCGTTAACCAACTTTGAAAACTACCAAATTGGGCAAACCGTTAACCTTGAAAAAGCGTTAATGCCTCAGTCGCGTTTAGGCGGTCATTTAGTTTCTGGGCATATCGACGGCATTGCTACCGTAACCCGTATTGAAGCCAATGCCCGTGCAACCGATTACTGGCTTTGTGCACCAGCGCAATTACTCAAGTACATTCCGTATAAAGGCTCGGTTTGCATTGATGGCATTAGCCTTACCGTAAACGAAATAAACGACAACGAATTTAAGCTAACTATTGTGCCGCACACAGCAGGCGAAACCACGATTAGTGGCTTTAAAGTAGGTAGCAAAGTGAATTTAGAAGTGGATCAGCTCGCACGTTATTTAGAGCGTTTAATGATGCCACAGCAAGATGCAAAACCAACCAGTTCTCTCACTCATGAGCTTCTAGCGCAAGCTGGCTTTATGAATCGATAACCAGTCGCAAGCAAAGGTAACAAAATGGGCTTACACACTGCAGCAGAAATTATTGAAGATATCCGTCTAGGTAAAATGGTCATTCTGATGGATGACGAAGACCGTGAAAATGAAGGCGACTTAATTATGGCATCTGAGCACATTAGTGCCGATGCAATTAACTTTATGGCAACACATGGCCGTGGTTTGATTTGTTTAACGCTAACACAAGAGCGTTGCCAGCAACTTAACTTACCACTAATGGTAAGCAATAACGGCGCACAGTTTTCTACCAATTTTACCATGTCGATTGAAGCGGCAAAGGGTGTAACAACGGGTATTTCAGCAGCAGACCGTGCACGCACAGTACAAGCTGCAGTGGCAAAAGGTGCGGTACCTGACGATATCGTACAGCCAGGTCACATTTTTCCAATTATGGCGCAACCGGGTGGTGTATTGACTCGTGCAGGACACACCGAAGCCGGGTGTGATTTAGCGCGCTTAGCAGGCTGCGAGCCATCTTCAGTAATCGTTGAAATTCTTAATCCTGATGGCACCATGGCGCGCCGCCCAGACTTAGAAATTTTTGCTAAAGAGCACGGCTTAAAAATGGGTACCATTGCGGATTTAATTGAATACCGCAACTTAAATGAAGCGACCATTGAGCGTGTAGCAGAATGTAAATTGCCAACTGAACACGGTGAGTTTGACCTAGTGACGTATAAAGACACCATCGACGGTCAACTTCATTACGCAATGAAAAAAGGTGATGTTAAAGAAGATGACGCAACCTTAGTACGTGTTCACTTACAAAGTACCTTTAACGATATTTTATTGTCAGATCGCGCTTCCGATCGCAGCTGGACACTGTCAGGTGCGATGAAGTACATCGCTGAAAATAACGGTGTATTAGTTATTTTAGCGAAACACGAAAACCCTGAAGAACTAGAGCACTTGTTTAAAGCGTTTGAAGCACAAGACAAAGGCGAAAGCCCGAGCGTTCGCAAGTTCCAAGGTACATCACGCACCGTAGGTGTAGGTTCACAAATTTTGGCTGATTTAGGCATTCATAAAATGCGTTTAATGAGCATGCCGAAGAAGTACCATGCGATTTCAGGTTTTGGCTTAGAAGTAGTTGAATATGTTGAGCCGCAATAGGCTCAACCACAAGCCTAAAAATAAGCCTAAAAAAATTTAATTTAGTATGATAAAATCCGCGCCTTTGCGATTGCGCGATAAATGAATTAGCCAAAGAGAAGGGCATAAAATGAAAGTGATTGAAGGTAAATTAAACGCTCAAGGGAAAAAGTTTGCTATCGTTATTTCTCGCTTTAACGATTTCATTGGTAAAAGCTTACTTGATGGTGCAGTTGATACCTTAAAGCGTATTGGTGATGTAAATGACGACGATATTACCGTTGTTTATGTACCAGGTGCTGTAGAGCTTCCTCTAGCAGCTAAGCGCATCGCAGCAAAGAAAGAATTTGATGCAATCATTTCACTTGGTGTGATTATTCGTGGTGGTACGCCGCACTTTGACTTAGTTGCTAATGAGTCAAATAAAGGCCTAGCAAGTGTATCGCTAGACTACGATATTCCTGTAGCGTTTGGTGTTTTAACAACTGAAAACATCGAGCAAGCAATTGAGCGTGCAGGCACCAAAATGGGCAACAAAGGTGGCGAAGCTGCTTTAGGTGCGCTAGAAATGGTTAACCTGTTAGAACAAATTTAAGGGTACTTAATGAAACCAGCAGCTAGACGTAAAGCCCGTAAACTGGCATTACAAGCAATTTATTCATGGCAAGTAAGCGGTAATCCGGTTGCAGATATCGAACAACAAATGCTTGTTGAAAACGATGTAACCAAAATTGATGTGGATTATTTTAAAGACTTAGCACGTGGTGTTGCAGTCAATCATAAGGCGCTAGATGAAGCTGTTACGCCGCATCTAGATCGTCCTTTTGATGAAATCGATTTAATCGAGAAAGCGATTTTGCGTCTGTCTTGTTATGAACTTAAGTTCCGCGAAGACGTACCTTACAAAGTTGCTATCAATGAAGGTATTGAGCTGGCAAAACTATTTGCTGCTGATGATAGCCATAAGTTTGTGAATGGGGTGCTAGATAAGACCCAGAATCAGCTTAGAAAAAAATAATTGGAGAGCCGGCTTTAGGCCGGCTTTTTTGTGCATGCAAGAATTTGAATTAATCTCTCACTTTTTCAAAGGCCGCGGTGTCGCACGTAAAGATGTCTCATTGAGCATTGGTGACGATGCAGCACTGATAAACGTTCCTGAAAACTGCCAATTAGCTGTGACCACAGATACCCTTGTTGAAGGTGTTCACTTTTTTAAAGATATCGACCCAAAAGCACTGGGCTACAGAGCACTAGCCGTAAACTTAAGTGACCTAGCCGCAATGGGCGCAGAGCCTGCGTGGATTTCTGTGGCGCTCACGCTACCAAACGCCGAGACAAAATGGCTTGAGCAGTTTACCCAAGGAATGCATGAAATTGCTGAGTACTACAATGTGCAAATTGTCGGTGGTGATACGACACAAGGTCCATTAACCATTAGTATTTGTGCTAAAGGTTTTGTGCCAAATGGCAGTGCGTTAACGCGCAGTGGTGCAAAAAATGGTGATTGGGTGTTTGTTACTGGGTCACTCGGTGATGCTGGGCTCGCAATTGATAGCAAGTATGGCAAAGTATCGCTTACTGAGCAGCAGTTTGCCAATGCCAATAAAGCGTTTGATTATCCCACACCGCAAGTTGCCGCAGGGCAAATGTTACGTGGCAAAGCAACCAGTTGTATTGATATTTCTGATGGTTTAATTGCCGATCTCGGCCATATTTGTCAGATGTCGGGCGTTGGCGCAAAATTGTTTGCTGAAAATATCCCACTGGCTGCAACAATAAAAGACGTATTGCCATTAGAGTCAGCGCTTAATTATGCCTTAACCTATGGTGATGAATATCAGCTGCTATTCACGTTACCGGAAGAACGTCGTACCACAGTTGAAATGACGCTCAAACAGTATGGCGTTGCTCTGTCGTGTATTGGTCAAATCAACAATAATGTTGGCAAGGTTGAATTGACGCTTGAAGGTAAACCGTTAACATTAACGCAATGTGGCTTTGAGCACTTTAATGCAGAATAATCGGAGTGTGCGTGGCACAATTTAACTTAAAAAAATTTACACATTTCTGTGCGCTGGGTTTTGGCTTAGGACTGGCGCCTAAAGCACCTGGCACTTTTGGTACCTTAGCGGCAATTCCGTTTATTTTCCTTACCATGATGGCGCCGCTGTGGCTACAGTTGGTTGTTGCGATTGCAATTTGCGCTATTGGTATTTGGTTTTGTGACGTTGCAAGTCGCGATGCTGGCGTACATGATCATCCTGCCATTGTTTGGGATGAAGTGGCGGGTTTTTATATCACCATGATTGGTGCCGCAATTTCGTGGCAAACCTTACTGGTTGGCTTTATCTTATTCCGCTTTTTCGATATTGTTAAACCTTGGCCGATCACACTGCTCGATAAACACGTAAAAGGTGGCTTTGGCATTATGGTTGACGATATTCTGGCAGGGATATTTTCACTTATATGTTTACAGCTAGTTGTTTATTGCGGGCTAATTTAATAATGAGATAAACCGTGCTGTTTCGCTTAATATTGTTATTTACAGTTGTACTGCTTAGTACACTCAAACCGACATACGCTTCGCTTGATGACTATGTGGTGAAACAGTGGCATATTCAGCACGGGCTTGCATCACAATCACTTAAAAACATTGTACAAGACCAACAAGGTTACTTGTGGATTGGCTCCCAGTTTGGCTTGAGCCGTTTCGACGGTAATCGCTTTACTAATTTTAATGTTAACAACAGTGATTTTTTGCCAAGCAATGCAATCAACAGTTTGCTTATCGATAACGACGGTTTTTTATGGATTGGCACCGATAACGGGCTAGTAAAGTTTAGCCCAAGTGAGCTGACATCAGAGCGCTTTAGTTTAAACGGTCCAGTACGTGATATCGCACAAGATAACAACGGCCGTATCTGGATTGCATCGAACAGTCTTTACCTTTACTCCAACCAAAAACTTAATACCATTTCTCAGTTGCTTGGTGTAAGTGACACCAATAATAATTTTAGCAATAAACGAAATGCCTTAGTGAAACTGATTGGTGAAGTGCGCAAAATGGCGCTGTCGCCTGACGGTATTTGGCTTATTAACGATCGCTTCTTACTGCATTTACAAAGTTTAGCGAATGAAACTACCGGTAAAATTCGCTTTGAAATTACCGAACGTATTTCATTGCCACAGCGCTTAGCACAATCGGTATTATACGACTTAGCATGGCTGGAAGGGGACTTATTTATTGCCTCTGAAGTTGGTGCTTACTTTCTCGATATTGACCAAGAGTTAAGACCTTTTTCATTACCCTATGCCAATAACGCCACAGTATATAAATTTATGTACGATTCGGATGGTTCATTGTGGGTTTCGACTAAAGGGCGATTATTGTATCGCGACAGCAGTGGTATTTGGCAGTGGATTGAGCAATCAGACCTTGAGCAAACAGTTTGGTTTTCAGATATTTTCAGAGGGCAAGACGACATTATTTGGCTTGCAAGTTTAACCGAAGGATTGTGGCAAGCACGCCCTAGCCAAGTAAAACGTCATCGCGATAGTAAAGGCCTAAACCAATCGGTTACAACGCTAAAGTATGGAGAAGATCAGCGTTTATGGTTAGCTACTAAAAACGGTATTGGTTATTTAGATGAAAGCGGTTTATTTAACGTAGAAATTGCGGCTGCAAAACTCGGTGGTTTGACCGTTCATGATTTACATTTTCAGGGCTCGCGTTTATTTATCGCAACGAACCGTGGGGCCTTTGTTTACGATGGTAAAGAATTACTTAAGCTTGATGCCGCAACCTTACGTGCAACAGCCGTGTTTGCTATCGAAAGTGCAGAGCAAGGCGGCGTTTGGCTAGCCACAGATCGTGGTTTATATCGTTTGGCCTTTAACGGTTTACGCTCGTTTGTTTATAACTCGTTTCTTGATAGTAAATACATTACTTTTATCGATGAGCAAAATGGCAAAGGTTACTTAGGCACCTCGCGCGGCGCTTATTTTTTCAGTGAGCGTGGTATCGAGCGTTTAGCCATGGGCAGCGCATTAGCTGAATCAAATATCAGTTTTATTCTTCCCGTTGAAAATAGGCTGTTTGTTGCAACGCAAAATAATGGCTTGTTTTATCGCAGTGAAAAAGGCGTTTGGCGTCAGTTAGATGTATCTAATGGCTTACCTTACGGACCTATTTTAAGTTTGCATTTTGATCAAGCGCTGAATTATTTATGGGTGAGCACGAGCAAAGGTGTCTATCGCTTGCCGCTTAAACAGTTTGAAGAAGGTATTCACTCGTTAGAAGTTGAACAGGTTATCTCGCCTTACAACAAACAGCTTGATGGCAAAACCAGTCAGTGTTGTTCGGGTAATGCGCTTGGTGCAATTGCCCGTGTTGGTTCGAGCTTATGGTATCCAAGTAAATCTGGTTTGGTTGAAATTCCAACCAATATTCGGCTGTTTAGTGAAAGTGATATTCGTCCGATTATTGAAACGGTCACGGCCGATAACGGTGGCGAGAAAAATACCTATTCAGTACCTGAGGTCGATACCCTTACATTGCAAACAGAGGAACGAAATTTAACACTGGGTTATACCGCAATTAATTTCCAAACTGCTTCTGAAATCGATTTTCGCTATCGCCTTGTAGGTCTTGATGGGGTTTGGCGTGAAGCAAATAATAGCCGCGAAGCAAACTATGCTAACTTACCGGCTGGGAAGTTCGTTTTTGAACTACAAGCAAAAAGACGCGGTCAAGAGTGGAGTAGTGCCGATACGATTTCACAAACCTTGATTATTCCAAAAGCCTTTGATGAAACAGTGGTGTTTCGTTTAATCGTTGTGATGTCGTTTATTCTTGCCCTGTATATTGTGTTTCTGTTCTATCGCAATCAAGAGCGCCGTAAGCAAGAAGAACTAGAACGTTTAGTTGAAACGCGTACTCAAGCGCTTATTTCAGCGAATGAGCAACTCAATAAAGCTAACGACAGGCTAAAACTGGTAAGTCACTCAGATGAGCTTACAGGCCTTCGCAGCCGTCGCTTCTTATTTGATCAACTACCGAAAGACATCGAGCATTTCCAAAGTAACCGCGAAAGCCTTGAAATTCAGGGTAAATGTATGGCACTGCTGATTTTGAACTTGGACAAGTTTAGCCGCGTGAACGATGTGTTTGGTTCGTTTGCTGGCGATAACTGTTTACAGCAAATTGCGTCCTTGCTGACAGAGCAGGTACAAGGTGCCGACTATGTGGTACGTTGGAGTGGCGACGAGTTTTTGATTTTACTAAGGGATATGCAAAAGAGCGCCGTACATCAGTTTGCGCGCAGTATTAGTCATCAGCTAGCTGGACAAAATTTTGTTATGCCTGATGGCCGTAAAACAAAACTAACAGGCTCGGTTGGTTGGGCATTTTACCCACTACCGTTACTTGGCGGGCAAATTATTAGCTGGGAAACATCCATTAAAATTGCCGATATTGCACTGCAAAAAGCAAAGGCGAAAAAGCCGGGAAGTGTCGCTTACTTTAGCTTTTCAGATAATATCGATGCGTTTGAATTTGAAGACAGTGAACGTGTTGCTCAGCAGTTAGAATCGTTATTAGATTCTGAGCAAGCTAAACTGCATATTTCTGAGATATAAAATAGTTAAGTGTGGGGATTTAGAATTCAGATTTCAGAAAGTTGCTGAAATCTGAATTCTTAAGGCATGCGCTATTTGGCTAAGTACGCTTCGATATTTTTTTGAATACCGTCAGCGTCAAGGCCAAGCTCTTGATGGATCTCTTGCTGCGTACCGTGTTTAATAAACACATCAGGTAAGCCTAAGTTAAGTACCGAAATACCTAACTTTTCTGCCATTACAAACTCGTTCACTGCAGAGCCTGCACCACCCATAAGCGCGTTATCTTCAAGGGTAACTAAGGTGCTGTGAGAAGCTGCAAGCTGTTTAATTGCCGTTTCGTCAAGTGGCTTAACAAAACGCATATCAAGTAACGTCGCGTTAAGCCCTTCAGCCACTTGCTTTGCTTCATCAAGCAAGGTACCAAAGCTTAAAATGGCTGTGTCTTTACCTTCACGAATAACCTTAGCTTTACCAATCTCAAGTGCGCTCATCGCATCATTTGGCATAATGTCGCCTGCGCTGCCACGAGGGTAACGTACCGCACTGGGTCCTTGATGAAGATGGCCGGTGTAAAGCATTTGACGACATTCGTCTAAATCACTTGGTGCCATGATCACCATGTTTGGAATACAGCGCATATAGCTTAAATCGTATGCACCTTGGTGAGTTTCACCGTCTGCACCGACTACGCCAGCACGGTCGATAGCAAACATTACTGGTAAATTTTGCAAAGCTACATCGTGGATAAGTTGATCGTAACCACGTTGTAAAAAGCTTGAGTAAATTGCCACAACTGGGGTAAGCCCTTCACAGGCTAAGCCTGCTCCTAAGGTTACCGCGTGTTGTTCAGCAATTGCCGCATCATAATATTGGCTTGGGAACTCTTTTGAAAAGCGCACCATGCCTGAACCTTCGCGCATCGCCGGCGTAATTGCCATAAGTTTCGGATCTTTTGCGGCCATATCGCATAACCAATCGCCGAATACTTTTGAGAAAGTAGGTGCGCTTGGTTTCGACTTTGGTAAGCTGGTTTCACTTGGGTCAAACTTTGGGACGCCGTGATAGCCAATTGGATCAGCTTCTGCTGGTTTATAGCCTTTACCTTTTTGTGTGCGTACGTGAAGTAATTGCGGGCCCTTTAAGTTACGCATATTACGTAAGGTATCAGTTAGCATGCCAACATCATGGCCATCAATTGGCCCAATGTAGTTAAAGCCTAACTCTTCAAAAAACGTACCTGGGATCACCATACCTTTAAGGTGTTCTTCCATACGACTTGCCAGCTCTTTTACCGGTGGCATGCCTGAGAGTAGTTTTTTACCGCCTTCACGAATGTTGGTATAAAAGCTACCTGACAGAATACGCGCAAAGTGGTTGTTGAGCGCACCTACGTTTTCTGAAATCGACATTTCGTTGTCGTTTAGAATAACCAGCATATCGGGATTTAAGTCACCGGCGTGGTTCATTGCCTCAAATGCCATACCCGCAGTAATCGCACCATCACCAATAACGGCAACAACTTTACGGTCTTGGCCTTCTTTTTCAGACGCCAGCGCCATACCAAGTGCCGCAGAAATTGAGGTACTTGAATGGCCTACGCTAAAGGTATCGTATTCACTTTCTTCACGGAAAGGGAAAGGGTGCAAACCATCTTTTTGGCGAATGGTATGCATTTGCTCACGGCGACCTGTTAAAATTTTATGTGGATATGCCTGATGGCCAACATCCCAAATCAATCGGTCAAATGGTGTGTTATATACGTAATGCAACGCCACAGTCAGCTCAACGGTGCCAAGACCTGAGGCGAGGTGCCCACTACTTTGTGATACTGAGTTAAGTAAGTACTCTCTCAGTTCATCGCTTAGCTCAGCCAAGTTTTGCTGCGGGATTTCGCGCAGTTGCTCTGGCGTATTCGCTAAGCTTAATAATGGATACTTGCTACTATCAAATGTCATGATGTTTTAAATTCTATCCTAAAAATGAGTCGCCAACTTATTGTTATCGCTTATTTGGCGTACTAGGGATCAGTGATCTCTAGCAATTATATATTCTGCAATCGCTTTGAGTCGACCTGTATCGGCATCTATTTCAGACAAAGCGTTAATTGCTTGGTTCACAAGATTTCGCGCTTTATCTTTCGCGCCTTCAATGCCTAGTAAAGCAGGGTAGGTTGCTTTGTTGGCTTCGATGTCAGACCCTTGTGGTTTACCTAAGGTGTGTGTATCACCTTCAACATCAAGAATGTCGTCTTGAACTTGGAATGCAAGGCCAATTGCTTCAGCATAGCGTGCTAGTGCCGCAATTTCTAATTCGTTGGCATTACCGGCAAGAGCGCCCATCTTAATTGCCGATTTAAGCAGTGCACCGGTTTTTAATTTATGTACTTGCTCAAGTTGAGTTAGGGTAATTACCGAATCGGTTGCGGCAATATCAAGTGCTTGTCCGCCACACATACCCAATAATCCAGACGCATTTGCTAATGTGTTTACGATTTTTAGCTGGTTGTTAACAGTAGTGCCATTGAATTGTGATTCAGTAATGGTTTCAAATGCTAAACATTGTAGTGCATCACCTACTAAAATTGCAGTCGCTTCATCGTAGGCAATATGGCATGTTGGTCTGCCGCGGCGCAGTTCATCATCATCCATCGCTGGCAGGTCATCGTGTACTAACGAATAGCTATGAACGCACTCAATTGCGCATGCAATTCGGTCTAGATCGGCGTTGTCGGCGTTAAATAATTCACCTGTTAGGTAAACCAAAATCGGTCGTAAACGTTTGCCACCATTTAATAAACTGTAGCGACATGCGGCTACGAGCTTTTCATCCGTGTGATGTGACGCTGTGCTCAGCGCGCTCAAGTTTTCTTCAATGCGCGGTATATACGCAGAGATTATAGAGTCGACAGAATTCAATGGAACGCCTATTGGTTAAAATCCACAAGTTGGGCATTGTCATTTTGCCCCATCAAGATTTGCACTTTTTGTTGTGCTTGCTCAAGCTTTTGTGATGAAGCTGAGGCGAGGGCAATACCACGCTCAAATTGCTTTAACGCTGTTTCGAGAGGCAAATCACCGTGTTCCATTTCAGTGACAATTGTTGAAAGTTCTGAAATGGCTTCTTCGAAGCTTAAATTTTCAGGCTTTTTGCTCGCCATAAGTTACCTGCCACGCAAAGTAAAAAAGAATTGGCTAATTTTATGGTTATTGCCGCGCTAATTCAATTTAACTTGCTAAATATCCTAACGAATGTGCTTTAACGCTTTGTTTTACTCCTATTTGAGCTAAATTAATTTGTTAAAGGTTGGGTTAAAGCGCATAAATTTGTGATAAATGCAGCTAAACTTTATTGCTAGCAGTATTAAGGTGATTCTGTCTGGGGCTTATAATGTCACTGTTTTTATTAAAAGCTAAGTTGATGTATGCAAAATAAATTACTAATACTTTGCTAGCGCTTGCCGATAAATAAAAGTAAATTATTATAATAGTTACGGTATCTTGTCTTCACGCAAGCATATTGAGCCTCAAATTTAAAACCCAAACTTGGTTTATAAGTATTACAACTGGGAGTCAAAGTGGATTTAGCAACGGTTATAGGCATTGTCGGTGCAATTGGTTTCATTGTGATGGCAATGGTCATGGGTGGTGATATTGGTATGTTTGTCGATGTGCCCTCAGTACTCATTGTATTTTGTGGTTCATTATTTGTTGTACTCTCTAACTACACTATGGGGCAATTTTTTGGCATAGGTAAAGTCGCTGGTAAGGCCTTTATGTTTAAAATTGAAGCGCCAGAAGAACTTATCGAAAAATCAGTAGAGCTGGCTGACGCTGCCCGTAAAGGCGGCTTTTTAGCACTAGAAGAAGCTGATATCCCTAACCCTTTTATGCGTAAAGGCATTGATATGCTAGTGGATGGCCATGACGCTGATGTAGTGCGTGCCACATTGCAAAAAGATATTAGTTTAACAACAACACGTCATGAAGCTGGTGCTGGATTATTTAAAGCACTGGGTGATGTTGCGCCTGCGATGGGCATGATTGGTACCTTGATTGGTCTGGTAGCCATGTTATCGAACATGGATGACCCCAAAGCCATCGGTCCAGCAATGGCGGTTGCCTTACTTACAACACTTTATGGTGCATTCCTTGCGAACGTAATCGCCATTCCAATTCAAGCTAAATTAGAAAACCGCAAAGACGAAGAGCAACTCAATCAGCGCTTAATTTTAGACGCTATTTTAGGTATTCAAGATGGCCAAAATCCAAAAGTGATCGAAGGTATTTTGAAAAACTATTTAGCAGAGTCTAAACGCCAAGTGGATACTGAGGGGTAGACGATGTCGGACGAAGCAGAAGAGTGTAAATGCCCGCCCCCCGGATTACCGGCGTGGATGGGCACCTTTGCTGATTTAATGTCGCTATTAATGTGCTTCTTTGTATTGTTATTAGCTTTCTCAGAAATGGATGTACTGAAGTTTAAGCAGATTGCAGGCTCGATGAAGTTTGCATTTGGTGTACAAAATAAGATTGAAGTTAAAGATATTCCAAAAGGTACTAGCGTTATTGCGATGGAGTTTCGTCCAGGCAAGCCCGACCCAACGCCGATAGAAACAATTCAGCAGCAAACCGTCGAAATGACTCAGCAAATGCTTGAATTTCAAGCCGGTGAAGAAGACAGTGCTGGCGGCAGACAAGAGCAACGCGGTAATCGCCGAGGTGGTGAATCTGCAAGTACCTCTAAACAAACCGCCAGTGAAGCGCAGCAAGAAAAAACCAACGAGCTACTTAAAAAAATCGCGCAGCAGCTGGAACAACAAATTATTGATGGCGCAATTGAATTAGAATCACTCGGTCAGCAAATTGTGATCCGTATTCGCGAAAATGGCTCATTTCCGTCGGGTAGTGCATTTTTACAGCCACAGTTTAAGCCGATTATTCAAGAAATAGCAGCGTTACTAAATGATGTGCCCGGCGAAATCACAGTATCGGGTCATACCGATGATTTTCAAGTGAGCAACGAGCTTTACACTAATAATTGGGATCTTTCAGCTAAGCGAGCCGTTGCGGTAGCAACGGAAATGCAAAAAGTACCGTCGTTTGACAAAGGTCGCATGGTGGTAATTGGCCGAGCAGATACTAGACCGTTAGAGCCGAATGTTGATGAAGAGTCGCGCCGCCGTAACCGTCGGGTTGAAATATCGATTATGCAAGGTAAAGCAAAAGAATCGACACCTATAGAGCTACAGTAAATTAACGGTCTACGCTAATTAAGAACTGAGACGAATTATGGCAAGTCAGAATATTAGTGTGTTCTTAGGCTCGCTGCTGTACTTAATACACTGTTTTTCTGTTGTTTACGGATTGATATTTTGAATCGTTAATATTAATGCTGCGAGCCTTTGGGTACCGCTAACGTCGATTATTGCATTAGTGATCCCCACATTGGGTTATGGCCGGCAACTGGATTATCGCAAATAACGCTCGAAGTATGCGCAATAATAACGGCCTTTGTTTATTTTAAAGCATATCAACGCCTCGAAAAGCGCGCTTACTTTGTTGGCAAAGAGAGTATTTGGTCACTCGATAAGTTACAACTAAACGTTGCAGGCGCTGCAAGCATCGCAAAGTAAACCGTTACTTGCATAGAGACTGTACAAAAAGGTGTTTGTTTTATAGGCAAACACCTCTTTGTCATAACATGAAATAGTTTTTCATGAAAAAGTACTTGTGTTTTTTAGTAATTTCAGTAAGTTGAAAGATGCCTTAAGGCAAAACAACTACAAGGAGATAATTATGAAAACAGTAGATAAATTTTCTTATATGCCAGGTACCGGTGGTAACGGCGGTGGCACTGATGATGAAAACAAAAAATAGCATTCGCTAATGCCTATTAAAGAGCTGCTTATTTCAATAGGCAGCTATCAAACTTTACTTGTTGTTATTTCTTTTTTACTTCTTGTAGCTTTAAAGCAAAAACAAGGAGCTGTTTTTGCTGGCGCCACAGCGTTCTTTTTTTTGCTCGCAAATTTTTACTTTCCTTATTTAATTGAGTGGGATTCAGAAAACCTTTATCGCTACTTTATTTGGTTGCTTCATGATTTAGCATGGATGGGCAGCATTGCTTATTTAGGTTTAAAAGATAAAGTCTCCTGGCGTCAATCAGTGCTTGGTCAGCTTTTTTGTATTCCAATTATCTGCTTAAATGCATTTCGTGCAATGGATATGGGCTTTAACAGCTTTAACTTCTCATTGGCACCTTATCAATTTATATACCCTGTGTTTGAAACAGCTATCGTTGCACTTTGCTGGATGCCGATTTTTGTTTATTTAAAAAACAAATTCTTTGTAAAATCACAACCTGCATAATTCTTTATTAGCATTTAATTCATAATACGATATAGTTAACTGTAATTATATACAGTTGTTTATTTTGATTTGAAACTTTATATCGCAGAGAAACCATCATTAGGGCGTGCTATTGCCGATGCGTTGCCAAAACCTCATAAAAAAATGGATGGCCATATTATTGTGGGCAATGGTGATATAGTGTCTTGGTGTATTGGTCATTTGCTCGAACTTGCAGAGCCTGACGAATACCACGAACGCTACAAAAAATGGAATTTAGCGGATTTACCGATCGCGCCCGACACTTGGCAATTAAAAGCCAAAGCCAAAACCCGTAAACAACTCACCTTGCTTAAAAAACTCATAAAACAAGCCAGTCAACTTGTGCATGCAGGCGATCCTGACCGTGAAGGGCAATTGCTGGTGGATGAAGTCATTAGTGAAGCGAACGTATCGAAAACAAAGTTAGATACTACAGAGCGCTTACTGATTAGCGACCTTAACTTAAACGCTGTTAAAAAAGCGCTTGCCAACTTAAAGTCGAATCGCGATTTTATACCGCTGTCAGTTTCTGCGTTGGCGCGCTCGCGTGCCGATTGGTTAATTGGCATGAACTTAACCCGTGCTTATACCATTAAAGGTAAACAAGGCGGCTATACCGGAGTGCTCTCGGTTGGTCGGGTGCAAACACCTATTTTAGGGTTAGTTGTGCGTCGCGATTTAGAAATCGAAAACTTTGTCAGCCGCCCATTTTATGAAGTAATGGCTGAGAATATCACAGAACAAGGTGAACAATTTCAAGCTAAATGGCTGCCAAGTGAGGCATGCGTGCCATACCAAGATGAAGATGGCCGAGTGCTTCATAAGGGCCTTTGTGAAAATGTCATTAGCCGCATTACGGGGCAACAAGGGCAGGTGTTATCTGTGGAGGAAAAAACCAAAAAGCAAGCACCGCCGCTACCTTATAATTTATCGGCACTGCAGATCGATGCGGCAAAGCTATTTAAAATGCCAGCCAAAAAAGTGCTGGATATTTGCCAAAGCTTGTATGAAAAGCATAAGTTGATTACGTATCCGCGTTCAGATAATCGTTATTTGCCAAAAGAACACTTTTTTGAAGCAGCACAAGTGCTTAGTGCGATGGAAAATAACAAAGGGCAGAGCACTGAGTTAATTGCTAACGCCGATACCTCAATTAAACATAAATGCTGGAATGATAAAAAAGTGGAAGCGCACCACGCTATTATCCCCACCGCTAAAAAGCTCAAAAGTGCGAGTTTAGGCTTTGAAGAAGAAAAAATTTACGGCCTTATTTGTCGCCAATATTTAGCACTGTTTTACCCAGATTTTATTTATCACGACACAACAGTGTTGGTAGAAATTGCTGGTGGTAAGTTTAAAGCGACTGCAAAGCGCGAAAGCCAACTAGGCTTTAAAGTGCTGATGGGTAAAAGCGAATTAAAAGACGAAGTAACTTTACCCGCGCTTTCAAAAGGGCAATCATTTACCTGCCAACAAGGGCGCTTAGTTGAAAAAAAAACTGAGCCGCCACAGCATTTTAATGATGCCTCTTTGTTAAGTGCCATGACCGGAATTGCGCGCTACGTGGATGATGCCGAAATTAAAAAAATCCTGCGCGACACCGACGGCTTAGGTACCGAGGCCACCCGTGCGGGCATTATTGAATTACTATTTAAACGCGGTTTTTTACAACGCCAAGGTAAACACATATTAGCCACCGAAACCGGCAAAGCCTTAATCAATGTATTACCTGAAAAACTAACAAAGCCCGATATGACCGCGCTTTGGGAGTCGCAATTAACGCAAATTGCCGAAAAGCATGGTAGTTACATCAGCTTTATGTCACCACTACTTAATGAATTACAAGGGCATATTGAGCTGGCTAGTAAAACACCCGTTACTGGATTTAGTAATTTACCCCCGCCCAAGCAAAAACCGTTTAAGCGCCGATACAAACGTAAAAAGCCGGCTTAAAGCAAACCGTCACGTTTGTAAATTAGCGTCATTTCACCGCTTTCATTAGTTACGTATGTAAACATTGCTGAGCTGTTTTTAGACCACGTTTGCTCATCTAACAGGCGGGCAAAGTTCATACCGATCATCAGTGTATGCTGTTGATTAGGCTGAACTGTGATTTTGCAATGGGTTGATTTACAACTGGAGTTAACCAAGGTGACATCTGAAAACTCAAGCCTATCAGCAAAAAGTTGTACGATATTTTGCTCAGTTTCAGTTGCCCACGCGTAATCGATTTCCTCATTTTCAAATAGGTTGAGGGCATCAGCTACAAAGTCGGTAGGTCCTTCTGAATTTTGTTGTGTCGCGACCTTGTTTGCCAATTCAGTTTGACCAGACTGTTCTGGGATCGACGTCTCAATATTTGCTAGTTCGGAGTGTGAAGTAGTTGGTTGTGTATCGGCATTTGTGTCATTCGTTAGTCGTTGATTAAGCCTTTCAATCTCAAACTGCAATGCTGCAACTTTGTTATCTCCTGTTGTCACGCTCGCGAGCTTCTTTCTTAATTCGATTAACTGTTGTTCTTGCATAAAAGTGGTTTCTTCTTGAGATATAAGCTCATTACTTAAGCCTGAAATTGTTAGGCTTTGTTGGTAACTCATATTTGCAAAGTAAAGAGTTGTCGCACCTAGTAATACAGGCGCAATAAAGTGTTTCATATTAAGTCCTTTTAGTTATTGTTGTTTTGTTAAAGTACCACTTACCTATTCAGCTGCCAAATTATAGTGGTGAATGTAAAGCTATCCCAATTTTGGGATGTGGTTTTTTAAATGTCATCCCAAAATTGGGATGTGATAGAAGTCTAAAAATTTCGATTTGATAGTAACACACTGTTATTATTGTCTTTTATTGTTTGGCACGCTCTTTGATATAGGTCTATTACCAATGCAAACATAATTAGGCATTTAAAATGGACATTATCAAAACTAAAAAAACACCGTTTTACAAAAAGAAAGCTGCAGTATTTTCTGTGGCAGCTGCACTTTTTGCAGGCGCCGTTTATGGCGTTACGCAAGTGGATTTTGCGAGTGCAACGGTTAAACGTTCTAACTTACTAACAGCAGAAGTTAAAGCAGGCGAATTTACAATTAAAGTATCGGGCCATGGTGTGTTAGCACCGCGCGATGTGCGCTGGGTTGCCAGTAATGTTGAAGGTAAAGTCGAAAAAATTCTTATGAAGCCAGGTGCAGCGGTTAATCAAGGTGACTTAATTGTTGAACTTGCTAACCCTGAACTAAAGCAAAAAGTGGAAGAACTACAGTGGGAGCGCACAGCGCTTGAAGCTGAGCTAGCTGCACTAAAAGTAAGCCAACAAACCAAATTACTGGATATGCAAGCAAGCTTGCTACAAACCAAAATGGCCTATGATAAAGCTAATATGCGTTTGCAAGCAGAAGAGCAATTAATTCAAAAAGGTAACGCAACGGTGTCTCGTCTTGATTACGAAGGTTCAAAACTGACTGTGTCACAGCTAAAAGAAACCCTTGCGATTGATAAGCGCCGTGAAATGCAACTTGGCGAAAACTTAAAAGCAAACCTTACCGCGCAGCAAGCGCGTTTGGAAAAACTAAACAAAACCATTGAGCGTGCCGAATTTCAACTTGCATCACTAAAAGTAGTGGCGCCAGTTTCAGGTATTTTACAAGCAATGCCGCTTGAATTAGGTCAGCGAGTATCACTTGGTAGTAATGTTGCAAAATTTGCTAAGCAAGATGATTTAATTGCTGAAATAAAAATCCCAGAGCTTAAAGCATCCGCTATCGCGCTTGGTCAGAGTGTGGCGATAGATACCCGCTTTAACACCATTATGGGTAAAGTTAAGCGAATCGATCCTGCGGTTGTAGAAGGTACGGTACAAGTGGATGTTGAACTTGAAACACCGTTACCGCAAGAAGCGCGCCCCGATCTCTCTGTTGATGGCGACATTATAGTTGCTAAAAAAAGTAACACCTTATTTGTGCGTCGCCCAGCATTTTCGCAAGCTGAGCGCACCCTAAGTGCTTTTAAACTGGTTGAAAATGGCCGTTATGCTGAAAAAGTAGCGGTGACCTACGGTAAAGCATCAAGCACCGAAATTGAAATTGTAACTGGATTAGCCGTGGGTGATCAGGTGGTAATCTCTGAGCAAAGCGAATTTTCACGTCATGCACGTGTTGCGCTGAACTAATCCAAAACCACATTAATAACGAATTTTGAAGGAATAATCACATGAATACACTAATTAAACTAACAAACCTAAAAAAAGTATTTGCTACCGATGAAGTTGAAACTCACGCACTAAGCGAGATTAATTTAGATATTAAACAAGGCGAGTACGTATCAATTTCAGGCCCTTCAGGTTGTGGTAAATCAACCTTACTATCAATTTTAGGCTTACTGGATACCTGCTCGGGTGGCAGTTTTGAATTAAATGGTCATCAAGTAGCTGGGCTTGATCACAAACAGCGCGCATATATTCGTAACAAAGAAATCGGTTTTGTATTTCAATCGTTTAACCTGATTAGCGATTTAACGGTAGAAGAAAACGTGACATTGCCACTGACTTACCGTAAAGACTTAACTAAAGCCGAGCGTAAGCAAATGGCCATGGCAGCGCTAGAAAGAGTTGATATGAGCCACAGAGCAAAGCATTACCCAGCGCAACTTTCTGGTGGTCAGCAGCAACGTGTTGCTGTAGCGCGAGCCATTGTTGGCAACCCTTCAATTATTTTAGCGGACGAACCAACCGGTAACCTTGATTCTAAAAATGCCGAGCTAGTGATGGCGTTACTAGACAAGTTACATGCAGAGGGCACCACTATTTGTATGGTTACTCACGACCCGCGTGGTGCAAAACGAGCTGAGCGTATTGTGGAAGTATTTGATGGCCGTATTGTTGGCGATACGCAAGCGCAAGTTGCAGTAGCATAAGGAGAAATGCCATGTTAGACGATATTTTATATGCTGTGCGTGGAATGCTTAAAAACCCACGTTTTGCAGCGCTAACCACCTTTGTTATGACCATTGGTTTAAGCTTATGTATTTATATGTTCAGTTTTATTTTCAATACATTAAGCGGCACTATCCCACTTGAAGATGGCGAGCGTTTACGCAAAATTACGACGGTAGTAAATGGTGTGGCGTATGATGGTACGTCGGTGCGTTACCAAGAATACTTGGACATTGTTAATCAACAAACCAGCTTTGAGTTTTTAGATGCTTACGATACGTACACTGTAACCGTTTCAACAAGCGACCGTGCTATTCGCTATTCATCACACTTTGTCAGTGAAGAATTCTTTAAAGTGTCGGAAGCAAAACCAGCGCTTGGTCGTTTATTAACAAAAGCAGATTCTACCAGCAATGAGCGTGTAGTAGTGTTAGGTGATTTTGTATGGCGTGAAATGTTTGCGTCTGACCCAACAATTGTCGGTCAAAAAGTACGTATCGATGGCAAAAACCATACAGTAGTTGGGGTAACAGAGCCTGGTTATCGCTTTCCTGACTTTGCGCAAATGTATATGCCGTTTAAAGTCGAAAGCCAAGGTATTGCGCGAGAAGATTCTAATTACATAGCAGTTTACGGCTTGTTAAAAGAAAGAGTGTCTGAACAGCAAGCAAATCGCGAAATGGAGACCATTTTTGCGGAGTTTGCTCGCCAGTATCCAGAGCTAAACTCAACAAAAATTGGTTTTGTTTGGACCTTCCAACTGGAAAAAATTGGTAAAGGCGGTGATGCGCTGGTACTTGCTATGGCGTTAGCGGTGCTATTTATTTTAGTTCTTGCGTGTGTAAACGTGGGTAACTTGTTGTTATCTCGCGCTATTGAGCGCAATAAAGAAAGTGCAATTCGTACAGCGCTTGGCGCACCACGTTCTGTGCTTATTCGCCAATTAATGTGTGAAAGCTTAATTATTAGTGTACTGTCTGGTTGCTTAGCCGTGTTAATTGCCGGCTATGGTCTCGATTTGACGTTTGACTACTTTTTAAATTCGCTGCCAATTGAACCACCATTTTGGTGGCAAGCAGGGCTTACGCAAACAAGCTTACTGATCACTGTGGTAACAGTGTTAAGTACCATACTAATTACAGGTGGCTTACCTGCATGGCGTGCAACTAAAACCGATATCAACGCAGTACTGCGTGATGGCACACGTGGCGCGCAAAGCAAAACGGCAGGTCTACTTAGCAAGGTAATTGTTGGTTTAGAAGTAACTTTATCGTGTGCGCTTATTATGCTTTCAGCAGCGATGCTTAACTTAGTAAGCAAGATGAATGACGCAGATTACGGTGTTGCAATTGATAACCGCGTTGCAGCACGTATTGCACTGCCAAGTGAACGCTACGGAAAAGAAAACATTGAAAGAGCAAAACAGTATTATCGTTCACTTGAAGAAAAGCTAACTGCAAACCCTGCAATTGAAAGTGTTACGTTTAGTCAGTCATTGCCGCATACTTGGGGTATTTTCCAAAATATCTCGGTTGAGGGAGTAGATTACGGCAAAAACCCAAGTTACCCAGGTTCTAATGTGAACATTGTTATGAATAACTACTTTTCAGCAATGGAGATGACATTGTTGGAAGGGCGCTTATTCAATAACACAGATTCAGCAGGAACAAGCCTAAATGCAGTAGTTACTAAAAATTTTGCTGAAAAACATTTAGCGGATGAAAACCCTATCGGCAAGCGCATTAAATTAATGGAAATGGATAATGCCGTAGTGACCATTGTGGGCGTTACTAACAATGTCATATTTGGCCAACCATTTGATCACAATAGTGATGAGGCATCGATGTTTTTGGCTTATCAGCAGTTCCCTCGTTTGAATATGAATGTGGTAATTAAAAATGCGCCTACAGCAACTGCAATGCATAACCCTGTAAGCTTATTAACTAAAGCTGCGGTTGAGTTAGATGCTGATGTTGCACCTTACAGCATCACTGACATCCAAGCGGGTATTGACAGTCGTTTATCGGGTATGAACTTTATTGCTAATATCTTTATCTTATTCGCTATCTCGTCAATGGTCATTGCATTTAGTGGTATTTACGGTGTTATGGCTAACTCTATTGTGCAAAAAACACAAGAAATCGGTGTTCGCCGAGCGCTTGGTGCAGATAACAGAAATGTGTATAACCACTACCTAATGCAAGCGACAAAACAGCTAGTGGCTGGCTTAATTTTAGGTATTCCAGCTGGTGTGCTGTTAGTAAAAATGCTAGAGCAAGGCAGTATGGCCGAGGGCTCACTGCTTGTTTATATTGGTGTACCAGTATTAATCAGCTTAGTAATTATCCTTGCGGTTGTGCTACCAGTTCGTAACGCACTTAATATGGAACCATCAAGTGCACTTAGGCACGAATAAATAAAATTAAATAAAAAAACCAGTGCTTGCACTGGTTTTTTATTTATTGATTTAACCAAAGTTAACTTTTACCCTAAAACCACTATCCCGCATTATGCTTACTTAATAAGCTAATAAGAATTAACGCAGTAAAGGATAAATTGTGTCTCATATTTTAATTGCTGATGACGATCTTAGTATTGTTGCCGCACTTCGCCTTTTTTTAAAAAGCGAAGGGTTTAAAGTCACTACAGCAAGTTCGCCAGCAGAAGCTGCTTTTTTTGTAAAACAAAACGACATTGATCTCGCTTTAATCGATTTAAATTATTACGCTGATACTACCTCTGGTCAGGAAGGTATTAATCTTACCGAACAGCTCGCAGCTCTAGATGAAAGCTTGGCAATTGTTTGTATGACTGGATGGGCAAGTGTTGAAATTGCCGTTGAGGTAATGAAAGCCGGAGCGGGTGATTTTGTCGAAAAGCCATGGGAAAACGAACGCTTATTAACAGTCATCACCAATCAGCTTAAATTGCGCGAGCAAAAACTTCAAAACCAAGTGCTTAACCAAGAAAACCAAAACTTAAAAAGCGAACTAGCACACAATGAAGGTGAGTTGATTGTTGAATCTGCACCGATGAAAGCCCTGCTTGCACAACTAGTGCAAATTGCCAAAGCCGATATCAATGTGCTGATCACCGGGCCAAATGGCACCGGTAAAAGTTTACTCGCGCAGCATATTCATACGTTGAGCAGCCGTAATAACGAACGCTTTGTTTCGGTAAATATGGGCGCAATCAGCGAAAGCTTATTTGAGTCTGAATTATTTGGCCATGTAAAAGGCGCTTTTACCGATGCCAAGGAGAATCGTATTGGCCGAGTTGAACTTGCCGAAAAGGGCACCTTGTTTATGGATGAAATTGGTAATATTCCGTTGCCACAACAAGCAAAGTTACTACGCTTATTAGAAGAGCATCAATTTGAAAAAGTTGGCTCAAGTAAAACCCAAGCCGCTAATATTCGTTTAATTTCAGCAACCAATGCCAATTTAGATGCGATGGTAGAAGACGCTACATTTCGCCAAGATTTGCTATACCGTTTAAACACCTTTGTGGTGCGTTTACCAAGTTTAGCTGAGCGTAAAGATGACATATTGCCAATGGCGAATAACTTTATTGCTAAAGCGGCTAAACGTTTTAATAAACCAGCGCCAAGTTTATCGCCTGCGGCGTGCGATGCACTAATGACATATGATTGGCCGGGCAATGTACGCGAGCTATCTCATACCTTAGAGCGAGCGACGTTACTTGCCGTAAGCGAAATCAGCCCAGAGCATCTAATGCTAACGCCAAGTGCAGCTCAAATCTCAGAGACTCTTGAGCAAACAACCACTAAGTACCAAGGCACCATGGATGACATTGAAAAAGCGGTGATTGAACAGCGTTTAATGGAATACCAAGGCAACGCATTGGATACGGCAAAATCACTTGGCTTAAGTCGCAGTGCGTTTTATCGTCGACTCGATAAGTTTGGTATCTAATCGTGAAAAACTTTTTCAATCAGTTACAACGTTCGGTGTTGTGGGCAGCGCTGCCGGGCAATTTTATTGCGCTGGTGATGATTTGGCAGGCGGACTTCAGCATCTATTTGCAAGCACTGGTGAGTGTGTTACTGATTTTAGTGGTGTTGGTTAATCTTTATTACTTGTTTGATAAATTAAACGAGCAGTTTTTGTCGTTAGCAAATTTAGTTGAAGCGTTAAATGTAGGTGATTACACCTTGCGTGCTAAGGGCGCTGCTGAGTCATCGGCGCTTGGCGATTTAGTTCAGCAGATTAATCGACTTGCAGACAACTTATCAACCACACGCTTTGAATATAAAGAAAGCCAGTTGTTATTAGCGAAACTGATTAAACAAATTGGCGTAATCATTTTCGCGTGTGATGAAAATCAAAAAATTACCTTGGCAAACCCTGCGGCCGAGCGCTTTTTTGAGAAATCTGAATCTAAGTTGATTAACCATACGCTTGCGGATTTAAATTTGGTCGAGCTTATTGATGCGCCCAATAATCAGTTAGTGATGGTTGCGAATAAACAAGCATCATCTCGCTTGCATTTGTATCGTGATAATTTTAGAGAAGCAGGTAAGCAGCATAACTTGTTTATTTTATCGGATTTAGAAACAGTACTGAGCCATCAAGAACAAAAAGCATGGAAAGACTTAGTGCGTGTGTTAAGTCATGAAATTAATAATTCGTTGTCGCCCATTATTAGCTTAACCGACACGATAAATAAAATATCATCGAGCTTGCCGATTGACGGTGAAGACAAAGAAGATATTCAAGGTGGCTTAACCATTATTGGCGAACGTGCAACTCGCTTAAAATTCTTTATTCAGGGTTATCGTCAACTTGCGACTTTACCTGAGCCGCAAAAGAAACCGCATGATTTAGTAAAAATAATCTCAAGTAGTACAGAGTTACTTGGTTACCCCTGTAATTTACATTTAGCAGATAACTGCATGGTTGAGGTGGATGCGGCTCAATTAGAACAGTGTTTAATTAATTTATTGAAAAATGCCCATGAAGCAGCGCCAGATCACACGATAGATATTTCACTTAAGCAAGATGAGCAACAAGTAGTGATTGAAATCAGAGATTTAGGCACAGGCATTAGTAACCCTGACAACCTTTTTGTGCCTTTATACACCACCAAAAAGCAAGGCACAGGAACGGGTCTTGCGCTGTGTCGCCAAATTGTATCAGCGCATAACGGAGTGATTTCACTTAGCAACCACCCTGAACGTGGTTGCGTTGCAAAAGTGGTGTTGCCTGTTAACTAAAACGAGCGATTGAATATGGGGTTAAATCAATTAAGGGTTTAACTCCTTGCACATCACAAGCGATAAGCTCGGCACAAATTGCCGCAAGGGTTAGACCTAGGTGCTGGTGGCCAAAGTTAAAAAATACATTGTTGTGCTTTGGTGCGCGTCCAATCACAGGCAGTGAGTCGGGTAGCGTAGGGCGAAAACCCATCCATTTTTTATCTTGCTCAGGGTGGTCGTCTACCATATTCGGCCAAATAGATTCGCCAAGTTGCTTTAACATATCTGCACGGCGATAAGTTGGTGCTTTGTTAAGGCCTGCAAATTCTACTGTCCCCGCAAGGCGTAAACCTTCTTGCATCGGGGTTAAAATAAACTTTTTCTCAAATGAAACAACCGGCATAGTTGGCATGTTCTCACTACTTACCATGTAATGATAACCGCGCTCTGTATCAAGTGGCACGTTATAACCAAGTTGTTTACACATTGTTTTGCTGTGAGCACCGGTACACATTACGAGTGCATCAAACACTAGGTCATTGTGGTTGGTACTTATGGTTACAGCTGAATCGGTAGTAAATAGCGATGTGACTTCAACTTGTTTAAAGCTAACACCTAACGATTTTGCATGCTCAAATAGCGCGAGGTTTAATTGATATGGGCTACAGGTGTGCCCTACATCAGTAAAATATAAAGCATGCGTTATATTTTGATGTAAGCCCGGTTGTAATTCATCAAGCTCATTGCGTTCAAGTAGGGTGACATTAACACCCTCATTTTTATAGTGTTCTAGTGTTGTAAGCGCATTTTTTCGCGAGTCTGACTCAAAGGTGAGTAAGCTGCCATTTAAATGGAATAGTCCTTCGCTATTACTTGCTTGAGTAAGCCGCTGCCATGCGTTTATTGCCGCGCAGTTTAGTTTTTTTAACGCTTCTTTGTTTTGCTTGAAAATGCGCGGACGCATATTTGCTAAAAATCGCACAAACCACGGTAATGCTTTAAATAAATAACTCGGACTAATACGCAGTGCTCCTTTTGGATCGAGCAGCATTTTTGGCAGTTGCGGCAATAAAGAGGCCTGCGCCAATGGGAATACTTGCTCAGTCGCAAAGTGCCCCGCATTACCTTTTGAACAGCCTTCGCTAATACCTTGTTTATCGAGTAATGTGACTTGATAACCACATTGTTGCAGCTGAATTGCGGTTGCAATACCAATTACGCCAGCGCCAATTACAGCGACATTTTGATTAACCGATCGAGAGGTGTTTTCCATTAGATTAAAATAGTGCTTTACATTGTATACAATATACATTAACTTAATCGGTATACAATGTACAGTATCACTTTTCGAAGTAAAAACAAATGAAACTAAATTGGCAATATGTGCAGCCGTTTTTCACAACACAATGCAAAAATGCAATGACACATCTAGATATGGTTTTAGCGTACGACGTATAACAATTAGGCTTTCCCCTTAGCCAAGGTGTGCATCAAGGTGCACGCCTATTTCGCATTATAAGAAGTAACAATAGATAGGAGTGCAGCAAGTGAAGAAAGGGACCTATTTTTGTATTGATGCCCATACCTGTGGTAATCCAGTGCGATTGGTAACCTCGGGGCACCCTGTGCTTGATGGTAATACCATGGGTGAAAAGCGTATGCACTTTATGCGCGAATTCGACTGGATCCGCCAGTCTTTGATGTTTGAGCCTCGTGGTCACGACATGATGTCGGGCGCGTTTTTGTATCCCCCCTGTTCAGATAATGCCGATGCGTCCATTTTGTTTATTGAAACTTCTGGCTGCTTACCTATGTGCGGACATGGCACGATAGGTACGGTTACAGCGGGTTTAGAAGCGGGGCTTATTCAACCCAAAGAGCAGGGTAAATTGATTATTGATGTGCCAGCAGGGCAGATCAATGTTGAATATCAGATGACTAACAACAAAGTTGATTGGGTCAAAATTTATAATGTTGCGGCTTATTTAGCACATCGTGATATTGAAATTGACGTGCCAGAGCTTGGCAAAATCAAACTCGATATCGCTTATGGCGGTAACTTTTACGCCATTGTTGAGCCGCAAGAAAACTTCCCTGGCATTGATAAATGGTCGCCTGGGGATATTTTAAAGTTCAGTCCATTGGTACGCGAAATTGCAGGGCGTGCCGTGGAGTGTATTCACCCAGAAGATAGTAAAGTAACAGGGCTATCGCATGTGTTATGGACCGGCGCACCAAACACTGAAGGGTCTACCGTCGCAAACGCGGTGTTTTATGGTGATAAGGCGATTGACCGCAGCCCGTGTGGTACAGGTACATCGGCACGTATGGCGCAACTGCATGCCAAAGGCTTGTTAAAACCAGGCGAAAAGTTCGTACATGAAAGCATTATTGGCAGTCAGTTTGTTGGCACCATTGAGTCAGTAACCGAAGTTGGCGGCATTACTGCCATAAAACCATCGATTCAAGGATGGGCAAAAATTACCGGATACAACCAAATACTAGTGGATGATGATGATCCCTATGTTAATGGTTTTCAACTTGTTTAAAGGGGAAAATAAATGTTTACAGGATTAAGTTTTATTAATAACGAATGGACTTCACAAGGTGAAGGTTCATTTAACGCAATAAATGCATTTGACCATACACCACTTGAGCCTGCATTTAAAAACTGTAGCCTTGATCAGCTAGCACAAGCATGTGATGTGGCAGATGCTGCATTTAAGATTTATCGTAAAACCACTAAAGCTCAGCGTGCAGCGTTTTTAAATGCGATTGCAGATGAACTAGCAAACAAAGAAGATGAACTTGTTGCACGTACTCCTCTTGAAACCGGTTTACCTGAAATGCGTATTAAAGGTGAGCTAGGTCGTACTGTTGGTCAGTTACGTTTATTTGCAACAAACTTAGAAAAAGACGTTGAGTTTATCGCTGAAGATGCAGCATTACCTGAGCGTCAGCCTTTACCGCGTCCAACATTAAAAATGGCAAAAATTGCGATTGGTCCGGTAGCTGTATTTGGGGCAAGTAACTTTCCACTTGCATTCAGCGCGGCTGGCGGTGATACAGCCTCGGCATTAGCGGCAGGGTGTCCTGTGGTTTATAAATCTCACTCAGCACACCCGGGTACCAGTGAAATTGTGATTCGCGCAATTGAAGCGGCAATTACTAAATGTGATATGCCAAAAGGTGTTTATCAGTTATTACACTCAAAAAGTTATGATGTAAGCCACGAACTGGTTAAAAATCCAAAAATCCAAGCAGTTGGCTTTACAGGTTCGTTTGGTGTGGGTATGGCACTGCAAGACAGCATAAAACAGCGTAAGCAGCAAATTCCATTTTATGGTGAGCTTGGCTCAACAAATCCGCAAGTACTGCTTCCGGGGTTTGTAAAAGGCCAAGAAGATAAACTAGCAGCAACATTTATTGCATCGCTAAATATGGGGGCAGGTCAATTCTGTACCAATCCAGGTTTATGGCTAATTGCTGAAGAAGAAACTGAAAGTTTCAAGCAAGCTGTAGCAAAAGAAGTGGAAGTGTCTGCACCGCAAGCCATGTTAACACCAGCTATTTTAAAAGCGTATCAATCGGGATGTGAAAACTTCGCAAGCAATGCGACGCTTGTTGCAAGTGGTCAATCTGAAGCACTTCGTTGTAGCACGCAAGTATTTGCAACTACAGCAACTGAGTTCAGAAACAACAAAGCATTGCATGAAGAAGTATTTGGGCCTGCTGCGTTAATGGTAACGTATTCATCGAATGATGAATTAATAGCACTGATTGAAGAACTTGAAGGTCAACTAACAGCAACAATTCATGGCAGCGAAGTTTTAGTTCAGCAACATGCTGATATTACCGAGTCGCTAAGTTATGTTGTTGGCCGTTTAATATACAACCAAATGCCAACAGGAGTGGAAGTGTGTGATGCAATGATGCACGGCGGTCCATTCCCAAGTTCAACAGATGTACGTAGTACGTCTGTAGGCAGCCAAGCAATAGAACGATTCTTGCGTCCTCTATGTATACAAAATGCATTTTAGGGTCTGTTGATCTTTCAAGTTCGTTTTTGCAGTAGCTTGATTGGGTTTTATGCAAGGAAGAGGCTGCGTGGCATAGTTATTCTATGCGAGTCTGCCGATAACAAAGCAGAAAAGCCAATCAAGCACTGCCGGAAGGTTTTTCCGAGCGCGCTTTTATCATTGTTGCCCGATATTTGCTTAGGCGACTAGGCTACACATCGAGCGCCGCGATAAAAACACGCTCAGAAAAACAAAAATAGAACAGCAAAGATTAACGGACCCTAGAGTTCGTATGAAATAATTGTGTGTTCCCGTTCTAAGGTAAAAGGCCAGCTTTGCTGGCCTTTTTTTATAATTTGTATAAACTATTGCCAAGTTTATACAAAATACAAAGAGATAAAATGGGGCTAGCATATAAAACACGTACTGAATTTGTAGTGGATGCAATTCGTGAAAAAATCTTAAAAGGCGAAGTAAAATCCGGTCAACCGTTACGCCAAGCAGCGCTTGCGGAAGAGTTGGATGTAAGCCGTATTCCTGTACGTGAAGCCCTATTACAACTTGAAGCAGAAGGCTTAGTTAAGTTCCAAGCGCATAAAGGTGCGGTAGTGACCGAGCTTGATGCCGCACATGTTGATGAGCTTTTTGAATTAAGAGCTATGTTAGAAGCTGATCTCCTTGCTCGCTCTATTCCAAATATGAATGCAACTGACTTTGATCATGCTGAAGAATTATTATCTAAGTTAGATGAAGCGCTTACCCATGAAGACAGTGCCAACGTATGGGCAGATTTGAATACTAGTTTTCATACCTATTTATATCAGGCAGCTGAGCGCCCACAAACGCTAGAAATGGTAAATATTTTAAATAAAAACTCTGATCGCTATATTCGTATGCACTTATTACTTGCTGGTGGTATCAAAAAAGCAGGTGGTGAGCATAAACAGTTAATCGATTATTGTCGTGCCGGTGACACGAGCAATGCCTGTCAGCTACTTAAGCAGCACATTCTTGGTGCAAAAGAAGAAATTAAAGCACTGTTGATTGAAGAATAAGTGCTAAATGAATAAAAAAACCAGCCTGATGTGGCTGGTTTTTTTGTTTTAAACGCTTAGCTACAAAAGCTCAGAGAAATTACTTTTTAATTAACGGTAATTGTTTTTCACTCCAGGCGAGGTAGTCACCTTCTAAATGCTTTAATTTAAAGCCTTTCTTTGATAATACATCTTCAAATAAGCTCGCGCGACGACCCGAACGACAATACACAACTAGCGTCTGATCTTTCAGTGCTTCTAATACCGACATGTTTTCTTCAATTTGATTATGCGGAATATTAAGTGCGCCTTTTACATGGCCATCGTTAAACTCTTCTTTTGAGCGCACATCTATTATGGTGTAAGCATTAGCCGACATTTGGTTTTCAAGAAGTTGCTGCTGCGTAATAACTGGCGTATTAGCAAAACAAGCAACACTAAATAGTAGTGATGCAACAAATGCGATGTATTTCATGGTAGGTTCCTTTAGTTGTTATTAAATAGATCAACAGCGGCTTGGCTCATAGCCGTTACGCCTGTTTTTATTGTCAGTGGGTAATCTGGCGCAAACTTACTTGAATGAAGCGAGGGTAGCTTGGTGCCATTTTTGATTGCGCTTTTATACTCTGTTGGGTTTACACCACCAAGCCAAAAAATAGTAATTGGCACATTTTCATCGGTGCGACCAAACAGGCCAAAATCTTCACCCGCCATTACTGGTTCGGCTTTTAATGTATTGTCTTTACCAATTGCTTTTTTAATACTGGCAGTAACACGTGTCGCAAGCTCTGGGTTATTATAAGTAGAAGGAATACTTTCCGACTCGTGTACGATTACTTCAGGTAGTTCGTTTTCTAAAAGACCAGCGCTTAGTGCAATTCCTTTAGTAATACGTTTAATCGCCGCAATTTGTTGATTGCGCACGTCAGGATTATAAGAGCGTAAAGTAAGCTGTAGTTTCACTTGATTTGAAATAATGTTGTGTTTTGAGCCACCATGAATAGAACCGACCGTAATCACGTTTGGTTCGAGTGGCGATACTTCGCGACTTGGAATGGTTTGCAATGCCAGTACAGTACGTGAGGCAAGTACCACGGGGTCGATAGTCGTGTGTGGGTAAGCGCCGTGGCCACCGCGACCTTTTATAATCACATCAACCGAATCTACATTTGCCAATGCATACCCTGGAGCAATTGCGATTTTACCTGCAGGCGCTGAGGCGCTTACATGAAGTCCTACAACATAGTCCGGTTTGGCAAATTTAGTATACAAACCTTCTTTTAACATGGCTTTTGCGCCGCCACCTACTTCTTCAGCTGGTTGCGCAACCATCATCAAGGTACCTTGCCAATCACTTTTGTGTTCAATTAGCTGCTGAGCTGTACCAATAAAACTGGTCATATGAATATCATGACCACAACCATGCATCACACCTACTTTATTGCCGCTTTTATCAATCACAGTTACTTTTGATGCGTAATCTTTATTTGTTTCTTCAATAATCGGTAAGCCATCAGTATCTGCTCGAAGCATAACAGTTGGTCCGTTACCATTTTTATAAATACCAACAACGCCAAAACCACCAACATTTTTAGTAACGCTAAAACCCAATTGTGTTAACTCTTTAGCAAGTCGCTGAGACGTCGCTTTTTCTTGGTATGACAGTTCAGGGTTTTGATGGAGGTGTTTATACAATTCGTTTAAGGTGTTTTGCTGGTTTGTGTTTGGGGTGAATTGACTGGCAGCAAGTGCACTATTACTTATAAGCAGTGCTGATAGGAATGCATATTTCATTTGTTATTCTCTTTCTAAGCATTGTTTTTTAGTTATATTGCCTCCATATTGAAACTAATTGAAGTTAATAATTAATTTTATATGTCGAATATTATTGAACTAACAGCTGAAAGCTTTCAGCAAGTTATCTCAGAAACAGCTCCTGAAACACTTATTGCTCTGTACTTTCATACTCAGCAAGCGCCTGAATGCGCAACTATGACACCAATGCTTGAAGCAAAAGCAGCGCAATACGCTGAACACTTACTATTAGCTAAGTTAAATTGCGATGTTGAGCAAGCGTTAGCATCTCAACTTGCACAGCAAATTGGTCTTCAGGGTATTCCTGCTATTTTACTTTTAAAAGGCGGTGCACCTGTTGATATGTTGCCAGGACCGCAAACGCAAGAGATGTTAGATGCTGCATTTGAAAAGCATTTACCTAATGCTGAAGATCTACTTGTTACTCAAGCACAACAATTACTGAGCCAAGGTAATTACTCTGAAGCCTATACAAAAGCAAAACAAGCTTATGACGTAAATGCTCAAAACAGTAAGGTTAAGCTCATTCTTGCAGATATCTGCTTAAACATACAAAAAGTAGATGATGCCGATGCGCTGTTGTCGACTATTCCAATGGTTGATCAAGATGCCTACTTTAATAACTTAAAGGCTAAAGTTGAATTAGCGCAAGAAGCTAAGGACTCGCCAGAGATAAAACAATTAGAAGCTGAAATTGAAAAAGACGAGACTAACTTTGCCGCAAAAGTGAAACTAGCAGTGCAATACGATCAGGTCGGTCGTAAAGAAGAGGCATTAGAAACCTTGTATAGTGTACTGCAAAAGGATTTAGCATTCGGCGATGCACGTAAGATGTTTTTAGATGTAATCGCCACATTGCCAGATGGTGATGAGTTAGCAGGGAAATATCGTCGCAAGCTATATAGTATTCTTTACTAACACACTGTATAAAGGAGAAGGAGCCAAAAGGCTCCTTTTTTATTTCATATTGTTTTAAAAAATATGACATATAAATTTGCAATCCTGAAAGATTGATCGATACTTAAATTCCTCTTTTTGAGTTCAAATGCTCAAAATCGCATATTTAACATTCGGTTTTGTAGCCTTGATGTTAAATTTAGAATTAAATCGCTATTTTTTACAAAAAACTCAAAAAAAGGGTTGCGCCCAAATCAAATCTCTCTATAATGCGCCTCCACCAACACGGGGAACGACGCAGCATAGCAGCGAATCACGAGTTGGTTGAGTCAAGTAAAA
>NZ_LKBD01000019.1 GCF_001399975.1 Pseudoalteromonas sp. P1-9
GACCACAAAGCTAAAAAAGAAGGCAAGTGTGGCGAAGGTAAATGCGGCGGCGACAAAAAAGCTAAAAAAGAAGGCAAGTGCGGCGAAGGCAAATGTGGCGGCGACAAAAAAGCTAAAAAAGAAGGCAAGTGTGGCGAAGGCAAGTGCGGCGGCCACAAGTAATTAGTTAACCCTATTTCAGGCTAACTAGTCAAAAGGCCAGCTTAGCTGGCCTTTTAGTTAATTAAAGAATAAATATGTTTGGAGGGGCGGTGAATAAACACAATTTTGGAATGGTAGGGCTTGGTCTACGACGTGAAATGCTTGATCCATTAATCGAAGACTACCCAAAACAAATCGATTTTTTAGAAGTCGCGCCTGAAAATTGGTTGATCTTAGGTGGCGCATTAGGCAAAAAGTTTAAGCAATTAACCGAACAACATAATTTTGTGTGCCACGGGTTATCTCTTTCAATCGGTTCACCCGAACCACTTGATATTGATTTTGTTAAAGACCTTAAAGTGTTCTTTAAACAACATAATATTAAAGCCTACAGCGAACACTTAAGTTATTGCTCGGGTACAGGGCATATGTATGACTTAATGCCAATTCCATTTAGTGAAGAAGCAGCTCGTTATGTCGCAGAGCGTATTCGCACAGTGCAAGATATTCTTGAAATGCCTATCGCGATGGAAAACGTATCGTATTACGCAGCGCCTGGGCAGCAAATGTCTGAGTTAGATTTCACTAACTTGGTTTTAGAAGAGGCCAACTGTGAGCTATTACTCGATGTAAACAATATTTATGTTAATGCCGTTAATCATGGTTACAGTGCTAGCGAATTTTTAAAAGGGCTTCCTACCAAACGCATTAGCTACGGTCATATCGCCGGGCATTATAATGAAGCGGATGATTTAATTGTTGATACCCATGGTGCCGATGTAATAGACCCTGTGTGGCAATTGTTACGTGAGGCGTATCAAATTCATGGTGTATTCCCGACCTTGCTCGAACGAGATTTTAATATTCCGGCGATGCCTGAATTATTAGGTGAAGTTGATACCATTGCCGCAATTCAGGCAGAGAACATTAAGCGAGAAACAGCTTAATGAGTTTTCAAGCTACCCAAAATGCTTTTATGCAGCATATTCGCGACCCTGAAAATCACCAGTTTCCTGATATCGAAGATCGCCGCTTAGCAATTTACCGAGAGCTTTTCTTTAATAATGTTGAAGGCTTTGTCAGTTCTGCGTTTCCAGTATTACAGTCGCTTTATAGCGAAGATGATTGGCTTGTTTTAGTGCGTAAATTTTTTAGCCAACATGATTGTAAATCACCTTACTTTTTGCAAATTTCTGAAGAGTTTTTGGCGTTTATATCAAATGAATATACGCGTACAGTGGCCGATCCAGAATATATGCTGGAACTTGCGCACTATGAATGGGTTGAATTGGCACTTTCAATCGCAGATCAAGATCCGAATGAAAGGGCTATTTCCGATATTCAAACGCAGCCACTTTATTTTTCATCGCTTGCGTGGCGCGTCAGTTATGCTTACCCGGTGCAATTCGCATCAAGCGAGAATTCTGAGCTATCAACACTTGAAGAAGGTAACCATTTGGTTATTTATCGCGACGGTGATGATGATATTCAGTTTGTCGCCATTAATGCGATAACTGCGCACTTAGTAAAGTTAATAGAGTCAACGCCAAGCATTAAATTTAGTGCAGTACGCGATACAATGCAGCAAATGTTGCCCCAGTTTGATTCAGCAACATTAGAAACGGGTTTAATTACGACACTTAACGATTTAGCGCAAAAAGCGGTATTGGTCACAAAATAACACTTTTGATCTAGATCAACTTCTACTATTATATGCGGCGATTTTTCGTGCTTAAGATGTAGAGGTAATGATGGCGCACAAAGGTGATTTTAAAGACCCGTTCAATGCAAAATACTTTATTGGTTTCCTAGTTGTATTTGCAGGCATTGGTTGTTTAAATGCAATTCTAGGTTGGGCGACGCTACTAAGCGCCTAATACCATACCTTCCACATAATTTGTGATTTTAGGCCGATTTATCGGCCTTTGTTGTTTCTGCAATACCCTGTTGTGCAATAGATAATCGAAAGGGCTCGATTAATTATGCGAAGCGGAGGTTTTTTGTTTCAAACTTTGTATAATGACCTGTAATTAAAATATTGGGGAAAACCATGACTTTGTCAGTTTCAGACCTAGAACTAGTAAAAAACAGCATTGCGACTGTGCCAGATTATCCAAAACCAGGGATTATGTTCCGCGATATTACTAGCTTATTAGCTGAGCCTAAAGCGTTCCAAACCGTGCAAAAAGCACTGGTAGAAAAATACAAAAACCAAGAATTTGATGTAATTATTGGTACTGAATCTCGCGGCTTTATTTTTGGTGCACCGCTTGCACTAGAATTAGGCATTCCATTTGTCCCAGTGCGTAAGCCAGGCAAACTGCCACGCGAAACGGTATCGCAGTCGTATCAACTTGAATACGGTGAAGATACCCTTGAAATTCATAAAGACGCGATTAAAGCGGGCGATAAAGTATTGCTAGTAGACGACTTATTAGCAACAGGCGGCACTATTGAAGCAACCGTTAAATTGGTTGAAAAACTCGGTGGTAACGCAACCGACGCAGCATTTGTTATTTCATTGCCAGAACTTGGCGGTGAAGCGCGCCTAGACGGCCTAGGTTTAAACATACTTAAATTAGTTGAGTTTGAAGGCGAGTAAATGAGCTATCAAGTTCTGGCAAGAAAGTGGCGTCCACAAAACTTTCATCAGTTAGTTGGGCAGCAACACGTTAAACAAGCATTAGTAAACGCGCTTGATCAAAACCGTTTGCACCATGCTTACTTATTTACCGGTACACGTGGTGTAGGTAAAACCACTATTGCCAGAATTTTTGCAAAAAGCTTAAACTGCGAATCAGGCATTACAAGTCAGCCTTGTGGCAGCTGTAATGCCTGTGTTGATATCGAGCAGGGCCGTTTTATCGACCTAATTGAAATCGATGCAGCTTCACGCACCAAAGTAGAAGATACCCGTGAAATTCTCGATAACGTGCAATACGCGCCCACGCGTGGCCGCTATAAAGTGTACCTTATCGATGAAGTGCACATGCTCTCTAAACACAGCTTTAATGCGCTGTTAAAAACACTAGAAGAGCCACCAGAGCACGTTAAGTTTTTACTAGCTACGACCGATCCGCAAAAATTACCCGTCACTATTTTATCGCGTTGTTTGCAATTTAATTTGGCTGCATTGTCGGAAAATGAAATTGAAACACAACTAACGCATATTTTGCAGCAAGAGCAACTGGGTTTTGAACCAGAAGCGCTTAAGCAATTGGCACAAAGTGCCAAAGGCAGTATGCGCGATGCACTGAGTTTAACTGACCAAGCCATCGCTCAAACTAACGGTAATATTAGCCATCAAGCAACCAAACAAATGCTTGGTTTAATGGATATTACTTGGGCACAAAGTTTATTGATTGCGGCCATGGCCAGCGATGGTGATAGCTTATTAGAGCTAAGCGCAAAATTGGGCTTACAAAATGGCAACTATGGTGCAGTACTCGATGATTTAATTAAGCTATGTCATTTAATACTCGTGTCTAAGTTGGTGCCAAGTGCTGCGCAGCTGAGCGACCAATATGCTGATTTTATTAGTGAACTGGCAAATGAAGCAGATACCCGTGAAATACAGGTGTATTACCAGTTACTGTTAAACGGTAAAAAAGATTTAATGCTTGCGCCAACAGAGCAACTTGGCTTTGAAATGGTGATGTTAAAGTTACTGGCGTTTGAACCTGCACAAATGCAGGCACAAGCACCGGCGCAGCAAAACCAAGCTGCGCAAACACAGCCACAAGCTCAACAAGCAACGCCAAGCGCGCGTGTTTCGCTAAAAGAACAATTAAAAAAACAAAAAGAAGCACTCGATAATAAACAGGTAACGAAGCCACAACTTGAACCTGTACAACCTGTAGTTGAAAAACCAGCACCGCTTGCTCCTGTTACAGAAGCTCCTGCGCCGCAACAGCAAATAGCACCAGCGCAATCTCAGGAACAACATTCGCAAGAGCAACCATCTCAAGAACAACCATCTCAAGAACAGATGGAACAGCAAGTAAATCAGCAAATGGATGACGTACTTGCAGAGGCTGAGCAGTTGACGTCACAATCGCAAGCGCCTGAAATGCTTGAGCAACAGCAACAGCAACAGCAACAGCAACAGCAACAGCAACAGCAACAGCAACAGCAACAGCAACAGTTCGATAGCGCGCTAGAGCCAGAGCAAATGCCGGAGCAAGTGGTAAATGAGCAGCCGCCAGCGGAAGAGTCGCCTCAGCCAAGCTTTGAGCAAAATTTTAATAACGAAGCCGAAGCAATCGCGAAAATTTTAGCGCGCCGAAATGTGTCGGGATCGGGTTCACTTATTCAACCGGATGGTAGCGAAACGTCAATAAAAAAGACTGAGCCCCAGCAAAGGGGCGAAAACTTTGCACAACCAAAGCAAAGCCCACTTGAAAAATACCGCGGAGAAACTCAGCATGTGGCGCCTGAGTTAATTGAACAATTAACGCCAGAGCCAAAGCAAGAGGCAGCATCTGCCCCAGAGCCGCAAGTTATTGAAGGCTTTGAAAGCCCAATTTCACAAGAACGTTTTGCTCATCAGCAAGACGATTGGGCAAATAAAATAGAAACCATGGGCCTAGGTGGTCGCGTGCGTCAATTTGCTCTGCACAGTATTTATCAGCAAAATGGCGCAGAAGTGAGCTTACTGGTTGATAGTGAGCAAAGACACCTCGACTCACCTATGTTGCGTGAACAGTTGCAACAAGCGCTGTCAAATTTACTGAATACGCACGTTGAATTACTTATTAATTTTAACGATGTAGTAGAACAAACACCGTTTAAAATTCAGCAAAAAATTGATGCTTTTCGTCATCAACAAGCGGTGCACACCATTAAAAACGACCCAATTATCACTCAGCTCATGACACACTTTGACGCAGAGCTAGATGAAGGTACAATAAAGGCATTATAATTCTGTTGGTAGCCTAGCTGCCATGCATTAAAAGAGAGAAAAGTTATGTTTAAAGGCGGAATGGGCAACATGATGAAGCAAGCGCAGCAAATGCAAGAGCGCATGCAAAAAGCCCAAGAAGAAATTAAAAATATGGAAGTAGTTGGCGAAGCAGGCGCAGGCCTTGTGAAAGTAACTATGCTAGGTAGCCACAATGTGCGTCGCATCGACATTGATGAGTCATTAATGGAAGACGACAAAGAAATGATTGAAGATCTAGTTGCAGCTGCAATCAACGATGCAGTACGTCGCGTAGAAGAAGGCTCAGCTGAAAAAATGGCTTCTGTGACTGGCGGTATGCAAATGCCTCCTGGCTTCAAAATGCCGTTTTAAGCCCTAACTGTATGAAAAAGCCGACTTTTTGTCGGCTTTTTTATTTCTGGAATGTAGGTGGAATAATTACTCATGTGTTTGACCAAGCTTTTTAACTAATCCTTGAACATAATCAGGGGATTCATCTTTTATCCACTGATCTTCCCCTAAACAATTAGAAATTATGAAATATAAGAGTCAAGTGTTAATAAATTTAAGCAAGTATTCATGACTAGAAACCGTAATTTTGAGAAGGACCAACGAGTCTTGAATCAGATGGAATAGATAAACTTCTTTACATACTCAATTTTGACAAGTTACAACAACTTACTATTTATTGTTATATAAAACCACAGTAAGATGGAGGAATAGCTTAATTATCAATAGCTAAGTGATTAGTTAACATTATTGGGGACAAGTTTTGAAAGGACTAAGAAGTTTTAAATATATCTCTATTATCAAGTTACTTGTCAATAATCATAATCCTCGAAAGCATGGGAGTGCTTATATTCTCAATAGATTAGAAGGATATATTAAGAGCCTTGATCGCTCTGAGCATATTCATTTAGTTGATGCTGCATTAAAAAACCATATGGTTCTAAACTCATTGTGTCCACCAGAGGTTAAATCTAATACTTATTTGGACTCAATTAGGGAATATGAATTACCAACAAGCTTAATTTTGAGAGCGTTTTCAAAGTATTGCAAAACACATAAAAATGAAATTAATAAGTTCTACTCCATTAGACGAAAAGTCGAATGCTTTATAATAAACGGGGAATTTAAAGAAGCACTAAACCTACTGAATGAGGTCGAGGATTTATTTGGCAGAAACATTTGGTCGATTGATATGAAAATGAACATATTTGCCCGAAACCCAAATGAAGATTTAGAGCTTTATAAAAGTCAGTTAGACAAAGAAGAAATCGCACATATTTCAACGCTTGTTCATAGAAAGTATGTATCAAACTCTTTAAAGCTTTTTTATAGGCAAGTGCTTGGAAACTTGCTTTTAGAATATAGAAGCAATGGCGTGAACCGATATGCTGATTATTTGTCAATTCTTTTGTTGCCAGAATCTTATGATGAACATATTAATATACAAGAATTGATTATTTTTTCTCAAAGATTATGCCCGATTGATAAATTACTATTAATTTATAAGTTAGGTGTAAAATCATTATCTTTAGAGCTTAAAGACGAAAAAATTACTAAAGAAATTGTTGATTTTGCAAAGGACATTGAAGGTTCTATAGAGTATAGCGGTTGGGCGCATATTCGAGACTTTTACGAAGAGAACTTAAATCCAAGGGTTTGTGAATCTACACAAAAAACTATTGCTAATTATTCTAATGGGGAATACAAACTAGCAAAAGACAGTTCCAAAGTTCTACTAGAATCACAGTTATTAGATTTGTCTATTTTGGACATTTATGTACGGTCAACAATTTATAGTGGGGATTATGAAGTATCTGAATCTAATGAAATTGATGCGACTAAACTAAAAAACCTTCTTCTAGGTGCATTTGTCGAGTTTTACTCTTCGACAGACAACTTTGAATTGTTTTCAGATACTTTTGAAGAGATATTTTTTAAACACCTTAATTTTGATTTTATTTCTTCAATTAAGCCTATGTATTATGCGGCATATCAACACAAAAACGAAAAATCTTTAAAAAGGGCATGTATTGAACTTTTTTGTAGCGAACATCAAATAACTCCCAAGTACCTAAACTATCTAAGAACAAATAAGTTTAATCTATCAAATCAACCTAATATTGATGTAAAGGACATATCTAAAAGTCGTAGATTAAGAGCAGAAATAGAAAATATAATTTTGTCCGAAGATATAAATGTACAAAAATTAAACTGTTTACTTGATCAACTTGAACAACAAGAAGATGTCTTGATGGCTGAGTTTTGGTTTTTATGGTTTAAAGCCAAAATCAAAACTGACCAGTTTCATATTGTTCTCCGCAAACTTTCTGGCATGTTGATACTTAATCAAAGTGTTCAACACCTATTTCCCCTACATGAACTAATTGAAGAACTGGAGAAAAATAGGGATCTTTATACCGATAGCCTGGATGCAGTAATAGTTTATTATTTTTACTTCAGGTTACAGCACTTTGATTCCAAAGAACTAATGAGCGAGTTCTTTGAAGACTACTTAATGAGTAATAATGTTAACTTAGCAAGTGAGTTATGTTCTAACTGGAAAACTATAAATTTAAGACAAGAGTTTTTCCTCAAGGAAGTTTGTAACCCCGAAATAATGAGTATCTTATTACATATTAACAGTAATGAAGAATTGTTGTTTGAACGCTTAAAAGTGTTACAGACTTTATTATATCTTAATCCTGAAAATGAAGAATTTGTATCGAATGAAGAGCTTAGAGTGTATGAGCAACTTTATATTGATATTTTAAGTTTAGAGCATTCCAGTAATAAACTTGATATTGATATTAATGGAATAAGAAAAGCTAAATTTGATGAATATGAATCATATTATTCAATGTTGTCAGATTTCAAAAAAGAGGTCCCAAACGATCTGTTAGCGTTATTTGAGACGGATGAAAAATCTAAAACAGAGAATGCTATTCTTCATTTTTATGGACGAACTTATGATTCTATACTAGATGATTTCATCTTTAATGAGGACTATGGGCTAGTAAGGTTTTTAAGTTCAGAGATAAGACATGGTTGGTTGCCAAATCAAATTAGAAGCGTCATCGAAAGCTTCAATTTAATAACTGAATTAGCTGAAGGTTCAAACTACGCTAAAAATACTTTCTGGCGAAAAAAATATGAATTGACAGTAACGAACATACTATTGGATAAATTTGACGAAATATTTGCATGGTTTTCGAAGGAAGTAGATCTCCTAATTCACAGAGCTAACACATGGCCTCAAGCTTCCCGTGAGCATGGTGATCAGAGTGTTGCTTTTAATGTAGCTTGGGACGTAAATACTCTCAAGGAATTTAAAGCGTTTACTAGTGAATCTAATAGTGCTGAACAGTTCTTTGAATTATGCACAGAGTTCATTTGGCAAAAATTGGAAAACGGCTTTAGGAAAATGAAAATTCTTATAAATAGGGATCTTAAGCCAAGTTTTAATAATTTGTTTGATGAACTCAGTGATAAGTTTTCTTCTCTAGGTGTTGAGATGAATTATCTAAACAATGAAATTCAAAATGCGAAAAATAAAACGATTGAAGAAATAGGTATTATTGAAGGTTGGTTCTGCAGACCTGAATATCGTAATTTAGGTAGTGTTAGGTTCGAAGATATTATTAAAGTAAGTATTTCTAATACAAAAGGGATTTATAAGCCAAGGGAACTACTTTTCCGATTGCAATCTAAGTGTTTCTTTATGGAAATCGATCAGATTAATATGTTGCCACTAATTAGAGCATTTGTTACAGCATTTCAAAACTCAATTAAATATGGTGAAAGAGCTAACAATAGCGATATAAGCCTAGACTTTGTAGAGGATCAAAAGTCTTGTACATTGAAAATTAAAAATAGAATTTCGAAAGATACACGTCAGAAAGTAATCGATAAAAATGTAATTGATCGAGTGAATCGCTATGACAAAAAAAATGAAAAAGAGTTACTAACCACAGAGGGAGGTACAGGCTTATATAAGATCTTTAGATTTGTTAAAGATGCTTATACTGACGCGAGCTTCAAGGTTGAACTACATGAAGATGAGTTTATTCAGTTGATTATACTAAATAAGGAACATTATGAAGTTGTTGATAGTTGAAGATGGGCAATACAAAAGCGAAAGAGTTGTTGAGTATATTGAAACGACATTCGACAGTTTTGAAATATCTATAGCTTGTTCTTATTCGACAGGTGTTAAGTTTATAGTTGAAGAACGTCCTGAGATTGTAATCCTCGATATGAGTTTACCTACATTTGACGAAGTAAATGGTCAAGGTGGTGGGGATAAAAGAATGTATGGTGGTTTGGATATAGCTCGCCAAATTCAAAGAAGAAAGATTAATAGCTCCTTCTTATTTTTGACTCAACACGAATCATTTACAGAAAACCCTAAGCTTGGAAAACGTTCAGATATAGACCGCATGGCTAAAGAAACTTATGCAGAGCTTTATTTAGGGTACATATATTACGAACATAACGGTTTTAAATGGAAAGACGAGCTAAAGGATATCTTAAGTAGTTATGCATAAAATTTTGATTATTGATGATGACCCCAAGAGGTTGAACAAAATTAAAGAGTTGTTGGAGAGTAAATTCTCAGATATTCAAATACATGTTGCCGATAGTGTTCATAATGCTAGCAAAAAGCTTAAGAATAATTATTACTTCTCAATTTTCTTAGATATGTCTTTACCTTTAAGAAGTAATGAAAAGAAACTGGATCGAAATGCTGGAATAAAGTTATTGGAGCAAATATCGAGAGGACGCTTCAAAAAAATTCCAATTAGAGTGGTCGGGTTTACAGCATTAATTGAAGATTTTGAGAATAAAGAAGAACAATTCGAATCTTTGGGATTTAGATTATACGAAGCTAAACCAGGCGACTTCTCATGGTTTAATAGAGCATTGAAACAAGTCGAGTATAGTTTAAACTCTTTGGAGTCATATAATGATCTTCCAACTGATATAGCAGTTTTCAGTGTTCATGGTATTGAGACTAACGGTAAGTGGCAAGATGATTTAATATCGCTGATTCGAAAACGATTTCCTGAAGCTGATATAGTAGACCTTCCTTTCAAATTTGAAGAATTTCCTGTTACAAGATTCATTATTCCATGGATGCGAAATAACATGGTTGACCTGTATTTTTTGCAATTAGAAAAGTGGCTGGAAGAAAATAAAACAAAGCGAATAGTGTGTTTTGCCCACAGTTTCGGTACATATATTTTAGTCAAAGCATTGGAGAGAATTAAGAATAAATCTCTTCTAGAAAATTTAGATTTGGTTCTGCTTAGTGGAAGTGTATTAAAGCAAAACTATGATTTTCGAGCTATCAAAGAGTTTCCTAATGTTAGAATTGTCAATGATTGTGCGAGACAAGATGGAGCCTTGTTATTTAGCAAAGGTGTGGTCTGGGGAACAGGAATGGGGGGGCGATTAGGCTTTTCATCAATTTTAAACCAGCAGTTTGTCAACAGGACTTATGAGGGTGGGCATAGTGTTTTCTTTGAAAAAGATAATAAAATAGTAAAAGAATACTGGTTACCTCTTCTTGATAATGATTTTTTGATATCACCATTTAATAAAGTTAGTCGTAATAGGAAGAGAGATAAATTATTCGAGTATACGGCAAGGCTTTCAGGTTCAGTTAAATTACTTTATTACGTTTTTCCTTTATTAGCTCTATGTTATATCTTTGTCACGTTCTTGAACATAATATGGCCATAAATAGAATGCATGGGGAATAAATTTAGATTCGTTGTGAAGTGTTATGATTAACATTTGTCGTGATAACTATATGATAATATTGTGGTTGTTATTTGTTGGCGATGATATTTTTTTGTTCTTTTCAGGCTTCAAAATGCCGTTCTAATTTAAAACGCATTTAATGTTATAAAAATAGCGCCTTTTGGCGCTATTTTTATATGTATCAGAATTCAAAACTACTTTTGATATAGGGTAACAACCACAGCGCCACCTAAGCCAACATTGTGCTGTAATGCAAGTCTTGCGCCTTCCACTTGTCTTTTTCCTGCTTGGCCGCGCAAATGCCAGCTTAATTCAACACATTGTGCTATACCAGTTGCACCAATAGGGTGACCTTTTGACATTAACCCACCTGATGGCCCAATCACAAACTTACCGCCGTAAGTATTATCACCGTCTGAAATCAGCTTAATTGCTTCGCCTTCTTCACATAATCCTAGCGCTTCATAATTAATTACTTCATTGGTGGTAAAGCAGTCATGTAATTCCACTACGTCAACATCTTTAGGTGAAACACCCGCGAGGTTAAAGGCTTTATTGGCAGCGCGTTTGGTCATATCGGCACCCACCGAAAGAATAGGGTCGTGCCATGACTCTTCAGTGTCGGTTGCCATTGCTTGGCCAATAATTTTCACCCCATGTGTAATATTGTGTTTTTTAGCAAAAGCGTCGCTACACAGAATTGCGGCGGCAGCGCCACAGGTAGGCGGGCATGCCATAGTGCGCGTCATATAATCATCAAAAATTATTCTGTCATTAAGCACACTTTCTACGGTGAGTGGCGCAGAAAATAATGAATAAGGGTTGTGTATGGCGTGGCTTCGTGATTTTACGGCGACTTTTGCATAAAGCTCGCTGCTTACATTATATTTTTCCATATAATGTTTACCGGCTGCACCAAATGCGCGAAGAGCAATAGGCGCTTTTGCAATACCAAATTTATCATATACCGCGTTAGCTCTATCAAATGGGTTTTCTCTGTCAGACCAATGCGAACCCAATGCACCTGGTTGCATTTCCTCAAAGCCAAACGCAACAACACATTCAACCTCGCCAGATAAAATTGCTTGCCTTGCAGCATAAAGCGCCGTAGACCCACTTGAGCAATTATTATTAACATTAATGATAGGAATACCGGTTTGAGCAACATCATAAAACGCATGTTGCCCACAGGTACTATCGCCATAAATATAAGCGGCATATCCTTGTTCGATATGGCTTACATTAATTCCAGCGTCTGTGAGCGCCAGTCGAATAGCGTTTGCAGCCATTACACGGTACGGCTCTTGTTGGCCCGGTTTACAAAACTGTGTCATACCAACGCCAGCAATAATTACATTTTTCATTTTCAGCCTATTGTTTTTATTTTCTGAAATTTAATACCAGTCAAGAGGTGATTTAAACCTTAACGCGAAAGCCCAGCTTTTAACACTTTGTTTGTGTAATACAACACATAAACGGTAAAAATAACGCACTTGAAGGAACATAAAACCATGTTCTCGTCATTTGTTGAGTTACATAGCAAAACCCAAAAGTGCTAGTCTGCGTTGGCACATTCCTTGACTCATTAATAAATAGCTTATTAAAACGTTCAAAGGATGCATTAATATGGTGCAAGCACTCTCAGCCAAGTTTCTGACTAAATTTATAGAAAAACACTCGCTTTCTCAGGAAGTTAAAAAAACCATTAAAACTTGGTATGCACCAATCGCTGAGCAAATTGCACTGCACCAAAATAGAACAAAGCAAACATTAGTAATTGGCATTAACGGTTGTCAGGGATCGGGAAAAAGCACGCTAACGGATTTCTTGAATCAATATTTACGCATGTATTTTGGCTTAAATGTAGTGTCGATTTCGCTCGATGATTATTACTTATCAGCATCTGAACGCGAAGAACTGGCAACAAACATTCATCCATTACTTGGTACACGTGGTGTTCCTGGTACCCACAAAATAGAACAGCTAGATCATGACTTAGCAGCGCTTACGCGCAAAACGCTTAAGCGCCCATTATTTATTCGCCGATTTAATAAAGCCACAGATAACCCATTTCCAGCTGACAAATGGACAAAAATTTCATCGCCGCCCGATGTGATTATTTTAGAAGGGTGGTGCGTAGGGCTTAACGCAGAGCCACTAGATGCTTTAAAAACACCGATAAACCAGCTTGAAGCTAATGAAGACCAAAACGGTACGTGGCGAAATTACGTTAATAATCAGCTAAGTGGCCCGTATCAAAAAGTATTCCAGCGAATAGACCGCGGGATTATGCTCAAGGCACCCAGTTTTGATGTGGTGGCCAAATGGCGTAAAGAACAAGAAACCAAACTACGCCAATCCCAAACCGCACTCGCAAACAATAAAATAATGAGCGAACAAGAAATTGATCGCTTCGTACTTTTTTTTGAAAGGCTTACACGCTTTGGTTTAGCAGAGTTTAGTGAAAATGCAGATATTACCCTGCACCTAAATGAAACACGCAAAATTGTTGACGTAACCGGGCGTTTTAAGCAGTTATGCTTTCCTGAAAAGCTCGCAATATTTACCGATCTTGATGGTACCTTACTCGATCATTACAGCTACGAGTTTCAGCCTGCAAAAGTGAGTGTATTTTTATGCTACGAACTGGGCTTTCCCATTATTCCGTGTACCAGTAAAACCTTTAAAGAAATTATCGCCATTCGCACCCAGTTAGGGCTAGGAACGCCGTTTATTGTGGAAAATGGCGCTGCCGCATTTTTACCCAAAAAGTGGTTGAAAGAATATTTAATTGATCCCGTTGGCTTAATTGAATTCGGTGAGTTTTACATAAAAGAGTTTGGCCAACCACGCAGCTTTTGGTTAAGCCAACTTAAACAGCATGCCAGCGACTTTGCACACCTTTACAAAGGTTTTTCGCAAATGAGCAATAGCCAATTAGCCGAGCTTACAGGCCTTAGCGAAAAAGATGCCGAAAAAGCTAAACTACGCCACTACTCAGAGCCACTTCATTGGTTTGGTGATGCCTGTCAAAAAAAGGCATTTATAAAACGCATGCGCGAAAACGGCGCAACCATTATTGAAGGCGGGCGATTTTTGCATGTGTGTGGCGACGAAAGTAAAGGCGTTGCGCTTGAATGGTTGTTTAACCAAATAAAGCACGAATTGCCCGGAGACTGGCTCAGTGTGGCGCTTGGCGACAGCGAAAACGACAGCGCCATGCTAGAGCAAGCCGACATTGCTGTGCAAATAAAATCAATGACACACCCATTTATTCAGCTACAGCGTGAAAAAGGGGTGATGCGCTCATCTATGCCAGGACCCACTGGCTGGCACGAAGTAATGATGCAGTTAATAAGCGAACTAGATAACCACCACATAGAACGTATTAAATCCATTCGCAATACCGCTTTAAAGGAGAAACACTATGGCTGATTTTTATCAAAATGGCATTGTAACAACCTTGCATAACCTAACGAACCGAGGAGTGGATGAGTTAGAAAGCGAACTTGTTGAGTTTTCTAAAACGCGGCCAATGGGTTTAATTTTACCGTCACTTTATAGCGAGTTAGAAGGCCAAGCATTGCCTAAAATTGTTGAGCATTTAAGTGAGGTGCCATACCTATCGCAAATAATTATTGGCCTAGATAGAGCTAATGAAGCCGAATTTTGTAAAGCCATTGAGTTTTTTAAATACCTCGGCCAACCTCATCAAATTATGTGGCACGACGGCCCACGTTTAAAACAATTAGATGCCGAATTACAAGCGCTTGGTGTTGCGCCAACCGAAATGGGTAAAGGGCGCAATGTGTGGTACTGCATGGGGTATGCACTTGCCACAAAAGAGGCGGAATCAATCGCATTGCACGATTGCGATATTTTAACCTACGACCGCAGCTTACTAGCGCGCTTAATTTACCCAGTAGCACACCCGCAATTTAACTATGAGTTTTGTAAAGGCTATTACGCCCGCTATTCTGACGGCAAACTCAATGGCCGAGTGGCACGCTTACTGGTTACGCCGCTTCTTAAGGCGTTAAAACGTGTGATGGGCCATAACGACTACCTAGACTATATGGATAGCTACCGTTATTCACTTTCAGGCGAGTTTTCATTTAGGCAAGATGTGCTAAATGATATTCGCATTCCCAGTGATTGGGGGTTAGAAATTGGTGTGTTGTCTGAAATGCAGCGCAACTATGCCGCTAATCGCTTATGCCAAGTAGACATTGCCAACGTGTACGACCATAAACACCAAGACTTATCGCTTCATAATAGCGAGGGCGGCTTGTCGAAAATGTCGATAGACATTACCAAAGCATTTTTCAGAAAACTCGCCACCCAAGGCTACACCCTAAACACCGAAACCATGCGCACCATTAAAGCCACGTATTTTCGTATCGCGCTCGATTACATCGAAACCTATAAAAATGATGCCATTATTAACGGCTTACAAGTGGATATTCACACTGAAGAAAAGTCAGTAGAAATGTTCGCTAAAAACATTATGGCAGCTGGACAATCGTTTTTAGAAAAGCCTATGGAAACACCGTTTATTCCGTCTTGGAACCGCGTTATTAGCGCCATGCCAGATGTATTAACGCGCTTAGAGCAAGCGGTAGAAGAAGACTTTTTAGAATACTCTGAAAAGTTGCGTAAAAAGGTAAGCTAATGACATACCCACTAACAGATAAACTGGTTATGCAACTGCAAGTGATTTACCAAGGCATAACCTTAAAAACGCCGTTAGAGCAAATTGCCAGCAGGTTAATTGCAAAAATGGGATTAGCTGAAAATGCACACGGCCCCAAGCCGTTTCAAAATCGTTGGAACGAATCTGACATTGTGATGATCACCTACGGCGATAGCATAGTGAAAGACGGTGAAAAGCCACTTGTAACCTTAAAACAGTTTATTGATACGCATTTAAGCGACGAACTAAGCGCGGTGCATATTTTACCGTTTTTCCCGTACAGCTCAGACGATGGCTTTTCAGTGCTTGATTACTCCAGTGTGAACGAGTCACTAGGCGATTGGTGCGACATTAGCGCAATTAGCAAAGAGTATAAATTAATGGCTGATTTAGTGATCAATCATTGCTCAGCGCGCTCTATTTGGTTTGAAAACTTTATTAAAGGCGAGGGCACAGGCCATGATTATTTTTATACCGCTTTGCCAAACGATCCACTTGATAAAGTTGTAAGGCCACGCACTTCGCCGTTATTAAAGCCAGTAACAAGCCAAAATGGTGAGCAATTTGTATGGTGTACCTTTAGCCACGATCAGGTTGATTTAGACTTTTCAAATCCAGAGGTACTGATTACGTTTGTGGGCATTATTAAGCAATACCTTGATGCGGGCGTGCGTATTTTTCGCTTAGATGCCATTGCATTTTTATGGAAAGAAATTGGCACTAGCTGTATTAATTTACCACAAACCCATGAAGTGGTTAGGTTGCTTCGCACATTAATTGAATGCGCAAACGAAAACGCCATTATTATTACTGAAACCAACATACCCAATACGCAAAATCTGGCCTACTTTGGCAATGCTAACGAAGCGCATGCAATTTATAACTTTTCATTGCCGCCTTTACTAATTTACAGCTTAATTTCGGGCGATTGTCAGGCGTTAAAAAACTGGTTAATGCGCATGCCGCCAGCGCAAAATGGCACATGCTATTTTAACTTTATTGCATCGCACGATGGCATAGGGCTGCGCCCGGCAGAAGGGCTATTAAGTGATGAAAACATTGCGAAAATGGTTAAAACAATGCAACAGTTTGGTGGCCTTATTTCGTGGCGCACCAGTGAAGATGGCAGCCAAAAACCATACGAGATGAACATTGCTCTGTTTGACGCGCTAAAAGGCACGGTTAATGGGCCCGATAAATATCAGTTTCAGCGATTTCTATGTGCGCATAGCATTATGATGAGCCTAGAAGGCATACCCGGAATTTATATTCACAGTTTATTGGCCACCGAGAATGACTATGAAAAATACGATAACACCCATCATAACCGGGCAATTAACCGCCACCGTTGGCAACGCGAGTTACTAACAACACAACTAAACAATATTTACAGTCATCACAGTAAAGTATTAGGTGCACTTAAACGCTTACTTCAAATTAGAAAAGCACAGCCCGCTTTTCACCCAAATGCCACCCAATTTGTATTGCAACTTGGCCCCGAGTTATTTGGCGTTTGGCGACAATGCATTAATCGCAGTCAAAGTATTTTTAGTGTTGCTAATATTACCAATACGCCAACGTCACTTAGACTTAATGAACTTAATTTAATTGAAACAGAAAATTGGTATGACTTACTTACAGGCCAGCACATAACCGATATAAATAGCGAACTTGCGTTGCTGCCGTATCAAACCATTTGGCTTACCAATAAAAACAAGGGAATATAAAATGAAAAAAGTAACCAAAGCAGTGATCCCTGTTGCAGGGTTAGGAACCCGCATGTTGCCGGCAACTAAAGCCATTCCCAAAGAAATGCTTACCTTAGTAGATAAGCCGCTAATTCAATACGTGGTAGAAGAAGCCGCAGCGGCGGGTATTAAAGAAATTGTACTGGTAACTCATGCCAGTAAAAACGCCATCGAAAACCATTTTGACACCAGTTTTGAACTAGAAGCCCAGTTAGAATCGCGCGTTAAGCGCTCGCTCTTACAAGAGGTTAAAAGCATAAACCCCAAAGGCATAACCATGATCTCAGTGCGCCAAGCCGAGGCAAAAGGGTTAGGGCACGCCATTTTATGTGCCCGTTCAGTGATTGGCGACGAACCATTTGCAGTAATATTGCCCGATGTCATTATTGATAAATACCACTCAGATTTAGGCGTGGAAAACCTTGCAAAAATGGTTAGTAACTACAACGAAACAGGCGTTAACCAAATAATGGTAAACCCGGTAGAGATGGCGCAAGTGCAAAGCTATGGCGTGGTTGATTTAGACAACCAAACCCTGTGTGCGGGCGAAACCGCTAAAATCATCGGCATGGTAGAAAAACCGCCACGCGAAGAAGCCCCTTCAAACCTTGCTATTACCGGACGCTATGTGCTCTCAGAAAGTATTTGGCCAATTTTAGCCAAAACGCCACCGGGCGCAGGGGACGAAATTCAACTCACCGATGCGCTTTATACGTTATTAGACCAACAAGGGCTAGAAGCTTACCAGCTGGTGGGCAAAACCCACGATTGCGGTAACAAACTTGGCTTTATAAAGGCCAATATTGAATACGCCATTCAACGAGCAGAGTTTAAAGACGAGCTCACTCAATATATTGACGAAGTACTCGCTGAAAACCGTTATTGATATTAAATTCAGCTTATTTTAAAAATTAAATGACGCACTTTGGCAGTCAATACTTTAGTATTTGCCGAGTGCTTCTATACATCACAAGGTTTGTTTAACTTCTTGCAAAAAGCGTTACTTACACACTATGCGTAACACAAGCTAGGTGCTGGCACTTTTAGCTTTGTAAAAACCCCAATCTCAAAGCTTTGTTTATTGCTACACCGAATGTCACCGTAAAGCAAAAACAGTTTGGTGAGTGGCTATGTAATTTAGGTAATCATCTGTTATTTATGAATAAACTCTGTTAAATTTCGTTATAACTTGCGCCAGGCAATTAAGGAAGTAACGTCTGTGAGTCACCAAAATATCCAATACTATAATGCGCACGCCAAAGCGTTCTTTGATTCAACGATTAATGTTGATATGCAGCCTTTATATCAACTATTTTTACCTCATGTGAAAGTAGGTGGCCACATATTGGATGCAGGTTGTGGCAGTGGCAGAGATAGCAAAGCATTTGCCGCACAAGGTTTTACTGTAAGTGCAATGGATGCTAGCGAAGAACTCGTTAAACAAGCCAGCGAATTTTTAGGGTTTGCTGTAGAACATAAAACCTTTCAACAAATTAATGAACAAAACTGCTACGATGCGATTTGGTGTTGCGCCAGTTTATTACACGTACCCTTTACTGAGTTGAGTGATGTATTTAGCCGTTTAAGTGCCGCGTTAAAATCAGGCGGTGTGATGTATGTATCATTCAAATATGGTGAACCAAATTTAGCCCCAAGAGAGCACAACGGCCGAGCATTTACCGACTTCAATGAACAAGCACTACAAACTCTTCTAGCTGCCAACGCACAGCTCAAAATTACAAACACATGGATAACTGGTGATAGACGAGCAGGGCGCGAAAACGAGCAGTGGTTTAACGCCATTCTTACTAGAGTAGATTTAAATGAGTAAGGTGGATGGGGGAGTCCAATTATCAGCACAAAAATTGTTTGTTGGTGATGATGATCCGTTATTACCTCAGCTAGTTTATGCTATAAATCATGCGAGTGAAATTGAAATAGCCGTATCATTTATCCAACCTAGCGGTATAAATTTGCTTTTTAATCCATTATTGGAAGCCTTAGCAAGTGGTGCGTCAGTTACTATATTAACATCAGACTATTTAGATATAACGCACCCAATCGCACTGAGACATTTAATGATACTCGCAGAGCAAGGAGCAAAAATTCTTATTTATTGCTCTAAGTCCCAACAAAGTTTTCATTTAAAGTCATATATCTTTGTAAAAACAAATGCTCAAAGCCAAGTTCAAGCTGGTTGTGCATTTATTGGTTCAAGCAATATAAGCAGGAGTGCGTTAACAAATGGTCATGAATGGAATGTCAGAGTTGATTATAGTGAAGCGTCGGTAAAAGAATTTGGGACTATTCGGAAAGCATTTGAAAAAATTATAAATCATTGTTTGGTACAACCTTTAACACATAATTGGATCGACGAATACATAAAACGAAGAAAGCCGCAAACCGTAGTTGGTATAAATGGAGAAACAACTGCTGAAGACGCTGAAATTACCCCTCGTAAAGAACAAATCGAAGCACTCGAAGCGTTAAATAAAACCAGAAAAAGTGGGTTTGAAAGGGGCTTGGTTGTACTTGCAACTGGCATGGGTAAAACGTGGCTCAGTGCGTTTGATGTGAAACAAATAGAAGCGAAGCGCGTATTGTTTGTTGCACACCGAGAGGAGATTTTAATACAAGCACAGTCTACCTACTCACAACTTTTACCACTTGAAACAGGTTATTACTCGGGCAAAATAAAAAATTACGAGGCAGATTGTATATTTGCCTCTGTGCAGACATTAGGGCGCCCTGAACACTTAGCTAAATTTAGTAAAAGACACTTCGATTATATTGTGATTGATGAGTTTCATCATGCCAGTTCACCTATGTATCGTAATTTATTATCGCACTTTGAGCCCCAGTTTTTATTGGGTCTTACTGCAACCCCTGAAAGAACAGACCAAGCTGATATTTTAAGCTTATGCGATAATAATTTAGTTTTTGAAAGAAATTTAGTGCAAGGGATCGATCAGGAAACTCTAGTGCCTTTTCACTATTACGGAATTTGGGATAGTAACGTTAACTATCAAGCTATTCCTTGGCGCAATGGACGGTTTGACCCCGCATCATTAGAAAATAAATTTGCTACTGAAAAACGAGCCAAGCATGCAATTGAGCATTGGCAAAAATATAAGCAGTCAAAAACGCTCGCATTTTGTATTTCAAAAAAACACGCAGACTTTATGGCTCATACGTTTAACATGAACGGTATAAATGCGTTATCAGTACACAGCGAATCAGCTGTGCGCCGTAATGAAGCGCTTACTATGCTAGAAAATGGTCAAGTAGACGTTTTATTCTCTGTAGATTTGTTTAACGAGGGCACGGACTTACCCTGTATCGATACTATTTTATTTTTACGCCCTAGTGAATCGAAAATATTATTTCTCCAACAGTTAGGTCGAGGTCTTAGATTAAATGAAGGTAAAACTCATTTAGTTGTGCTTGATTTTATTGGCAACCACCATAGCTTTTTAAATAAAGCTTTTGCCCTATTTAATGAGAGTACAGCTAAAGGTGTTGTAAATCAGTTAGGTGATCCAAACCTACCTGAAGGTTGTTTTATTAATATCGACCTTGAAGTAAGCGATTTTTGGCATAAGTTGGCTAGGATGCAGCGTACAACAGCGAGCGAAGATCTAGTTTGCTTCGCTGAGCAATTAGGGCACTTGCCGACAGTCACTGAGTTTTATTATCACTATGGCGACTTAAAAAAGGTAAACAAACAACATGCAGGTTGGTTTGGGTTAATTGCAAATACACCAGGCTTTGATAAAGAGGCAAGTGCTAAAGCGCTTGTGCTTAAACCTTACTTTGAATTTTTGAAAGTTGGCATTCAAACAACCAGTATGACTAAAAGCTTCAAAGCAATTTTATTGCAAGCATTTGTCGCTTTAAATGGATTTGTTAACCCACCTAGCATAAAGCGATTATCGATTAGAAGTGGCGAAATATTAAAGCGTTATCCTAATTTAAGAGCCTATGATTTAAGTGATTCAGATAGAAATCAGAGTAGTGAGTCTGAGGCTTGGTTTAAATACTGGAGTAAAAATCCGATTAGAGCTTTTACAACGCCAAATAAGCGTGGTGATGTATGGTTCAAACTTGAAAACGAAAAGTTTGTTGCAGATTTCGATGTACCCTCCGAAATTGTAGATAATTTAAATACAGCGGTTTTAGATCTTACGGATTATTTACTTGCGCAATATACAAAACGCATTAGACAATCGAAAGTAGATGAATTGATCATTAGTGAGCAAAATAGGCTACCCGTATCGAGCAGCGACCGCTTTGAAAAAGTAGCAGTGTTGCCATATTTCCCAAACTTAAAGATTGCATGTGGTCATTTCAAAAATGGTGATGAAAGTGATATGGAGTATATGGAAATTCCAATGGGGTTTGGCAAGTTAGATCCTGAAAGACATTTTCTAGCACGTGCAAGTGGTAACTCGATGAATGGCGGTAAGTCTCCGATAATTGATGAACAGTTGTTATTACTTGAGTGGGTCACTCCGACAAGTGCTGGCTCACTGCAACATGCAACTGTTGCGATAGAACGTCAAGATGGTGCCGGAGATAGCCAATATTTACTTCGAGACGTAAAAAAACAGATTAATGAGTATGGCGACGCGCAGTATGTACTTATGGCTAAAAACCCAGAATATGAACCAATGGTTGCAAATGAATACATGCGGTCTTTTGCAAAGCTAAAAGGAATTGTGGAGTAAGTAAAGCGTGAATAAAGGGATTTTAACGTTTGTTTTATATTTTGTGGTTTGTGTGAGTTTCGCTAGTGAGCAATACAGTGAAGGCACCTGCATTTTATTGAAAAACCAAGTGAGAGAGTACAGTGCATATCCGCAATCCAATCAATACAAAACGGCAAAACGCTCTGTTGACAGGCACTGTGTTAACCCCGTCACGCTACCTAAGGCTAATCAAACAAATACTACAGCAACAAGCCCTGAAAAACTGACCCCGATTTATACAACTAAAAAGTTACACTCACAAAACCTTACAGAGTCAGCAAATCAAGCCGTTGTAACGAAACCATATCAAGCCAAAACATCAGTTCCAGTCAATAATATGCTTAGCTTAGTGCTTAAAATAGGTGCTTTGGTGTTAGTCATTATGTTTGTTTTCGCTGTTGTCAAAGCAATCATTCTAATGTTTGCCAAACGTGCCGCTAAATCATTACTTAATAAAGTATCGGGACGTATTGAACCTGTAGTGAGTAAGTTGCCTATACGAAAAGAGGAAAGGGAAGTCATTCACTTAAAGCGAGATGCAATTAAATTGAATACTGATACAAACGTTTCAGATAAGTCTTCCTCTTTACTAAAAGATACCATAGCTGAAATTGTTGCTAATGATGCAAACAGCTCAAGTGGCCTTCAAGGGGAGGCTATTGTAAATAATCTAATTGAAAAGGTTATTACCAACAAAGTGTTATCGGCGATGAGTAATGTGAGTCACTATACGAGTGTGCTGTTAACGAACGATAATGATGAGCTTACTGAAATTGATCATTTAATTGTTTCACCAGTTGGCGTATTTGTAATTGAGAGCAAAAATTACAGTGGTTATATATTCGGTAGTCAGCACCAAGCGAAATGGACGCAGACTTTAACAGGGCGTAAAACACAATTTATGAACCCACTAAGACAAAATTATAAGCATTGCTTAGCGGTTAGTCGGTTACTTGGTGTTGTTGACGGTGTCGAATCGTTAGTGCTGTTTCATGATAAAGCGACTTTTAAAACAAAACTCCCAACGAATGTACGTTATGTCAGTGAGATGGAAGTGTTTTTATCAGGCTTTACGCATATTAAATTTAGCGATAGGCAGCTTGAAGAATTTAACACGCGACTCACTAAAGTGATTTCGGTTACAACAAGTGAAGATTTTAAGCTGCATATTAACGAAGTTAAGGCTAAGCAATGCGATATATAGAGATTTACACTGCCAATATCTTAGTCAATTCGTTTTACCTAACCCATATTTCGAGTAACTATTTCACTTTTTTCCTTTGAAAATTCTAGTCCTTTCTTTCAGGAATGATGAATATCTCGCTTTTTTAAATCGTTACTTTGCCGATTTTGGATTATTTTTGCGCGTATTGTCCCTACTTTTATTACAGGTATTAGTCAAAACGTTTACTTAATTGTGAAAATTCGTAAATACACTAGAACATAAAGGTATATCATAAATGAATTTGGTTATAAGTAAGTGGTCACGGCTCTTAAGCGGTTATAAATTGAATTTACTTGTAATTTACAAATGTACCCAATAGGGGTTCCTAATGATTGTGTCCTAGTTTGTTTTTCCTAGTAATAAGGTGTTTGTTTTTATTTAACTTACTGTAATTATTGGTTTAATTATCTTTTTGGTATTGTTTTCTAGTGTTGTTGCTCTAATTTCACTAATTGTTAATCATGTGTTATCTCTAAATGGTCGAATGACGTTAGCTAAATTCCATTAGGGGGAAGTATGAGTAACAAATTAATGGGCAAGCGCTTATTCAAAATGAGTGTGTTGTCTTTAGCTGTATCAGGGTGGGCAGCCCATGCAGCAGTGGACTGTACAAATATTGCCGAATGGCAATCAGGCGTGGCTTACACTGGCGGGCAGCAAGTGCAAAAAGCCAATATTGCTTATGAGGCGAAGTGGTGGACACAAGCCGATCCGGTAACCCATTCAGGTCAATACCAAGAATGGAAGAGTTTAGGCGAGTGCGGTAACGGCCAAGTAAACGAATTACCATTAGCCGAAGTTTTATCACCTATGAGTGGTAGTTCTTTTACTGAGGGTGACAGCGTTGTCATTGAGGCGCAAGCTTCTGACAATGACGGTTCTGTCGTAAAAGTGGAAGTACTGGTTGATGGTGTGGCGATTGCAACACTAAGCTCTGCACCATATTCAGCAACTTGGCTTGCAGTGAAAGGGCAGCATCAAATTTCTGTGCGTGCAACCGATGATAAAGGCGGTGAAACCATCTCAGTTGCAAACAGCGTGACGGTGGCAGAAGTAGTGCCAGATAACTATGCGCCAACAGCAACGCTTACAAGTAACGCAAGTACGAATACCTTGAATTTAAATGACAGCGTTGTCTTGAGTTTGAGCGGGAGCGATCAAGATGGCACAGTAACACGTCTTGAACTGTTTCAAGATGGCGCGTCTGTAGCGCAAATTTCTGGCGCAACAGGCAGCTTTAATTTTACCGCAACAAGCGCTGGTAATACGCAATTTAGCCTTGTTGCAACCGACGACAAAGGCGCAACGTCCGATGCGCAAACATTAAGTTTCCGCATTGTCGATGGTTCTACACAGCCGGGTGACCGCGATGCCTGTAAACCGGAAGGTTTATATCAAACTCCGGGCGTAAACACGCCGTATTGTACTATTTACGATGCCGATGGCCGTGAAGATATGGGTGCCGATCACCCACGTCGTGTCATTGGTTATTTCACCAGTTGGCGTAATGGCGCAAATGGCCAGCCGTCTTACCTCGTTGATGATATTCCATGGGATAAAATCACTCATATTAACTACGCGTTTGCCCATGTTGATGCTAATAACAAGGTTTCAATTGGCGATCCAAGTGCGGCGGGTAACCCTGCTACCAATATGGAATGGCCAGGTGTAGCAGGTGCTGAAATGGACCCAACATTGCCGTACACAGGTCACTTCAACTTACTGAATAAATATAAAAAACTACATCCAGACGTTAAAACACTGATCTCTGTAGGTGGTTGGGCAGAAACTGGCGGTTACTTTGACGCAAACGGCAACCGTGTTGCAAGTGGTGGTTTCTACACCATGACAACCAACGCAGATGGCTCAGTAAACACTGCAGGCATTAATGCATTTGCAAAAAGTGCGGTTGAGTTTATTGAAACGTACGGTTTCGATGGTGTTGATATTGACTATGAATACCCATCATCAATGAATGATTCGGGTCACCCTGATGATTTCCCAATTTCAAATGCACGCCGTGCGGGGCTAAATGCCTCTTACCAAGTGTTAATGAAAACCCTACGTGAAGAGCTTGATAAAGCAGGTGAATTAGCTGGTAAACACTACATGCTTACAATCGCATCGCCGTCATCAGGTTACTTATTACGTGGTATGGAAACCTTCCAAACAACTAAGTACCTCGATTACGTAAACATCATGTCTTACGACTTGCACGGTGCATGGAATGATCACGTTGGTCATAATGCAGCGCTTTACGATACAGGGCTAGATTCAGAGCTTGCGCAGTGGAATGTATATGGCACAAAAGAGTTTGAAGGCATTGGCTACTTAAATACCGACTGGGCTGTTACTTACTTCCGCGGTGGTTTAAGTGCAGGTCGCATTAACATTGGTGTGCCTTACTATACTCGTGGTTTTAAAGATGTATCGGGTGGCGAAAACGGTTTGTGGGGACGTGCGGCGTTACCTAACCAAGCTGATTGTGCTAAAGGTACCGGCGTAGGCGATAAAAACAAATGTGGTAACGGTGCGGTTGGCATCGACAACATGTGGCATGACCTTGACGAAAACGGTAACGAAATGCCAGCAGGTAGTAACCCGTTATGGCATGTTAAAAACCTACAAAACGGTATTTTGCCAAGCTACCTTGCAGATTACGGCCTAGATCCGGCGAATGATCCAACCGATCAACTTACCGGCACGTACACTCGTCATTACGACTCAGTGGCAGTAGCGCCTTGGCTTTGGAATGCAGATAAAAACGTGTTCTTGTCGATTGAAGATGAAGAGTCAATGGGCACTAAGCTTGATTATGTTATCAACAAAGGCCTTGGCGGTATTATGTTCTGGGAACTCGCTGGTGACTTTGATTACGATAGTGCGAAAAAAGAGTACTTTATGGGTTCTACCATGACCACGCTTGCCTACAACAAGTTTGCACAAGCGGGTTCTAAGTACGACATCAACAAAGGTGAAAAAACTCACCAAGTACCAGCAGAAGCAGTAGACGTAAGCTTTGTTGTAAAAGACTTCCCAATTGGTGACGACAACTACCCAATTGCGCCAACCTTTAGTTTTACCAATAACTCAAACATTGATTTGAGCGGTGCAAAAGTATCGTTTGATGTACCCGTGGCTACGTCGGCTATTTTTAAATCAAACTGGAATGCGCAAGAAAAACTCGGCATGGCCGTTGAGGTAAATCGTTCAAACGCTTCTGGCAACAACATAGGCGGATTTGAGAACGAGTTCCACCGTTTCTCAATTGCTTTTGTTAACGAGTGGGGCGGCGCTGCTAAGTCGTTTGGGCCGGGCGAAACCATTAATGCACAAGTGATGTACTACATGCCAATTACGGGCCCGGTAAACCTTGTGTTTGAAAAAGATGGCAAGCAATACGCCGCGAAATTTGAATACCCACATCTACCAGATGCAACGGCCGGTAACGGTGGTGGCAACAACACCGACACATGTGAAGGTGTTGCTGTAGCTGAGATTCCAGTTTATCCAAACTTTCCACAAACAGATTGGGCGGGCAACCCGTCACACGCTGCAGGCGGTGATTTAATGGTTGATGGTGCATCTACTGCGGTTTACAAAGCCAAGTGGTGGACCTCAACCGAGCCTGGCACCTCTGCCGACTGGGATAGTGTGTGTACTTTATAACGCAACCTAGGTGAGGCCGTGTGCCTCACAGTTTGGAGAAAATTATGAATACCAAATTTAATCTAAGTGTGCTCTCTGGTTCAGTGCTATTAGCATGTATTGCAGCGCCGTTTAATGCCAGCGCACACGGCTATATGGATAGCCCTAAAGCTCGACAAGCAATCTGCCAAGCGCAAGGTGGGTATTGGTGGCCAGAAGACGGCAGCAACATTCCAAATTTGGCATGTCGCGCAGCATTTTTAGAATCGGGTCATGTGCAGTTTATTCAAGAACATGAGTTTGCAGTTAATACGCCCGATTACCTAAATCAAGCTGCGGTTGAAGCAAATGTGCCCGACGGTACTTTGTGTGCAGGTGGTAGCCATGAAAAACGCGGTATGAATTTACCGTCAGCACATTGGCAAAAAACCGTGGTTACGCCAAACGCTAATGGTGAAATTCAAGTGCGTTATCGTGCAACCACACCGCACAACCCAAGCTTTTGGCAGTTTTATTTGACCAAGCCGGGTTTTAACCCTGCAACCGACACGTTAACTTGGCAAAATATTGAGCTTATTCAAAGCCACGACAATATTGAGTTTGTAAAAGATCCTGACGGTAAGCGCTACTATGAAATGAGCGTCGCTATTCCTGCTGAGCGCAGCGGTGAAGCAGTGCTTTATAGCCGCTGGCAGCGTGTTGATGTGGTGGGTGAAGGTTTTTACAACTGTAGCGATATTATTATCGAGCGTGACACTGTTACACCAGTTGACTGGTTCCCGCTAGGTTATTTTGTTCGCCAAGGTCAAAGTGCCAATGTTGGCGACACAGTTCAAGTGCGTTTGTTCGATGCAAGTGGCCTTGAGGTAGTAAATCAGCTATTTGCGGTTAACGCTAGCAATCAAGCAACTTGGCAAAGTGAGCTAGCAGCAAAGCTTAATTTAGATTACGCATCTGAATTGCAAGTTGGTGTTAAAAACGCCAGCGGCGATATTGTGTTCGACGATGCGAATTTAGCGTCGAATCAAGTGTATGCAACATCCAGTGACTACAGTTTTGCGCTGTCGGTTATTGCTGCATCAGAAAATACTGCGCCGAATGTTAATCCAGTAGCAGATGTGGTGATGGACGAAGGCTCACAAACTTTGGTGCATGTGCATGCGTTCGATGATGAAAACGACCCGCTTAGTTACCAGTTCATTGTGCCTAATGAGTTCACCTACAGTGTAGACGGACCAAACCTTACCCTTAATGCGCCAGAGGTGACAGCGAACGCCAACTTTGTGATTCAGGTGTCAGTATCTGACGGCAAGTTAAGCACTCCAGCAAGTTTTTCGGTAACGGTAAACGACACTACTGTAAACCCCGAACTCCCGCCAGAGTGGGATGCCGCCAAAGCATACAACGCTGGCGATAAAGTTACCTACCTAGGTACGGTTTATAAAGCCAAATGGTGGGTGCAAGGCGAAAAACCCAATCGCAGTGATGCGTGGCAATCACTTTCACAATCAACTAACGATGCGTGGTTGAGCTCCAAAGCGTATTCGGCGGGTGATGTTGTGAGCCATAACTCGCAAAAATACCAAGCACGCTGGTGGACCAAAGGCGATGAGCCAGGTACTGCCTCAGTGTGGCAAACCCTTTAATTTAATCGGCTAAAGCGAGTTATAAGTTTGCTTTAGCTAGTTTAGTTACCCCTTGCCGCAACGGCGGCTTGGTTTTGCGACGTTGCGGGTTTTTAAAATTTAAAGAGAAACATTATGATTAAAAAATTATCTCTAGCAGTGGCAGTTGCACTTTGTTCTGGGCATGTAATTGCAGCGCCTTCTGCACCTAGTTTAAGTTGGGAAGACCAAAAATATTCATTTGTTGATGTAAATATTGATGGTCAAGGTTCGTATAAGTCATTAGTTACACGCAAAGATGTAGTTGATATTGCAATCAAATGGAATGCGTGGAGCGGTGAAGGTGGCGACAGCTACAAAGTAAAATTTGACGGTGTAGTCGTAAACGAAGGCACACTTGCTGCTGGTACTAAGTCGGGCACAATTACCTTTCCATACACGCAATCGGGCCGTCATCAGTTAACGGTTGAATTGTGCCAAGGCACTGTGTGTGCGGCAAGCGCGCCAAAACCAATTGTAATTGCTGATACAGACGGTGGTCACTTAGATCCGTTACCAATGAATGTAGATCCAAATAACGGTAACTATGGTACCTCGCCAGACACCGTTGTAGGTGCTTATTTTGTTGAATGGGGCATTTATGGCCGCGACTTTGATGTAACCAAAGTGCCGGGCCAAAACCTAACGCATATTCTGTACGGTTTTATTCCAATTTGTGGTGCAAATGAGTCACTGAAAGAAATAGAGAACGGTAACAGCTGGCGAGCATTACAAAAAGCCTGTGCTGATTCACAAGATTACGAAGTGGTTATTCACGACCCATGGGCCGCGATTCAAAAGTCACTGCCGGGTGTAGATGCAAAAGACCCAATTCGCGGTACTTACTCACAGTTAATGGCGCTTAAGCAGCGTTACCCAGATTTAAAAATCTTACCATCGGTAGGTGGTTGGACACTGTCAGACCCATTCCACGGCTTTACTGAAAAAGCGAATCGCGATGTATTCGTAGCATCTATGAAAGATTTCTTAAAAACTTGGAAATTCTACGATGGTGTAGATATTGACTGGGAATTCCCTGGTGGCGGCGGTCCAAACCCAAACCTTGGTGATCCAGCAAAAGACGGTCAAGCATACATTGATCTAATGCGTGAACTGCGCGCCATGCTAGATGAGTTAGAAGCTGAAATTGGCAAACCGTACCAACTTACTTCTGCAATTGGCATGGGTTATGACAAAATTGAAGACGTTAACTATCCGCAAGCAGCGCAATATATGGATTACATCTTCGCCATGACGTATGACTTCTACGGTGGTTGGAACAATGTTACCGGTCACCAAACAGCGCTTTACTGTGGTAGCCATATGAGTACAGATGAGTGTAATGGTACTGGTTTTGATGATAAAGGCGAGCCGCGTAAAGGCCCTGCGTACACCACAGATAACGGTATTCAATTGTTGTTACAACAAGGTTTAGATCCGGCGAAAATTGTATTAGGTACGGCGATGTATGGTCGTGGTTGGGAAGGTGTATACCCAGCAAATACAACAGACGGCGCAAACCCAATGACAGCACCGGGTAACGGTAAACTTACTGGCACTACTGCACAAGGTGTGTGGGAAGCAGGCGTAATTGATTACAAAGGCATTAAAGCTCATATGATTGGCGCGGCAGAAACCGGCATTAACGGTTTTGAGGTTGGCTATGATGACGTGGCTGAAGGTGCCTATGTTTGGAATAAATCAAACGGTAAATTAATCACATACGATAGCCCGCGCTCAGTAAAAGCGAAAGGTCAGTATGTTCGCAACTTAGGCCTTGCTGGTTTATTTGCATGGGAAATTGATGCTGACAACGGCGATATTTTAAATGCAATGCACGAAGGCCTAGGCGTTGTGGGTGGTAACACTAAACCTGTGGTTTCTGTACCGGGTGTTACAACGGTTAAATCAGGTGAAAGTACTTCACTTTTCGCAACAGCCAGTGATCGTGATAACGACCCACTAACATACAGCTGGACAGGCGATGCAGCCTTAACGCTTTCTGGTGTAAACACAGATACGGTATCAATTACGGCACCAACGGTAACGCAAGATACTGATTACACAGTAACCGTTGCTGTATCAGACGGCACAGATACTGTAACTAAATCGGCGATTATTCGCGTGGTATCAGATACGGTAGTGATTAACGAACCGCCAGTAGTATCACCAATTGCTAATGTTAGCGTGGAAGAGGGTAAATCAGCTTCTGTCAGCGTTACCGCATCAGATGCGGATGGCGATACACTAAGCTATAGCTGGAATGTACCTGCGGGCTTAACACTTTCTGGCAGTGGCGCAAGTGTGACGCTTACAGCAGGTGAAGTTGCAGCAGATACGAACTTGAGCGTATCAGTAACGGTATCAGACGGTACTGATGCTGTAACAGAAAGCTTCATAGTAACGGTAACTAATGTAGATGGCGGTGGCAGCACAACGTGGAATGCTGATGCAATTTACACCGGTGGCGATACGGTGCTATACAATGGTGTGGAGTATAAAGCGAAGTGGTGGACACAAGGCGACCGTCCAGATCTTGGCGGCCCGTGGGAAGAAGTTATTCCAAATGACGGTCAAGTTCGCGCATGGCGTGCTGACCTTGTTTACAACACAGGTGACAAGGTGACTCACAATAATGACACTTACACAGCAAAATGGTGGACTAAAGGCGAAGAGCCGGGCGTTGCCGATGTGTGGGCGAAATAAGTTTTCATTCTAGTTCAAAAGGCAGCTACCGCTGCCTTTTTTTGCATTTGTACTTTTCTGTTTTGGTAATAGTGCGGCTCTTCGTGTAACCCCAAAGCCCAATCAATATAAAAGATCAGGGGTTACCTTTTCTAAATAAAAGTTAAGTGTTCATGAAAATCTCGTCAAAAATCAACAGGTCTTAATATTTAACGTCTATTATTGTGTTAATAACTAAAAGTCTTTGAAAATGACATGAACCCAAGAATACCGTTATTTATAATCTGGCTTGCAATGACATTATTTGCATTTACTGCGAGTAATGCGTTGGCTAATGGGCAATCGTCGTCGCTGATCAACGAGTATGCGATTAAAAAGCTGGGCACTGAAGATGGTTTTGTGTCTTCAGAAATTTATTCAATTATTCAAGATAATCAAGGATTTTTATGGTTTGGTACCGCTGAAAATGGGGTGATGCGATTTGATGGTCGCAAGGTTGTGTTGTTTGAGTTTAATAAAGTGAACGAAAACGGCTTATCACATAATGATGCGGGTAATTTAATGCTCGATAACGACGGCAGAATTTGGATTGGCACGTGGGGCGGCGGCGCTAATCTTTACGACCCTAAAATTGGGCGATTTGAAAACTTTCTACACAGTGCATCGCGAGCAAACTCGGTATCTTCTAATCGCATTCAATCATTATTGCACGACCAAACAGGCATTATTTGGCTTGGCAGCTACGATGGTGGGCTTAATAAATATCTGGGCAATGGTCAATTTGAGCACATTACAAAAACCGGTGACTCGGAGCCGAGTTTATCTCATAACCGTATTTGGGATATCGCAGACAAAGACGACAATTTTCTGTGGGTAGCGACCAGCTATGGCGTAAATCTATTTAACAAAAACACTCAGCAGTTTAAGCACTTCTTTCCAAACCCAAATAATAAAACCCCAACTGGGGCCAACGAAATTAGAAGCATGCTAATAACCAAAAGCGGAACATTTTATGTCGCCACGCAACAAGGTCCGTTTTTGTTTGAGCCAAATAGCGGCAGTTTCACCGCTATTTTAAATGTAGATCAGCAAGCACTTGGCCAAGTAAATTCGATGATAGAAGACCAAGACGGATTTGTTTGGTTTGTTACAGCAACAGGTATTTATCGCTATGCCAATGATATAGAGGAAATTGAGCGGCTAGATTTAGGTTACAACAATGGCTTTCGCATTATTTTTGAGGATTCTTTTGGTGTTATTTGGATCACAAATGAAGTGCACGGCATTTTTAAACTGACACCACAGCGTAAATTTAAATCGATTAATAGCTCGCAACTAAGTGCGCCAAATGGCATAACAGTTGACGAAAATGGCGATGTAGTTATTGCTGCTTCCTCTTCCGCCTTGTTTAAATGGCAAGTACGGGCGAAAAGCTTAGAACCTATTTCGGGTCCTCTTTTCACTAAAGAAAACGGTTTGGCGAATAGTGGGGCTGTGGAAAAACCCATTGTATTAAAACAAGGCACCAATTTACTTTGGATTGCACAAGACCAAGGGCTTGCCAAATACAACTTAGCAACTGGGAAAATTGACATAATCCGCTACCCTAAAACCGCTGAAAATTACCAAGAATTTAGAGAGTTACGGGCGTTAGCGCTCGATGAACACGGTAACTTATGGATTGGCACCTACAAAAATGGTGTGTACGTATACAACACAACCCATAAAACCTTTACACATTTAGACGAAAACAACGGCTTATCGCATCCTGAAGTGCTTAAAATAATGCGCGATAACGACAACAACATGTGGGTTGGCACCGGCAATGGCGTAAACCTGTGGTTACCCGATAAACAGCGTTTTCGGGTTTATAAAATGGATGAAGCCGACGAGCAAACTTTATTGGGTAGTATCGTACAAGATATTTACCAAGCTAAAAATGGCGCGATTTGGATAGCAACGCAAAAAGGCCTCAATTTATATCAACCCAGCAGCCAAACCTTTAAGCATTACAGCGTCTTAAATGGCCTTGCTACATCGTTAATTCGTGCTGTGGTAGATGATCAAAACGGCAACTTATGGCTCACCACTAATAAGGGTATCTCTACTTTAAACCCAAGTACTGATGAAGTCGTTAACTATGATGGCAGTGAAGGGATTTTAGGGGCAAATTATTACGCAAACAGCTTGGTTGTGGGTGCCAACAATACTTTATTCACTAGTAGCCAACGTGGGGTTGAATACTTTAATACTGATGTTGAAGAAAACGAAGTTAAATCACCTAACGTGGTACTGACTGGGTTTAGCAAAATGGGCGAGCAGAAAAAGCTCGAAAAACCGTATTCTTATGTCAAAGAAATTGACTTATCGTATCAAGATTACTTTATTTCATTTGAGTTTTCGGTGTTAGATTTTGCAGCACCCAGCAAAAATCAGTATGCCTATCGCCTTGAGGGGTACGATAACAACTGGATAGAATTAGGTAACAATAATATTGCGTCATTTACTAATTTGGATGGCGGAAGCTACACCTTGCAAGTTAAAGCAACTAACAGTGCTGGGAAATGGAGTAACGAGCTGCTTTCAATCGACTTAAATGTGGCGCCTTCGCCTTTCAAAAGCTGGTGGGCTTATACGCTTTACACGTTATTTGCCGGTGCATTGGTTGTTTTAATGATTTATCTGCGCACTCGTTTGCAACAAAGTGAGATATCTCGGCAAAAGCAATTTGTAGTGGCGTTAGAAGAGCAAGTTGCTGAAAAAACGGCGTCGCTTGAGCAACAAGCCAAAGAACTCAAACTCGCCGTACAAAAAGCAGAAACTGCAACGAAGTTAAAGTCTGAATTTTTAGCCAATATGAGTCATGAGATCCGCACACCAATGAATGGCGTAATTGGTATGCTGCAACTGTTAAAAGACAGCAGGCTTTCCGACGAACAAGCACACCGCGTGAGCATTGCCAGTTCAAGTGCAAAGTCGTTACTGACGCTGATTAACGATATTCTGGATTTTTCAAAAATAGAAGCAGATCGCATTGAACTTGAATACATTGATTTTGATCTGCGTAACTTACTTGAAAAACTCGCAGAATCTGTGGCCCTTGATGCACAGTTAAAAGATGTTGAGGTTATTTTAGATATCAACGCCATGTCGGTCAGTCATGTAAATTCCGATCCTGGGCGAATTCGCCAAATACTCACCAATATTTTAAGTAATGCCGTTAAGTTTACTGAGTCAGGTCAAATTGTGATCCGTGCAGAGCTTTGTGACTCCGAAAAAATAGGATTCAGTCAGCTAAACTGCGAAATTCAAGATACCGGCATCGGCATTGCCAAAGATAAAGTAACCTCGCTATTTGACGCATTTAGCCAAGGAGATGCATCGACCACACGAAAATACGGTGGCACTGGGCTTGGCCTCAGCATTACACGAAAACTCTGTAATCTGCTGCACGGCGATGTAACGGTTACAAGTAAATTAGGCGAGGGCAGCTGTTTTAACGTAACGTGTTTAGTGAAAAACATCGCGCAGCCAAACAAGGTAAATGAAGGCCCACTATTTGAGTTGTTAACGGTGTTGATTGCTGACGAAAATGAAACTAATTGCCAAGTGGTAAAACAGGTTTTAGAGAGCGAGTCAGCAAACACAATCGTTGCCAATTCAGCTGAGCAGGTAACGGCACATTTAAGTAGTGATTTAGCAACTATCGACTTGATTTTAATGGATGCTAAGTTGTATGAAAATGGCCTATTAAAACAGCAATTAACGTACCTCACGAAAACGAATAAAACACAGCTAGTTATGATGGCGCCAATTAATAAACAATTCGATAGTGATGCGTGTAAAGCGGGTAATATTAGCGCGATTTTGGCAAAGCCCGTTACGCCAAAAGGCCTGATTAAAGTACTTAACAGTGCGCTGCAAAACTCATCTGAGCATACCAGTGATGTAAGCGAGCAGCCGACCAATTTAAATGATACAGACACCACTACGTTTAATGGTGTACACGTATTGTTAGTTGAAGATAATCCAGTAAATCAAATGGTCGCGTTGAGTGTTTTGAAAAACTTAGGGGTAACTGCAGATGTTGCCTCAAACGGCTACGATGCGTTAGCAGCTCTTAAAGCCATGGACAAACCAAGCCAATATTCAGCAATTATTATGGACTGCCAAATGCCGGAAATGGACGGTTATGAAACCGCATCTAAAATTAAATCGGGCGAGGCAGGACATAGCGCAATAAATATTCCGATAATTGCAATGACCGCCAATGCCATGCAGGGCGATAAACAGCGCTGCCTTGATGCGGGAATGGACGATTATATGACCAAACCCATATCGCAACAAACGGTGATAGCCAAATTGAAAAAGTGGATTAGTGAATAAGCTTGCTTAAGTGCCAATTGTTGATTGCTATTTAAATTGTCGCACTTAAGTAAATGGGCTTAGGCAAAGGTTAAACTAATCGTTACGCCTCCATTGTCACTGCTAAGTGAGACGTTAACACAGTATTTTTCACATAATCTTTTTACCAGCGATAGGCCAATGCCACTGCCATGGCTATTTGGCCCACGTTTTCCTGCTTCAAATACGCTTTGCGATGAGAGTGTATCTGTTAAGCCTTTACCGTTGTCTGCGATGGTGAGCACATTGTTTTGAAACTCAATTTTTATATGCGAACCTTGGCCATGGTAAATGGCATTTTGCAGTAAATTTTGGACGACGAGTGAAAGCTCTAATGCCCCCATTGCCACATTGGCGTTATCGGCCAAGTTAATGTCTACTGTTACGTCTTTTAATAGTGCCTGATTTTTAATGATGCAGTTTTCAATAACCGATTTTAAGTTGGTGTGCTCGGTATTGCGCTGCTTTTCACGGGCAAGGGCGAGTAACGTTTCAATAGTCTCGTGCATTTGCTGATTGGCATCACTAATGCGCGTAACAAATTTTTGCTGTGCTTGGCTTAGCTCGGTATGGGTTAATAATGTTACAGCGCCTTGGCTTACCGTGAGCGGGGTGCGCAATTCGTGGGATACATCGCGAGTAAATTGTTGTTCTCGTGTTATAAATGCACTTACGCGAGCAAGCGCTGCCTCTAATGTTTGCGCAAATCGGCCAATCTCGTTTTGTTTAAATTGTGCGGCGAATTTTGTCGGTAACTTTTCAACCGGGCTATTGTCGACGATATTCATTAGATCATCGAGTGGATTGAGTAAGGTTTTACTTAACTTAACTGTGCCAAACGCAAGCACTAACGCCAGTAAAATACCTAAGCACAGTAAGCCGAATGAGAAATAGAACAGCTTGTTAGTTAGGCGGTTTACCACTAATTGTTGACTTACCTCGGCCAGTAAAATATGTTGCTGACGCTGATTATCATCGAGATAGGCGATGTGATAATGCTCGTTCTTATCGCCGCTAAATTCTCTTCGCTTAGGTGTGTTGCTTAGCGCTTGTTGCACAAGGTTTGGCAAAGTACTTTGGTCTTTATGGTAAGTAATAAAATCAAAATGGGGCTTAGGTGTTTGCCCATTTTTAATTTGGCTGAGTACTTGTTGCTTTTCACTGTTTAGAATTTGATAGAAGAAAGTGTCTTCAACCACAAAACTAAACATTAAGGTCACAAGTGAAAATAAAATGCTTAGAAGTACTACGATTGAAACAAAGTAAGTAACGATTTTGTTTCTAAGTTGCTTTGCTGTCATAACTGGGCTCGTTTAAATATCGAGTGCTAAACCAACACTGTGAATGGTTTTAATAAGTGGTGTGGCAAACGGTTTATCAACGGCTTTTCGCAGCTGATAAATATGTGAGCGTAATGAATCAGAATCAGTGCCGTCTTCACCCCAAATACGTTCGCAAAGCTCACTTTTAGATACCGCACGTGGGTAACTTTCCATCAGAATTTTTAAAATACCAAAAAGCATCGGGGAGAGCTGCAGCGGTGTGCCGGCGCGCGTAACTTGTTGACGCTGGTAATTAAGCACGAGCTGTTTATCGGCTTCACCAAGGTTGAGTGCTCGTTCTGCACTTTGACTTGCATGACGAAGTGTTAATGCACAGCAGCGCATATATAACTCGTCTAATGCAAATGGCTTGGTGAGGTAATCATCAGCACCATGCTGAAAGCCCGCCAGTTTGTCATCTAATGTATCTCTGGCGGTTAGCATTATAATGGGAATATGGCGGTCAGCTTTTTCTCTTATCCGTTTACAGACTTCAAGGCCTTCAATATCGGGCAGCATAATGTCTAAAATAATGCAGTCAAAATACGCTGTCAGGGCCAATTCGACGCCTTGTTCGCCAGCATATGCAAAATCCAGTATGTCGCCTTTTAGTGCGAAGAAATCAGCAATGTTCTCGGCAATTGCTGCATTATCTTCAATCACTAAAATGCGTAGTGGTGAGGTTTTTGTCACTCGAACCAACCTTCTAATTGTGTGTAGTAGCCTTCAGGAAGCTCATGCTCGCCCTGAATAACAATATGATGTTTTTGCGTATTTGCAATTGCGTTAAATAGTGCAATGTTTTCTTGTTTATTGGCATATTGGTCGTTATCTGCGGTAACTAACCAGGTTTTTTCTGCACTCAACTGTTTAACGAAATTGAGTGGCGACACACGCGCAACATTATCACTCGAAGCTGGTGGTACAATTGATAACACCTTATTTATACGGGTATCAAGTGACGCTAAAATTAAGCTAATTTGACCACCCATGCTGTAACCTGCCACGCTAATTTCGTTTTGGTCGAATTGCGGCTGTGTTGCGACCCAATCTAAAAGTACACGGTGATCTTTAACCGTATCAATTATCATGGTTTCGTATGGTTCGCGTTTGCCCCAAAACCATAAATCATACATTACCTTTTTTATGTTGTAATCCAAGTTCTTACGTTTGCCATGATTGCGTGCATCAATAACTAACACCGCATACCCTTTGGCAAGCGCCATATTGGCTAGTTCATCGGTTTGTTCAATGGTATCGGTATTTTTAAATGAATCTTGTAGCCAACGAATGTAGCTTCGTCCCATTGCGTGAACACCTATCAACAAGGGCACAGGTTTGCTGCCATCATAGTTTTCAGGGTACACCAACTGGCCGTTTACATTTTCTCCATCAAAGCTTTGGTAATTAATAGCGTAATGACCGTTTTCAAGCTGTGTTAATGTAACGTTGGCGTTTTCCACTTGATAACTGTAGGTTTCTGCTAGCTGATTTGGCGTTATCTGATAGGGTTTTAAGGCAAACTTGGTATACCAAAAAATTGCCAGCAATGTGAGAACTGTGATTGTTGTAAGGGTAATTTTCATCCAATTTTTCTTAATCATTATTTTTTCCTTGGGTGCGATTATTAATGCTATTCGCTAGGCCATCGTTATGACTGAGCGGTTTATGACAGGCACTTTAAATCAATAGATGTGAAATGGATGTGAAAGACAGCGATGTTATAGTGATAGGGCAGTTAAAGTGATACGTGTGTTGTAAAAAATATGGCTGCTTCAAGCCGAAGCGCTTGAAGGTTTTGAAATATAAAAAAGGCCGCATGTGCGGCCTTTTGTTGTCTTCAGAGAGTTTTCTAAGGTCTGTATTGTGCGTCTACGGTTACGCCAGAGTATGCTCTGTAACCATATGCGCCAATGTGCCATGTACCTGCACCTGGGTTGTTAATAGTACAGGTTTCTGTGTTGCCATCGTTCCACGAACGACAGTCATATGATGACGTGCTTGGTTGGCTGCCGTTGCGAATATAAAGATCCGCATCACCTGTGCCACCTGAAAGCGTTACAGTGAACGTTGACATACCTGCTGGTACGTCAATTGTGTAACGGCTCCAAGCGCCGCGACTTGCTGATACGTTATCAACTGAACCGCCGCCACCATTAGTGCCACCTGTTGTTGAAGATGTGATATCACCTGTTAGTGACGCACCAGAGAAAGCCGTGTATGCATTTAGCATTACGTGATAAGTACCTGCTGTTGGATTATCAATAGAACAGGTTTCACCGTTACCTGAGTTCCAAGAACGGCACTCATAGCTTGAGGTAGTTGGCTTGCTGCCAGCACGCACGTAAAGGTCTGCATCACCCGAGCCACCTGCTAATGTGAAAGTTACGTTAGTTGCGCCAGATGGTACTTCCATTGTGAAGAACGACTGTGCGTTTTTAGCGCCAGAAAGACCAGTTTTAGCAACCTTATCTTCTAACATGTTATCGCCTGTTGGCGGTGTAGTAGTGTCGCCAGATGCCGCATTTACAGCAGCAAGTGCATCAACAATACCGGTACCACAGTTGTTACATGTAGCAGGGAATGAACGCGTTGTTGATTTTAGGATCTGTTCAATTTCATCAGGTGTAGCAGACGGTTTTGCTTGTTTGATTAACGCAGCAACACCGGCAACATGTGGCGCAGCCATTGATGTACCTTGCGAGTATGCATAACTGTCGCTACCTGGGCCTGTTGAACCTGAGTTGTAAGTTGAAAGTACGCCTTCAGGATCGTTTGCAAAGCTCTGTGCGCCACCTGGTGCTGCAACATCAATATTTGCACCATAGTTTGAATAGTATGCACGGCCACCGTTACGGCCAACAGATGCTACGTTTACAACGCCTGAACAGTTACCTGGGTTGTAGTTTGCAGAGTTATCGTTATCGTTACCTGCTGCAATAACAACTACTGCGCCATTTGCACGGGCAGTATTAATTGCTGCTTGTGTGGTCGCGCTACACGCACCTGAACCACCTAAGCTCATATTAATAACAGATGCAGGGTTAGCATTCGCTGTGGTGCCAGATACTGACCCACCAGATGCCCAAATAATACCGTCAGCGATATCTGACGTTAAACCACCACATTTACCAAGTACACGTACTGGTACAACTTTTGCGTCGTATGCTACACCTGCAACACCTTCGCCGTTATTTGCTACTGCTGCAACCGTACCCGCTACGTGAGTACCGTGCCAGCTTGAACTTTGATCTGAACGTGGTACTGGTTGACCTGAGCTATCTGTACCACATTCACCCGTTGTAGTTGCATCACCAGGATCGCGTGCATCGTTATCACGACCACCGCCATCGTTTGCTACGAAAGTGTTTGAAATCATATCGTAACCAGGCAGTAGGTTTGCATTTAAATCTGCGTGTGGACGGTAACCAGTATCAAGTACCGCAACAGTTACGCCAGCACCTGTTGCTTTATCCCATGCGCTCGGTAAGTTAAGACCACCGTTTGCTTCATAGTAGTGCCACTGATCTGAGTATTGCGGATCATTAGGCGTAGCAAATGGTTGTAACATTTGGTCGATTTCAATGTATTCAATATCACCAGATGCAATCATGTCTTGCATATATTGCTGTGTTTCTTGTGCAGATAGCTTGCCGTCTACTTTTACTACGTGAAGGCCTTGCATAGCCATAGGGCGCACGTAGCGAGATTGCTTTTTAAGCTTCGATTTGAAGTTTGATACAAACGATTGTGCTGAAGCGCGCGGTGCAAAAGATTGCGTATCTGCAGTATGTGCAAATTCTGCAGCGGTTTGCGTTTTGTATTTAATAATGAATTGTGTCGAAAGCTGAGCTTGACCCACTAATTTAGCTTGTACTTCAGCAAGTTGTGAAGGTTCGCTTAATGTATTTGCGTTAGCGTTGATTGCGAGCGGTACTAGCGTGGCTAATAAGCTATTTTTTAATAATTTATTATTATTCATAGTATTCCCTAGAATTATTGTGATGTTGCCATTTTGGACCCAAATGAGGATCTATTGTTAATTTAATGTGAAACAAAAACTAATAAATTACTAAAAAGCTATAAGTTAATAGTAAATGGTTATAAGTAAGGAGATTGCTCGTCTGCCACCTAGGTTAGCTATGTAAATGGATGTTAATAGCTATATTTCAATAGCTTACAATTTTCATGACAGGACATTTGTCAGGTTTTTATGAAATTGATACAAAACCATGAGATCAAAAGTGTGATTTAGATTTGTTAATTTTTGCTCGAAATGCAATAGTAGGTGGTTTTTACGAAAATAGTCGTAGTTATAGTGGGTGATAACCAAACCAATTTGGTTTGATTGTTTGGCGCTTACCCGAGTAGTTTAACTTGATATAAAGTCCATCAATTAAGTCGACAGATAATAAATCATCCACCGCCATTAAACGGTCTTTATGTGGTTTAGATAAATTGTTCGGCACACGCGAAAGCGCGATTTGTTTTGCGTGTTCGGACGATTGTGCCACGATTAATTCGAAACTGTGCTGCTCCATGATGTGATCCGGGTAATACGCACCTAAGTTGACAAAAAACAGGGTGTGTTGATTTGGCTCTGGGTGCTCTGATAGCGAAATTTCAAAGCCGTCGATGTGTTTTATTTCACAGTAGCTGTCCATATGCACCTTAGCTTTATCACCACACCATTGTTGCTTCAGTACGTTAAACGTTTGTTCTATGGTTTCGCCTACGACAAATCGAATATCATGCATTTCGATATTGCAGCCGCTTACTTTACCGCCTAAGCACACCATAAATAGTCGTTTCACAGTTAACCCTTTTGTTAGTTTTTGAAGGCTTTAGTCACGCATAAACGATACGCGTTTAATTAAACCGTTTTCAATTTGGTAGCTTGCAATCACCACTACATCGGTATCAATAATATTTGGGTCGTGTGATGCGCTACAGGCTCGCTCTTTATCGACCAAAAAACTACCATTCACAATACGATTTAACGACGTGGCATTTAAATACACTAGCGAGGCAAACTTAGCACCATAACGTTTAATTAATTCGTCTTTGCCCTGGTACTGCAATCCGCCAGGAAATGCATGAATTTCTACGTCATCGTGGTAGGTCGCGGCAAACGCATCAATATCGCGGTTATTGTAGGCATCAAGTTGCTTATCAACGATGGCAATGGTTTGTTGTTCTATCTTTGAATTGGTCATTGTAAATTGTTTGTATTAGCTCAAAGAGCGCGATTGTAGTAAAGTTTTACCTTTCGCAACATGATTTTGCGATAAACTTGTACTTGCCAGCCCATTATTATTTTGCAGTGAGCCCAAATGAATCAAACACAGTTACAGCAAGCGCTAAAACACCATTTTAACTTTGATGTTTTTCGCGAAGGACAAGGACAAACCATTTCGCAGCTTTTAGCAGGCCATTCAAGCCTTGCTGTATTTCCTACCGGCTCAGGTAAGTCTTTGTGTTACCAACTTACCGCGCTTTTGTTACCGCATTTAACCTTAGTGGTATCGCCTTTGCTCGCACTGATGAAAGATCAGGTGGACTTTCTCAATAGCAAAGGCATTGCAGCCGCAAGTTTAGATTCGAGCCTTGATAAAGATAGTTACTTTGATGTTGTTAATCGCGTAAGGCAGGGCGAAATTAAAATTCTTATGGTGTCGGTAGAGCGCTTTAAAAATGAACGGTTTAGGCAGTTTATTAACTCGGTTTCGATTTCTATGCTGGTGGTCGATGAAGCCCATTGTATTTCGGAATGGGGCCATAACTTTAGACCTGATTACCTGAAGCTGCCGCAGTATCGTGAAGAGCTGAATATTCCACTGGTATTACTGTTAACGGCAACCGCAACAAAGAAAGTAAAACAGGATATGGCGGCTAAATTTCAAATCCAGCAACAGCATATAGTGCAAACGGGTTTTTATCGTCATAATCTCGATTTATCAGTGATCCCAGCGGTTGAGGGGCAAAAAACACAGCAACTATTTGATGTTGTAAAGTCACAACAGGGTTGTGGCATTGTGTATGTGACGTTGCAGCAAACTGCTGAGTCTGTGGCAACTATGCTTGCTAATCAGGGGATTAATGCGGTTGCGTATCATGCTGGCCTTGGTGCTGAGCAACGTCAAATGATTCAAAACCAATTTATGCAAAGCAACAATCAAGTGGTTGTTGCAACCATTGCCTTTGGTATGGGTATTGATAAAAGCGATATTCGCTTTGTGGTGCATTATGATTTACCGAAATCAATTGAAAACTATTCGCAAGAAATTGGTCGCGCGGGGCGTGACGGTAAGCCATCTAATTGCTTCGTATTGGGTAATCTAGATGATGTTACTACGCTTGAAAACTTTGTCTACGGCGATACGCCTGAAGCCACAAGTTTGCAGCGATTTTTTAACGACATTCGCGAGCAAAGCCAAGATAATTTATGGCAGTGCCAAATTTATTCACTGTCGCAGACGACCAATATTCGCCAGTTAACGTTAAAAACGGTGCTGGTGCAATGTGAGTTGTTAGGGTTACTAACCGCCAAGTACAGTTATTTTGCTGAGTACCGCTATTTTTTCAAATCGGATAAAGCAAGCGTATTAGCCAAATTTAACCCAGAGCGACAAGCATTTTTAAACCAGTTATTTGATGCAACTGACTTTAAGAAAAAGTGGGGCAGCATAGATGTTAGCGAGTTTGCGATGCAATCAGGGCTTGACCGCTCGCGGGTTTTGTCGGCACTGGAGTATTTACACGAGCAGGGCGATATTGAGCTGGAAAGCAAACAGCTTGTTGATGTTTATGCGGTTAATTCTAGCTTATTAGCTAACAATGAGTTGCTTAGTCAGCTTACAGATTACTTTGCCAATAACGAAAAGAGTGAAGTCGCTCGTATCAATACTATGTTGCGCTATTTTCAGTTAGACACGTGTTTAAGTTACAATTTGGCGCGCTATTTTGATGATCAAGGTGCGCCAAACACCTGCGGGCACTGCAGTGTGTGCCGTGGGCAGACAGCTAAATTGAATTACATCGATACGCAAAAGCAGCTCGTAGAAAATCAAATTAACGATTATCTAGCACCGTTAGATATTGCGTTAAATGGGCAAGGATTTGAATTAAGCGATACGTTAGCCGCACGATTTTTAACAGGCTTAACACAACCTGTGTTCACTAAAGTAAAAGCGTCGAAAATGGCAGGGTATGCGGTATACGATACCGTGCCATTTGAATTGGTGAAAAGCGCAGTAGCGCGAAACCGCTAGCCTACTTTTTCAATGTATTCTAGCGCCGTCATTTGGTGATAAATGACATCGCTGTGTAATACATGAGCGGGATTTGGGTCAACTATCTCAATTGGAATAGCATTTTGACGTGCTACTTCGAGCGCTATTTGTGTAATGTTGACACTAAACGAGGTGCCGATGAATACCATTTTATCGGCGTTATACATGCGGTTTTGCGCCTCAGTGATTTGGTACAAATCGGTATAAAACTCATCAAACAGTAAAACATAAGGTTTTAGTGACACATTGAGCTCTGGTCCGTGTTTTGAAATCTTAAAAATATCGAGTAAAGACGCTTTAAGGTTTTGCTCGTCTACGTCATGCCATGGCGCGTTAAAACGTTCAACAACAGGTCCTTGTTCATGATAAAGCGTAACGTGATCAATGCGTCCATGAATTGAAATGTAACTTTGATTGCCCGCTTTGCCATCAAGGCCGTCAATATTTTGCGTGATTAGGTTTTTGTCGGCTAGCCAATAGTGTGCCTTGTTGGGACCGTGGTTGCGGTAAGTTACAAAACGCGTGTAATACCAAGCCAAAAACTCCGCCGGATTATGTTGATACATGGCGCGGGTTGCCATCTCTTGTGGCGTGTAATTATTACTGCCAATAGTCCAAAAACCGTCTTCTCCGCGAAAGGTCGGTATACCACTGGCACTACTTACGCCTGCTCCTGTGATATATAAAGTATTAGTCATATCGCAATGCACTTCTTTTTTTGCTTTTAAGTAGTTTATCGCCAAATTGAAATAAACCAAGACCAGTGACAATAATCACCGCGCCAATAATTAATGAGAGTGACAGAGGTTCATTGTTTAACAGTGTACCCAGTGCAATGGCAAATCCCGGTGTAATAAGTGTGATCAAGGCAACTGTGCTGGCTTCTAATTTTTGTAACACATGAAAATACGCCAAAAAGCCAAGTAGCGAACCAAATACACCTAAATATAAAATTGAGGCGATGGCACGATGACTCCAACTGCTTGGCGCAAAGGTACCATCCACTAGTAACCAAGTAATAAAAAATAAAGGCGTTGCAATAATGAGTGCGCCAAAGGTGGTTGCCATTGGATGAATAGCCAGCTTTACGGTTTTAACCATCACACCGCTTAAGCTAAAGAAACACACCGCAGCGAGTACAGACAAAAGACCCACATTAAATACCGAACCGCCAGCGAGTTGATCTTTACACACCAATGCTAAACCAAACACCGACAACATTAAGGCAATCATTTTTACTTTGCTAAATTTGGCTTCATTTAAAATACGCTGCGCCAGCAAGCCTGATAAAATCGGAGCAAGGCCAAACACCAGTGAAATAACGCCAGAAGGCACTGACTGCGCTGCAAAGTAACTGAGCATCATGCCGCCATAAATGCCAAGTGCTGAATAGGCGTATAACTTTATCGCTCTGCCATGCCAGGGTAAGCGAATATTCGCAATCGCCATAACAAATGCACCGAGTACTAAGGCGATTAACATGCGCAAAAATACCGACATGGTTGGCGGAATAGAATCACTGCTCCATACAATGCCAAGCGGTGTGGTTGACCAAATTAGCACGACAAAAAAATACGATACCTTAACAGGCATAATAGCGTTCCTAAATTTGGCAGATAAAAGAAGTGAGGGGGAGTGACTAACCGCTTTTACCTGCGGTTATATCATTTAACCGCGTTAAGTACGACGTAGCAGGGCATTGACCGTATTGGCTTGCCATGTATTCCATACTAGATGCGAGTTAAAGAATGTCATTTATTTTCAATGTAAGTATTCGTTTAAGAAGTTATAGAGTCGTTTGGAATGGGTATGAAGTCAAGCAGAAAAAAGGGTATTTAAATTACCCTTTATAAAACAAATGTAACAAGCTATGTAAGCGTTTAACGAAAACTTAGTTAATTGGCGCTAATAACGTTGGATTGGTTACTAACTGACGCACGCCATGCGCGTGATCTTCTTCAAATATATTCGCTTCACACCATTTACCTATAGTGTTGATGTTCAGCTTTGCACACTGTGGACGCACATTCCAAGTAACTTGAAGTGGTGAACATGACTTTTCGCTAAAGCTTGGGCCTGTAGTTGAACCTAAAAACTCAACTGGCGCACCCGTGTTATGTGGAATATGTTTAGCTTGGTGATAACCGTTAACGACATTGCCGTCGTAGCTTAAGTCGTTAAAATCCAGTGCATCGTCATCATTTACTAAGGTAAATACTTGAGTTTCTACGCGCAAGTCAGGGTTTGCACATTTTTCACTTAAGCATGAACCTAAACCTTTACCCGGTTTAACATCACATGAGGTGTGTACCCAGTGCACTTCAATGGTGTCACCCGGTTTTAAGCCTTTACAAATTTTACCTTTTGGCGCTTTTAATTCAGCGGCACTAAGTGACTCAGAGATATTACATTGGTAACCACCATATTTACCGTCACCTGCAAATAAAGAAAAATCTTTCGCTTTGTGTTCGGCATTTTTATGGAAGTGGATATTACATAAGTTGAGCTGTTCTTTGGTTGGTGCTTTGCTGAAAATCACTTTATTTTCGCCAACTAGGTTATCAATATCGCGTGGTGTTTGCGGACCAAAACCCTCACAGGTATCGGCAAGTGTTGTCGTGGCGAAGCTTAATGCGATGGCTGAAAAAAGTGCTTTTTTTATCATTATGGTTTCCCTTAAAAAGTTGTGTCGGCATACGCAACGCACTTATACCGCTGCAAAAAGCATTGGCTTTTGGCAAATAGGCGGTGGTGGCAACGTATGGTTCTTTTTCAGGGGAGCGCGAGTGTAGCACGGCGTTTAAGGCTTTTTGTGAATTTAATGATTTTTTTAATTGTTTTTTATTTAACATTATCGCAACAATAAAAGCTTGATAAGAGGTTGCTTATTGACTTATGGAAGCTTATAATCCTCACCATATTTTTAGTCGTGCACTGCGTGACTAATTAAGTAGTCATTGGCGCGGGATGGAGCAGCCTGGTAGCTCGTCGGGCTCATAACCCGAAGGTCGTCGGTTCAAATCCGGCTCCCGCAACCAACTACTTGTTACTTTTGTAACTTGCGCGCATTACTTAATGCGCGTTTTGCGTTTAGGCAAAGAGTATTTGCCTAATTTGGTTTTCGACCCGCACCAAGCTTGGCCAACGGCCACACAGATTAGTTTTTGATGTGACGCCCCGCTTGGTTCGGGGCGTTGTTGTATCTGAAACGCTAGAAGTTGGGGCATATGCCCTTTTTTTGTTTGTACGGAGAGATGTTGTGACTAAACTCGAACAAGATTTAATAGCGATGTTTGAGCCTACCATTGAAGATATGGGCTTTGAATTATTGGGCTTAGAGTTGGCGCAAGCGGGCCGCAATTCGACGCTGCGCGTGTATATCGATCATGAAAACGGCGTAAATGTAGATAACTGTGCCGATGTCAGCAGACAAATTAGCGCTATCTTAGACGTTGAAGATCCGATAACGAATGAATTTAACTTGGAAGTATCTTCGCCAGGCATTGACAGACCATTATTTAAACCAGAACACTTTGTTAAAGCCACAGGTGAAGAAGTGCGTTTACGCACTAAGCTTCCACAAGACGGTCGCCGCAATTTTAAAGGCGACTTAACCCAGGTTAATGGCGATATGATTACGCTTAACATCGACGGTACGGATTGTATGATCATGTTATCGAATGTTGAAAAAGCGAACATCATCGCTAAGTTTTAATCGTGCGAAAGGAATAGGGCAAGCGAGGCAAGAAGATGGCAAAAGAAATACTTTTGGTGGCAGAAGCTGTTTCGAATGAAAAAGCAGTACCACGAGATAAAATTTTTGAAGCACTAGAGTTCGCACTAGCGACAGCGACAAAGAAAAAGCACGAAGGTGATATTGACGTACGTGTAAGTATCGACCAAAAAACAGGTGAATACGATACGTTCCGTCGTTGGATGGTGGTAGAGCCACAAGAAGACGGCAGTTTAGAGCATCCTTTCCGCGAGATTACGTTTGAAGCTGCGCAGGTTGATGAACCTGAAATCCAGCTTGGCGATTTTGTTGAAGAACAAATTGAATCAGTTAAGTTTGACCGTATTACAACACAAACAGCGAAGCAAGTAATCGTACAGAAAGTACGTGAAGCTGAGCGCGCATTAGTTGTTGAAGCATACAAAGATCAAGAAGGTGAGATGATCACCGGTGTTGTTAAAAAAGCAACGCGTGATGCAATCGTACTTGATTTAGGTAATAACGCAGAAGCGGTAATTTACCGTGATGACATGTTACCACGTGAAAACCACCGTCCGGGCGACCGTGTACGTGGTTTACTTTATGCAGTTAAGCCAGAAGCACGCGGCGCACAATTATTTGTAACGCGTTCTAAGCCTGACATGCTTATTGAACTTTTCCGCATCGAAGTGCCAGAAATTGGCGAAGAGATGATTGAAATTAAATCTGCAGCGCGCGATCCAGGTTCACGCGCCAAGATTGCGGTTAAGTCAAACGACAAGCGTATTGATCCAGTAGGTGCGTGTGTGGGTATGCGTGGTGCACGTGTACAAGCCGTATCAACTGAGCTATCAAACGAACGTATTGATATCGTGCTTTACGATGATAACCCAGCGCAATACGTAATTAACGCAATGGCACCTGCAGAGGTAGCGTCAATTGTTGTTGATGAAGATTCGCGTTCAATGGATATCGCAGTAGAAGCCGATAATCTAGCGCAAGCGATTGGCCGTAATGGTCAAAACGTACGTTTAGCAAGCCAATTAACTGGCTGGGAACTAAACGTAATGACAGTTGAAGATATGCAGAAGAAAAATGAAGAAGAGTCAGACAAGCTGATCTCATTATTCACCGAAGGTCTGGATATCGACGACGATTTCGCACAGTTCTTAATTCAAGAGGGCTTCTCTTCACTTGAGGAAGTAGCTTATGTTCCTGTCGCTGAATTCCTTGAAATCCAAGGTTTAGATGAAGCAACGGTTGAAGAACTTCGCGAGCGCGCAAAGGCTGCGTTAACTACGCAAGCACTTAAAACAGAAGAGTCTCTAGAAGGTTCAGAGCCGGCAGAAGACTTATTGGGCTTAGAAGGCCTAGATCGTCACCTCGCATTCGTAATGGCGAGCAAAGGTGTAGTTACCCTTGAAGATCTTGCAGAGCAAGGTGTAGACGAACTTGTAGACATTACTGAACTAAGCGAAGAACAAGCGGGTGAGCTAATCATGGCTGCACGTAATATTTGCTGGTTTGGCGACGAATAATTATTGACGGAGGTAAAGTAAATAATGGCAGAAGTAAGTATTGATAAACTCGCCAGCGACATAGGTACAACTGTTGATAAACTAGTGCAACAGTTTAAAGACGCTGGAATTGAGAAATCTCCGTCAGATCAAGTTACTGAAGATGAAAAGAATCAGTTACTTGATCATTTAAGCCGCGCACATGGTGGTGAAGGTACAAGTGCACCAACGCGCATGACATTACAGCGTAAGAGCAAAAGTACATTAAGTGTGCCAAGTGGCTCAGGCAAAGCTAAGTCAGTGCAAGTAGAAGTACGTAAAAAGCGCACTTATGTTAAGAAAAGTGCACTAGAAGAGCAGGCGGCTGAGCAAGCAGCAGAGCAGGCACGTATCGAAGCTGAGCAACAAGCACAGCAAGAAGCAGAGTTAAAAGCAAAGCAAGAGGCTGAATTGAAAGCGAAGCAAGAAGCAGAACGCAAAGCAAAAGAAGAAGCTGAGCGTAAAGCAAAAGCAGAAGCGAATGCTGAGCCAAAAGCAAAAGCACCTGAAGCACCTAAGATGACCGCTGAAGAAAAAGCGGAAGAAGAGCGTCTTCAACGCGAAGCTGAAGAAGCGGCTAAGCGTAAAGTTGAAGAAGAAGCAAAGCGTGCTGAAGAAGAAGCAAAGCGTTTAGCAGAAGAAAACGAAGCGCGCTGGAAAGCGGAAGAAGAAGAGCGTAAACGTCGTGAAGAAACGGCGGATTACCACAGCACTTCATCTGAAGCAGCGCGTCTTGCTGAAGACGAGTCTGACATGAAAGAAGAGCAGACTGCACGTCGTTCAGGCAAGAAGAAAAAGAAAAAAGAAGATGCACCTGCACCACGTGGTAAAGGTAAAGCAGGTAAAAAAGGCAAGCTTAAAGCACCTCAGTCACTACAGCACGGTTTCCAAAAGCCAACGCAAGAAGTAACGCGTGACGTTCGCATCAGCGAGACAATTACAGTAGCAGAACTTGCTTCTCGTATGGCGGTTAAAGGCACTGAAGTTATCAAGACCATGATGAAAATGGGCGAAATGGTAACAATTAACCAAGTACTAGACCAAGAAACAGCATCACTTGTTGCTGAAGAAATGGGTCACAAAGTTGTATTGGTTAAAGAAAACGAGCTGGAAGAGAAAGTACTTTCAGATCGTGGTGCAGACGGCGAACAAGCGCCACGTGCACCAGTTGTTACTGTTATGGGTCACGTTGACCATGGTAAAACATCAACACTTGACTACATCCGTTCTAAGAACGTAGTAGACGGTGAAGCCGGTGGTATTACACAGCACATTGGTGCATACCACGTTGAAACAGACAACGGCATGATCACCTTCCTAGATACTCCGGGACACGCAGCGTTTACGTCAATGCGTGCACGTGGTGCGAAAGCGACGGATATCGTAGTACTAGTAGTTGCAGCAGACGATGGCGTAATGCCACAAACAATCGAAGCGGTACAGCACGCGAAAGCAGCTGAAGTACCACTGATTGTTGCAGTGAACAAAATCGATAAAGAAGGCGCAGATCCAGATCGCGTTAAGAACGAGCTTTCACAGCACGACGTAATCCCAGAAGACTGGGGTGGTGATGTACAGTTTGTTCATATTTCTGCGAAAGTAGGTACTGGTGTTGATGATTTATTAGAAGCAATTCTAATGCAGTCAGAGCTACTTGAGCTAACAGCAGTTCATGAAGGCATGGCATCAGGTGTGGTGATTGAATCACGTCTAGATAAAGGTCGTGGTCCTGTTGCTTCTGTACTTGTTCAAGCGGGTACGCTTAAGCAAGGCGATATCGTACTGTGTGGTTTAGAGTACGGCCGTGTTCGTGCAATGCGCGACGAAGATGGTAAAGAAATTAGAGAAGCGGGTCCGTCAATCCCTGTTGAGATTCTAGGTCTTTCAGGTGTGCCTGCGGCTGGTGATGAAGCAACAGTTGTTAAAGACGAGCGTAAAGCACGTGAAGTTGCACTTTACCGTCAAGGTAAATTCCGTGATGTGAAACTTGCACGTCAGCAGAAAGCCAAGCTTGAAAACATGTTCTCTAACATGACCGAAGGTGATGTGTCTGAAGTGAACGTAGTACTTAAAGCAGACGTACAAGGTTCAGTAGAAGCAATCTCTGATGCACTTGTTAAGCTTTCTACAGATGAAGTTAAAGTTAAGATTGTTGGTACTGGTGTTGGTGGTATCACTGAAACTGATGCAACACTTGCAGCAGCGTCAAACGCAATCGTTGTTGGCTTTAACGTACGTGCCGACGTTTCAGCACGTAAAGTAATCGATAGCGAAAACCTAGACTTACGTTACTACAGCGTAATCTACGACCTTATCGATGAAGTTAAGCAAGCAATGTCAGGTATGCTTGCACCAGAATTCAAGCAAGAGATCATTGGTCTTGCTGAAGTACGTGACGTGTTTAAGTCACCGAAAATTGGTGCAATCGCTGGTTGTATGGTTACTGAAGGTATTGTTAAGCGCAATAACCCAATTCGTGTTCTACGTGATAACGTTGTTATCTACGAAGGTGAACTTGAATCACTACGCCGTTTTAAAGATGACGTTGCTGACGTTCGTAACGGTATGGAATGTGGTATCGGTGTTAAGAACTACAACGACGTTAAAGTTGGTGACCAAATCGAAGTATTTGAAGTTGTTGAAGTTCAGCGTAGCCTGTAACTTTCACTTTAATAATTAGATAATTCTTTGGGGGCTTTATGCCCCCTTTATGCTATTTTCTCAAATAGTATTTAAGAGGAATAAGAAAAGTTTATGAGAGAATTTTCTCGTACAGATAGAGTGGGTCAACAGATCCAAAAAGAAGTGGCACTTATTTTACAACGTGAAATTAAAGATCCACGTCTTGGTATGATCACTGTGAGCGCAGTAGAAGTATCACGTGATTTATCGTACGCCAAAGTGTTTGTTACAACGCTTAATGATCACGACGAAGAAAAGTCAAAGTTGATCATGAAAATTTTAGGCGAAGCACAGGGCTTTGTGCGTTCATTACTTGGTAAACGCATTCGCGCACGTATCGTGCCTGAAATTAAGTTCGTAATGGATACTTCATTATTAGAAGGTATGCGCATTTCGAATTTAGTTGACCAAGTAATTCGCGACGACAACGAAAAGCGTGGCGATGAACCGCAAGAAGGTCAAGAAGACTAATGGGGCGTAGGCAAAAAGGTCGTGCAATTGACGGCATTTTACTGTTAAACAAACCAACTGGTATTTCATCAAGTAAAGCATTGCAAATAGCCAAAGGCATTTACTTTGCGCAAAAAGCAGGGCATACCGGTGCACTTGATCCACTGGCAACAGGCATGTTGCCAATTTGTTTTGGTGAAGCGACCAAGTTTTCACAGTTTTTGTTAGACACTGACAAAACCTATGTAGTGCGTGCTAAGTTGGGCGAGCGTACCGACACCTCAGACTCAGATGGCGAAATCGTTGAAACTAAGCCAGTTAATATCACTGAACAGCAGTTAGTTGATGCGGTGAAATCATTTGAAGGTGAGTCGGACCAATACCCATCGATGTACTCGGCGCTAAAATATGAAGGCAAACCTTTATATTACTACGCACGACAAGGCATCGAGGTTCCGCGCAAATGTCGTAAAATTAACGTGTTTAGTTTAACCCTAGACGAAGTTGATTTTGACAATAACGAAATTCAAATGACCGCGCATGTAAGTAAAGGCACTTACATTCGCACTATTGTTGACGATTTAGGTGAAAAGCTAGGCTGTGGCGCACATGTGATTATGCTGCATCGCAGTGCAGTGGGTCATTATCCGGCAGAACAAATGATGACGCTTGATGAATTACAAGCGATTCTCGATGACGCCAAAGCAAATGACATCACGCCAAGCGAAAAGCTTGATCCATTATTATTGCCAATGGATACCGCATTACATGGTATGACAGAAGTGATGGTAACCGATGGTCAGGCGAAAGCGTTTAGTCATGGTCAAGCGGCAACGATGCCAAACCTACCCGATGGTGAGTTTAAAGTTATCCGTCAAAGCGACAACCGTTTTATGGGCATTGGCGAGCGCAATAGTGACGGCCAACTTAAATCTAAGCGTGGATTATCTAACGCTTAGCAATAAAGTATTTACTGCTACTTGTAGTAATTTTAAATGCTGGTAGAATACGCCAGCTTAAACGCTTTGGCTGAATTAGTGATCGGCTAAAGTTAATTCAATTAACTCACTAAATTTTGGAGTCTAACAATGCTAAGCATTCAAGAAAAAGCTGAAATCGTTGCTAAATTTGCACGCGCTGAAGGCGATACTGGTTCACCAGAAGTACAAGTTGCACTTTTAACTTTCGATATCAACAAGCTTCAAGGTCACTTCGCTGATCACAAGCATGATTTCCACTCACGTCGTGGTCTTCTTCGCAAAGTAAGTCAACGTCGTAACCTTCTTGACTACCTAAAGCGTAAAGACGTTGAGCGTTATTCAGCGCTAATCAAAGAGCTTGGCCTACGTCGCTAATTACTTTGATGCCAAAAAAGCAGCTTCGGCTGCTTTTTTTGTGCCTGAAATTTAACAATATATAAGATTAATGCCTTGCCATTTGGCATAAAAAAGCATGACATAGGCTGCTTTTTTATGCCGTGACACTACCATCTTTCGCGCTATGCAGTATACTAGCGCACAAGTGAAATGCTTGGTGCTAAACAACGCTAAATCATTCACTTAATAAACTGATGCCAATTGTAGTAGTTAATCGATTTTGCGCGCTTGATTTATCGTCAAATACGATTAACTACTGTAATTGGTGTTATTCAAATAGCTATACAAAATAAAGGATTTTTTAATGCAACCAATTATTAAAAAATTTCAGTTTGGTCAACATGAAGTGACCTTAGAGACGGGCGCAGTTGCTCGTCAAGCAGATGCAGCAGTTATTGCGAGCATCGGTGATACAGCAGTACTTGTATCAGTAGTAGGTAAGCGCGAAGCGGCACCTGGTCAAGATTTCTTCCCACTAACAGTTAACTATCAGGAGCGTATGTACGCTGCTGGTCGTATTCCAGGTGGTTTCCTTAAGCGTGAAGGTCGTCCAAGCGATGGCGAAACACTTACAGCACGTCTAATTGACCGTCCAATCCGTCCACTTTTCCCAGATGGTTTCGTAAACGAAGTACAAGTAATTGCTACAGTTGTTTCAATTGACCCAGAAATCAAGCCTGACATCGTAACGTTAATCGGTACTTCTGCAGCGCTAGCTATTTCAGGTATTCCATTCAATGGTCCACTTGGTGCAGCGCGCGTTGGTTATATCAATGACCAATACGTACTTAACCCATCAGCAACAGAGTTAGTTGAAAGTAAACTAGACCTAGTTGTTGCAGGTACTGAAAACGCAGTACTTATGGTTGAATCAGAAGCGGAAGTGCTTTCTGAAGACGTGATGCTTGGTGCGGTTGTATACGGTCACGAGCAATCACAAGCGGCGATTAAAGCAATCAATGAATTCCAAGCTGAAGCAGGTAAGCCAGCATGGGATTGGACTGCACCAGAGAAGAACGTGACACTTGCTGACAAGATTGCAGCGATTGCAGAAGAGAAAGTAGGCGCAGCTTACTTAATCACTGACAAAGTAGCACGTAAAGAAGCAATTTCTGCTGCAAAAGCTGAAGTTGTTGAAAAACTAACTGCAGAACTAGCAGAAGACGAATCACTAGACGAGCAGGAAGTAGGTAAACTATTCGGTTCTCTAGAGAAGAAAACCGTACGTGGCCGCATCATTGCTGGTGAAAAGCGTATCGACGGTCGTGAACCAGACATGGTTCGTGCACTAGACGTAATGACGGGTGTACTTCCACGTACTCACGGTTCAGCTATCTTCACTCGTGGTGAAACGCAAGCACTTGTAACAGCAACACTTGGTACAGAACGTGATGCACAGATGATCGACGACCTAACAGGTACTAAGACTGATCGTTTCATGCTTCACTATAACTTCCCTCCATACTGTGTTGGTGAAACTGGTTTTGTAGGTTCACCTAAGCGTCGGGAAATCGGTCACGGTAACCTAGCGAAGCGTGGTATTGCTGCAGTAATGCCAAGCCTTGAAGAATTCCCATACTCAATTCGTGTGGTTTCTGAAATCACTGAATCAAACGGTTCTTCTTCAATGGCATCAGTATGTGGTACTTCACTGGCTCTTATGAACGCAGGTGTACCAACTAAAGCATCTGTTGCTGGTATCGCAATGGGTCTAGTGAAAGAAGGCGACGACTTTGTTGTTCTTTCTGACATCTTAGGTGATGAAGATCACTTAGGTGATATGGACTTTAAAGTAGCGGGTTCATCAGAAGGTGTAACTGCACTACAAATGGATATCAAGATTGAAGGTATCAACAAAGAAATCATGCAAATCGCGCTTAACCAAGCAAAAGCGGCTCGTATGCACATTCTTTCAGTAATGGACCAAGCAATCGATAAGCCAAGCGAAGAGCTTTCTGAGTTTGCACCGCGTATCTACGTTGTTAACATTCCGCCTAAGAAAATTGCTGATGTTATCGGTAAAGGTGGCGCAACAATCCGTGCACTTACTGAAGAAACGGGCACAACAATCGAAATCGAAGATGACGGTACAGTTAAAATTGCTGCAACGAACGGCGAAAGCGCACGCGCTGCAATCGCACGTGTTGAGCAATTAACAGCAGAACTAGAAGTAGGTACTATCTACTCTGGTAAAGTTGTTCGTATCGTAGACTTCGGTGCATTTGTTAACGTACTACCAGGTAAAGATGGCCTAGTTCACATTTCACAAATCAGTGAAGAGCGTGTAAACAACGTAGCAGATCACCTAAAAGTAGGCGACGAAGTACAAGTTAAAGTACTTGAAGTTGACCGCCAAGGCCGTGTACGTCTAAGCATTAAAGAAGCGCTTAAAAAAGACGATGCACCAGCTGAAGAAAAAGCATCAGAAGAATAAGTCGATTAAATAAGACTTAGCGATAAAAAAGGGGCTGAATAGCCCCTTTTTTTATGCTCTAATAGCAGAGCAGTTAATTTTAAGGATAGATTTTAGTGAATAAATTGAAACGGCTTCTTGCAACTTTAGCGATAGGCGCGAGCCTAGTCGGCTGTCAGGCGACAAATGATGTTGAACAGGGCGACCACCCGGTTGTTAATGTGCCTTTTGCGGGTCCATTACAACACGACTTCCGTAAAGAGTTGGAAATTGCACGTATTAATCAAGCGCTAAATAGCCCTGAAATTACCACCGAGCAACGTGCTGCACTGCATCATAAACGCGGTGCACTATACGATAGCGTTGGTTTATCAACACTCGCTCGTCTTGATTTTAACTATGCGTTAAAGCTAAAGCCTGATTTTGCTGAAGTGTATAATTTTACTGGAATTTACTACACCTTAGCGATGCAGTATGAACAAGCCTATGAAAGCTTTGATGCAGTAATAGAGCTATTACCAGAACATCAGTATGCTTATTTAAACCGAGGTATTGCACTTTACTACGGTTCGCGCCCCGATTTAGCAGAGCGCGACTTAAAAAAATTCTTAAATGCTGACGATAGCGATTCATATCGTGCTGTATGGGTTTACTTAGCAGCGCGAGAAGTTGATGCAACGCGCGCGCTAACCGAGTTACAGCAACATGCTGAAAAACTCGATAAATCTCGTTGGTCGTATCAGCTTGTACAATACTTTTTAGGTGAGCTAAGCGAGCGCGATTTATTACTTAATGTGCAAAAAGACTTAACCAGTCACCGTGAATATTTAGAGCGTTTATGTGAAGCGTATTTCTACCTGGCAAAAGATGCCGTAGCCGATAATAAGCCGCTTAAAGCGGAAGATTATTTTAATTTGGCAATGGCAACTAACGTGTATGAATTTGTTGAATATAAATATGCTCGCTTAGAGCTACGTTTACTATACAGTGACGAGCAAACACCTGACGAAATACAGTGAAGTGGTTAATTGTCCTCTTTTTAAGTAGCTTTCTTACTTCAAGTTACTGTTATAACGAAAAACGCCTGCTACAGGCGTTTTCTGCTTTTCCTAACCCGCATTATGCAACCTTGGCAGAGCGCGCAATATTGCCAAATGTGCAAACTTATCACCATTCAATCGCTCATTTACGCGTTTATGCCAATAATCAAAATGCCGATGCGATGGCGCTGCTTGCCAATGAGTTTTCAAATAACCAACATTTGTACCAGTCGACTTTAATTAATGCGGCAAAGCAGGGCTCACTGATTGCAAGAGAACAGTTAGCTGCCCATTATGAAGAAGCCGAGCAATGGCAAGCGCTGCATGATTTTCCTTGGCCGCTAACACACAAGCAACAGACTCGCGTTGCAATGGCACTTGGTTTACCGCTTGCGGCAACAGCGCATCAATTAGTGCCTATTTATAAAAACGAGCAATGCACACAAAAGATAATGCTAGCGGTAACTGATTTAAAGGCTTACAACCAGGTCACTGAGCTAAAGCAGCGCTTCGAAAATGCCTATTCGCTGCCTGTGTGTTTAAGTCAGCCTGTTTATTTTGACCGTTCTAAATTGCAATGTAGTGGTGCAGTCGGTCAGCGTATACGCTGTGAAATACGTGATAAAAACGCGTTTGCACAGCTTTCGTACGATAAAATCGCGTTTTTTAGCGAAACGGGTATCGCAAACGCGTCGGGTAACTCTGTTTTTATGCGCTCTCAACAATCAGAGCGCGTATTACTGCATGAATTAATGCACTTGTATGGTTTTATTGATGAATATCCACTTAAAAAACAACTGGCAAAACGACTGTGCAATGTGACGAAACCAACTCGCATAGCTAAAAACTTAATTGTTGTGCCAAAGAAAAAAGAAATTGCCAGTACACTAAAAGTTGAAGGGCACACTTGGTATTTAACCAACACCTGTAATCAGGCCGAAGGGCAGGCGTACAAGCCGGTTAAATCAACCTCAAATCTAGAGCTGCTTGACCTGCCACTGCCAAATTTATACGAAACTTGGCTAAAACAGGCTATGAGCGAAATTAACAGCTTGTAGTTAAAAGATTTACATCCTTTTTCAATAGTCTTTATTTAGTATTTACACTATATTTATTAAAATTGCGAAATGGCTTGTTTTGTGTTCAATTACATACGCTTAATCTAGACATGGCAGGCGTTTTTAACGTATAAATATAAAAATGTATGCATAGCGCAATCACGCGCGGCTACGCAACTTACTTGCTAGCATAACTCACGCTTTAACCTTGTTGTAAAAATGGGGAAAAGCCAAAGGATAAAACTATGTCATTAATGTGGATACCTGTGTTATCCCTATTAGGCAGCTTATTTGCAGCGACGACGAATAAACTTTCGCGTACCTACGCTGCATTATCAATTGCAATATTTCCGGTTGTAGCGCTTGCCATTGTTCTTTATCACACATCAGCAGTGCTTGATGGCAATGTGCTAAGAGAAAGTGTGCAATGGATCCCGCTGCTTGGAATTAATCTCAGTTTTCGACTTGATGGATTAGCGCTTCTTTTCTGCCTAATGATTTTAGGCATTGGTTTGCTAATTATTTTGTATGCGCGTTACTACCTCAGTAGTAAAGACAATATGGCGCGTTTCTATACTTTTCTAATGCTGTTTATGACGGCAATGCTTGGCATTGTGTTGTCCAACAACGTCATTCAAATGTGGGTGTTCTGGGAGCTTACCAGTATTAGCTCATTTTTATTAATCAGCTATTGGTGGCATACATCCGAAGCGCGTCAAGGCGCGCGCATGGCACTTACCATTACTGGTGGCGGTGGTTTAGCCTTGCTTGCAGGTCTGATCTTAGTCGGTAATATTGTTGGCAGTTACAATCTTGATGATATTTTAAATAACGGCCACATAATTAAAGAACACGCGCTTTATCCTGTTACATTAATCTTGATTCTTCTGGGCGCCTTTACCAAGTCTGCTCAGTTCCCATTCCACTTTTGGTTGCCACATGCGATGGCCGCACCGACTCCGGTAAGTGCGTATTTACACTCGGCGACTATGGTAAAAGCAGGTATCTTTTTACTTGCGCGTTTTTATCCAGCGCTATCAGGTACTGAACTGTGGTTTGCTATTGTCACTTTGACCGGTTTGGCGACCTTAATTGTCGGTGCTTACGTTGCGTTATTTAAACATGACTTAAAAGGTTTATTGGCGTATTCAACGATTTCGCACTTAGGTTTAATTACATTATTACTCGGTTTAGATACTGAAATGGCAGCAGTTGCTGCGATTTTTCATATTATCAACCATGCAATTTTTAAAGCGTCACTGTTTATGGCAACCGGTATTATCGACCATGAAACTGGCTCTCGCGATATGCGAAAGCTTAATGGCCTATGGAAGTATTTACCTTATACAGCAACGCTTGCCATGGTTGCAGCAGCGTCAATGGCGGGTGTGCCACTGCTAAATGGTTTCTTATCAAAAGAGATGTTCTTTGCTGAAACTCTGCATCAACACGTGCTTGGCTCGATGTCTTGGCTTATTCCAGTACTAGCAACTTTAGCCGGTGCGTTTTCGGTGGCGTATTCAATGCGCTTTATTCACGACGTATTCTTTAACGGCGAGCCAGTTGGTATTAGCAAAGAGATTCATGAACCGCCGCGCTATATGCGCGTTCCGGTAGAAGTACTTGTGGCACTGTGTATTATTGTTGGTATGTTCCCGAACTTTGTTGTTGATTCGCTTCTGGCGAGTGCATCGCTAGCGGTGATTGGCGACGGTAGTTTGCCACAATACAGTTTAGCAATTTGGCATGGTTTGAATTTACCACTGCTTATGAGTTTCCTTGCTGTAACCATTGGTTTACTGATTTACTGGCAACGAAAATATTTATTCCAATTTAACGCGTCATTGCCCGATGTGGACCCTAAATCGGCATTTTTAAATGCGCTAGATAGCATTGCGACAGTGTCTGAAAAAATAATGTACCGCATGGAAACTGGTTCACTGCAGCGTTACATTGCTTGGTTGCTGGTAACGGTGTTAGTGTTTGCAGGTATACCACTATTTGACATGTTGGAACTGGCAGGTGACCAAACGCCGCAACCAATCGATCCGCATAATGTGATTGGTGCAGGCTTACTTATTGTTGGTGCGGTTGCCACTGTAATTTGCCACCGCTCACGTATGACCTCGTTATTAATGATTTCGATTGTAGGCTTAATGGTATCGGTAGCGTTTACGCGTTTTTCTGCGCCTGATTTAGCACTGACGCAGTTAACGGTAGAAGTAGTGACAATTGTACTGCTGATGTTGGCACTGTTTTTCTTGCCACATCGCACACCAAAAGAGTCAACGTCGCTGCGTCTTGTGCGTGATGTGGGTATCGCATCGGCGGTAGGTGTGATCATTGGTTCTATCTGTTATGCAATTATGACCCGTCCGCTTAATTCAATTTCACAGTTCTTCGTTGAAAACGCGAAAACCGGCGGCGGTGGTACTAATGTTGTAAACGTGATTTTGGTTGATTTCCGTGGTTTTGATACCTTAGGCGAAATTACCGTGTTAGGTATCGCAGCGTTGGGTATCTACAAATTGTTACTTAATTTACCGCTCTTTATGCCAGCAAGTGATGGCGAAGGGCGTCCGTGGGCGATTGAGCGTTACCCAATGCTACTTGCCAGCATTTCTCAAGCATTATTGCCATTAGCACTTATGGTAAGTGTGTATATTTTCTTACGCGGTCATAACTTACCAGGTGGTGGTTTTATCGCTGGTCTGATTACGGCGATTGCCATGATTTTACAATACATTGCACGTGGTTCTGATTGGATCTATGAGCGACTGGATATTAATTACCGTAAGATTATTGCATTCGGTATTGCGATTGCTTTTGTAACGGGTATTGGTAGTTGGTTCTTCGACAGACCATTCCTGACGTCTTGGTTCGATTACTTTGATATTCCGTTTATCGGCAAAATTGAACTAGCAAGTGCGATTGCATTTGATTTAGGTGTTTATTTAACTGTAGTAGGTGCAACCTTAATGATTCTAGCAAGCCTAGGTAAACTCACATTAGCTAGCCAACCGAAGGAGGCAAAATAATGGAAGTACTCTATGCAACGTGCGTTGGGGTGTTATTTGCCTGCGGTGTATTTTTAATTTTACGTGGCAGAACCTTTCCAGTGGTGTTAGGGCTTACTATGATGTCGTACGGCGTTAACCTGTTTCTTTTTGCATCAGGTCGAATTCACAGTAACAAGGCTGCGGTATTAGGTGAATCAGCGCAATATGCTGATCCTCTGCCACAAGCGCTGGTACTAACGGCCATTGTAATTGGCTTTGCGATGACGGCATTTGTGGTGATTCTTGCCATACGTGCACGCGCAGATTTAGGGCATGACCATGTACATGCGCGTTTCCCGAAGATTAAAGGCAAGGAGTAGTATACGTGCCACATTTTGTATCTTTGCCCGTTTTAGTGCCGATGCTGGCTGGTATTTTATTATTACTACCACCATCGGGGAAAAACTTACAAGCGCGACGCATTGTTTCAAGCATCATGGCACTGCTTACTCTCGTAGTAAGCGGTTATATGCTCAACAATGCGCTGTCAGGGGAAATATTTGTTTATGCTATCGGTAACTGGCAAGCGCCTTTTGGCATTGTATTAGTTGCCGATGTGATGTCATCTCTGTTAGTGACACTGACTTCGTTTCTTGCGTTGATTTGTGTACTTTATTCACTGTGTGGTGATGATGAAGCTGGTAGCTTTTTCCACCCACTATTACATTTCTTATTGTTAGGTGTGAACGGTGCATTTTTAACGGGCGACTTATTTAACCTCTTCGTATTCTTTGAAGTCTTACTGATTTCATCGTACGCATTACTGATGCACAGCTCTGATAAACACAAAACACAATCTGCGTTACATTACGTGGTTTTAAACTTGGTAGGCTCAAGTGTGTTCTTGGTTGCGCTCGGTATTTTATACGGTGTGTTAGGTACCTTGAATATTGCAGATATGGCTGCAAAAGCGGCGCTGTTATCGGGCGATGACCGAGCACTGTTAAATATTGGTGGTATGCTGTTACTTATCGTGTTTGCTTTAAAAGCGGCCGTGATCCCATTGCAGTTTTGGCTGCCAGCAACTTATGCATCGGCACTGCCCGTGGTTGCTGCGTTATTTGCGATTATGACCAAAGTTGGTATTTACGCGATTATTCGTGTTTATCCAACAATTTTTGTTGACCCAACTGATGCAAGCACCCATATCGCACAAATGTGGTTATGGCCTGCGGCAATTATCACATTAGTTATCGGTATTTTGGGCGTACTTGCCAGTAAAGATCTGCGTATGATTGTAGCAAATCTTGTTATTGTCTCGATAGGGACCTTAATCGCTGCTGTTGCATTTAATACGCCAGGCGCGATTGCAGCAGCACTGTATTATTTAGTGCATTCAACACTGGTTACAGCTGGCTTATTTTTACTAGCAGATGTGATTGGTAAACAGCGCGGTAAAGTAGGTGTACGTCTTGTACCAGCCAAACCAATTGGGCAACCTATTTTATTGGGTACCAGCTTTATTGTGTTTGTACTTGCTGTGGTTGGTATGCCACCGTTTTCAGGATTTATTGGTAAAGTCTGGCTATTACAAGAAGCCTTTAAAGTTGATAAAGCAGCGTGGTTCTGGGCAGTTTATCTGGTGGTGTCTCTACTTGTACTGGTAACGCTTACACGCGCGGGTTCGCAACTGTTCTGGCGTCATAACGGGCAAGAGCCGTCAGAGACAAAGGCAACGAGTTGTCAGTTAGTGGGCGTAATCAGCTTACTGCTTTGCTCGCCACTATTAAGTATTTTTGCAGGGCCGATCAGCGAAATTACTACGCTTGCTGCAACACAAGTATTCGATACCCTTGGCTTGCAACAAGCTGTATTAGGAGGCAAGTAAGATGCGTTTTGAAGCTCGCTTTAGTCTTTTTCCAACACCATTTCGAAGCATTTTATTGTTTTTCGTCTGGTTACTGCTTAATAACAGCTATTCGCTCGGGCATATCGTGTTAGGAGCCATTCTAGCTACAGTGATCCCACTTGCAACGCTACGCTTTCGTGAACCTCAGCCGCTGATTATGCGCAAGTGGCTTGCGTTTAAGCACTTTTTATTGGTGTTATACGATATTGTTACCGCCAATGTGCAAGTAGCGTTTTTGATTTTAGGGCCAATTAAAAAATTGCGTCCGGCGTTTGTAAAAGTACCGCTTGATTTGACCCATGAAATGCCAATTACCATATTAGCGAGCACCGTTTCCTTAACACCGGGTACTGTGAGTGCAGAGGTATACCCATTTCCTGAGTCGTTAGAAGAGGGTGAAGAAGTGACGCAGCGTTATTTGCTTATTCATGTTCTTGACTTAGATGACGAAGCAGAACTAATTGCGACGATTAAAAGCCGTTATGAAGCACCGCTTAAGGAGATTTTTCAATGTTAAGCACCGTTATATTAATTGTATCGGCAATGATTGGCGTATCACTGTTACTTAACTTATGGCGCCTAATACTCGGACCATCTGTGCCAGATCGCATCTTAGCGCTTGATACCATGTATATAAACAGTATTGCGCTTATTGTATTGTACGGCATTAAAGTGGCGTCAGAGCTTTATTTTGAAGCAGCATTATTGATTGCCATGCTCGGGTTTGTCAGTACGGTGGCAATTTGTAAGTTTCTTTTACGCGGCGATATTATAGAGTAATTATTATGGCAGAGATTATTGTTTCACTACTGTTGCTATTAGGCGGCGTGTTTATTCTAATCGGTTCAATTGGTATGAACCGTATGCCGGACTTCTTTATGCGTTTACATGGTCCAACTAAGGCAACTACGTTAGGCATGGCGGGTGTGCTGATTGCTTCTATTGTTTATTTTAGTGCAATCGTTAATGAGCCAAGCGCGAAAGAAATTTTGATATCGATCTTTTTATTGATTACTGCACCAATCAGCGGCTATATGCTGATTAAAACTGCAATTCACCACAGATTAAAAGCTCATAAAGGCACCAAGGGTGTAGAAAACATCGAAGAAGATTAACACCTTTACATGCAAGGCATTAAAAAAGACGCATTATGCGTCTTTTTTATTGGGCAGATTAAACGTGAATAATGCACGTTTTAATTGTTTGAGTTTCAGCAGCAAGTTATTCGCAGTGTAACGCTTATTTTATGCTGCTAAAAATCACTAAGTTTGCTTAAATTAAACAAACTCAATTTATGCATCTGGGTTGCATAAATATCTAAGTTCTAAAATGCTACTTAAATGATTGAGGGGGAAAACTATAATTTGGTTGGCAGTTTTTCCTCTCGGAGCAAATAATAACCAAGTTGTTTGCCTTTTAAAAACGATGATTTATAATGCATTCAGATAAAAAAAACTAATGAATACGTCATCAGGTTGTCATGTCGAGAAGATTGCCCCCGCTAAACTCACTCAAAGCGTTTGAAGCAGCCGCCCGTAATTTAAGCTTTACCAAAGCAGCAGACGAGCTTTTTGTTACGCAAGCCGCTGTAAGTCATCAAATTAAAACCTTAGAAGAACACCTAGGCTTAAAATTATTTTTAAGGCGAAATCGCTCACTGTTACTAACAGAAGAAGGGCAGGCATATTTTCTCGATATTAAAGAAATATTCACTCAATTGGTTGATGCAACAGAAAAACTATTGGCGCGCGGCGCAAAAGGGTCGGTTGCAGTAAGTTTAACCCCGAGTTTTGCGATTCAATGGTTGGTACCACGGTTGCAAGCGTTTAACGAGTTGCATCCGGAGATTGATATTCGTATTAAAGCGCAAGATTTAGACGAAAACTCGTTAACTGATGATGTTGATGTGGCGATTTATTATGGTCGCGGTCATTGGAGTGGCGTACAAAGTCACAAACTTCATACTGAATACTTAGTGCCATTATGCAGCCCATTATTGTTAAACGGGCCCAAGCCGCTGGCAGAGCCAAACGACTTACAACACCATACATTGCTTCATGATATGACACGTAAACCTTGGAAAAGTTGGTTCAAAACGTTGGGCGTTGCTAATTCGCGGGTAAATCAGGGGCCTATTTTTAGTCACTCTTCAATGGTATTGCAAGCCGCGGTACACGGGCAAGGTATAGCTCTGGTAAACAGTGTTTTAGCCAAGCCAGAAATCGATTCTGGGCGATTAATAGTGCCATTTAGCCATCACTTAGAAAGTAAAAATGCCTTTTATTTAGTGCTGAGAGAATCGCAGTCTGAATTAGGTAAAATCGTGGCATTTAAAGAGTGGATGCTCAGCATGGTAGAAAAAGAACAGATTGAGGCAGGTTTTAATGATTAATTGGGTAAATGCAGATAAACCCATTGCGCAATTGATTTTGGCGCACGGTGCTGGTGCAGGCATGGATTCAGATTTTATGGTCACCATGGCCAACAATTTAGCGAAATTAGGCGTCACAGTTGGCTTATTTGATTTTGAGTATATGCAGCAAGCCAAATTAGAGGGCAAAAAACGCCCGCCGCAACGTGCGCCAAAACTATTAGCCTATTTTGAAAGCATACTTGCAGAGGTTGATGCTAACTTACCTTTATTTATTGGCGGTAAGTCAATGGGCGGACGAATGGCATCAATGTTGGCGTGTGAACAAAGCGTCAAGGGCGTTGTTGCTTTTGGTTACCCATTTCATCCACCGGGCAAGCCAGAGAAGCTTCGAATCGAACATTTTCCTGATCTCAAAGCGCCACTTGCAATAATTCAAGGTGAGCGTGATACTTTTGGTAAAAAAGATGAGGTAGAAAGTTATCCAGTATGCGATAATGTGCACACTTTTTGGATCCCTGATGGGGATCATTCATTAGTACCACGAAAAGCGAGTGGTTTAACCCAACTGCAAAATTGGCAAACAGCAGCCGAAATTGCATCTCAGTTTATCGCAAAACAACTATGAACAGGTTTAGCTTAGCAGCAGGTGGCATTTTTTGTGCCCTCGCCGTGATGTTAGGTGCGTTTGCAGCACATGGATTAAAATCAATAATCAGCCCAGCAATGATAGCGGTGTTTCAAACCGGTGTTGATTATCAGTTTATTCACGGTTTAGCGTTAATCTTGTTTGGATTGCTGGGAAACAGCGGGTACAAATTAAAGTGGGCCAGTATTTTTGCCATTGTAGGCATTGTGTTTTTTAGTGGCAGTCTATACTTGTTGGCAACAACGGGTATAAAGATTTTTGGCCCAATAACGCCACTTGGTGGCGTGTGTTTTATTGTGAGTTGGTTACTGTTTACCGTTTCGGTTATTAAGCATAAACCAGCTCAAGTTAAATAAGTGAGAGAAATGTCTGCGATTGTAATTTATTGTCGTCCGGGTTTTGAAAACGATTGTGCCGCCGAAATAAGCCACCATGCAGCACTGCGTGAAATTGGTGGATTTGTAAAAGCAAAAGATAACAGCGGTTATATCACCTTTAACTGCTACGACCCGTTAGAAGCCGAAGTAGTTGTGCGTAAGCTGCCATTTAAAGAAATGGTATTCGCGCGTCAGTGGTTTGTTGGTCAACTGGTTGATAAAATGCCGATAGAAGACCGCGTTTCAGCTATTAGCGAGGCGGTTAGCGAGTTTCCACTGTGTGGTGAGTTACGGGTAGAAACACCAGACACCAACGATGGAAAAGAGCTGCAAAAGTTTTGTAAAAAACTATCCGTTCCACTACGTAAATCGTTAGTGGCGCAAGAAACCTTACTTGCTAATGAAGTGAAAAACCGTCCTGTTTTACACGTAATGTTTTTATCAAATAGCGCTGCATACGTTGGTTTTTCTTACAGCTATAACAATTCACCGTTTTATATGGGTATTCCACGTCTGCGTATGCCAAAAGATGCGCCAAGCCGCTCAACGCTTAAACTTGATGAAGCGTTTCACGTATTTGTGCCAAAAGATGAGCATGAGTCACGTTTGCAACCGGGTATGCGTGGTGTTGATTTAGGTGCTTGCCCAGGCGGTTGGACGTATCAATTAGTACGCCGTGGCATGATGGTACAAGCAATTGATAATGGCCCTATGGCAGAGTCATTAATGGAAACAGGCCAAGTTAAACATAAGCGTGAAGATGGCTTTAAATTCCGTCCAGATAAACGCAATATTGATTGGCTAGTATGCGATATGGTTGAAAAACCAATTAAGGTCGCTAACTTAATGATTGATTGGGCGGTAAACGGCTTTGTAAAAGAGCAAATCTTTAACTTAAAGCTGCCAATGAAAAAACGTTTTGACGCGGTTTATCAGTGTTTAAACTTAATTCATGAAGAGCTGACTAAGTACAACATCAAGTATGAACTGCAAGCAAAGCAGCTCTACCATGACCGTGAAGAAATCACCGTACATATTCAAATCTTAAAAGTACCGCAAAACGTTTATAGTTAATCGCTACGGGTACTTAAATCAAAAAAGGCTGCAATTGCAGCCTTTTTTACTGAGCGCTATATGCTACGCGCGGTAATTGATGCGATAGTTTTCAACAAATAAACGTGTTGCACCACATACGGCTACCGGCATTACAATTAAGTTAACGATTGGCACCATACTAAAAATCAATACTGCACTGCCAAAACCGTAACTTAAGCCTTGTTTTTGCTTTAAGTGCTGGCGTGCTTCAGCAAACGGTATTTTGTGATTATCAAACGGGTAATCAATGTATTGCACGGCAAACATCCAGGCGCTAAACAAAAACCACATCACTTGACCAAACACCGGAATAAACAACAGTAAAATTAAAAACAACAAGGCTTTTGGTAAGTAGTACATCAGTTTTGCCAATTCACGGCCAAGCATACGTGGTACGTCTTTAAGTAAATCAGCTAAACCATCGTCGTTAACGCGTTGCCCTGTTAAATACAGCTCGACCTTTTCACTCAATAAGCCGTTAAATGGTGCGGCGATAAAGTTAGTGATAACCGTAAATACCATGGAGTAGATAAACAACACCAGCAACAGTGCGATAGGCCATATTATAAACTCTAACCAAGACAAAAAGTCTGGCAGGTAGCCATTGACGTAGTTAACCCCTTGCTCTATCCAGCCAATAATAAAAAACAATGAGCTACCAAATAGCACCAAGTTAATCAGTAATGGGATCAGCACAAAGCGTTTTAACCCTTTTTGGCTGATTAAACTAAAGCCCGATAAAAAGTATTCAAACCCTTTTCCTAACTGCATGGAAAACTCCAATAAAACAATAACTCACCTTAGCGATTATAATAAGCCGTATACTGCCTTTAAACCAGATTTTGTTGTTAAGCGTTACAAGTTGTTTCAATTAGGGTAAATCTGATAAAGTTGGACTCTAATTTTCTTACTATTTAGACAATCAAATAAGAATAAAATGCGTCTAGCCTCAATTAAGCTCGCGGGTTTCAAATCGTTTGTAGAGCCAAGTAAAATTCCATTTCCTGATCAAATGACCTGTGTCGTTGGTCCAAATGGTTGTGGCAAATCAAACGTCATCGATGCTGTGCGATGGGTATTAGGCGAAAGCTCGGCTAAAAACCTGCGCGGTGATGCCATGACAGACGTCATTTTTAATGGCTCAACAGAGCGTAAACCAGTTTCACAAGCGTCTGTTGAATTATTATTTGATAATACTGAAGGACGTTTACCCGGCACGCTTGCGTCACGTAACCAAATAGCCATTAAACGCTTGGTTACCCGTGAAGGCGTATCACAATACTATTTAAATGGTGAAAAATGCCGTAAACGCGATATCACGGATATTTTCTTGGGTACCGGACTTGGTCCGCGCAGCTATGCGATTATCGAGCAGGGCATGATCTCGCGCTTAATTGAAAGTAAGCCACAGGATCTACGCATCTTTTTAGAAGAAGCGGCTGGCGTTTCAAAATACAAAGAAAGACGACGAGAAACACAAACGCGCTTAAACAGTACACGTGATAACCTAGAGCGTTTGCTTGATTTACGCACCGAACTCGAAAATCAACTCAATGTACTAACAGAACAAGCGGAAAAAGCGCGTACTTACACCACGGCTAAAGCCAAAGAGCGTACCCTAAAAGCGCAAATATACGTGCTTAAATGGCAAGCGCTGCAACAAAAACTACTCGAAAGCGAAGACAAGCTGGCGCAAATTAATGAGCAAATCGCATTTCTTAGCGAAGCGCACAGCGGTCATGATGATGTTATCTCGGCATTAAAATTAGCAATCGAACAAGCAAACGACATGGTTAATGATGCGCAGCATCAAGAATATCAGCTGCGCAATAAGTTGGCACGTGACGAACAAGACAAAGTGCATAAGCAAAGCCAAAAAACTCAGCTAAGCCAACGCATCGCGCAGTTACAAACACAGTATCAGCAAATCCAGCAAGAGCAGCAGCAAACAAAGCAACAGTTTGATGACATTAGCGAACAAGTTGCGTTTTCAAACGAAGCACTTGAAAGTACCGCAGAACAGTTAGAAATCAGCTTACACAAATACGAAGAACAAAAAGTACAGCAAGAAACCAGTTATAGCGCTTATCAAGCATCCTTGCTGGAAAACCAAACGATTATAAAAGAGCAAACTGAGCAGCAAAAAGCACTGTCTGCATTAAATGTTAAATACGCGCAACTGTCAGAGCAAAAAAGCGCTTGCCAGCAGCGCCAAAGCCAACTGAAATCAGAGCGTGAAACACTTGATCAGCAACTGGAAGCTATTGATTTAACACAAGCAAAAACCCTCGTACAACAAGCCGAAGCTGAATGTGAAAGCGCAAATATTCAGTTACAACAAGCGCAAGATGTGCTTGCTCAAAAACATACTGCAGCGAGACAAAGCGAGCAAACCTGTAATGATTTAGCAGCAAAACAAGCGGCGCTTTTAACGGTTGTAGGCGAAAACACACAGAGCCAGTCAGGCTTGCCGACGCTTGTCTCTAAGCTTAGTGTCGATAAATCTTGGCAAGTGGCAGTTGAAGCAAGTTTGTTTAGTTTAAGCCATGCGCATGTTAGCTTGCAGTTCGATAACGAATGCAAAACACCCAGTATTTGGCCGCAAACAAGCCATTGCGCAAATGGATCACTGGCTGAGAAAATCACCAACGGGCCTATCCCACAATACTTTAATGCGATTGCTGCTGTTGAAAATATCGATACGTTAGAAGATGATTTTTGGTCAGGGCCATTTTTATTTGCAGTGGATCAGCGCGGCGATTTACGCGGCGCTAACTGGTGTATTCCCTGTAAGTTTGATAGTGAAAGTTCACACATCGTAAAACACCAGTTATTAAAAGACATAGAAAAAGAGATACCCGCTGCACAAAGTGAACTCGAAAGTGCGCAAAAAGCGCTTACTGCAGAGCAAAAAGAGGTTGATGAGTTGCGTGTTGTTGCAACACAAAAGCAACACGCGTTTTCATCATTGATGCAATCGCTCACACAAAAACAAGCAGAACATAATTTTGCTAGCGAACGTTTAGCCGCTATTGCGTTGCAATGTGATGAAACACAAAATGAGCTAGCGGCACTGGCAGCTAAACTTGACGCTGCAAGTAACGAACAGGCGCCGCTAACGCTGCAATTAACTAAAGCCGAAACACGCCTCAGTGATTTAAAACAGCAGCAAGAATCCTTAGAAGCGGATTATCATAATGCCAAACTGGTTACTAGGCAGCTTCAAAATGCCTATGAAAATGAGAAAAATCAGCACCATAAGCAACAATTAAATTTAGAGAGTGTAAAAAACCAAGTAGCCTTATGTGAATCAAAATTAGGCCAGTTTTCATCACGCTTTAGTGAGCTTAATGAGCAACTCGAAGAAGCAAAGTTTACACTTGAAGATATTCAACTGCCGCTGGTTGAACTTGACGAGGCGATTGCAGAACAGCACCTTATGCTTGAGACGCTTATCGAGCAAAAATCGCAAAAGCAGCACAATCTAGATGATGCGAAAGAGAAATTAAAGCAAGCCGAGTCGGGCATAGGTACTGAGCAGCAAAAGCTCGATAACCTGAAACAACAAAGACAAAATATTATACTTGAACAACAAGGTTTTCAGTTGAAATCGGAAGCGGCACTGTCACCACTTGCAGAATTAAACACACAGTTAATAGACGTGATTGCTGCGCTTCCTGAAGATGCCAAACTTAATAGTTTACAAAGCCAATTGAGCAAAGTCTCGAGCGATATTGCTGGATTAGGTGCAATTAACCTAGCGGCGATAGAAGAGTTTGATAAAGCATTTGAGCGTAAAAATTACCTTGACCAACAATACGATGATCTAATCAGCGCGCTTGATACACTAGAAACGGCAATCGTTAAAATAGACCGAGAAACCAAACAGCGCTTTAAAGCCACATTTGATCAAGTGAACAATGGCTTGCAGAACTTATTTCCAAAAGTATTTGGCGGTGGTTCAGCGTATTTAGAGCTGACATCAGACGATTTACTTGAAACGGGGGTGGCAATCATGGCACGTCCTCCGGGTAAGAAAAATGCGACGATTCATTTACTCAGTGGCGGCGAAAAAGCATTGACGGCGTTATCCCTAGTTTTTTCAATTTTCCAACTAAACCCCGCACCATTTTGTATGTTAGATGAGGTAGATGCGCCGCTCGATGATGCCAACGTTGGGCGTTTTTGTCGTTTAGTGGAAGAAATGTCACAAGACGTGCAATTTGTGTATATTAGTCACAATAAAATCGCCATGGAAATGGCCGCGCGCTTAACCGGTGTCACCATGGCTGAGCCAGGTGTTTCACGTGTGGTTGCGGTGGATATTGAAAAAGCACTAGAAATGTCAGAATCCGCTTAGCTTTTGGTATAAATTATCAGCAACTAGTCTTATCTGTGCACTTTGCATAAGATAAGCGGTTGAAATTAAGTGCCGCTTGCTTAATAATTTTGTAAATCGGAAAAAAATATAAATTTAAGGGTACTTGAATGAGTGACGAACTAAGGTGGGTGTTAATTATTGGTGGTGCGTTAGTAATTGGCGGCGTACTGCTTCATGGCCTTTGGTCAATCCGTAAAAATGACAGCCGCACACTTGTTCAAGAACCAAGTGCCGCTCCAGATAAAAAAGAAGCAGCACCCGAAAGCGAAAAAGCATCTGTGGTTGAACCACAAATGAGCGCAAAGCTAAATGTGAACGATGAACCAGAATTAGGCGATTTATCGATTAGCATTGATGACGATGAGCCAAGCACACAAGTCAGTGACGAGCCAGAACAGGCGCCTGAAGGCAAAACAGCGGTTCAAGACTACATCATCATTCATATTCAAACGGAAGAAGGCTTGCCGATGCAAGGCTCTTCGCTACTGCCGTTATTACTTACATTAGGTTTTAAGTATTCAGAGGACGGCTTCTTTAATCGTCATGAAGATGCATCAGGCCAGGGCCCAGTGCTATTTCGTTTAGCAAATATGTTTAACCCAGGCACGTTCGATATTGATAATATGGAACAGCTTCAAACTGAAGGCGTAAGCTTGTTTATGACACTGCCTTGTGCAGGTGACAGTTTACCGTCGTTTAATATGCTTCACAGCGCGGCTAAGAAAATTGCCGATGAGTTTAGCGCGACAATTCTCGACCATAACCGCGAAGAGCTGGATGTTGCCACTGTTAGGCAATATGTTGAAAAAATCAGAGAATTTGACGAACTGTAACGTCACAACCAGATTTAAACAAAAGCCACCCTTGCGGTGGCTTTTTTAACGAATATAGAGGAAGTCTCCGTGAGCGCGGCTGAACAAATAAACCAACTTAAAGCACAAATTGAAAATTACAATTATCAATACTATGTGCTAGATAATCCGACGGTACCGGACGCTGAGTATGACCGTTTAATGCGTGAGCTGATTGCGTTAGAAGAGGCAAATCCAGCGCTTAAATCAGCAGATTCGCCAAGTCAGAAAGTCGGCGGTATGGCGCTTGCTGCATTTGAAAAAGTAAACCATGAAGTACCGATGTTGTCGCTTGATAATGCGTTTGATGAAAGTGAGTTTTACGTATTTGATAAACGTATGAAAGACAGACTAAAAGATGCTAGTGATTTAGCGTTTTGTTGTGAGCCAAAGCTCGACGGTTTAGCCGTGTCTATCTTGTATGAAAACGGTGTATTAGTGCGTGCTGCAACACGTGGTGATGGTCAAGTTGGCGAGAACATTACCGAAAATGTGAAAACTATTCGCAACGTGCCGTTACGTTTGCGTGGTGAGTCAATTCCAGCGCGTTTAGAAGTACGCGGAGAAGTGTTTATTGACGATAAAGGGTTTGCCAAACTTAACCAAACGCAACAACAAAAAGGGGATAAAACCTTTGCTAACCCGCGTAATGCGGCTGCAGGTAGTTTACGTCAATTAGACCCTAAAATTACCGCATCTCGCCCACTGATGCTTTATGCCTATAGCACAGGCGTAGTTGAAGGGTTTGAGCTGGCAGCAACCCATTATGAGCAATTAATGCAGCTAAAAGAGTGGGGCTTACCAGTATGCCCTGAGATTCGCACTGCAGACAATGCCAAAGACGCCTTTGCCTATTATTCAGATATTCTCGCTCGTCGTGCCGCGCTAGGCTATGAAATTGACGGCGTAGTCATCAAAGTTAACGATAAAGCGATTCAGCAAACTTTAGGTTTTGTCGCCCGCGCGCCGCGTTGGGCAATAGCTTGTAAGTTTCCAGCGCAGGAAGAATTAACCACTTTATTAGATGTTGAATTTCAAGTAGGCCGCACCGGCGCAATTACGCCAGTTGCACGCTTGGAGCCTGTTTATGTTGGCGGTGTAACAGTATCTAACGCCACCTTACATAATGCCGATGAAATTGAACGCCTAGGCGTACACATTGGTGATACTGTGATTATTCGCCGCGCAGGTGATGTGATCCCGCAAGTTGCAAGTGTCGTGCTTGAGCGCCGTCCAGAAAATAGCAAAGAAATTGTATTTCCGGTAGCGTGCCCTGTGTGTGAATCGCATGTTGAACGTATTGATGGTGAAGCTGTCGCGCGTTGTAGCGGTGGCTTGGTATGTGAAGCGCAGCGTAAAGAAGCGATTAAGCATTTTGCTTCACGTAAAGCGCTCGATGTGGATGGCTTAGGAGATAAAGTAGTGGAGCAGTTAGTTGATCGCAAGCTGATCCAAACACCAGCTGACTTATTTAGTTTAAGCCAAGGCCATATTGAGTCGCTTGAGCGTATGGGGCCAAAGTCGGCCGAGAATTTAGTTGCGGCACTTGAAAAAGCCAAACAAACTACACTTGCTAAGTTTTTATATTCACTCGGTATTCGCGAAGTGGGTGAGGCGACAGCGCAAAATTTGGCGAATCATTACAAAACCCTTGATGCATTACAAAACGCCTCAATAGAGGGCTTGCAGGACGTTTCAGATGTAGGTGAGATTGTTGCTAAGCACGTTTATTATTTCTTTAAAGAAGAACATAACCAAGAGGTAATTGACGCATTAATCGCTGCTGGCTTGCACTGGCCAGATATCGAAGGAAAGTCACAAGATGAAACGCCGTTGGATGGTTTAACTTATGTGCTAACAGGCACACTTAATCAAATGGGGCGCAGTGAAGCAAAAGCTAAACTTCAAGCACTCGGTGCAAAAGTGTCGGGCAGTGTCTCCGCTAAAACACACGCTTTAGTCGCTGGTGAAAAAGCAGGTTCTAAGCTCACTAAAGCACAAGATTTAGGCATTGAAATCTTAACTGAAGACGATATGTTAGCGTTATTTGCAAAGTACGAGTAATCCATGTCTGAATTCGTGAATATGCTTAGTTCATTCAATAGCCAAGTTGCGACTTGGCTTGCACCGTATTTGAGTCAAATAGTATTGATAGCGCTTATTTGTTTAACGTCGGTGTATGGCGCGAGTTTAAATAAAGCGGTAAAACGATTAATCGGTCAGCAAAACTTTGTTGCGCGTACGTTCGTATTCATTTTAGTAACGGGTGTTGGTATCGGTAGTTTAATTGTATTTGTTAGCCCTTATTTGGTAAGCATGATTAAACAAATTGATCGCAGTTATTTACCGTTAACCGTATTGCTGTTGTTTGTAGTGCTAGGTGTGTTAGCTGATAGGAAAAATCAAGTATGACACGCTTTGGCCCAGAATATTGGGACAAAAACGGTTACTTTAGAGCACCAATCGGCTTTGTGCTAGTGTTAGTGCTCCTTTTAAGGCCGTATATTTTATGGCTCTTTGCAGCAGCATCACGACGTGAAGATTTAAACCTAATGGCAATTTTCTACCCGCAAAAACAACAATTTTTTGTTGCACTTGCTATCGCTGGGCTTAGCATCATAGTCACGTTTTGCTATTTGTTTAGGCGCCCCAATGCCATGCAGTGGCCCAAATATATTTGGCGCTACGCACGCTTGTTATTGCTTGCTAATGTGGTGATGGATTTAACCTGGTCACTACTACAAGCAAAAAGCCAGTATTACAGCTTCTCAATCGGTTTAGCAGTGCAACTGGTGTTACTCAGTTGGGCAGGACTTTATTTACTTAAAAGTCGTTATTTAAGCGTTTATTTTAATGAGTGGCCTGAGCCAGAGACGAAGGAAGAGGGGAAATAGTAGCATCTAATCTGCTACTATTTCTTATATGATATTTACACTAATAGGGTGTTTATAATGGCACTGAAAGATCAAGTTGAGTAACTGGCGGGTTATTTATCATGGCTCTTGATGGTGTCACCTCAAGAGATATTAGATTATCTATTCTCACCTCAGCGGTGTTTCCAAATAAAACTTCAAGTTTCGGCGTTGCAACTACTTCTCCATTTATAGACATTGAAATATCAATCAATGCAGTTTGTTTTAAATCTTTAATTGTATATTTAAAGTTCGTATTTAATTCATCATTCACCACAAGTGAAACGGGTTTATCAAAATCTGATAGAACGTCTGTTGACTGCGTATAAATACTGTCTTCTTCAGCTTGATAAGTTGTTTTAATTTTTAAAGCAACGCCTTGCCTTGGCTGTTGAACGCTTTCAGCTTTTCCAACTTGAGCGAGTACTAGTGTTGATGTGAGTATGCTGGTGACGAGCGCCATTAGGCCAATAATTGATTTTTGTAGTTTGGTTAACATTTTCTTCTCCTTTAAGTAGATTAATCGAGTGATCCCTTGGTGTTTTGAATTAACTAAAGTGGCATTAAAAGCAAATGATTCTGGCTTTTGGTAGTGCTTAATAAGTTGTGCCAAGCCTAATAAATATTCATTAGCTTCAAAGTTCAATGCTGTTTTTTCATCGCAGCGTTGTTCGATAGCGAGTTTTGTTTGTTGAACTAGTTTTCTAACGAATGGGTTCCAGAAAAAGAAATAAGAAATTAAGCCACTAGTGAATACATGAATATGATCACGATATGCAATATGAGTTAATTCATGATTTATTGTTAATTCAAGTAAGTCCCGTTCCTTTAAACCTCTTTCAATCAATATGATAGGTTTTAAAAAGCCTACTAATAAACCTGGGTTTTGTTGTTCAGTGCGATAAATAGGGTGTCCAAAATCTTCAGAAAGTACTTCATCTTTTACGCACAGTGCACGTATAGAATTACTCCATAGAATAAACTTTAGTGCTTTATAGGCTGCTGTTAGCGCACCAATAACTAACAAAAGCTGATAGTAGTCAAGTAGAGATAAGCTGTGATCGTATATATAGCTATTGGCATTTGAAATTGCGTTGCTGGTTTGCGTACTCAGTATGATGAATGTGTTGTTGGCATTTAAATTACTCATCCAGTTAACTAACAGATCATAAGGTATGCACCATGAAATTAACGCAGCAAACAAAAGCGGTACGGCGACTCTTGCTGATAAATTACAATAGCGATGTATTAGCAGAGCTGAAATAGAGAACAGCAGATTAATCAATATATAATTAATCATCATTAAGTTCCTTTTTGCGTTTGGCTAAAATACTTTCCAAATATTCAATTTCTTGCTTATTTAATGTTTCTTGCTCAACGATGTGCGCTGCTAACTCTGATGGCTTGCCACCAAAAATGCGGTCGATAAGTGATTTCACAATTGGTTTTTTTGTTACTTTTGGTTCTGCAACCGCTGTGTAGAAAACAGTACGTCCTTCTTTGCTCGTGCGCCTTAACGCTCCTTTTTGTTCTAAACGATCAATGAGTGTCTTGACTGTCGAATAAGAAACGGGCTTTATTTTCTCTATTACTTTATGAACTTGAGGTGCTGAATTTTCACCATGTTGCCAAAAAACTTGGAGAACTTGTGACTCTGACTCAGATAATTTCATTTTAAATCTCTACATTTGTAGTCTTAATATCTACAAATGTAGAGGTTGATGCTGAGTTTGTCAATAATGTGAAACTTAAATATAAATTAGAAGTGCGAAGTGTAGTTAAATAACGCTGTTTATCATCGGTTTTAATTTATCGAGTCTAGCCTGTTGCTCTGCGTCGAGTTTGGCGTTATTTATAGTGTCCATACAGCGAGAAATCATAGCTTTATTAAGACTTTGGCTGCCTGGGTGTTTCGTATCTAACATCACCTGTAGCAAGTTTAATGCGATGTTGGCGTTTTTTGGCATAATGCGAAACGCTTGAGTAAAGTAATTAAGCGCTTCTTCGTATTTGCCTTTTTCGTAGCTATGCACCGCATTATTGTTTAATTCTTTTGGTGAATGGCGAATTTCATCACGTTCTTGTTGCTCTTGTTTTAGATAGGCGTTCAGAGCTGCGTTATCGCTTTGGTATTTGCCACAATGCTCGGTTAACTTGGCAAACAATTGATTCGCTTTGTGGTGCATGCCTAACTCATGAAACGCTTTGGCTTTATCGAGAGTATCATCTACTGAGCGGATGATAGGCTGGTCTTCAAGTTGCTCAACGAGCGCAATGGCTTTTGAGCGTTCATCTTTTAAATAGTGTATACGCGCATTGATCACATCAATCTGTTCTTGTGCTTTGCTGTCGGGGAACTGTTTGCGTAATTCAGATAAACACTCGTTACTTTGTCGGGTGAGGCGATTTACGATATCGGCTTGGTCGAGCGTGAGGGCATAGTCAATACCTGCGCGGGCCAAATTAAGGTATATGTCCGGCTTATCGTGCATTGAGTGCTTAGCGTATTTCACAAGCTCTTTATTAACGCGGAAATGCTTTTCATGATCGTGATTGAATTTGCTTAAAATAATCAGATCTTCTTGGCGTTCAATATTGCGCGGCGCTAGCTTAGAGGCCAGCGACAAATAATGTTGCGCTTGTTGATAGTTTTCTAAAAACAGCTCTAACTTACCCAGTAAATGATACCCCACTAAGCGGGTTTCAGGTTTGGTTAGCATAACCTCTAAGATATTTTTAGCTTGGGTAAATTCACTGTTTTGAATGTAGGCTTCAACTAAACCAACACGTGCCCACGTAAATTTTTGAATATTCAGCACAGATTTAAAGAAGTCGATGGCTTCTGCGGTGCGTTTTAAACGCAGTAATAGTTCACCTCGGAGTTTTAATAAAATAGGGGATAGGTGGTTTTTGCTGCTGTCTGCCAGCATTTCATTAACGTAGCGTAGTGCTTTTGAGTCATTGCCAACATCAATAAAATCGTAAATTTGCGCCAGTGCTTGTTTGCGCTTTAATAGCTTAACAATGCGCTCACCAAATACTTTCAATGAAAAAGGCTTTGCTAAAAAATCATCTGGTTGAAGCTCAATAACACTGTGTACTAAGCTAGTGTCGGTTTCTGCACTAATAAAAATGAAGCCACAAATGTTTTTAATTAAACGCTTGGTTTTTAGTTCTTCATATAGTTGGTAGCCGTCTTTGAGTTTACCAAGGTTAAATGAGCATAAAACCAAATTAAAGGTATGCTCTTGGCAAAGACCCAACGCCATTTTTGCATTTTCAGCAATTGAAATATCACTGAAGCCTAAGCTTTCGAGCGATTGTTTCATATAGCTTAATGCCAATGGTTGATCATCTATGAGTAAGATACTGGATTCGTATAAACGTTTATTTTTCATCGCATTTCTATCTGCGCGGTCATAGTTAAACTATATAAAACAGTGGCAATAGTAGCAATAAATTAACGTTGAAATAGTGAATTAGTTTTGATTTTAAAGGATTTTTTAATAAGAGGTAGGTTCAATATGGTGGGTCGTACTGGACTTGAACCAGTGACCCTCGCCTTGTAAGGGCGATGCTCTCCCAACTGAGCTAACGACCCATATTGATATTCTATAATGGTGGGTCGTACTGGACTTGAACCAGTGACCCTCGCCTTGTAAGGGCGATGCTCTCCCAACTGAGCTAACGACCCATTATAGATTTTTAATTTAGTGGTGGGTCGTACTGGACTTGAACCAGTGACCCTCGCCTTGTAAGGGCGATGCTCTCCCAACTGAGCTAACGACCCGCTAAATTATAGTGTTTTGCAATGGTGGGTCGTACTGGACTTGAACCAGTGACCCTCGCCTTGTAAGGGCGATGCTCTCCCAACTGAGCTAACGACCCATGCAAAACTGTGACTAAATGGTGGGTCGTACTGGACTTGAACCAGTGACCCTCGCCTTGTAAGGGCGATGCTCTCCCAACTGAGCTAACGACCCCAAATAGTCATTTCTAAAGTGGTGGGTCGTACTGGACTTGAACCAGTGACCCTCGCCTTGTAAGGGCGATGCTCTCCCAACTGAGCTAACGACCCGCTTTAGAATCACAACACATTGCTGCGTTGTTGTGGGGCGCTATTATAGATTTAGTTCAACTATAGTCAATACTTGTTTTCACAAAAATGTGTTAAGTGGCCTTAAAATGAACAACTTGGATAAATGTCAAACGCCTTGAGTGCTTTTAGAGCAAGTGCTAGCGCTTAAATGACGTTTTTGGTCTGTTTTTTGTACGCCTAACGCGTGAAATTCTATTGGCACTCGACAAAAAAGTGAGTTTTTACTGCGACCGCGATGAATTTATTAGTTTAGCTGCGCTTTGGTAGCCTTCTTTTTCAAGATATTGCGCGATTTCTGTTATTGATTCTGCTGCACTTGAGTAATGAGCAATTAAATAATCATAGATTTTGGTGACTTCTTGGCCATTATTATTTACTGCGAAATAGGCGAGTAAGCGAATAAGGTCATCTTTGCTGGGTAATACTTGAAAACCGAACTCCTTTTGTAGCGCACTATAGTGTGCGAGTAACGGCGCTAATCCAGCAGTTTTTGTTTCATAACTGGCTTGCCAGTGTGAAAAGCGTGTTTGAAATGCGTTTACTAGGGCGATTACCTTACTCGATTGGTGGCTATATTGAGGGTATTTCTCGCTGGAAAGCGACAAAGATGGATGTTTTTCTAACATAGTAACCAACGAATTAAATGGTTGTTGCATATGTTCGCCTTCATTTGCAATGCTTAAAAACAGGTGTGCTTGTAACTCTTTAACGGACTGAGCAAGTGAAACAATATAGCCATCGTCAAGTGAAGGACTGAAGACAAAGTAGTCATTAAATAGTGGGCTTTTTGTTAAAAACTGTTCCATCGCAAAGCGTCCCGCATTTGAATGGCCGATTAATATTGAATAATTCGCGGTGCGGTAATTGTTCTTTATATAGGGAATTAGCTCATGGGTGAAGTGTTGCTTAAACAAGTGTGCTTTTTCATTAATGTTAGTGTTATTTAGTTGCAATTGCGCACCTTTGCCAATGACTTGCACAATTATAAACTCGGGTATTTCATTTTTTAATGTATCGCTGATCGAATGAACAAGCGTAAAATCCCATTGCCCATGCAATACGTAAATTACTGGGTAGGACTGGTTCGGGCGTGTGCCATATGATGTGGGAACACTTACCTTAAAAGTAACCTGTGTATTTAGGGCTTTTGAGGTGAACGATACGTTATTCACTTCTGCAAAAGTGCTCATGCTTAAAAGCAAATGAAAAAAATAAAGCGCAGTTTTCATTAGGTTGTCCTTGTGTGTTAAAGTCGAACAACTTTGTCAGTTGAACAAAAAAACACAAGGATTCAGGCCATTAGAATAGCTTAAGTTTTACTTAGGGCTGGGCAGCACCGTATTATGTACGATTCTAAGCAATACAGTTATTATACCTTTCAGTTTGATTTTTCTCGCTGTGAGGTTGTTACAACAAGTGGAATATGTGAACTCGAACCTAAAGTAATGGCTGTACTTGATTTGCTTTATCATAATCAAGGCAAGGTAATAAGCAGCGAGGATATTTTTAACCAGGTGTGGTCGGGGCGAGTTTTTAACGCTAGCTTAATACAAAGAGCCATTGCACTTATTCGCAAAGCCCTTAATGAACAAGCCGCAACAGCGAACTATTTAATTACTTATCCTAAAAAAGGCTACTGTTTAAAAGAAGATACTGCGAAAATCAATAAACCCCGTGTAAAACCATTCATTTTGGCAATTGTTGTTTTAGTTTTTTTTGTTTTAGGTATTGTCACTCATCTATATAAAAGACAACATTCAGAGCTACCGCAATTCACATCATTAGCACCACTGACACACAAACAACAGAATGCGTTTGCGTTTTCACAAAATAGAAGTGCCAATGAAATGCTATTTGTTAAAAAGAGTGACTTAGGATCAGCGTTATGGTTAAAAAGTGGCGTGAATGAAAGTGAAATTCTTAATACGCCGCAAAAAATAACCCATACATTTTGGTTTAATGGCCAACCTGCATTTACGACGCGCAACAATCATCAAGGCACCGATGTTTTTGTGTTAAATCATTTGGGTCAAGTCAATCAACTATTTAGTGTTGAGCATTTAATAAATGTGGCGCCTAAAAGTGCTGGGCAGCGCATTTATATTGCTCATTTGAATCAAATAACCGTATTTGATGATAAAGCTGCTAAGTTGCACATATTTTCGGTACTCGAAAATGCGAAAGGTGTGATTGGTTTTTCAATCTCGCAAGATCTAGAAAAGGTTGCCGTATTGACCGATGAAGGGCAAATGCGCAAAGCGGTTTCAATTATAAATGTTAAAACGAAAAAGAAAGACCGTATTTTTCAAGATGTGGGTAACTACACATCACTTGATTGGCATCGAAGCGGCTTACAACTATTGTTAGCCAAGAATACCCAACTTATGCGTTTGGATGTTGAACGTGGCAAAACTGAAGTATTGCCATATGCAACGAACAAAACGATTACCCAAGCGCAGTTTGATAAACACGGTGACGCAATTTTAATTGAGCACACACATTTAAATGTAGTGCTTGCGCTTAAATCAGTTAACGAAAACTCTACTACTTTTAAAAGAATTGATTTGGCTGGTGCGAATTTAATGCCAATATCAAATAGCAGTGGGGATATACTTTTTTCATCAGACTTCTCTGGTGAGCAGGCGCTGTATCGATCTCGCAATAATGAGTTGGCGGTTCTAGCCGAGCTTAATAAAGGTCAGCATTTAAACGGTTTTACCTGGTTATCTGATAACGGAACGTTTATCTACTCGTTAGGCAAGCAATTAGTTATTAATAATGGTAGCTCGGTAAAACAAATACACTCGCTTTCGCATTCAGTGTTTATTAGGCAATTTTTACCTCAACAAAACACACTATTGGTTCACCAGTTGATTAATGGAAAAACGTACCCTAGTGCACTTTCATTAGATACATTTGAGCCTACTCTGTTGTCTAATGAGCAAGCGAGTTGTGTTACGGGTGATGATAATGGCAATATTTACTTTGTTGAAAATAACAACACCATTAAACAGCGAAATAAAGATGGGCGAGTCAATACACTTTTAACGACTACTGATAATACGGTGGACGATCTTTTTAGTGATGGTGAAGATTTGTTTGCAAGTATTAAAAGAGCAGAAGGCTACACCGTAATTCGGATAGACCCAGATACAGCAAAGTTTGAGACAATATCGATAGATGCAGGCGCGATATTGGCAGGTGTAGAAAAACAAGGGAAATTTTGGTTTTATCAGGATATTGCCGTTAAATCGACTTTGATGCGACTACACTAGCTTCAATTATATGTATAAATATTGATAGCTAGGCTGTTGAAACAGGTCGAAAAATCATATTTCTGGTGAACAAGTACGCATCTTGATTAAAAATGGTGCGAACAATGCACTATGCTTAAAAAAATGTTGACTTTGTTTTGCTAGCTCCATAAAATGCGCCCCGTCTTCAGCGATACACGAGTTATCTTTTGAAGGTGCAGTTTGGGGCTATAGCTCAGCTGGGAGAGCGCCTCGCTGGCAGCGAGGAGGTCTGCGGTTCGATCCCGCATAGCTCCACCAATAACTCTTATGGTTTGAGTATAAATAACCAGTCCTAGTGACAACACCATGTTGTCCCCTTCGTCTAGAGGCCTAGGACACCGCCCTTTCACGGCGGTAACAGGGGTTCG
>NZ_LKBD01000020.1 GCF_001399975.1 Pseudoalteromonas sp. P1-9
GCACCTTGGATACCATAGTGGTCTTGCGCTTGTTTGTATGTACACTCGCCTTTTTCTACTTTTTCCACAATTGATAATTTAAAGGCAAGCGAATAATCTTTTTGAGTTCTCTTAGATATAGGTTTCATGACATTCTCTAAATTTAAGTTGGAAAAGTGTCAACCTTATTTAGGATGGGTCAAATACTGAATAAAAAGCCGAGCTATCTCGGCTTTTTTTATTTTTAAATAACGCTAAATTTAGCTAATACTAAACCCTTATTACCGCGCAAACAGATTTATTATTAAGCTAAGTGCACTCACATCTAACTGTTCTAAATACATATTTTAATGTGCGAGAAGCATCGCATAAATATTCAAATTGGTATAAGTTGTACTCTCATTTAACGCAAAGCGTATACAGAAACTTATGAATATTCGCAATATTGACCTAAATCTGCTGGTATATTTAAACGTCTTATTAGAAGAACGAAGTGTTTCACGCGCTGCAAACAAGCTTGCGTTAACACAGCCAACGGTCAGCGCTGCATTAAAACGACTACGTGAATATTTTTCTGATCCTTTATTGGTTCGCACCGCAGGTGGCATGCAACCGACTGAAAAAGCACTAGCACTTAAACCGCAGATCAACGAATTTATTCGTCTCAGTGAATCGATCACCCAATCCGACAGCCAATTTGACCCGGTTACTGCGCAACACACCTTTAAAATTTTAACCAACGATTATATTGAAAGCTGTTTACTGTTTCCGTTTATAGCGAAAACCGCTGAGTGTTATCCTAATATTAGCTACAACATTACGTCCCCTGGCGACAGCTCACTTGCTGAATTACAAGAAGGTAGTGTAGATATCGCAATTAACCGCTTTAAACAAGTGCCAACATCATTTCACCAAAAACGATTATGGCGCGATAATTTTAGGGTGATCTGTCATCAGGATAATCCGTTTGCACAAATGCCAAGTCTTGATAGCTATTTAACACAGCCTCATATTTGGGTGAGTCGCAGTGGTATTATCAGTGAAAACCGCATTTCAAAAGATAGTCATCCCAGTAAGCTTGGCGAGCTTGACGAAGCCCTTTGGCAGATGGAAAAAAAGCGTAATATTCAAGTCTTTACCCGTCATTTTCAAGCACAAGCGTTAATCACCGGAAGTACAAGTTTACTGCTTACTATTCCTAACCGCTTGGCATTGGCGAGTTTTCAAAACGAACCATTGGTTACCCTGCCATTGCCATTTCAAATGGTGCCGCAAGAGATCAGCATGGTTTGGAGCCCCATAAAGCACTACGACCCAGCGCACACTTGGCTGCGCCAGCAACTGACAGAGTTTGCATTGAGTTTACCGAGTTAAACTTAGGTTTAGTACAGCAATATAGACAGCATCTATATCAACAATTGAATTATTCAATTTTTAAATTTTGATTAGGTTAGTTACTCTTTTTGTTAAGGCAAATGCCAATTTATCAACAAAAACGAGGAACATTACAATGAGCTCAGGTCAATTTCATAAACATCAATTCTTATACATTGAAGAAAACTTATTTAACCAGTTAACAGCAACTTACCATTTAGATAACGCAGAATGTCAGGCGCAGTTTATCGAGAATTACATCAAACTATTGAAAGAATTTGGTGGCAAAATCAGAAAAGCGATTACTAAGCCGCGTGAACACACGATTAGCAATGAATCACTCTGTGAACTTGCAAGCGTTACAACACCAAGCATTACGGCTCGCCTGTTGGCCGGTGAAACCTTAGAAATTAAAGATAAATACAGCTGCCCCACGCCAACGTTAGTATTTGCAGCTTTTATTGCTGCCGCAGGTAATGCGCAAGTCGTTGATGTTAAGAATATTGATGCAGCGCTGCTATCAGTATATCAACAATGCGTTGATTACTTGCGACCGCTTTATCAATCACAACTAAAACTATCAGCCTAATGTTAAGGCTAATGTTTCTTGAAATTGCTTAAAGGATATATTGTTATCCTTTAAGCTTTTTTCCGCCTCAAATAAACCCTTAGTTAGACAGTTAGCCGCATCAAAACAATCCAAATGATAAAACAGCGAAACAACCGCATTTATCAGTGCAACTGGGGTTATCTCATCACTACCCACTAAACTGTGCAACGGTCCGTGTTTTGGTTCAAAAATACAGATGTCATTGCCAAAATTAGTTTGGCTTACCTTGTTTATTTGCCCTAAACTACCCGTAAAATATTCATTTAAAATGGTCGCTAAATAGTTCGCTGAAATATAAATGGTATCGCCCTGCTCTGTGCGGTTTTGAGTGAAAAACTGCAGCAAAGAGCACACATCAATTGCAATATCATCAACATATTTTGGCAATGAATTTTCGTCTGAGTTTTGACTGTAACGCTTGATTGAACTGAGCGCCCAACGCACAACACTGCCCTCAGAAATCGGTAAACTATTGGCATGGTGCACTATGGTGATGCGTTTAATATTACGCGATTTTGCGAGCTCAATTGCAGAAAATATCAACATATCGACACCACTTTCTGAAATGTATTTAAGTGCCATTACACTTTTTTCTGCCAGCGGCACCTTATTGACACCGAGCTCTTCTTTTAAAAATGTCGCAAGTAAATTGCCATCAAATGAATCCGTTTGCCACTCAAGCTTTATCGGCAGATCTTCACTGTTATCGCGCAGTACATAAAGAGAATTACCATTATGTGATACATATCGTGTATACGACGCACGCAGCCCAAGTTCGTGGCGTAGCGCGACATTAAGGGATTTAAAACCATAGCCTATCGGTGCGGTAATAGGCCCTATTAATGCGCATTTGTATTGTTCGATAACATTCAGTGTTTCTTCAGGAAACCAATCACCTTGATACTGCGCTGCGGCTTTCTCACCGCAAAGTACCGCCTTCCAAATAATTCTACGCTGCTCGCCATAGCATTTTTTAAGCACGTGCTCCGCTACAGTACGGGCATAGCTCATTAACTCGGGGCCTACACCGTCACCTTCAACGTAAGGTACACAAAATTCTTGATTAGGCTGGATTGTCATAGTGCGGTTGATAAGTTTGTTTTCCTACACTATGACAAATATGTGAGCTTAGATTCAAGCTTTATAACTAAAGTGTTGATAAAACCTTAGTAGCATGGCTTTGTCGTGTTCGGCTAGGTGCAACTTTTGACCAAGTTTATCAATCAATTTAATCACCTTGTTAATGTAGGCAGCATAACCTGCTTTCACTACACAGTATTCAGGCATATAAAATACTAAATAAGCGTTACTATTGATGTAATCGTCGTCAATTAGTTGGATCACTTCATGTTCTGTATTGCCAAAATTTAAACTCACTAGCTCACCGTTTTGATTAGCACTGCCAGAGACTAAGTTTGACTTAACAACCGGGTAGCGATTCGATGCAACATAGGCTAAATGGCTTATGCCAGCTTCTTGTGCAAGTTGAATAAGCAAGTGAGATACTTCCCCATGCATCTGGCTGACATCGTATTCATGATTCAGCACTTTTTCACTAAGCAGTTCACTAAAGTTGGCTTTTACCACGATAAAGGCTTTACTGTTGCGCTCTTGCGGCAAGGTTAAACCAGAGCTTTCATAACGTTTTTCAATAACACGAAAACCATGAGCTTTCGATTGGGTAGCCGACGAGTGCTTTTCAAGCCCGAAACTAATGTGTTGGTGGTCTTGCAGTTTAATTGCATCAACAAAGCTAAATGCCGCTTTTATTTCATTTACCAACATCACAACTTTTTGATGAAATAACGCTGCATTTTCACGTAAATTTTCGCCGGTAGCGAAACACACTAAGCGAAAAGAGTGGATTGCGTTTGCATCGTCTGCACATACACCCACCACGCCTTTACTTTTTTCTGGGTTGTAGTAAACGATGTGCTGCTCATTAGTGGTGTTAATTTCATTATCAACACCATAGCGTACTCGAATAAATTTGTTTGACGCAATCAAAGCAACAAAATCTATCTCATGGTTTGCGACAATACGTCTTACCTTGTTAAGCAATAACGAAAGTAATTCTTTTGGCGATGGGTTAAGTGTTTTGTCAGATAATTGTGCAACAAGCGCGTCATTTACCGCGAGCTCCGCGATCACATACTGATTGTCCCTTGAATCAGCCGGTACATAAACGCGATTATCTTGCTGCTTATTGCGACTAATTAAACTTCTATTCCTGATGATTCCCATGTGCTTTCAACTCAATTGTGGATTTGCCGAGAGCTTAGGCGGGTTTAATGACAATTAGTTTGCAGTTTAGTGACAGGTAAATTAAATAGGCGAGCAATGCATTCTAAAACTAGTTTACAGCGCATTTCATTCGATAATTGATACTTAATATTACAATTGAATGGCATAGCGATGATCGTTTTGAGAATAAAAAAGCCGCAGGTTATTAACCTACGGCTTTATCGCTAATTATTCTTATATTAGAACTTAACGTTTACACCAGCGAAGAAACGACGACCTAGTACATCATACGTGTACGGGTCAGTGTTTGAATCGTTGTTACCTGTGTAGTAAGGCGCTTGCTTATCAAATAAGTTGTTTACGCCAGCTTGTAATGACACAGTGTCATTAAGCATGTAAGAGCCGCTGATGTCGTGGTAAACCACAGTACCAACACTTGGTACTAAACATTTTGCGTCTGCTTTTTGACATGAGTAGTCGTCAACACCATCGATCATACGCGCTTCGTACTGTGCATCCCAGTTGTCGCCAGACACTTTAAGATTTAAGTTAGTTTTAAGCTCTGCGTAGCTACCTAAACCTGAAGTGATTAGGCCTGCGTAATCTACGCTGCCTGCACCTGCCGATTCAACTGTGTATTCGTCTAGAATGGTTACATCTAGACCTGTACGCCAAGCTAAACCAAGTGCGTCGAATGTATACTTGAAGTTTACATCGTAACCTTTAGTGTGCTCAGTACCAATGTTTTTAAGTTGGTTGTTAAACGTTACACGACGTGTTTTGTCGTTGTATTTAACAGATGCGAACTGACATAGTGCTAGGTCGTTATTAACGTTTTGACCTGTCGCATCAAGACATGTTTCAACAATGTATTGCTCATTTTCACGTGCGATTGCGTTTTCAATTTCGATGTCGAAGTAATCAACCGTCATTGAAAAACCGTCTAACCAAGATGGTGCGTATACAAAACCAGCTGTTAGTGTGTCAGCTTGTTCTGGTGTTAGGTTTTCGTTACCGCCAACTGTTACTTCAGCTTGCTTTTGAGCATATGGTAAATCGATTTGCTCAAATGACGGACCTTGACCTGCATATAGTTCGTTAACTGTTGGTGCACGGAAAGCTGTTGAGCGTACCGCACGAGCCATAAACTCATCATTTACACGCCATGTTAAACCTAGCTTCCATGTTTCGTCAGAACCAAATGTGCTGTAATCGAATGCACGTACCGCGGCACTTAAATCAACCATTTCAGCAAATGGTGCGTCAGCTAGAAGTGGTACTGCTAATTCAACGTAAGCTTCGTTTACGTCAAAACGGCCGCCTGTAGGATCAACTCGCGGGTCATTAGCTAAACCTTGTGATGTAAGTGAATCTGGCACATACCACGCTTTTTCTTCACGGTGCTCGATGCCTGCAGCGAAACCTACGTAACCTGCTGGTAGTTCCATTACTTCGCCGTTTAAACCAGCCGAAAGAACTAATAACTGGCTACCACCTGAGTTGTTTTCAGTGTAGTTGTAAGGCTTTAAGTTCTCTTTTGACCAGTCGCCTTGATCTAATGGGTTGAATTCTTGCTTGCTGATAGCGTCTTGAATTGAGCCCATGTTTAGTAAGTTTGTAGCGCGGTCAACTGAGTCGTTACGACCGAATACAACTGATGTATCCCAGCCCCAACCGTTATCGAATTCACCGTTTAAGCCAATTACTGCGCGAACTGTATCAACAACTTGCTCGTAACCACGAGGACCAACGTCAGTCATACGACGACCGTAAGAGATCTCCTCACCATCAACTACACCGTGAGATAATAGTGAATCACCCATTGCGTCAGCATCGTATTTAAAATCAAACCATACTGGCTGTGGTGCCATTTGCTGATCTGACCAACGCTTTGAGTAAGTGAACTCAGTTACTAAACGTGTATCGTCAGTTAGGTCAAAGTTACCAACACCCGTTAGGTTTAAACGACGCATTGGCGTATATAAATAGCTCGCCTGTGAGAAGTTATATGCATCGTTTTCAGTTACATAATCATGCCAGCTGCCGTCTGCGTTACCTTGAAGGTCAGCAGTGTCGCCCCATACGCGACCGAACGGTGAGTAAGGAGAACCACCACAGTAGAAGCTACCATTTTCGAAATCTTCTTCGATTGGGCAATCAGAGAAATCACGGTCTGCTTGAGACGCATCACCACGGTCTGTGTATTGTAAGCCAATTACCACGTTACCGCGGTCAAAGCTTGAACCCATTGTGATATCAAATGATGTTTCGTCTGCATCGCCCTCGCCGCTAATCGCGCCGTTAAGGTTCATATCAAGACCTTCGAAATCATCTTTTAAGATAATGTTTACAACACCCGCTACTGCGTCAGTGCCGTATACTGCCGAAGCACCATCTTTTAGTACTTCAACCTGTTTGATCATCGACACTGGGATTGTGTTTAAATCGACGGTTGATGCAGCACCTGTACCTGAGTTGATCATACGACGACCATTAACAAGTACTAGTGTACGTTGTGCACCTAAACCACGTAAATCAACACGCGCATTACCACCAGAACCATTGTTTACTGCTGGGTTAGTCATTGCACCGCTTGCAGCAGTCATTTTTTGTAAAACGGCATCAATTGACGCTGCGCCAGAGGCACGAATATCTTCAGCACCAATTACTGTTACCGGGCTTGCTGTTTCCATATCAGTACGTTTGATACGTGAACCTGTTACTTCGATACGTTCTACAGCACTTGCTGACGTTTCTTCAGCTGCTACAGCATTATGAGCAGAGAATAGTGGAACTGCTGCGGCAATCGCTAAGCCCAATTTAGTTTTATTCATAATAAACCTTTATTAGTTGTCTAACCCTTTAGTTGAAAGCACTTCAACTAAGTGAATAACTTGTTGCATTACCCACTTTCAGATACAGATTGTTGTTCCTAAATTGACGCTAGAAACATGGCTTCGGATATAAAACCAGGGAGAAATCTGAAAACGGATGCAGCAAACTAGGCTTGTGAAAATGAATGAAAACTGAATGCGAGTTCAGCTTTTGTTCAGGCATAAAAAACGGCGCTTAGGATGCGCCGTTTGTTACGATAAGATTAACAGAAATAACATCTTTACTGCTTATTTATCAGTATTTTACACACTAATAACGTGCTTTTATTGATACTCGTTTTCGTGCGTTACCAGATGTAATCAATTGTAACCAAGCTACATCTGTAGACGCTCAGTTAAGCATTTGTTACGACAAAGTTGAGAGTTGCTGTTTTTTCAAGCTGGCTTGAAACATCACGGTAACGTAGCTGAATTTGCCACACCATTTCGCGCTTGCTACATACCCCAACCATGCCCATGGCGTGATAAGTTGAGCTATCTTTTTGCGAAAAGAATAATGGGATTTTTCCCATATACATATTTACCCCTTCAATATGCGCGTCGATGATTTCAATTTTATTACGCGGGGTAAAAACAATCTCAAACTCGGTTTCTGGTTTGACGGTTTGTTCATTAATTTTGAGCTCAGAAGAATTTATGTGTTGCTCTTTACTCGGTGCTTTTTGTGAACGACTAAACTCACCACAGCTTGTTAAAATTAGTGCTGTAAAAATGATGGTTAAAATGCGCATTAATTTCTCTTCAATAACGGGCGTTTGTAAGATGGCCGCGAATTTAGACTAAATTTGCACAAAAATAAATCACCCTCACCGAGAATATTTGATTGAGGTCATAATTTTGGGCAAATGCGCTATCTTTTTAAAAGCAAAAATTTTATTATTTCTCATGCAAAAAAAGAGTTTTACTGGGTTTGTTTTCTTGCCAGCTTAATCTTTGACTTTAGTCGTACAAAAAAGTTCGAGTTAGTAAGGTAACGAATTTGGTAAATATTTTAGAGGCCCCATTTCTTTAATTAGAACTGGGAAATTCATTTCTTATTGCAATTTATTGCAGCGGAAACCGGAAAATGAGCCAAACAACAGTAGCATCACAAACAGAATACAACTATAAAGTTGTACGCCAATTCGCCATTATGACGGTGATTTGGGGCATTGTTGGCATGGGTGCCGGGGTTTTCATCGCAGCTCAGCTAGTATGGCCTGCGTTAAACTTTGACATTCCATGGTTAACTTACTCTCGACTTCGTCCGTTACATACGAACGCAGTTATTTTCGCATTTGGTACAAGTGCACTATTTGCAACGTCTTACTACGTTGTACAACGTACCTGTCAAACGCGTTTATTCTCAGACAAGCTTGCATCATTTACCTTTTGGGGTTGGCAACTTGTTATTGTATTAGCAGCAATTACACTGCCTCTTGGTTTCACAAGTGGTAAAGAGTACGCTGAGCTAGAGTGGCCAATTGACATCCTAATTACGGTTGTTTGGGTTGCTTATGCGGTTGTATTCTTTGGTACCTTAATCAAGCGTAAAGTGTCGCATATTTATGTTGCTAACTGGTTCTATGGTGGTTTCATTATCACTGTTGCTGTTTTACACATTGTAAACAGCATGGCAATTCCAGTTTCCCTGACTAAGTCGTACTCTATCTACGCGGGCGCAGTAGATGCCATGGTGCAATGGTGGTACGGTCACAACGCAGTAGGTTTCCTACTGACAGCTGGTTTCCTAGGTATGATGTACTACTTCGTTCCTAAGCAAGCTGGTCGTCCAGTTTACTCTTACCGTTTATCGGTAGTTCACTTCTGGGCACTAATTTCTCTTTATATTTGGGCGGGTCCTCACCACCTACACTACACTGCTCTACCTGACTGGACTCAGTCTTTAGGTATGGTAATGTCAGTAATCCTATTTGTACCATCATGGGGTGGTATGATTAACGGTATCATGACGCTATCTGGCGCATGGCATAAACTTCGCCACGATCCAATTCTTCGTTTCTTAGTTGTTTCACTATCGTTCTACGGTATGTCAACGTTCGAAGGCCCAATGATGGCAATCAAATCTGTAAATGCACTATCTCACTACACTGACTGGACTGTTGGTCACGTACACTCAGGTGCATTAGGTTGGGTTGCAATGGTATCAATCGGTGCGGTTTATCACTTAATCCCTAACCTATTTGGTCAAGCTCGCATGTACAGCACTAAGCTTATCAACACACACTTCTGGTTACACACAGTAGGTGTTGTTCTGTACATCGTTGCAATGTGGATTTCAGGTGTAATGCAAGGTCTAATGTGGCGTGCGGTTAACTCTGACGGTACATTAATGTATAGCTTTGTTCAGTCACTTGAAGCATCGTATCCATTCTACTTCATGCGCTTTGTAGGCGGTGTATTCATCGTTGTTGGTATGCTAATCATGTTATACAACGTTGTTAAAACTGTTGCAGCTGAAAAAGGTGCATTGCAAGCTGAAGCTCAGCCTGCTTAAGGAGTAATGTATGAGCCAGAATAATTCACAAAACAAACACGAGATTGTTGAAAAGAACGTTGGCCTAATGGCTATCCTAACGGTTTTCGCAATCAGCTTTGGTGCACTTGTGGAAATTACACCACTAATGTTCCAAGAAGATACGACAAAACCTGTAGATGGCTTACGTCCGCTAACAGCGTTAGAAATGGAAGGTCGTGATATCTATGTGCGTGAAGGTTGTTACAACTGTCACTCACAAATGATCCGCCCATTCCGTGACGAAGTTGAGCGTTACGGCCACTACTCGGTAGCGGGTGAAAGCGTTTGGGATCACCCATTCCAGTGGGGTTCTAAGCGTACTGGTCCAGATCTAGCTCGCGTAGGTGGTCGTTACTCAGACGATTGGCACTATGCTCACTTGGTAAACCCACGTGATGTAGTTCCAGAGTCAAACATGCCAGGTTACCCTTGGTTAGCGACAAACAAAGTTGACACAACGCATACACTTAAGAAATTACAAGTGTTCCGTGACAACTTTGGTATTAACCAAGAAGCGTATCCAGGTCGTGGTTACGGCAGTGATGAAGAATTACAAGCTGATGTTGCTTCAGTTGAAGCGATGAACGATGGGCAAGGTGCAACTGAAATGCAAGCACTTATTGCGTATCTGCAGCAGCTTGGTACTCACTTAAAGTAACCACTATGGATTACGGCACATTCAGAGGCATATTTACTCTGGTATTATTAGTACTTTTTATTGCCATTGTATGGTGGGCTTACAGCAAACGTTCTAAAAAGAACTTTGATGAAGCAGCAAACGCGATTTTCGAAGACGAGAACGTACACAACAATACAGTTGGCGAAAAGGAAAAAAAGGAGTCTGAGAAATGACTACGTTTTGGAGCATTTGGGTTATTGTATTAACCATAGCATGCTTAGCAATCTGCTTCGGACTACTAGTTTGGAACTTAAAGAACTACGTAGGCGTTGAAGAAAATGAAACATGTGGCCACGAATTCGATGGTATCGAAGAGATAAACAACCCACTACCTAAGTGGTGGACAATTATGTTCTTCGCAACCTTCGTATGGGGCGTTGTATACCTTATCCTTTATCCGGGTATGGGTAACTTTAAAGGTGTTTTAGACTGGACGAGTTCAAACCAAGGTGTTTTGAATATCCAAGAGTCAAAAGACGCTGTGATAGCTAACGCAGACAAACGCGTACAGCTAGATAAAGAAATGGAAGCTGCAGAAGAACGTTTTGGTCCGGTATTCCAGCAATTCGCAAAACAAGATATTAAAGATCTTGCGACTAACGAAGAAGCTCTAGAAATCGGTCAACGTTTATTCTCGCAAAACTGTGCTCAGTGTCACGGCTCTGATGCACGTGGCGGCCAAGGCTTCCCTAACCTAACGGATAACGATTGGTTATACGGTGGTTCACCTGAAGCTATCAAACAAACACTTCTTCACGGTCGTGTTGCTGCAATGCCAGCGTGGATTGATGCACTTGGTGAAGATGGCGTTAAAGAAGTTACAGCCTATGTACTAAGCCTTTCAGGTCGTACCGTTAACCAAAAAGATGCAGCTGCGGGTCAAACTAAATTTGCAATGTGTGCTGCGTGTCACGGTATGGACGGTAAAGGTAACTACGCGTTTGGTGCACCTAACCTAACAGATAATATTTGGTTATACGGTGGTTCACAACGTGCGGTTGAAGAAACGCTTCGCAATGGCCGTGCCGGTGTAATGCCAGCGTGGAAAGATATCCTAGGCGAAGATAAAGTACATATCTTAACAGCGTACGTATACAGCTTATCTCAAGATAAGTAATTGATTAGTTAAACTTAACGCGTTATTTAAACTAATTTTAAAATTGCGTTAAGAGTACGAATCTAGATCAAAAAAGCTCCCAATCGGGAGCTTTTTTTTACCCTTTTCACACCACATCAAGTAGAATAACGCCACATTTGATTTAACGATTATTCACTATGTCTACAACCCCTTGGTATAAACAATTTTGGCCTTGGTTTATCATCTTTGTACCAGCGAGTGCCGTTATCGCATGTATTACCCTGCTTTTTTATATGTCTGACAAAGGGCCTTCAATGGTTGTTGACGACTATTACAAAAAAGGCAAAGCAATTAACTTAGAGCTCTCTAAGTTTGACCGTGCTAAAGCACTTTACTTGCACGCAGACCTAACCGTTAGTAACGGTGTTGTTACCGTTACTTTCACAAAGGGCGACTCACTTAAGCCAGCAGCACTAAAAGTATCGTTTTATCACACCACATTAAAAGATAAAGACGTTGACTTAATGCTAGCACCTAACGCCAATGGTGCGTATTCAGGCGTTAGCGAAAAATTGCTTGATGCACGCTACACGGTATTTATTGAACCGATTGGCGGCGAATGGAAATTAAAAGAAAACATAAAACTACCTTACGACAGCGCATTTAAGATTAAGCCAGAATATAAGTAACCTATGTCTAAAAACTGTTTTCATTGCTTAGAGCCTATTCCAGCAGGTATTTCATTAAGCATTACCTTTGAAAATGACGAAAAGCCGATGTGTTGTTTGGGCTGCCAAGCAGTTGCCGAGGCGATTATCGACCAAGGTATGTCGGATTATTACAAATACCGCACCGACAGCGCAGGTAAAGTTCAAGAACTAGTGCCGGAACAGATAAAAATGTTCCAAAGCTACGATGATGAAGATATTCAGTCAGAATTTCTCACCAAGCAAGGTGATATCGCAGAGATATTGTTGAGTGTCGAAGGCATTAGTTGCGCGGCATGTGCTTGGCTTATTGAAAAACAGTTACTTAATCTAGGTCACGTGGTGCGTGTTGATGTTAATACGTCAACCTATCGCGCCATGGTTAAATGGGATCAGTCAAAACTAAAACTCAGTACCATTATTGAATCATTGGCACGCATTGGTTACCGTGCCTACCCCTTTCAACAAGATCATGAAGAGCAACAAAAGCGACAAACAGCCCAATCCTATGTGCGCAGGTTAGGTGTCGCTGGCCTGATGACCATGCAAGTCATGATGTTCGCTTTTGCCATGTACTTTGGTATGTTCTCAGGCATGGATGAAGGCTTTGAGCAATACTTCCGTTGGATCAGCTTAGTACTTGCCACACCGGTTATTCTCTACTCTGCCCTGCCATTTCTTACGTCAGCTATTCGCGGTTTAAAAGCCAAGCAACTGAATATGGACTTACCGGTATCACTTGCTATTTTTGGCGCGTACGGTGCAAGTTGCTGGGCAACCGTGTTTCAAACTGGCGAAGTGTATTTTGAATCTATCTGCATGTTTACCTTCTTATTATTGTTAGGTAAATATTTAGAATTCCGCGCTCGTTTAAAAGCCTCTGAATTTACTGCCAACTTACAAAAATTGTTACCGCTTACCGCCCGTTTAGTAAATGATGAAGAAGAAATAATTGCAGCAAAGCGTCTTAGATTAAACGACAAAGTGATGATCAAAGCAGGTGAAACAATCCCTGCGGATGGGATTTTAATTGACGGTAAAACGTCTGTTGACGAAGCAATGATGACAGGCGAACATGCCGCCGTTGCTAAAACGGTTGGCGACCAAGTTTATGCCGGTACGGTCAATCACGATGGCGTTATTAGCATTAAAGTTAACCAAATTGGTCAAGACACGCTTATTAATCAGATAGTCCGTCTGCAACATCAAGCGCTCACTTCGCGCCCTAAAATCGCAGAAATTACCGATAAAGTGGCGCAATGGTTTGTCGCATGTTTACTTGTATTTGCATCGATTACAGCTTTTTCTTGGTACCACATCGAACCAGAACATGCGTTTTGGGTGACTATCGCAGTACTTGTAGCTACCTGCCCATGTGCACTGAGTTTAGCTATTCCCACAGCGCTTACCTGTGCTGTTGCCAAACTCACCCAGCAAGGGGTACTTATTAAGCGCTCCCACGTACTCGAAACCCTAACTAAGGTTACAAATATTGCGTTTGATAAAACAGGTACATTAACCGAGGGTAAATTCACCTTACTTGATACCAAATTGTTTGATGACAGCGTGTCATTAGAACAGGTTTACGCACTGGCAAAAACCTTGGAAACCTATTCAGAGCACCCTATTAGTAAAGCCTTTACCGAATTAGATGTGTCACCTGTTGCAATTAGCGATGTTAAAATTGAAACAGGAAAAGGTATCTCTGCAGTATTTCAACAGCAAACGGTTGCTATCGGTAAAGCAAACTGGCATTGCCAAGTAGCAGATACAACGCACGACGTGTTTTTATACCTAAACGAGCGCGTGATCGCGGGCTTTAAATTGCAGGATAAAATTCGCGACCATGCGGCAGATACATTAAGTGCACTCAAAGCTAATAATTTGCAGCTGCAAGTTTTAACGGGTGACCCTTCGCTTGCAGGTAAACAGCTCGTATCAAGCTTAGGTATTGATCATGTAAAAACAGGTTGTAGCCCAAGCGATAAACAAAAAGAGGTTGAGAAACTTTCGCATCAAGGCAAGATTGTTGCTATGGTCGGTGATGGCGTGAATGACAGCCCGGTTTTTAATAGCGCGCATTTGTCAATTGCGATGGCATCGGGCGCAGATATCTCGAAAAATACCGCCGATGTTGTTTTGCTAAACAGCGAACTTAATGGCATCAGTCGATTATTTAATACCGCTAAATTGACTCGCCGAGTGATAAAACAAAACCTTGCTATTTCGCTATGTTACAATGGCTCTATATTACCGCTTGCAGCAATGGGCATGGTTCCTCCATGGGTTGCTGTTATCGGTATGTCGGCAAGTTCACTAATTGTAATCGGTAATTCATTACGTTTACTTAAATAAAGGGGCGCGTAACTGTGAGCATTATTTATGTATTAATTCCCATCGCTATTTTGCTGGTAATTGTTGCAATAGGCGTGTTCTTTTGGGCTGTTCGCAGTGAGCAGTTTAATAACCTTGATAAACAAGCACACAGCATATTATTCGAAGACGATAAAGAGCAGCACAACAAAAGTAATGACAACTAGTCACTTAATATCAGCGCTTGTTATGGGGTTGTTAGGCAGCGGACACTGCTTAGCAATGTGTGGTGGTGTTGCGTCATCATTAACGCTTGCCGTTAAAGACAAAGCACAAATAAAACGCTATACCCTACTCTATAATTTAGGCCGCGTACTAAGCTATTGCATCGCCGGTGCACTGGCCGCTGGCATTAGTCAGCAGTTTGCTTCGCAATCAACCACATTTTCATATGCTTTATCAATATTAAGCGGTGTGTTTATGATTTTGGTTGGGCTATATATTATGCGCCTTACGTTTTCGCTTAATTGGATTGAAAGTTTTGGTAAAGTCGCTATCTGGCAACATTTAGTTAAACTAAACAAACGCTTATTACCGATTAACACAAAAACAAAAGCATTTGCGTATGGTATGTTGTGGGGTTGGTTGCCTTGTGGTTTAGTCTATTCTGCCCTGCTTTTTGCTATATCAACTCAATCAGCAATTCAAGGCGCAGCCTTTATGTTGTTGTTTGCCATTGGCACGTTACCAGCCATGGTGGGACTGGCATTTGCGGCAGAAAAATTTAAGCAAATACTTAATCATACGATGATACGTATGGTGTTTGGTAACATCTTCATTTTCTACGGTTTATACCTTTTGATAATTGCGTTACTATAAGGTTTTAGTATAAATTATTCTGGTATTTCCTTTTCTCTAGGTGTGTCATGGAATTGAACAAAAAATCAGTATCGAAAAACTGCGCAATTAAGTGTCAGGATTGTAGTATCAGCCAGCTGTGTATTCCGGTTTCTCTTAACGCGGAAGAAATGGGCAAATTAGATGACATCATCGAGCGAAAGAAACCGCTGCATAAAGGTGATTACTTATTTGAAGCAGGACAACCGCTTCGTTCTATTTACGCTGTGCGTTCGGGCTCGTTTAAATCATATACCCTAACTGAAAGTGGCGAAGAGCAAATCACTGGCTTTCATTTAGCAGGTGACATTGTTGGCTTTGATGGCATTAGTACGATGAGCCATAAAAGCTACGCACAAGCGATGGAAACAGCCATGGTATGTGAAATTCCATTCACCACATTAGATGACCTTTCAGGTAAATTGCCTAAATTACGTCACCAAGTGATGCGTATGATGAGCAATGAGATCAATTACGACCAAGAAATGTTACTGATGCTCAACAAGAAGACCGCTGAAGAGCGCCTAGCAGCGTTTTTAGCGAATCTTTCTACCCGTTTTGGTGAGCGTGGTTTTAGCAAAAAAGAATTCCGTCTAACCATGACCCGTGGTGAAATTGGCAATTACCTTGGCCTAACTGTTGAAACTATCAGCCGTTTATTGAGCCGCTTTCAAAAAGCCGAGATCATCAAAGTTGAAGGTAAGTTCATTACCATTTTAGATGCTGATGAATTATTCAAAGTCGCTTCTATTAAGTCTTGATCTAAAACAAAATAATCTATTAGAAACCTTTCAAATTAGTATAGATCCAGTACACTGAATTTACAATTTGGGAGGTTTTTATGAATACCATCAAAAAAATTCTTGCGGTTATCGACCCAAGTAAAGATAAGCAAATCGCGCTAAACCGCTCATTCGAGTTGGCTAGAAAGTCCGGCGCTCAAATTACTGCCTTTTTGTCTATTTACGACTTTTCATATGAAATGACAACTATGCTCAGTCGTGAAGAGCGCGATGCCATGCGCGACGCGGTTATCAACGACAGAAAAGAATGGATCACATCTTTAATTAACCAGCATGGCGGTGACATAAAAGTCGATTGCCAAGTAGTTTGGCATAACCGTCCTTTCGAATCCATTATTGAAGCGGTGCTTGAGCAAAACTACGACATGGTTGTAAAAGGCACGCATCAGCATGATACGCTTAAATCCGTTATTTTCACGCCTACCGACTGGCACCTAATTCGTAAGTGCCCTGTGCCTTTGTTACTTGTAAAAGAGCATGATTGGCCAGCAGGCGGACAAATTTTGGCTGCAGTTAATGCATCAAGCGAAGAAGAAACCCATCAAGCACTTAACCATACAATTATGAAAGAAGCCGCTTACCTTGCTGATTTAATTGATGGTAATCTTAACTTAGTCAATGCCTATCCAGGTACGCCGGTTAATATTGCAATTGAAATTCCAGAATTCGACGCGGGCCAATACGCTGAATCAGTAAAAGCGCATCATGTTGCAACTACCCATAAACTTGCTGAGCAATATCAAGTCGAGCCAAGTCATTGCTATATTAACGAAGGCTTACCTGAAGATGTACTGCCACAAGTAGCAAACCAATTAGATGCAGAATTGGTTGTAATGGGCACCGTTGGGCGCACTGGCATTAGCGCAGCACTTATTGGTAACACCGCTGAACATGTAATTGATAGTTTAAATTGCGATGTATTAGCCTTAAAACCACAAGGTTATAAAAGCCCCTTAGATAAGTCTTAACCTCGTTAATATTTTCACCTATAATACGCCCCTTTATTTGTTCTAGGGGCGTATTTGTATGTCGCATTCAGCAGAAGCTAAAGCGAAATATAACCTTAATAAGTTACAGAAACGACTTCGTCGTTTTACTGGTCAAGCAATTGCAGACTTCAATATGATTGAAGATGGCGACCGCATTATGGTGTGCTTATCAGGCGGTAAAGACAGCTATACGCTGCTTGATATTTTGCAAAACCTGCAACGCTCTGCGCCGATTAACTTTGAGCTATTTGCAATCAACCTAGATCAAAAGCAACCTGGTTTCCCTGAACATATTTTACCTGAGTACCTCGAATCTCTGGGTATTGAGTATAAAATCGTCGAAGAAGATACCTACAGCATCGTAAAGGATAAAATTCCTGAAGGTAAAACCACCTGCTCACTGTGTTCACGCTTACGTCGTGGCATTTTATACCGTACAGCAAAAGAAATGGGCGCAACTAAAATCGCACTTGGCCACCACCGTGATGACATGATTGAAACCATGTTCTTGAATATGTTTTATGGTGGTAAATTAAAAGGCATGCCGGCAAAGCTATTAAGCGATGATGGTCAGCACATGGTTATTCGCCCACTTGCCTACTGTAAAGAGAAAGACATTGTAAAATACGCTGAAGCAAAAGAATTCCCAATTATTCCGTGTAACTTATGTGGCTCGCAAGAAAACTTACAGCGTAAGCACATTAAAGCAATGTTGAATGAATGGGATAAAACCCACCCAGGCCGTGTGGAAACCATTTTTACATCAATGCAAAACGTGGTGCCATCGCATTTAGCGGACCCATCAATCTTTAATTTTGTTGAGTTAAATAAAGATTCGCACATTGACGAAGGCGATATCGCCCTTGATAAACCTGATGTACCTGCGGTCCCCGTTGGTTTAGAAATTGACGAACAAGACGTGAACGTTATACAACTCTAATCAATTTGCTACTTATCTCTTTATAAAAGGAAGCGTCGGCTTCCTTTTTTCTTTTTCATATCAAACAACTATTTAATTTAATACTATTTTTTACTAGTATTGGTTTATCAGCCCTCAATATGGCTCGCGTTACTATGTCTAAAAAAATTGCGTTAATTACTTCTGGCGGCGATGCGCCCGGCATGAATGCCGCAATTCGCGCTGTAACATTACAAGCTGAGAAATGTCAGTACCAGGTACTCGGTTTTATCGGCGGTTATAACGGGTTAATTGACAACCATTTTATTATCCTTGATTGCCATAAAGTCGACGATATTATTCGTAAAGGCGGTACCATTTTAAAATCAGCACGCTGCCCTGAAATGCATGAGAATAGCGGCCCTAAACGTGTGGTTGAGACATTAGAAAGCAATAACATCGACGCATTAATCGTGATTGGTGGTGATGGCAGCTTTAAAGGCTGTTTAACCATTAGCGAACTGTGGCAAGGTAATATCATTGGTATTCCAGGCACCATAGATAACGATATTAACGGTACAGATCAAACTATCGGATTTTGGACCGCAGTAGAAACTGCACTCGACAGCATAGATAAAATTCGCGATACCGCTAACGCGTTTGAGCGTATTTTTATTGTTGAAGTAATGGGCCGAAACTGTGGCTTTTTAGCGGTTGAGTCCGCCATAGGTTCTGGTGCCGAACATATTGTTTGCAAAGAAATCATTGAAGATGAAGTTCAGTTTATTGATAACCTCCTCGTCAACATCAATAAAGCCATTCGCAGCCATCGAACCGACAGCTACATTATTGTTATGGCGGAAAATTCGCTTAGCTTTAGTGCGCATGACTTAAGTAAGAAAATCGAACGCTATACCGGTGTAGACAGCAAGGCGGCAATTTTAGGGTATATTCAACGTGGTGGCAGCCCAGTTGCGCCTGACAGAGTACTCGCGACTCAGCTAGGTGTCGCAGCGGTTGAAGCGATAAAAGAGAATAAAAGCAACATTATGGTTGGCATGCTAAATAACACTGCCACCGAAACCGCCTTTAGCGCCACCAGTTACAGCAATACCTATAACCAGAAAATTATCAGACGCCTTAACCAGTTGAACTTTAATTTAGATTAAAATCGATTAGCTTTGGCCTACCAAGTCTTATTCATCGCGCCCAGTAACCACTTTAATTACTGGGCGACACATCTTATTACTTAGTTAAACTACCACGCGCAGCCTCTACTAAAGTACTTGCTATGCTTTCAGTATCAACAGGCATAAATTTACCTGTTATCGAATAACCTTCGACAAATGACACAAGCAGTGCTGCCGACTTTTTAAGCGTGCAATCATCACGACTTAGTGGCCTTAACACATCGCATATAACTGTATACACGGTTTCGTAATAGCGGCGTAAATATTCATTTATCGCGTCATTTCGTGTTGAAATCGCCCAATACTCTCTAAATATTCGACACATATCTGATAATTCTCGAGCGTAATTAAGCTGAGATATTATAAATAAATGTAACTCTTCAAAGCTTTCAAGCGGAGTTTGTTGCTTTAACTGAGTTACGCATTCATCAAAATATTGATCTGCTATCGCCTGAAGCAAGACATTTTTGTTGGTGTAATAATATTGTACGTTACTAAGCGACATTCCTGCTGAGGTCGCCACTTTACGCATCGTCAGGCCCATATCACCTTCACTTTTTAATAGCTGAGTTGCCACCTGCAATATCTTTTTATTCTTGTCGTTTTGTTTAGTCATTACGGGATATCTACCAACTTTAAAATTTTAAATACACCAACCATTGACATTTTAGGTCGACTGACCAAATATAGCAATAGGTCAAATGACCTAATAATTATATAAGGTGAAATATGAAAGGACTTGTCGCTGAAAATAGGCAATTAGTAATTAAACACGATTTGAACATGCCACTGGTTGGTGAAGGAGAAGTACTCGTTCAAGTTAAAAGCACAACGATTAACTTAATCGATTTGGAGTTTGCGAAAGGAAAGTATGATTTGTTTCTTAAATTGGCAAGGAATAACTACACAGTTAAGACGGGAATCGAGTTTTCAGGCCTAGTGGCAACCGATGGTCAAGCATTTAAAAAAGGAGACAGGGTTTTTGGTTATGTCAATCTGCTAAAGAGCGATAAAACCCACCAAGAATTTGTTAGTGTAAACGAGCAATACATTGCAAAAATGCCCTCTACCCTGTCGTTTTCACACGCAGCTGCCCTAGCGCTTGGTGCACTAACAAGTTATGTTGCGCTTAACGAGTTAGTTAATCTCACGAGTAACAGCAAAGTGCTTATAATCGGTGCATCAGGCGGACTTGGCGTATATGCAATTCAAATTACTAAGCGCACTGGTGCAAACGTGACTGCGCTTACTAGCGATAATCATCTGCAATTTTTAAAATCACTTGGCGCCGATGATGTAATCGACTATCACGCTAGCCCTTTAGAATCTTTAAAAGAAAAGTACGACGTTATTTTGGATTTATCCAATACAAAACTATATAAACAAGTAAAACACCTGCTAGTAAGTTACGGGGTCTTTATACCTGCTGAGCCTAACAAACACTTTTTAAGTTTTGTTATGAATGCATTTAGAAAGCAAAAAACCAAATACTTGTACGTGGATAAAGGTGATAGCACAAAATTAACACAAATCGTAAATTGGGTCGCGCAAGGAGAAATTCAAACCTGTGTTGACAGTGAGTTTCTCTTCGAAGACTACCAAAGTGCTATCTCACGTTTTTTACAAAAAGGGCGATGTGGTCGCGTTGTGCTCAATTTCGAATAATGTGGCAATTAGCCGTTGAGAAGTGAAATATAACAATCGCGATTAAATTGCCACAGTGAAAAAGAGGCAACAGCACGTGAATAAAGTATCTGGTGCTCGATATGCGCAACAGATACTTTATGCTAGCAATTTATCAACTTATTAGCTCGCTAATGCGGCTTTTACTTTATCGCGGTAACTGCGGCTTACTTTTAATTCTTGACCGTTTTCTAGTACTAGCAAGTACTCACCACTTACTTGCGTCACTAACTTGTTGATTTGCTTGCTATTTACAATAGCGCTACGGTGTACGCGCACGAACTCTTTTGGATCAAGTTCTGCTTCAAGCTCTTTCATGGTTTTGCGTAAAATATGTGTTTTACCATCAGCACAGTGTAAACACATGTAGTCGCCTGCGGCGTCAACCCATTGAATACTACTCACCTGCACACGAACAATTTCACCCTGCTCTTTTACCGCAATGGACTCTGGGAAACGGGTTTCTTCTAGTTTATCGCCAGCAGCAAGCTTTTTAAGAATTTCTTCACAGTTGTTACCCGTAATACCCGCAACAAAGCTAGCAAGTTTACGTTTATGGCTTGTATCTTCTTGTGATTTTAAATATGTTTGCACTTTTTCTACCGCCTTCTTCAATCTGTTGTCGTCTACTGGTTTAAGAAGGTAGTCTAATGCGTGAATTTCAAATGCTTTCACTGCGTATTGGTCAAATGCAGTAACAAATACAATCGCTGGGATCCCTAACGCCGATTCAGACAGTTGTTTTACAACTTCTAACCCCGACAACCCAGGCATTTGTATATCTAAAAACATTAGATCTACTTGCTGACGTTTACATTCCGCCAACGCTTCTTCACCGTTTTTACAAAGGCCCACTACTTCAATTTGTGGGAAATCTCTTAACCTTATTGATAACCCCTTTCGTGCGAGAGGTTCGTCATCAACAATAAGTGTTTTTATTGTGTTCATGGTTATCCTTTTTCAAACGGTATACGTATATTTACAACAAGACCTTGCGGCTGATTGTTAGATAATACAAATGAATAGTTATGTTCGTAAAGCGTCTTTAAGCGATCTTGCGTATTTGCAAGCCCGACACCTGAACTTTTCACTAATTCACCCTCACTGATATCCGTACCAGGACCGTTATCGGATACTTCTAATAATAATTCGTTAGCAAACACCTGTGCCTTGATTGCGATTGCTCCGCCACTTTCTAAATTGGCGATGGCGTACTTAATTGAGTTTTCAATCAAGGGCTGCAAAATCATACTGGGTACCAGTGCATGTTTTGCTTCCTCGCTTACATCAATTTCAATGCTCAAGCGGTCGTCAAAGCGTACTTTTTCAATATCAAGGTATAGCCCTAGAACATGCAGTTCTTGCTCAAAAGGGACGCGTTTAATCGGATCGGTGTTTAAGGTATAACGTAAAAATTCACTTAACTTAGATACCATCTGGTTAGCGTTTTTGTTCTCTTCTACCAAAATCAACGTCGAAATTGCGTTAAGCGTATTAAATAAGAAATGTGGATTAAGTTGATAACGCAACATTTTTAATTGCGCTTCATGTGCCATGGTATTCGCTTTTAAAGCCTTTTGCTTTTCGCCTTGTAGTAGTTGATAGTATTTAATACCAAAATACAAACCACTCCAACACAGCACAATATAAACTGAATCTAGGCCTTGTTTGAAATAGTAAAACCATTCATCGGGGCGATAACCGTGACGATAAATTTCCCACAAGTTAAATTTTTGAATAACTGACCAAGATGTACCAACAATGTACGAGGCAACAAATACCACAAAAATTAAAAATAGCGGCTTGGCATTCCAAATCTTACGATATAAATAACGCAGAGGGATCGTTAACAAGCATCCTGCATAGGCATTTAGCACAATAACAAATACGTAGATGTCGCGCATTTCGAAAACACGTGAACCAATATAGTTTACAAGGGCATAACCAATCCAGCCGGCTATTTGTAATACCCAAAAAAACTTTTGTCTGTCTTCTACTAGTCTTTGCCAGTTCAAAATTCTTAAATTCATGTATCCTTGATATCTCTTATTATAAGAATGTGGGCCAGAAAGGCACTGACAGCTACCTTGCTTTCCATGCAACTCATCGCAAGGCAGTTGCAATTTGCCATAAAAAAAGCTGGCAGAAGCCAGCTTTCAAGGGTCTGTTGACCTTTCAAGTTCGTTTTTGCAGCAGTTTGATTGGGGTTTATACAAGGCAGAGGCTGCGTGGCATAGTTAGTCTATGTGAGCCAGCCGATAACACAGTAGAAAACCCAATCAAGCGCTGCCGAACGGTTCTTTTGAGCGCACTTTTCTCATTGTTGCTCGATATTCGCTTAGATTGCTAAGCCACACATCGAGCGCCGCGATAAAAGCACGCTCAAAAAGAACAAAAATAGAACAGCAAAGGTCAACAGACCCTAGGGTTTCTAAATTAACCTAATTTATCAGACGCAACTTTATAGGTTGGATCTTCAATTACGTTAACTTCGACTAAGTCTTTTGCGCGAGACAATAATTTTTGACAGTCTTTAGAAACATGACGCAAGTGTAGTTTTTTACCTTGCTTTGCGTAACGCTCAGCAAGACTGTCTATCGCTTCAATGGCGCTGTGATCAGCAACACGGCTGTGCTTAAACTCAACAATCACATCCGCTGGGTCATTTTTAACATCAAATAACTCTAAGAAGTTTTTAACTGAGCCAAAGAATACCGGGCCGTGCAACTCATATACTTTAGAGCCGTTTTCATCGATGTAAGACGTCGTATAAATATGTTTTGCGTGTTCCCAAGCAAACACTAATGCAGACACAATCACACCTACACATACCGCTACGGCAAGGTCTGTTACTACAGTAACACCCGATACTAACACAATCACAAACGCGTCTGTCTTAGGCACCTTTTTCATAATACGCAAGCTTGACCATTCAAATGTGCCAAGTACTACCATAAACATTACGCCGACAAGCGCTGCAAGCGGGATCATTTCAATTAGGCTGGCTGCAAACAAAATAAACATCAGTAGCATAACTGCTGCTGTAATACCTGATAGACGTGAGCGACCACCTGAGTTAATGTTGATCATTGACTGACCAATCATCGCACAACCCCCCATCGCACCAAAGAAACCACATGTTACGTTTGCTGCACCTTGGCCAATACATTCTTGGTTACCGTTACCACGTGTTTCAGTAATTTCGTCAATTAAGGTCAGCGTTAATAGCGACTCAATTAAACCAATTGCCGCAAGTACTAAGGCGTACGGTAAAATAATCGACAGGGTTTCGAGTGTCATAGGCACATTTGGAATATGGAATTCAGGTAAGCCGCCTGCCATCGTCGCGTTTACGTCACCTGTCATATCTTTTAAGAAATCAACAACTGTACGTGCTTCTAAATCTAAACCAAGCACCAAACCAGTTACGACAACAATTGCCGCAAGTGATGAAGGAATTGCAGATGTGAGTTTTGGTAAGAAATGAATAATCGCCATGGTTAATGCAACAAGGCCCGCCATAATAAACATTGGCTCACCAGTCATCCATTGCATCTCACCATTAGCATCAGGCGCTTTAAATTGCCCGAGCTGTGCTAAGAAAATCACAATCGCTAAACCGTTAACAAACCCGAGCATTACTGGATGCGGTACCATGCGGATAAACTTACCAAGCTTCAGTACACCAGCTAGGATCTGTAAAATCCCCATCAAGAGTACTGTTGCAAATAAATACTCTACACCGTGGGTCACAACTAGGCTTACCATAACAACTGCAAGTGCACCCGTTGCACCTGAAATCATACCTGGGCGACCACCAAAAACAGCAGTAATTAGACCAACAATAAATGCTGCATACAAGCCAACCAAAGGTTCTACGTGCGCAACAAATGCGAAAGCCACCGCTTCTGGCACAAGGGCTAGTGCGACGGTTAAACCAGACAGAATATCGTTCTTTGCCGATTTAGGGGCTCTAGATAATAAGTTAAACATGGATCTCCCATTGAGTAGCACAACATTGAGCAAAACTTGCTGTAATGCGTTTATTTTAGTCTATTTTGAGGGCGCGAAGTTTAGCAGAATCGACGATTTATAACAATTTATTAAATTTCACAAAAAAAAACCGCCTAAAGGCGGTTTAAATATAAATGTCGTTAACTATGAGCCCCGTTGTAGTGCTCAATAACTCGAAATTATAAAGGCAACGAAGTTGAGCGTTTTACGCAGGTCATGGTTACGTTCGAGTGTACTTCTTGAACGTAATCTAAACTGAGTAATTTATCACGCACAAACTGCTCATAGCCTTCAATGCCTTTTGAAATAATACGAAGCATAAAGTCCATGGTGCCTGCCATGGTGTAACACTCAGTTACTTCATCATAACTTTGAATAAGTTCTTCAAATTCAGCTAGCTGTGTGCGACCATGGCTAGACAGGCGCACATGCGCGTAAACCAACATATCAAAACCGAGTTTTTTCGGCTCTAAAATCGCTACCTTGCCTTTAATGTACCCTTCTTGTTCTAAACGAGAAATACGACGCCAACAAGGAGACTGTGATAGCCCTACTTTGTCAGCAATCTCTGCCGTTGATAAGCTCGCGTCTTTTTGAATCAATGCGAGTATTTGACGATCTACTTGGTTTAATGACATAGCTTATTCTTAAATTTACACATTAATGGTTAAATAATACTATACAATAGTCTTTGCGTCTGCTGATTTATTAATAATTTAGCCAAAGCGACCACTGGTAAATGGGTTGGTGCGTTTTTCATGACCTACAGTTGTGGTTGGTCCATGACCTGGGTAAACCGTATAATCCTCTGGCAGCGAATAAATCTGTGATTCAATCGACTGCTTTAGCTGCTGTGCATTGCCACCTGGAAAATCAGTGCGCCCTACCGAACCGTTAAACAAAACATCACCAACGAATATCCGTTTAGAGTCATGTTCAATAAAAATAACGTGACCTGGCGTATGCCCCGGGGTAAAGCGCACTTCTAGGGTGATTTCACCAAATGAAAAGGTATCACCTTCCCCTAGCCAGGTATTAGGGGTAAACACCTCAGCAAGCGGAAAGTTAAACATTTCACTTTGTCGTGGCAATGCATCTAGCCAAAACTTATCGCCTAAATGAGGACCAACAATGTCAACATCGTAGGTTTCGGCCAATTGCTTCGCAGCACCAACATGATCTAAATGACCATGTGTTAATAAAATCGCTTTTAGTGAGGCATTTGCACTATTAATTGCCGCGATTAACTTTTCAATATCTCCACCGGGATCAATAATCGCAGCGTGTTTAGTTGTTTTACACACTAATAAATTAGCATTTTGTGCAAACGGCGTAACAGGATTTGTAAAAACGTCTAACATAATCACTCATACTCAATTAAAACGGGATAATTTAAGTAGCCACCATCATAAAACGGGGTTTTACTGTACAGCCACGCTAAACGTTTTTGCGCACTGTTTTTAAACTCACTATCGCTGTCTAGCTTTTCGTCAAACGCGCGCTTTAATTCAGGGTCATTTGCCAGCATTTTTTCTGCAAACGGCAATAACGCATAGTTTTCTGAATATTCAGTGCGTTGAAAGATACTATTAAAAAAGCCCCACTTAAAGAACGAGTCTTCCGCTTCCGGTTGCAGTAAATGCACCGCCAATTTACCATTTGGCTGCGCGGTACTTATTTTGTAATAGCTACTTAAATCAACTTTCGCGGCATTTGAATAATCAAATTGACCCGATACCTGCAGTCTGCTTTCAAATGGTGTTGATGCAAAAGTGTGATCGGTAACCGTAATTGCCTTTAAGTTATTTACAACACCATAGGCACGCTCAAGCTTAATGCCATGTTGCTGTAATTTAGCTGCGATATTACTCCACGCTTTTGGTAAATAATATGCGGCAGGCACTTTCACTTTTTCAACCACCTCTTTGCGCCAAAAAACCGGTAACCCTTTGTACGTTTTTGCTTTACCGGTGTAACGCACTTCTTGTTGAGCGCTTAATTCGCTGAAGTACTTTTCATATTCAATACCCAAAAAGTCAATATTTACCGGCACCTTGCTATAACTACGGGCAACGACTAATTCACGCGGCATAAAGTCTTTTTCAATTTTCACAGTGCGGCGTAACTTGCTCAAATTATTTGAAACGGCGTCAATCACACCATCTAAAAATACATAAGTGCCAAGTACACGTTGTTTGTATGGTTTTAATGAATGATTCTCTAATAAAATGGTTGGTAAATTAGTAATATCACCCCAGCCATTAGAATAGCGCGGCGTTGCAACCCAACCTGCTAACCCTTCGCTCATTTCACGCTTATTCATAACAAACACCAGTGGGCCTGGAATATGGCCAAAACGTGACAACTTAGCGTCAATTACAGGATTGATTTTATCTTCAATAAACGTGGCAATTTTTGGCGATTCTGAGGCAAAACTTGGTGTTGAGCCGTAGGTAATATCATACTGATAATCCGCACCATCAGTTACATGCATATCGACATACATATCCGGTTGATACTGATTAATCACTCGCATCACCGCCTGAACGCCAGGGGTTTCAAGTTTAGTATAATCTCGGTTGAGATTTAAATTGCGACCATTAGTACGAAACCCCATGACCTCAGGGCCACGCTGATTAATGCGGTTAAAGCGGCTCGCATTTTCATGTCCATCGACATTTAAAATAGGAATAAACAGTAAATTTACGCGTTTTAAAATATCATTTCGCTGCCCTTGAGCAATATCGCGAAGCAACATAAAGGTGGCATCTTTGCCATCTATTTCACCAGAGTGAATACCTGCTTGTAGCAAAATAGTTGCTTTATTCTTATCGATTTGACCAGTTTCACTGGCGATAAGCATTTTTATTGCGCGACCAGCATCACTGGTACCAATCGACTCGATTTTAAACTGCTTACTATTTGCCTCAACCAGTTTATCGAGATACACCATGGTATCGTGATAATTGGGGGACTCGATACCACCTGAACGTTCAAATTGTGTTGCCAGTGGATTGGTTGGTTGTAATAGGCGTTCACTTTGCCCTTGCCACGCTGTAAGTGGCGGTAAGTGGTCAACTGCAGAAAGGCTCGCAGTCAGTAATAAAGCGTTTAAAAACATGCGTGTTATTTCTTTATAATAATTTGGCTTTACGGTAATCAAATTAACTTGAATTTGCAATTGAACGCGTTAAGGTAGAGCCAATTATTCTTTAAAATCAGAACATATGACTAAAACAGTACTAATAACAGGTAGTTCAAGTGGCATTGGCTATTACTGTGCAAAAGCACTCGTTGAATGCGGCTATAAGGTCGTCGCAAGTTGCCGTAAATTAGAAGACGTTGCGCGCCTACAACAAGAAGGTATTCACAGTGTCCAACTTGACCTCGCGAATGAAGCCAGTATTGAGAGTGGTTATCGCCAAGCGCTCGATATTCTTGGTCATATTGATGTGCTATTTAATAACGGTGCATATGGCCAACCGGGCGCAGTAGAAGACTTGCCAACACATGCACTGAAAACCCAATTTGAAACAAACGTATTTGGCTGGCACCATTTAACCTGCCTTGCCATAAAACATATGCGTGAGCGTGGCCAAGGTCGCATTATTCAAAACTCGTCTGTGCTAGGTTTAGTGACTTTACCCTATCGTGGTGCCTATAACGCCAGTAAATTTGCACTAGAAGGCTTAACTGACACACTACGCCAAGAGCTATCAGATACCAATATTCAGGTTAGTTTAATTGAGCCTGGGCCAATTGAATCGAAATTTAGAGACAACGCATTAGCCGCATTTTTTAGTGCTAATATCGATGCTGAAAACAGCCCACACCATGAAAACTATTTAAAACAACAGGCACGTCTTGAAGTAAAAGGTAAAGCGCAACCATTTACACTTGGCCCAGAAGCTGTTTATAAAAAACTGTTACATGCCATTGAAGCAAAACGGGCAAAACCACGCTACTACGTGACCTTCCCTACATATCTATTTGGCTATTTAAAACGTATCTTATCGACCCGCTTAATGGACAGCATTTTAACCAAGTCGAGATAGGTGTCGGGGTTCAGGGTTCAGGGTTCAGGGTTCAGGCGAATTGTAACCACAATAATATCGGGAATATTATTGAACAGTAATACTGGCCCAGAGGGTGTAAGGCAGGATGCCTGAAGTAACCGAAGTCTTGCAGTGCAATGAGGTGAGGTCAAGGATGACCGATGTAACCCAGCTTCATGGACGAATTGCTAAAAACAATTCCTCATCAAGAACTAAGCATTAAAAAAGGGAGCATAAGCTCCCTTTAAATCTGTAAAGCGTTTTAATCAAAGATTAAGCAGCTAGACCTTCTTTTGCTTTAGCAACTAGTGCTGCGAAAGCTACTTGGTCGTATACAGCGATATCTGCAAGGATCTTACGATCGATTTCAACAGATGACCTCTTAAGACCGTTAATGAAACGGCTGTAAGATAGACCGTTCTGACGTGCTGCCGCGTTGATACGTGCAATCCATAATTGACGGAAAGTACGTTTCTTAGCGCGACGGTCGCGGTAAGCGTATTGACCTGCTTTAGTTACTGCTTGGAACGCTACGCGATAAACACGTGAACGTGCTCCGTAGTAACCTTTAGCTTGCTTTAAAACTTTCTTGTGACGTGCACGTGCGATAACACCGCGTTTAACTCTTGCCATGACTAAAAACCCCTATTAAGCGAATGGTAACATACGGTTGATAAGGCCGATATCGTTCTTATGAACCATAGCCTTAGGACGTAAGTGAAGCTTACGCTTAGAAGATTTCTTAGTCAGAATGTGACGTAAGTGCGCTTGTTTACGCTTGAAACCGCCTGAAGCAGTCTTTTTGAAGCGCTTTGCAGCACCTCTGTGGCTTTTTAATTTATAGCCCATTGCAATAACTCCAATTGATATTGCTTTAATATTCAGCAAGTAGGCGGAATTTACATTCACTTTGCAGGCCTAACTTACTACCAATTACCGGTGGAAATAAATTTCACTTTAACCGGCTAAACAAGGTGGAGGCTAAAAGCCTCTCTTTATACCTAGTTTATCTTTGCACCATTACTTTTTAGCAATTGGTGATAACATCATAATCATTTGACGGCCTTCCACTTTTCTAGGGAAAGACTCAACTTGAGCGATGTCTTGTAAATCGTCTTTAATGCGGTTTAATAAATCAATACCGATTTCTTGGTGCGCCATTTCACGACCACGGAAACGAATAGTAACTTTTGCTTTATCGCCCGCTTCTAAGAACTTAGTTAAATTGCGTAATTTAACTTGATAATCACCGATGTCAGTACCTGGACGGAATTTAATTTCCTTAATCTGGATCTGCTTCTGCTTTTTCTTTTGTTCTTTTTGTGCCTTGCTTTTCTCAAAGATGAACTTACCGAAATCCATCACTTTACAAACAGGTGGCTCTGCATTTGGGCTAATTTCAACTAAATCAACACCAGCTGCATCGGCTTTGTCAAATGCTTCTTGCAAGCTAACTACACCTAATGGCTCACCATCAAAGCCAACTAAACGGACTTCTTTTGCTGTAATTTCTTCGTTGATACGATTTTTTTGAGCCGCTGGGCCCTTTTTTCCGCCTCTAATGGTTCATTCCTCCACGAAATACCAAGTTTAAAAACAAGGTGCGTAATGTACATTATTTATACACACCTTGCACTATTTTATTTTCTATTTTTAACTTCTTCAGCAAGCTTAGCAATAAAGTCATCAACTGATAACTTGCCAAGGTCTTCACCAGTACGTGTTCTAACTGCTAGTTCTTGTTGTTCTACTTCTTTATCACCAACAACTAGTAAATACGGAATACGCTTTAAAGTATGCTCACGAATTTTAAAGCCTATCTTCTCATTTCTCAAGTCAGCACAGGCTCTAAATCCAAGATTATTCAATTTTTCTACAACTTCTGTCACATATTCAGACTGTTTATCGGTAATATTCATTACCACAACCTGTTTTGGTGCTAACCAAGTTGGGAATAATCCCGCATATTCTTCAGTTAGAATTCCGATGAAACGCTCAATTGAACCTAAAATCGCACGGTGGATCATTACTGGCGTTTTACGTTCGTTATTTTCTGCAACATAAGTTGCACCTAAACGACCTGGTAATGCAAAGTCTAACTGAACCGTACCACATTGCCACGCACGCTCTAAACAGTCGTATAATGTGAATTCAATTTTCGGACCGTAGAATGCACCTTCACCTGGTAGGTATTCAAACGCAATACCATTTGCATCAAGTGCATCAGCCAGTGCTTTTTCTGACTTGTCCCACATTTCGTCTTCACCAATGCGTTTTTCCGGACGCGTTGAAAGTTTTACAACGATTTTTTCAAAGCCGAATGTTTCGTATGTGTCGTATACCATCTTGATACACGATGATACTTCTTCCATCACCTGCTCTTCTGTACAGAATACGTGCGCATCGTCTTGCGTAAAGCCACGTACACGCATTAGGCCATGTAGTGCACCCGATGGTTCGTTACGGTGACAACAACCAAATTCAGCCATACGAAGTGGTAAATCACGGTATGATTTTAACCCTTGGTTAAAGATCTGAACATGGCCTGGGCAGTTCATTGGCTTAATTGCATATTCGCGCTTTTCAGATTCAGTGGTAAACATCGCATCGCCATATTTATCCCAGTGACCTGATTTTTCCCAAAGTACACGGTCCATCATTAATGGGCCTTTAACTTCTTCGTACTTATATTCACGCAGTTTCTCACGCACAAAGTCTTCTAGTTCGCGGTAAATGCTCCAGCCGTCATTGTGCCAGAACACCATGCCTGGCGCTTCTTCTTGCCAATGCCATAAATCAAGTGCTTTACCAATTTTACGGTGATCACGTTTTTCTGCTTCTTCAAGACGCTTTAAGTACGCTTTTAATTGTTTTTTATCTGCCCACGCTGTGCCATAAACACGTTGTAGCATTTTGTTGTCTGAATCACCGCGCCAGTATGCACCTGCCACTTTCATAATTTTAAAGTGCTGACAGAACTTCATATTAGGTACGTGTGGACCACGACACATATCAATGTATTCTTCATGGTGGTATAGACCCGGTGTGTCATCACGGCTGATGTTTTCGTCTAAGATTTCCATCTTGTACGTTTCACCACGTGCTTCAAATGCATCGCGTGCTTCTTGCCAAGTAACAACCTTTTTAACAACGTCGTAATTTGTTTTCGCAAGTTCTAACATACGCTTTTCTAGTTTTTCTAGATCTTCCGCTGTTAATGAGTGCTCCATATCGATGTCGTAGTAAAAACCGTTGTCGATTGTTGGACCAATCGCCATTTTAACATCAGGGTAAAGCTGCTTAATTGCATGACCTAACAGGTGAGCACATGAGTGACGGATAATTTCTAAACCATCGTCATCTTTTGCGGTAATGATTTCCAGCTGGCTGTCTTCGGTAATTAGCTGGCATGCATCTACGCGCTCACCGTTAATGCGACCAGCGATGGTTGCTTTAGCTAAGCCAGGGCCGATGTCTAGTGCAACGTCTAATACAGAAACAGGGTTATCAAATGCTCGTTGTGAGCCATCTGGAAGAGTAATAATTGGCATGTTTTGTCCTTGCTACAGTGGTGATGCCTACAATGCATCACATGCAGTTAATAAATTGAGTCCAGCATTCAAAACACTTTTACAATAAGTGTGGTTACTTAAATACTCGGCTCATGAAAGTAAAACAGTTATTTTAACTAGCAAATTATGAATTACAAGGAGAAACCGAGCCGATTGACTAATTTTCCAAATCACACATACTTAGAGGTAATCAGCAAGCGAAGTAAAGACAATGTCACTGACCATAGCCTCTCTAAATTTATGCAATTACTGCAAGCCACCTTACAGCTTTTATGATTTCGAATCGACCTACACTAAAGCGCAATGGCAACAAAAAGAAGCATGGCTGAGTCAGTTGTTATTAAACACCCGCCCTGATGTCATTTGTTTTCAAGAAGTGTTCTCAGTATGCGCATTAACTGAACTCAGCGCCCAATGCGAGCTTCCCCACTTTGCGATTTGCGATGAACCTGCGCTCGATGAACACAATCCTTATTTATATAAGCGTCCAATTGTTTTAATTGCATCGCGATTTCCAATTACCAATGTCAGGCGTATTGATGTGCCGCCGTTTTTAAAAATGTCGGCACTATCACGTGAAATTATTAATTGTGAAATCACTCATCCTGAATATGGTCACATTCGCTTATACGGCACACATTTAAAATCAAAGCGCGCTACCGATATCGCCGACGAACTGCCTAATGCAGACGAAATCTCGCCTGTCGCAATTGCCCATATTGGCCGAATACTATCTGATAAACAACGTGCAGATGAAGCCATGGCACTATATTTTGATTTTATTAGCCAACAACTTAAACACCCACTTCCCAGTTTTATTATGGGAGATTTTAATCAACAAGCGGTGCAATCGAACTTAGCATTTTTTACCGAAGAAACTGAATTTAAACAAGACTTAGATGGCGATTTGAAACTACTCGACAGCTTCTATTTGAGCCAATTACAAACCCGTAAGCCGACTCACTATTATTATGGCAAAGGCAGCGTGCTCGACTACATCGTTTGCCCTGAATCGATTTTAAGTGAACTTAATTTGAATACACTTGATTTCAAGGTGCAAGACGAGCACATCAGCCAAGACGAAATCAACGTAACAACCGATCATGCAATGGTCTGTATTACCCTTTCCTAACAACGCCCTTAATCATCGTAATTTATCTGAACACACTAATGTTATTTATAAGGCCTGTGGTAAACTAACGAAAATTTTTAGTTAGGAATGCCCCAATGAGAACATGTGGTGTTGAAATTAAAGGCTCTGAAGCCTTAATTTGTGTATTAGCAAAAGACAACGACGTATTTGATATTCGTGATGTGCGTCAAACCCGTTTTGTATTACCAAAAAGCGATGATGCAGAAGGTATCCGTAAATTTCAGTTTGATTTTGCAAAACTAATGCAAGATTACCAAGTTGATAGCATTGCCATCAAAGAGCGCCAACAAAAAGGTAAATTTGCAGGTAGCCCACAAGGCTTTAAAATTGAAGCAGCACTGCAACTAATTGACGGTATACGTGTGGTATTACTAAACCCAACGGCAATGAAAGAACAGCTGAAGAAAAACCCGCTGCCAATTGACTTTGAAGATACCGGCCTTAAAAAGTTTCAAGAAACAGCATTTGTTACAGCCTACATAGACCTAACACACCGTACTTATAATAAAGCTTGAGTAAAAAAGGCGCCAATTGGCGCCTTTTTAAATGTGCTTGTGTTTACTTAGTGTAAGCTCGTGGCATATTGGTTTCAGCCATATAGCGGTCACGTAATTTATCGTGACGCGCCTCAGTCGATACTTCAATACCATTAATCATCACTTTTTCAAGTGTAGTGCTGAATTCGAATGGGTCTGCCGACCATACCGCTAAATCTGCCGCCTTGCCAACTTCAATGCTACCTGCATCTTCAATATTAAAGATGTCAGCAACATTACTCGTAATTGCTTTTAAAGCGCCTTCTCGGCTCATGCCATTGGCAATTGCATTACCTGCATCATAACGCAGTTGATACACATTGTGGCTGCTATCACCTGCAATGGTAAGTGCCACCAGCACGCCGGCTTTTTCTAACTCGCCTGCAGTCTCAAGTGACGCATTTAACGAATCAAAATCACCCGGTAAATTCGCCATCGCACTTAAAATAACCGGTACCTTAGCTGCTGCCAGTTCTGCTTTGATTGGCAATGCATCTTCCGCGCCTGAAATCACTAAATCGATACCAAAGCGCTCTTTTACTTTAATTAGCTCAAGCATGTCTTGTGCACGTGACACACGCACCACAACAGGTTTTTCGCCGTTTAATGCCGCTGTTAATAGCTTTTCTTTTTTAGAAAGCTCGGCTTTATCATCTTTTTTGTCAGACTTTTTTGCTTTCGCAATTTTCGTTTGCTGCTCTTCTAGCGTATCGATAAATTCGCTTAAAGACGCTGCACGTGAACCATCTTTAGTGCCGCCTAAATTAACAATAATGGCATTTTGGCTATCAACCACACTCGTTCCAAACTCGCCGCTTAAATTAACCGTTGAGCTTAAACCAACAAATGGACTTTCACCCCAGCTTGGCGCAATAACATCACGAGTGATCCCGCCTTTACGTGCATACGCAATCAGTGTTGATTTTGGGTTAAACGCAAGTGATGGATCAAAGGTAATACCACCTTTTTTCTCGTTGCCATCACGCGATGAAGCAACGGCGCCAACTTCAACTAAACCAAGTTGGTTCATGCTGCCAATAAAACCAGGCGTTACAATTTTACCTTGTGCATCAATAATCACATCTGCGGTTGCTGCGTCAGTAGTAATGGCTTTGATTTTGCCGTCTTCAATGATCACACTACCATTTTTAATAACACCTTGCTCAGATGCAGTATGGATTTGTGCGTTAATAATTGCAGTTGTTTGCGCCATTGCGCCTGCTGAACTTAACACCGCTGCAGCAAGTAAGGTCTGTTTAAATAATTTCATCACTGTATTCCTTATTGCTGGCCTAACATAAAGTCGCTTTTCGCTTGGTATTTATCATCGTTGCGGTCATATACTTTTGCGCCGTCGATAAATACTTGCTCTGCCTGTGCATAAACACTAAAAGGACTTTGATTCCAAATAACAACATCCGCTTGCTTGCCCGCTTCTAGGCTACCCACTTTATCTTCAACACCCAGCGATTTCGCGGCATTTTGCGTGATCCAACGGATTGCATGCTCTTCTTTAATATCAAAACCATTTTCATTAGCGCGGTACATTACTTTTGCCGCTTCTTGGTTTAGACGCTGAATTGTTGTGTCTGAATCTGAGTGAACGATGGCACATGAATTTTTAACCGCATCAACAATGGCAATGTTTTCTTGCACCATGTCGTAAGCTTCCATCTTAAAGCCCCACCAATCAGGCCAAAGTGCAGCACAGCTGCCGTTATCTGCTAGTAAGTCTGCGATTTTGTATGCTTCAATACCGTGGTGGAAAGTACCTGCGTGGTAACCGAACTCTTCCGATAGGTCAATCATCATCGCCATTTCTTCTGCTTTGTAGCAGTGGTTATGGATCATGATCTCGCCATCTAACACGCCACGTAGCGTATCTAGTTTAATATCACGCTCAGGTGCATCGACGGTTAAGCCTAACTTATGCTCGCGATCGTATTTTTCCCACGCAAGTTTGTATTCTGTCGCTTCAGCCCATGCGCTGCGATAGCCAGCCATGTTACCCATACGTGTTGCTGGTGACTCTTTGCGGCTACCATATACGCGTTTCGGGTTCTCACCACATGCCATTTTTAAACCATAAGGTGCATCTGGGAATTTCATTGCTTGCATGGTGTGCGCTGGCACGTTTTTAAGCGTTACGCCGCGACCGCCAAATAAATTAGCTGAGCCTGGTAAAATTTGCAGTGATGTAATACCACCAGCACGGGCAGTATTAAAACCAGGATCTTGTGGCCAGATTGAGTGTTCAACCCATACGTAAGCGGTATTCGGGCTAGTCATTTCATTGCCGTCTTGGTGCGATTCAACCGACGGGCTTGGGTATGCACCTAAATGCGAGTGCACATCAATAATACCCGGAGTAACCCACTTGCCGTTAGCGTCAATTACGCGTGCACTTGCATGACTTAAATTTTCGCCTACTTTTGAAATTTGGCCATTTAAGATCAATACATCTGCATTATCAAGACGTTCGCCAGTACCAGTTAATACGGTAGCATTCTTAATCAGTAATTCTGTACTTTCATAAGGTTGATAAGTACTCGGGTATGGATTTTTGTTAATTGAAACGTGCTCACCTTGTGGTGCTTGTTTAATACAAGCTGCCAGCCCCAGTGACATAGCAACAACTAACGCAGAAGGGATAAATCTTTGCATTATTGTTATTCTCCGAAAAAATACTGCTCAAATGTAGCGAATAAAAGCCGCAATTGCACATTTTTACGGTAAACACCCGCTTATTTGCTATAAACAAATGTAAACGCTACAAATGTAATCGGTAAAAATAGTCGCCCTTGTCATTTATCACGCTAATTTTTAACAAACTAGCGTAGGCTAAATCAATAGATTGGTGAAACTGCCCATCGGGTTGCTGAACGCCGAGCACTAACTGTAGAATTTCGCGCATAACACCTGCGTGACTTACCAGTAATAGATTCTTTGCTTGATACTGCTGACAGACAAATTTAAACGCTGTGATTACACGTTGATTAAACGCCACCATGGTCTCGCCATTAGGAGGTGATACTGAATATGGGGATTTAAAAAATGCCATAATTTGGCTGTTATGGTGCTCAAATAATTCGCTAAATAGTTTGCCATCCCAATCGCCAAAGTCCATTTCAGCAAAATCACTCATCGTTTCAAAACTGAGATTTTTGTCATCGGCGTAGGTTTTAGCAAAGTGACAACAACGTTTAAGTGGCGAACTTACAACGGCATCGATAGTTAGCCCATCGCTTGCCTGCTGCATTTGTGAAAGTCCTTGTTCGGTGATCGCAAAATCCGTCAAACCACGTAAACATTTATCACCCTCAGGTAATCCATGACGTAGTAAGTAAATATTAGTCGTGTTTGAGCTCATGAGGGATCCCTGCAATGGTAAACGTAACCGTGCTTGCAATACGCGCAACATCTTGGTTTAACCAACCTTGCTCATCGGCAAATTGGCGCGCTAATGCATTATCGGGGGTTATCGAAAACCCCACTTCATTACTTACCATAATCACAGCATGCTTAGTTCGCGCTAACCAATCAAGAAAGCGCTGCTTTTCTTCTTGCCAATCAATTTGTTGATAATACAAACAGTTATTTAGCCAAACCGTTAAGCAATCGATAAGTATAATGCAGGTTTCTTCAATTGCATTCAATGAATCAACTAGTTTTGGCCCACTTTCAATGGTTTGCCACTGCTTAGGGCGCGTGTGTTTGTGGCGCTCGATACGGCTTTTCATTTCATCGTCAAATGCTTCAGCAGTTGCGATATAAACAACCGGAAGTCCTAACTGAGTTGCGTATTCTTGCGCTGTTTTTTCGGCATAACGGGATTTACCAGAACGCACACCACCAATTACTAAATTTTTCTTCATTAAAAGCAAAAGCCCTTGTTACTGCTGGGTTTGTCACGCACAATAACTAAAAAATATTTGGAAATCCAGATGTCTACCAGCAACAATATTGCCGACACAATTCAAAACACCATTAACGGTAAGATTAAACCGTTAGGCTCACTAGGTAAAATAGAACAACTTGCAGCGCAAATTGCTACGATACAACTTACCCAAAGTAGTGCAAATTCATTATCTCTTCTAAACCCCACTTTACTTGTATTTGCTGGCGACCATGGTATAGCTAAACACAATATCAGCATTGCCCCAAGTGACGTTACTACACTGATGGTGAGTTGCTTTTTAAACGGACAAGCAGCAATCAATAGCTTTATAAAGTCTACAAATTGGCAATTAAAGGTTGTGGATTGCGGTATTCAGACCCAATTACCAACGCATAATAGTTTAATAAGTGCTCGCTTAGGTAATATTTGTGGTGATATTAGCGTAGAGCCTGCTTTAACGGAAACACAGTTAGATAAAGCACGCTTGCATAGTGAAAAGCTGCTACAACAGCTAGACACTAACCTTATAGGCTTTGGCGAAATGGGGATCGGTAATACCAGCCCAGCAAGTGCTATATTTGCAAAACTATTTAAGCTACCAGTAGAGAATGTGGTTGGGCATGGCACTGGCATTGACCAGCAACAACTTAACAACAAACGTTCACTTATAATTAAGGCGGTTAACCGTGTAGACAGCGACCAACCGCTCGAAATTTTGCGCCAGCTAGGTAGTTTTGAAATTGCTACCATGGCCTTTACTATGCTGGAAGCCTCTAAACACAACAAATTGATATTGGTTGACGGATTTATTGTAACGAGCGCAGCGGCCGTTGCCCTAGCAATCAACCCAAGTATTAAAACTAATTTAGTATTTGCCCATAAATCAAACGAGTCCGCTCATGGCCTAGTTTTAGAAATATTAGCGGTAGAGCCATTGCTTGATCTTTCTTTAAGACTGGGTGAAGGCACTGGCGCTGCACTTTGCCTAGGGTTAATTGAAGCCGCAGTTAACTTTTATAATGAGATGGCCAGTTTTGAAGATTTGGGAATTTCCTTGTAATGAAGTTACAGCATGAAATCGCGTTATTTAAACTAGCGCTCAGCTTTTTAACGCGTATTCCCATTCATATAGAAGACTACAGTGATGACAAACTCAACAAGGCGTCTGGTTATTTTCCACTAGTTGGCGTATTCATTGGGGGTTTACTCGGGCTATGTGTTTACCTTTTGCAATCAGTGTTGCCAATTAGCGTATCGGTTGTGCTGGTAATAATAATTGGTTTATTACTTACGGGCGGATTTCATGAAGATGGCCTAGCAGATGTTGCCGATGGCTTTGGCGGTGCATTCGAAACCCATAAAAAGTTAGAGATAATGAAAGACTCGCGCCTTGGTACCTATGGTACACTTGCTCTGATTTCACTGTTTGCAATCAAGTATCAAACCCTCGTTGCAACAAGTCATATTGTCATGGCATTAATCGCGGCACATGGTATAAGCCGTACATTTGCCACCAGTATTATAGGCACATGCCCCTATGTCACAGAAGACACCACGAGCAAAGTAAAACCAATTGCCAAACACTTGCCAAGCAGCGCTCGGAACCGTTTATGGCTTACCTTTTGTGTACTATGTGCTGTATTATTTTTGTATGGCATGAGTTTACTACAGCTAGTAGCACTCATTGTGACCTGTTTCGCGGTTCGCAGCGTACTTATCGCTTGGTTTAAAAAACACATTAATGGCTATACCGGAGATTGTTTGGGCGCGGCTCAGCAAATCTTCGAAGTGTTGATATATTGCCTAGTATTATTATTTTTGGAATAACAATGTCAGATAAATTTGAACAACATCAAAAACGTCAAGAAAAAATCAAAAAAGCGGTCGATGAAAAAGTTGCCAAAGCAACCATAGAGAAAGGGCTATTTCTCGTTATCACGGGTAATGGTAAAGGAAAGTCGACCAGTGCATTTGGCACGGTTGCACGAGCAGTAGGTCATGGGCAAAAGGCCGCCGTAGCACAATTTGTTAAAGGTGGTTGGGAATGCGGTGAGCGCAATTTACTTGAAAATGCCGGCGCCACCTTTTTTGTTATGTCGACAGGCTTCACTTGGGAAACGCAAAACCGAGAATCAGACACGCAAGCTGCGCAAGCTGTGTGGCAAGACATCAAACAGTGTTTATCAGATGACACCATAGATTTGGTCGTACTTGATGAAATCACCTATATGATTAATTACGACTATATTGACCTTGATGATGTGTTAATGGCGATTGCTAACCGCCCAAAAGAGCAATCCGTTATTGTGACCGGTCGCGCTGCACACCGCAAACTAGAAGAGCTCGCTGATACTGTCTCTGAAGTACGTAATGTCAAACATGCCTTTGACAACGGCGTTAAAGCGCGTAAAGGCATCGATTGGTAAACTCACACAAAGCGAAGTGTAATTACTTCAGCAATGAAAAATAATTTCATCTATTTGTTGCAAATGTCACATATTAACGCCATGAAAAGTGGCGTTTTTTATGCGCTAGTGACACATTTGAAATACTCTTTTACACCCTGTCACGTTAGGTTAACAGCATTTTTTCGAGTTTCAGCGACTATATAAGTACGTTCAATTGAAAACGTGAACACTTACTTTAATTAATGTTGTAATGAGGAATTTAACATGAAAGTTTTAGCAGCAGCACTTATTAGCACCACCCTTTTCGCTTCAGTAAACGCATCTGCAGATACACAATTTGTCGCGGCAGATAATTCGCCAGGTACTGAGCTTTGTATTGCTTTTGCATCAAACAAACCATTAGAAATGAAAAAAGCGATTAAGGAAAATCGTGTAAGAAAATTTCAGATTGATGACAAACTAACCTGTAATGATATGTCATTAACAAAATTCGCCAGCGTGTATGGGCTAAATCGCACTGGCAACTATATGAATTTAGATGTTAAAACATCAACCAGTATTCAAGACTTAGCAATGACGAAAAAACAAATCATCTATGTTTCAGGCAGCAAGTAACCTTAACATGGTGTTTGGATAATGAAGGAAATAGAACAAGAAAACGGAGGCTCAGCCTCCGTTTTTACGTAATGCTCTTTAAGGGATAGCCGACTTTAAATAAAATGAGAAAGTAAGCCAAATAAACCACCGAATACCCCACCCCAAACAACCAACCAGCCTAGGTGCTCTTTAATAAGGTTTTGAATAAGTTCTTTTACAAGTTCAGGCGTTAACTCGGTTAAACGCGCCTCAATGATCGCTTCAATTTTTGATTGGAGCTTTTCTGCACTGGTGTTAGAGGTTAGCTGTGCTTGCACAGTTTTATGGAATACTTCAGAGCTACTGATCTCAATAAGCGATGACTGCATTTTTTCAATAAATGGCTGTTTCATTGGTTCAAGTACTGCTGTACCACCAAACATGCCAAGCATCGCGCCAAATTGCGAGTTTTCAACCACATCTACCAACGAGTCAAACGCTGGGTTTAAATCGGTATTTTCAATGATCGGCGTGAAATCAATGCCATTCTCGCTATTATCCAGCTCTGCTGACATTAGCTTATTAATATTTTCTTGAGTAAAGAACTGCGACATAAATAAGCGCTTAATGGCTAATTTAATCTGTTCAAACTGATTTGGAATAACACCCGAACCGTAAAGACCGGGTACTTTTTCAAATAACATGTGCACAGCAAGCCAGTTTGTTAGCGCACCTGATAACGCAAATAAACCAATGCTAAGTAACCACGGTAAAGACAATATAAAACCCGTCACTGTTAACACCACAGCGACAAGATTGGTGATAGCGTGCTTGTTCAACTAACCCTCCAAATTCCAGCTAAACCCAAATCGCCGCTATTTTAAAGTTTGGGTTTGGCTAGAAGCAAGGGCAAAAAGCCGAATTTCTTCTTATTTTATGTGCTTTTTTGTAAACGGTGCTCAAAAATAACGAGCCTTGACTATAGTTAGTTTGTTGCTCAACTGTGTACTTGCGCCACTAGCAAACTAAATCGCTGCGAAGGACTTAATTATGTGGAATGCCCTAATCACCGAACTGTCAAAAACTCTACATTGTAACCTCGCTATATCGAACAAAATTCAACTGTCGAACTCTGGAGATGATTTGCTTTATAAACTTTCGGATGATAAGCAGAGTTTTTTTGTTAAAGTCGCAAGTAAAGACAAACTCGATAACTTTGAACAAGAACGCATTGGTTTAAACACCCTTACCAAAGAAAGCACTTTTTACGTTGCCGATTCGCTGCTTATCGGTCAAAGTAATGAGTTTGCCTACCATGTAATTGAATGGCTTGATTTAGATGACGGCAACGAAACTGATTGGTATCACTTTGGTGTGACATTAGCTGAACTTCATAAAAAACATCAACAACAAATGTTTGGCTTTGATTTAGATAACTACATTGGTTTAACAGCGCAGCCCAATGAGTGGCATAAAAAATGGGATACCTTTTTTGCCGAACAGCGAATTGGTTTTCAACTGCAACTGCTGGCGGAAAAACACGTTCATTTGGTGGATATTGACCGCTTTGTCGATTTAATAAAGCAAATACTACATACCCATCATTGTCAGCCATCATTACTGCATGGTGATTTATGGCGAGGCAATGTAGGCTTTTGCCAACACAAACCGAGCGTGTTTGACCCAGCATGCTACTATGGCGACCGCGAAGCCGATATTGCCATGACCGAGCTGTTTGGCAAATTTCACTATGATTTTTATGTTGGCTATCAAGATACCTATCCACTGCCCAAAACTTACCAAGAACGAAAGCATATTTATAACTTGTACCACGTGCTTAATCATGGAAATATTTTTGGTAATCAATATATTGAAGATGCGCATATGCAAGTTGTTAAAATCCAGCAACGATATGGTCTAGACTAGCGGGTAAAATTAAGGTTTTCGACTACACTTTAACAAGTGTCTTTATTGTTGGAAACTGCTATGAGAGACCATAAATTTCAACGGATCACTTGCCCGCATTGTGGCAATCATGTCGATGTAGAACTTGATACAACACTCGGCGACCAAGAATACTACGAAGACTGTGCAGCCTGTTGCAATCCTATCCATTTAAATATGCACATAGATAGGATTTACAACAAAGTGGAACTCAGTGTCGACAGTGATGACGAACAGGTTTTTTAAACCTTTCGGCAGCAATTAGAGACCTTTCGCTTTCATATAACGTTCGATGGTTTCAACGATAGTATAGGTTTGTTGGTCCACCTCGATATTAAATTCGCTACCAATGTGTGCAAGGCCCAAATTGGTTACTTCTAGCGTTTCTGGAATTAGGTGTAGGTAAAATCCGTTGTGAGTGACCTCGCCAACCGTTAAGCTGCAGCCGTTTACACTGATAAAGCCTTTGTAGTTAATGTATTTGAGCCATTTTTCCGGTAACGACAGAAACATTGCGCAGTTATCTTGCTCACGTTCAATACGCGTAAGCTTTGCAACGGTATGGATATGCCCAGAGACGATATGTCCGCCCAACTCAGTACCAAAGGTAACCGAACGTTCAAAGTTTACTTTTTCACCTTGTTTTAATTTACCTAAGTTGGTGAGCTTCAAGGATTCGTCGATCACATCAAAATGCACTTGGCCAACTACGTCTTTATGTCCGAGTTCGTATTCCACCACAGTAAGGCAACAACCATTGATTGAAATACTCGCACCAATGTCCAAATGATTTAAATATGCGTTGGGAGTAGACAAAACTAGGCGCATAATTTCACCACTTTTGGAAACAGATACCACCGACGCCTTTGTTTGTACAATACCAGTAAACATTTAATTCCTATCTATCTCTACATTCAGTAAACTATGATTTTCCTTATTTTGCTAGAATGCGCAAGTATGTCCTTTAATGTTTTTGAAGCGAGATTTATTCTTCGCTTGGCTATCCCTGTTTTTATTGCCCAAGTTACCATGATTTTAATGGGCGTTGTGGATACCGTAATGGCGGGCCAAGTAAGTGCCTATGATTTAGCAGCGCTTGCCATTGCGTTAGGTATTTGGAACCCAGTTTTACTGACACTACTGGGTGTATTATTGGCTTTAACGGGTATGGTGGCGCAAAACTTTGGGGCGAAGAAGTTATTTGCGATTCGCCATGATATGTATCAAGGGTTCTACTTAGCTTTGGTGCTTGCAGCACTTGGTTTAGCACTCATATTCTTTGTTGATGTTCCGCTTTCTTATATCAAAATGGAACCTGAAGTCGCAGGTCTTGCCCTTGGTTATATTAGCTATGTGAAATGGGGCTTACTGGGCTTTTTAATTTACAATGTACTTCGCTGTGTCTGCGAAGGTATGGCATACACCAAGCCCGCGGTTTACATTGCCGCAATTGGCTTAGCAATTAATATTCCCGCCAACTATATCTTCATTCACGGTAAATTCGGTATCGACGCCTACGGCAGTGCTGGCTGCGGAATCGCGACGGCTATTGTGTATTGGTCAATGGCGTTCAGTTTGTTTATTTATATGCTGTACTCAAAACGCTTGAAAGGTCGTTTTTTATTTTCTCGTGCAATTAAACCACACTTTGCCACGCAACTTACGATTACCAAGCTTGGCACACCCATTGCGCTTGCACACTTTTTTGAAGTAACGTTATTTGCCTGTATTCCACTTTTTATTGCACCGCTTGGGGCAATTGCAGTATCAGGTCACCAAGTTGCAGCAAGTGTATCAACGGTATTATTTATGATTCCACTGAGCCTAGCGCTCGCCATTTGCATTCGTGTTGGCAATCTTACCGGACAAAAAAACTATGCCGCAGTAAAAAGTACCGTATCAACTAGTTTGTTATTAGCACTGATGATTTCAACGCTAGTGGCGCTCATTACTTTCTTATCACGCAGCGTGATTGGTAGTGTTTATAGTGATAATAGCGAAGTTATTGCCCTCGCTAGCGCGATTTTAATTCTGGCGTGTTTTTATCAATTACCCGATGCGCTGCAAGTTGCCGCAACCGGTATTTTACGTGGCTTAAAGTATACCGCGCCTATTTCGTATATTACGTTTATTTCCTATTGGTTAATCGGTTTTAGTTTAGGTTACGTATTAGCATTAACTGATTTAATCGTTGAGCCTATGGGACCAGAGGGATTTTGGCTCGGCATTATTGTTGGATTATCAACCGCAGCAATTTTATTAATTTATACCGTGAGGAAACGCCTTGCTAACGCGCCATTTAATAACGCTTAGTACAACAGCCTTAATTATTTTAATACTTGCTGGGTGCTCAAAGGTACCTAGCGAGATTAATTTAGAGTACCACACACGCTTAAATACCCAGCTCACGTTACCCGAGCTTAGCCCCTATCAAGACAGTAAAAAGTTGGTTGTACCAACCTTTTCCAACATCGATGCTAGCACTATTGGCATTCTACAACTTAATAAGTTACAGCACTGCCAATTAGGTCAATTGATTGCTGAGCGCAATTCTCAGCTGGGGAAAGTCAGCGGTCCAAGCAGCGAGTTTGTATATAACGTGCGTTTTATCCAAATGGTGCCTAATTGTGTTGCAACACTTGACGACACTGAGCTTACAAAGCAGCTCAACAAAGTAAAACAACAAAAAGCTGATTTGCTGTTTGCCTATTGGGACAAGATGCTGTTTTTAGATAAGCAACTTGCCTCGCTTTATTTACCTGTATCTTATTCTCTGCTTGATGTTAACCAAACGCAAAAGCAACACACGCTCAATACCTTAAATTATTTAGCGAGCGTTAAAAGCGCCTTGGTAAATCAAGAATTTAACCAAATAAACACCGCTGAATTAGAAGCACATTTAGCAACACTATTTAAAAACAACTATTTACCAAGTTTATTACGTGCGTTGTACGAGCAGATTTTTATACTACAGCAGCAAAATAAAGCGCTCGAATCTGTATCATTTAGCGACATTTGTAAAACCGGACATAACAATCAAAGCGCCACCGTACTCACAAATATTTTTAGCAAATTCTATGGCAGTAAAATTCAAGGCTATCACAACGATCTTTTGCAGGAATATATGCAAATAAAGCCAGCATTACTTGGCCTTTGGCAAAACCAGTACCAACAGCCTTACGAGAGTGATTTAAAAATTCACCCGCTTTCGCTCGATAACAGCCTAAAACACTATTCAGTAGCGCATGTTACTTGGTGGCAACAACTGTATAAACGCTGCAACATTCAACCAGGCTAAGCCCGATGTTCTTTTGTGGTTGAGTTGGCGTCGTCTTAGACTCACGCCCAATACCTAACTCCATCTAACATGAATATAAAAGAACACAGCAAACTGCATATAAATCCATCAGTTAAACGCCTTTGGTGAAAATTCTGCTTGTGCAACAAAAAATTCTATGTAGAATGCGAACCATAAATAGAGGGTCTGTAGCTCAGTTGGTTAGAGCGCCACGTTGACATCGTGGAGGTCGGTGATTCGAATTCACTCAGACCCACCATTTACTTCCAAAATATCTTCTCGTGTAATAATTCTTTATATCTAATTTTATTCTACGTTATTAAATTTCTTCTATTGGCTTCAGCATCTATCCGTTTTTCTAGCTTCTCACTTTTGAAATCAGTAAACTGGCATCTATCACTTAGCTTACTTATTGATGTTTAAATGAAGTTTAATGTTCTAATTTCTTTTCTAGTTTGCGCTATATACTCAACTCACCTGTTCGCAAATTCTTTTTCAATTAGCAAACAAACGCCGCCAACAAGCCTTAAAATTAATACTGATAGCGATAAGCTTTGTCAGGTTGCAAATAATACCCTTGCCTATCGAGCACTGGGTAACGAATACGACCCTGCTGTGATCCATGCAAATAAACTTGCACAATTTGGTATTACAGAGAAAGATATCGAACGAACGCTTAAATCATTGTGTGAATTTGCCAAACACGATGATATGAATAAGACTCATCAGCTTACAAGTTTTGATTTTCTAACAAAGCATTATGATTTCTATCGTATTAGTTCAGACACAAAACATGCAAAAAAGCTAAGTAACAAAAAACCATTACTTAAAAATCTCACCGCAGATAAAGTATTAATGACAAAATACTATGTGCATTTAGCGAGCGGCAGTGACAGCAAAACAAGCGAAACACCGTTTCCACTCTATGCACTACCGTTTGATGAAAAACATCTATCGCTAGAAGACGCAAATACACAAAAACACCTAACGCGATTCAAATACGGTAAACAAGCTATTTTAGATGGTGTGATAGACGCCAATAAACTTGCAAAACCGCTGGTTTATTTGTCACGAGAAGATTTAGAGTCAGCACTTTTACAAGGCACTATCGTCGTTGATGTTAGCGGGCAGCAGCGTGTTTACAATGTGCATCGCAATAACGGCATTGGCTACGACCGTGCAATTAAGCCATATTTACAAAATCGTTACTGGTACTTTAAACAAGTGAATGGCATTTTAGGCTATGGTAAAGACGCTGATCATAAAATTGAAGTATTACCTGAAGTAACGTTTGCAGGAGATATTTATCAATTCGGGCTGGGCGCATTAGTTTTTGCGCAATTTGATTTTAAAAGTCATAGCGAATACCGCATGGCAGTGATGGCCGATACCGGTGGCGCATTTGAAAATAACTTGTATCAGCTAGACTATTTAGCGGGCAGTTACCCAGGCATTAACGCCTATTACGATGCAAACCGACATATGCCGGATTATATTGACGCATGGTTTATGGTATTAAAAGGAGATGCACAATGATCGATGATTTAAAGGGTGACGAATCATGGCGCATGTTTCGTATTATCAGTGAATTTGCCGATGGATTTGATAAATTATCAGATACAGGTCCAGCTGTCTCAATTTTTGGTTCAGCACGCTTAGAGCAAAGTGATGAATACTATCAAGCAACCGTCGATATTGCCAAACGCTTTGTCGATGAAGGGTTTGCAGTAATTTCTGGCGGTGGCCCTGGGATCATGGAAGCGGCTAATCGCGGTGCAACAAACGGCAAAAGCATCGGCCTTAACATTGAACTGCCACACGAACAAGTGCCTAACCCATACCAAAATCAACCTCTTGATTTTCGCTATTTTTTTACCCGTAAAGTAATGTTTTTAAAATACTCTATGGGCTATATTTGTATGCCTGGTGGCTTTGGTACACTCGATGAAACATTTGAATCACTTACTTTACTGCAAACTGGCCGCATTTCAAAAATGCCTATCGTGCTATTTGGCTCAGAGTTTTGGCAAGGGCTGGTTGATTGGATGCAAGCACAGCTAGTTAAAAAAGGATTGATTGACCAAAGTGACTTTTCGTTGTTCACTGTAACCGATGATATCGAAGAAGCGGTGGCGATTATTGTTAAACACGCTCGAGGTCGTCAACACCCATAATAACAATAAAGGATATAAAAATGCAGTTGAGCCAGGTTATTGCTAACTTAATTTTAAAAGGGTTTAGCCATCACTATTCGTTGTTCCAAGGACTAACCTCGCAAGCTCAAGTGCATTTTGCCAATGCCGATTGGCAATCAATGCAACGCATTAGCGCTGAACGTATTAGTTACTACGACAAGCGCGTAAATGAATGTATTGAAAAGTTAAAACGCCGCATTGATGCCTCACATATTGATACCGAATTATGGCTTGCCACGAAAGCCGAGTACACCGATTTACTGAGCTTTCACCCGCAAGCCGAGCTGGCTGAAACCTTTTTTAACTCGGTATTTTGCCGTTTATACCACCGCAAATATTTTAATAACGATTTTATTTTTGTTGAAAGTACTTTAACCGCGCCACTGGTTCCGGTTGAAGAAGAATACAAAAGCTTTTTTCCTGTCGTCGATGGCCTTTTGCCCACCATTAAACAAATATTCGCTCAATTCGACTTAAAAGCACCGTTTATCGACCTTGAATCAGATATTAAAAATATTGTTAAGGCCTTTGTAAAACAAGCACCTAATGTAAACTCGCGCAACCACCAAATGCGCTTTGATATCTTAAAAGCACCGTTTTATCGCAACAAAGCAGCTTACATTGTCGGCCGTATTGTCAGCAAAAACGGCGTACAGCCGTTTATTATTCCTATTTTACACAAAAAAAATAAAGGACTGTATATTGATGCCGTGCTAACAAACTCAATCCAAATGCGTGTGGTGTTTGGCTTTGCTCGGGCGTACTTTATGGTCAATACTCGCTCGCCGTCTGGCGTTGTAAGCTTTTTAAATCAGCTTATGCCAAACCGCACACCCGCTGAGCTATACAACGCTATTGGTTTTCATAAACAAGGTAAAAGTGAGTTTTATCGCGAATTTTTAAACCATCTAGCCTCATGCAAAGAAGATTTCGAAGTAGCCGCAGGCACTCCAGGCATGGTTATGGAAGTATTTACCCACCCTACTTTCCCGTACGTATTTAAAGTTATTCGCGATAAATTTGGTGATGGTAAACCCTTTGGCAGGCGCACCGTACTTGAACGATATCAATTAGTAAAACAGCACGATAAAGTCGGACGCATGGCCGATACCATTGAATTTTCAGACGTTGCCTTCCCAATTTCTCGCTTTCCAGAGCCTTTGTTAAACCGGCTTAAGAAATCAATTGCTGGTTCACTCGAATTTGACGGTGACTTATTAATTATTAAGCATCTTTACATTGAAAGGCGTATGACACCGCTTAATTTGTTTTTACAAGATGCAAACGAACAAGATAAACGCCATGTGATGGGCGAATATGGCCAAGCACTTAAAGAGATGATGTCGGCCAACATTTTCCCAGGTGATATGCTGTTAAAGAACTTTGGTGTAACTAAGCACAAACGCGTTATTTTCTATGATTATGATGAAGTGCAGTATTTAACTGATATGAATTTTCGCGATTTACCTAAATCTGACGGTTATTTTGATTACCCCGATGCCTACTCAGTTGCACCTCAAGATGTTTTTATTGAGCAACTCACCACGTTTGTTACCACAGATCCACATATTAAAGCCTTGCTGCTCGACCAGCATCCTGAGCTCAGTACCGCAAGTTTTTGGCGCGATGAACAACAAAAAATAAAACAAGGCATAAGTACAGATATTTACCCTTACCCCGAAAGTCTAAGATTTAAATTACGATAACACCTTGTTATTTATTCATTCGTTTATTAAAGTCTTCTATAAAATGCTTTAGCCACATAAATAAAATGAATATTAGTAAAGTCGATTTAAATCTGTTGGTGTATTTAGATACCCTGCTAAGAGAATGTAATGTGACGCGTGCCGCGAATCAGTTAAACATTACACAACCCGCTATGAGTAACGGTTTAAAACGCCTGCGAGCACTGTTAAACGACCCAATATTAGTAAGAACCAGTGACGGTATGGTACCGACCGAGCGCGCTAAAGAACTACAACCTGTGATCCGCGGTGTATTATTAACGCTTGAAGAAACACTGCAGCCTAACCGCGATTTCGAGCCAGCAAGCAGCAATCGCGTGTTTCGTATCATGGCCAGCGACTACGCTGCAAGCACCCTAGCACCTATGTTATTAAGCCGCTTACAATCCTTAGCCCCTGATACAACACTCGATATTGTTACGCCAAGTGATGTTACCTTTCACGATGTAGAGAATGGCAAAGTGGATATGGCGATTAACCGGTTTGATAATTTACCGCAATCGTTTCACCAAAAGCGTATATGGAAAGACAGTTTTTCGTGCGTGGTGAACGCCAATAATCCGGTGTTAGAAAACTACAGCTTAGATGCATACTTAAAAGCCCGTCATATTTGGGTAAGTAAAACAGGTTTTGGTGTGGGTGTGGGCATGGACCCTGCCGATGTACAAAAACTTGGCTGGGTTGACGAAGCACTTGCTCATTTTGGTAAACACCGCAATATTGCCTCATTCACTCGTAATTACCATGTGGCTATCCACCTTGCCAAAGCACAAAATCTAATAGCCACGCTACCAACCAAAGTAGCTAAAATTTATGAAAGTGATAATGCGCTAAAAATAGTCGAACCGCCATTCCCTATTCCACCGTTCGAACTCGATATGATTTGGAGTCCATTGTTACACCGTGATGCAAGCCATATTTGGCTGCGCCAACAAATTGCCGATGTAGCAGAAACGCTCGCTAATTAATATCATTAAACTTTTGTTCAACTTTAACTTAGTAGTTTTTATAGTAACAAATTACATGTGACTCAACACTAAATTAATGTAATCAAAGTCGCTGCTAATTAACATTATACATGGATAGAGAATAGAACGTTTATTCAAACGGCTCATCTTCACTCTCTGTCCATATAATGTAGAACGTAATTCCAAGTAGAATCGAAGCTAATGTGCGATAGTTAGTTTTTACTAAACACAAAAACGCGTAGCATTATTTAAAACTTTTTGAACATAAAAGTTTGCTTCGTTTTGATTGTCGGATTCAACATAACACCTTAATTCAGGCGCATTACCTGAAGGGCGGAGGTGAACAATTAAATCATTCTCAAAGGTCATACGTATTCCATCAGTATGTTCAAGACTGAGTAAAGTTTCATTAAGTCCCAATTTTTCTAACCAACTAGAAGACTGTTTTATATTTTCTATTAGCTTCGAGCTGCGTTCTCGAGAAAAGTTTTTAATACGGTCACTAGAAGTAAATCGATGAGGTAACTTAGATACTAACGAGGATAAACTTTCATCAAACAACTGACTAAGAACTATAATAGCTGGTAGGACTGCATCCCTAGTTGGCAGCGGCTTAATTTTTGTTTGATTAAACTCGACTTCACTAGCCAGTAAATACCCTCCGTTAGCTTCAAAACCAGCTACGGAGCAATAGTCACGAGTTAGTTTATCAAATTCTGCAATTACATAGGGAGAACCAATTTTGGTTCGTATCACAATTTCGAAGACTCCGCTTCTTTCTATAGCGGTATTACAACTTATTGGTGTTGAGATCGCTTTTATCTTTAATAATTTAGAGCATAGAATACCTAACGTATCCCCTTTTAACCACTCACCCTTTTCATCTGACAAAAGAGGTCTGTCACCATCTCCATCAGTTGAGAACAGTGCATCCAGATTATATTCCCGAACCCAATCTAGCGCTTTTTCCTTATCTAATTCTGATACCGCCTCTGTATCAATTGGAATAAACATATCGCTGCGCCCCAGTGATATCACTTCAGCGCCGAGTTGTTCAAATATTTCCCTGTAAATATCACGCCCAGCACTTGAGTGTTCGTATATACCAATACGTTTTCCTGTCAAAGTGTTTTTTGAAAATGGGGTTACATTTCGCATAATGTAAGCATATTTAGCTTCAGGTAAAACATTAAGTTTTGGCAACGAATTTAAAGCTTTCATTGGCACATCTTCGCATAAAATTAAGCTCTCATCCGCCTTAGTTATTTCTCCTTCCGGTCGATAAAACTTTAAGCCATTACGGTCGAAAGGGATATGACTACCGGTTACCATTATGCATGGAATATTTTCTTGCATCGCAAAGTACGCTAGGGCGGGGGTAGGAATAACTCCATAAAACTCTGATTCTACATTGATTTGCTCAAGCCCTCCACTTATAGCTTGGGCCATTTGATAACTGCTAGGACGATTATCAATCGCTATCGCTACCCTATTAAATTTATAAAACCTCTGCATCACGCGCGTGAATGATAAAGCGAATGCAGCGCAAACTTCAGGAGTAAAGTCAGATACGAGCCCCCTAGCCCCACTAGTGCCAAAAGATATTCCTGATTTTTGAATTATTGATTTTGAAGAGTTCATTTCGTGCTCGTTAAAAAATTTGGTTTCTTGTATCATATGATAAGCAATTAAAGTTTTTATTATACTCGAATTTACTTTTGGTTAAATCAAATTTAAGTCAGTATAAATTGAGGTCTTAGCAATGCTTTTTTGAGCGCACTCCAAAAAAACAAGCAATTGTTAATTAAAGTTTATTTTGATTTTTAATGAGGGTAATACACAAGCTCATTTTAGTTGATATAACGTCTTTAAAATAGCTTTTTTTGTATATTCTTGTGTGGAACTCGTCTCTCTTTTCGATCATAAATTATACGTTTAAATGGCTATTAACAAATGATTTTAATTAAGTAATTACACAGTATTGTGGCCAAAGGAATTAATAAGCTTGATGAACACTACTTAGCTCAATCATTATTAAACATTTGGTGGGTTTTCCCCATAAATCGTGATGACTTTATAGTTGATTTCTGTAGGGTGGTGTCCATTAACTTCAGTGCCACCAACGTCCTTTAGACGCTTAACAGAAACTATGCCGTCAGGTAAGATTATAAAATACATTTCTTTACTCACCGGCATACGATAACCTATCGTCTGGCAACGGTTCAAGCTGTGTGAAAACTCTGATCACCTTTTGCTCTAAGCACTCGCTACTTATGATCAATAAGTCTAATTAATAGTTGTCTTAATTGATATAATAATCAGCAAGTTAATGTTAGATATTAGCTAATTATGTCTAACCATATATAGGGGCAAAGCCGTACTCAAGCCACGCTATTTCCTGAAATTCTGAATGACTTCATTGTTGAAATAACCAAGTTCGCGTTATTGACGTGTTTTTAGATAAACTCAATTTTGAGCAAATGGGGTTTAATAGCGTTGTTGCTAAACAAACTGGCCGTCCTGGCTATCACCCAGCCACCATTTTAAAACTATATATTTAGGGGTATCTTAATCGTGTTCAGTCATCGAGAAGATTAGGAAACGAAGCCAATAGAAATATCGAACTTATGCGGTTATTTTAGTGCTTAACGCCTGATTTCAAAACCATAGCTGACTTCAGGCGTGACAATGCCCAAGGCATTAAACAAGCTTGTTGTCACTATATGCCGAGAAATGGGTATATTCAGTAAAGGTAAAGTAACGATTGATGGCGCTAGTTTAAAGCCGTGAACAGTAAGCCAAACAACTTTACGCCACAAAAAGCTAAAGGCCATACCGAACGGGTTGAGGCCAGTATAGAAAAGTACCTCAAGCAATTAGATGACGTTGATAGTGACGAAGTGCCAGAGAAAAAAATTGCAAGTCATGAAAGATGAGCTGGCTTGGCTACAAAAGCGCTTAGGTGACTTACAGGGAATCAAAAAAGTCGTAGAAGCTCACCCAGACAAACAACTATCACTAACCAACCCAGATGCCAGATTGCTCAAAACTAAAAACATGGAGCGTCAAGTTTGTTACAACATTCAAAGTGCAGTAGACATAAAGCATCACTTAATTGTTTACCACGATGGATAGAGGTGAGTTAGCGAGGTTAACAAAATTAACTCAACAGGCTTTAAACCAAACAGATATTACAGTGATGGCTGATAAAGGTTATTACAGTCGTAAAAATGTGAAAGCCTCGCTCGATTTAGGAGCCAATCCACATATGCCGAAAACAGACACATCAGCTTCAAGTAAAAAAGCATTTTCAATCTCTCTCGCTTTAAATATGACCCTGAAAAGGGTGTGTATATTTGTCCTGCTGGTGAAGAAATGCAAAACCGTATGCAAGTATTTGAAGGTGGATTGCACTTAGAGACTTACTTCAATCATATCGCTTGTCGCGATTGCAAAATACGGAGTCAGCGTACCACATCCAAACGAGCTCCAAGGCGCATAAAACGTCGGATCCAAGAAGCAGAAACCGAAGCCATGCTAGAACGGCTCGACCATGCACGAGAGACGCCCGTTATCCGTAAAAAAAAATAGAGCACCCATTCGGAACCATCAAAATGTGAATGGGAGCAACGCATTTCTTGACCCGACAGTTCAAAAACGTGAGTACCGAAATGAATCTCCATGTTCTGGCTTATAATATGAAGCGAATGATATCGATTATGGGTGTTCAGGACTTAAAGAAAGCAATAATGGAGTTATAGAATTAATAACTTCGCTCGCATACAGAAAAGTATGCTCACCACAAAAAATAACTCGAACGAAATCTTCTTCGAAGATTTCTAACTAACAGCAAACAACATTAAAGAAAAATTTGTTTTACACAGTCTGCGGTCCCTACATGCACTTAAAAATAATAAAGCAAAAATAACCAACAATGATTTTTTCATATTCCCTCACAAAAACTAAAACAAAATAAACGTAAATAAAATTAGGTGATAATGCGCATTTTATAACAAGCTTACAGTGACCATAAGACTTTTATAACTTAGAGTCTGACGCATTCGCTTCAAGTAAACGATAAATGGCATACAGATAGAAACACGGATAAAACCCACCAATAAATAACACTAAGCTGCTCGAACTAAGTAAATCAGTAAACGTAAGTGCCTTAATATCCTGCTCAAGTTACATTTGGTCAAACATCAGCCAAAGGGCAAAAAACAGCCAAAGGGCAAAAAACAGTAAAGCAAAATGAAGAAGTGAAAATGCGATAACGCGAAATTTAGACTTGGCAATTGAGTGCGACCATGTCGCAGGGTGTGATGCTAAACTCATAAACAATCCTTTGTTTTTTAGCATTGTAAAACAAAAACGGCTGCAGATGCAGCCGTTTTTACTTAGTCGGTAGAGCAAATTATAAAAACTTACCTAATGCTGTTACTTGGTCGAGCATGCGGTTTGAGAAACCCCACTCGTTATCGTACCAAGCCATTACTTTAACTAATTTACCATCAACCTTAGTTTGCGTTGCATCGAATACTGAAGACGCTGGGTTGTGGTTAAAATCAATTGATACAAGTGGTGCTTCGTTGTACTCAAGTACTTCTGCCATTGCACCTTCAGCTGCTGCTTTAACCGCTGCGTTTACTTCTTCAGCTGTCGTGTCACGCTTAGCAACAAAGGTTAAATCCACAAGTGATACATTGATAGTTGGTACACGTACCGCCATGCCGTCTAGCTTACCAGCAAGCTCAGGTAATACTAAGCCTACTGCTTTTGCTGCGCCGGTTTTAGTTGGGATCATGCTTTGTGTTGCACTACGTGCACGGTATAAATCGCTGTGGTACACGTCCGATAGGTTTTGGTCGTTAGTGTAAGCATGAATTGTTGTCATGCTGCCTTGCTCAATACCAATAGTATCGTTAAGCGCTTTAGCAACAGGCGCTAAACAGTTAGTTGTACACGACGCATTTGAAATAATAATGCTATCAGCGTTTAATACATCTGAGTTAACACCGTGCACAACCGTTGCGTCCATATCTGTGCCTGGCGCAGATACGATTACACGTTTTGCACCCGCTTCAATGTGCTTTGCTGCCGCGTCACGTGATGTGAAAAGACCAGTACATTCAAGTACAATGTCGACTGCTAAATCAGCCCAAGGCAAGTTCGCAGGATCGCGCTCTTGCACTAATGCAATTTCGTCGTTATCGATAACCAGTGTGTTTTCAGCAAGCGTTACTTTTTTACCAAACGTACCATGCACTGAATCGTACTGTGTAAGGTGTGCATTTACGTTAGCTGGTGCTAAGTCGTTAATTGCAACAATTTTAATTTCTTGTTCGCGATTTGACTCATAAAGCGCGCGTAATACGTTGCGTCCAATACGGCCATAACCGTTAATAGCTACTCTGATCATCTTATTCACCCTCATTCACTTTACTTGCTTGGCGCGCTAACTCTTCGATTGCTTGCCAGTCTTTATTTGCGATTAATTCTTTATCTAACATCCAAGTACCACCTACACACTCTACATTCGGTAGTGCTAGATAGTTAGGCGCACTGGCAAGGCTTACACCGCCAGTTGGGCAAAACTTAACATGTGGTAGTGGACCAAAAATTGACTTCAACATTGGCACACCACCGGCGGCTTCTGCTGGGAAAAACTTTAAAAAGCCAAAGCCTTTTGCTGCCAGCTGCATCACTTCACTTGGTGTTGCGGCACCTGGTAAAAATGGCACATCAGTTTCACTGGCAAGCGCTAACAACTCATCGTTAACACCAGGGCTCACCATAAAATCAGCGCCCGCTTCAATTGATGCGTTAAATGTTGCTTTATCTATTACAGTGCCTGTACCAACGTACGCTTCTGGCAATGCGTGTTTAATTTGTTTAATTGCTTCTACCGCTACAGGTGTACGCAGGGTAATCTCTAATGCGCGCAAACCACCGTTGTACAATGCCTTTGCAAGTGGCACTGCATCTTCAAGGTTATTAATAACAACAACAGGGACTACCGGTGCTGCTTGAAGAATTTTTTCAATACTCATTTTTACTTCCTGTTATTGGTTTGTATTTGGGTAGATAAGACCAAATGCACTGGCACCTAAATCTGCGCTAGATACTGTTTGACGAATACCTTCAAACAATTCACGGCCTGTACCAAATGTCTGAACTTGTTCGCTGATTTCAATTTCACGCTGTGCAAATTCATCATCAGCAACATGTACTTTTAATACGCCATTTGGAGCATCAAGTGTTACCAAATCACCTTCGCGGATTTTTGCGATAAAACCACCCTCTACTGCTTCTGGCGCAAGGTGAATAGCCGCTGGCACTTTACCTGATGCGCCCGACATGCGGCCGTCAGTAACAATCGCTACTTTAAAGCCTTTGTCTTGCAGCGTTGCCATAATCGGCGTTAGCTTGTGTAGCTCCGGCATGCCTTTCGCTTTAGGGCCTTGTTCTTTAATCACGGCTATAAAATCAGTTTCTAATTCGCCGCGAGCAAAGGCATCTTGCAATCCAGCTTGCGAATTAAATACTTTTGCAGGTGCTGTCACTGTTTGATGCTGCTCTTGTACCGCAGAAACTTTAATCACCGCGTGACCCAAGTTACCCGTTAATAGCTGCAAGCCGCCTTGCGGATTAAATGGATTTGTAACTGGACGAAGTACTTCTTCATCGTGCGAATTTTCTGGGCAATCTTGCCATTTCACTTTCGCTGCAATTTGGTTGTCGGTAGCAATTACCGAAATATCAATTACTGGCTCTTTGGTGTAATCGTTTAGACTATTACCAACAATGGTCTTCACATCTTCGTGTAAGAAACCGCCTTTTAATAGCTCTTTCACTAAGAACGGTAAACCACCTGCTGCATGGAAATGGTTAACATCTGCCGAACCATTTGGATAAACACGTGCAAGTAGTGGCACAACTTCAGAAATATCTGACATGTCTTTCCACGTAATGTCTACGCCTGCTGCTTTTGCCATTGCAACTAAGTGAATTGCATGGTTAGTTGAACCACCCGTCGCAAGTAAGCCAACTAAACCATTCACAATGGTTTTTTCACTGACAATTTCACCAATTGGATTGGCATCTTGGCTGTTGATCAGCTGGTTAAGCATCATTTCTACCGCGTTAACCGTTAAACCATCACGTAATTCTGTGTATGGATTTACAAACGAGCTGCCCGGCAGGTGCAGACCCATAATTTCCATCAACATTTGGTTAGAGTTAGCAGTACCGTAGAAAGTACATGTACCTGCACTGTGATAAGACGCGCTTTCTGCTGCAAGTAATTCATCACGACCGATTAAACCTTGCGCAAATTTTTGACGTACACGCGCTTTTTCTTTATTTGGAATACCTGAAGGCATTGGGCCTGCTGGTAAAAAGTAAATTGGCAAATGGCCAAAAGACAGTGAGCCAATTACAAGGCCCGGGACAATTTTGTCACACAGACCTAAACAAAATACGCCATCAAAAACGTCGTGCGACAGTGAAACAGCCGTAGACATTGCAATCACATCACGGGAAAAAAGTGAAAGCTCCATGCCATCACGGCCTTGCGTTACACCATCACACATAGCAGGTACACCACCGGCAACTTGTGCAGTGGCATTAAATTTGGTTGCAACCTTTTTAATTAAATCTGGGTATTCTTTGTAAGGCACATGCGCTGAAAGCATGTCGTTGTAAGAATTGATAATACCAAGATTCGGTTGTTCGTCTTTGGTTAATAATGCTTTGTCTGAGCTTGAACAGGCTGCCATTACGTGTGCAAGGTTACCGCAACCTAAGCCAGCACGTACGCGTTTTTTAGATTTAGCTGCTGTCATACGCGCTAAATACGCTTGACGCGTTGCTTTACTGCGTTCAATGATTCGTTCGGTTACTTCTTGGATTCTTGGGTGTAGCATTTTCGCACTCATTCATAAAGATTTGGGAAAAAGGCTCAGTACTTAAATTAGAGACTCCTGCTAGTCTAAGTACCGAGCGACTTTGTCTACCCGTTCAAAGGTCCGATATCGAGCGTCTCTCACAACCACTCTATGACACCGGTGTCACATTATTAAAACCGATCTATGACACCGGTGTCAACCCTAATTTTAGTGCTTTTCTTGTGAACTGCCCAATTTATCTACAATAAAAAGCATGAATTGAGTTCAACAAGTGACAATGACATTAAAATGACAGAAAAAATAATTTACGAGGAACGCTTATATATAAGCCGATAAAGAAAAAACGCGGCAAAGGAACCGCGTATTGCTAAGGTATGAGTGAAATGTTTAGCGCCTCTTAAATAAAAGAAACGCTTTGTTTTAACTGGGAATTATCAACCGTTATTTTCGTAAGGCGTGAAGCCTTACGTGACAAATTATTTTTGCACAGGCGCTGTCGATTCACGCTCAATTAATTTGCCAGCGAACACTTCTTCGATGTCTTCGCTTTCCGGCGCATTGATCTTATCGATTAATAAGTTTACCGCACGAAATGTCATATCTTCTACCGGTTGTGCAATCGTTGTAAGGCCAGGCCAAATATGGCGCGCAATCGGGGCATTATCAAAGCCTGCAATTGACAGCTCATCAGGCACTTTAAGTGACATTTGCGAGGCAACTTTTAATACCGCTGCCGCCATGTAATCATTCGACGCAAATACCGCACTTGGTCGAGCTGCTGATTCAAGGATTTGTCGCGCACTGTCTTCACCAGAATGATAACTAAAGTTACCCTCGGCAACTAACTCACTTTTAAGAGTTATGCCCTCTTCGTTCAAGGCATCGACATAGCCGGCGAAACGCGCTTCAGTAGCACTGTGATCTGGGTGACCTTTAATAAACGCAATTTCTTTGTGGCCGAGTTTTAGCAATAACTTGGTAATATCGTAAGCCGCTTGCGTATCGTTACTTTTAATCGAGATTGATTGGTCGTCTAAGGTCACTGGTGCAACGCGCGCATACGGAATATTGCGTAGCTTTAAATGGTCTACTAACTCTCGGTTATCTGAAAATGGTGGCGTTAATACAATACCATCTAAGCGCGATGTGCTAATAAGTGTTTCAATATTATCAATAAGTGGTTCGCCGCGCAGTTCACATGGGTGAATTAGTAAGTTGTAGTTGCGCTCTTGGCAGGCTTCTAACGCGCCTGACTGTACACGGGTGATATAACTTTTTGACGGGTTATCGTACAAACAACCAATGATAAAACTGCGGTTATGCGCAAGACCTCGGGCAATCGGATTAGGACGATAATTTAGCTCTTTAAACGCTTGCTGAACCTTCTCTCGGGTCGCATCAGACACGTTTGGCTCATTATTGAGCACGCGAGATACCGTCTTTTTTGATACCCCAGCGTGTTTGGCCACACTATTTATCGTCACTTTTTCCATATAAATCTCTAATTATTACTTCGTATCTAAACTTGCAGCCGCACCCAACAACGGAATATTGTCTTGAGTGATTAAAATTACCGGAATATCGTTAACAATGTGCTGCATTTTTCCTTTTGCAACAAAACGTTTTACAAACTCACTTGCCAGTAGCTTATCTTGAAAACGGGGTAAAATACCGCCACCAATATACACACCACCGGTAGCGTTAAAGGTCAGGCTCAAATCTCCTGCCACAGCGCCAATCCAATCGCAGAATTGGTTGAGTGTTTTTACACAAATGTCGTCATCATTTGCGAGCGCCAATTGCGTAATTGTGGGCGCGTCAAAGTTCTTTGCTTTTTGTCCATGGACTTTTGCCATGGCACAGTACAAGTTTTCAATGCCCTGACCGGAAAATACATGTTCAACCGAAACATGTTCAAATTCTTCACTTAATGCAGTAATTAAGTTGCGTTCAAGTTCATTGCATGCCGCTAAGCTAATGTGACCTGCTTCACAGCTCAATACCACATTCTGCTCTTCGCCTTTCACAAGTGCGGCAGCGCCAAACCCAGTACCTGGACCAATTACTGCAATATTACCATCGCTGTGACTATGCCCGTCTTTAATGACTAAGTTTGCAGTGTTATCAATGTAAGGAGATGCGTGTGCAAATGCAGCAAAGTCATTGATCACTTTAAAATTAGCAAAGCCGAATTGCTGTTTAATATCGCTTACATTAAATTGCCAACCTAAGTTAGTTAAAAAGACCGTGTCTTTTTTACGTGGACCCGCAACGGCAAAACATGCATTGTTGGGCACGCTTTCTAGGGTATCAATGTAGGCTGCAACAACATCAGCAAAGCTATCGAAGTCTAAACTTGAAAACTTTTGTATGTTGTTAAATACAATTTCTTTTGTCGTTTTATCAAACGCTGTAACGAGTGCAAAGCGTGCATTTGTACCGCCAACATCCGCAACTAATATAGGCTCAAACATATTAATTCTCTCAATTGAATTAGCTAATTTTTAAGTGCAGCAATTGCAACTCGTACGTAGTTATATCTTGCCCTGCTACAGACAATCAACTAAATGGCAACAAACCCAATTGACTTCGGTTAAGTTGACTAATTATGACACCGGTGTCAGATTAAATTCAATATCTCATCACATAAAGTTAGTTTTTTTATTAAGTTTATGGCTAAAATACCGTCTAAATTAGCGTGTTTATCATAAAAAGGTGCACAGTTGAGTAAATCCAAAGCCACATCGTTCGATATTGCCCACTATGCAGGCGTATCACAATCTACGGTTTCGCGCGCATTGCGCAACAGCCCGTTAGTGAACGAGGAAACCAAAAAGAAAGTCTTTGAGATTGCCAAAAAACTTAATTACAAAGTCGATAAAAACGCCAGTAACCTGCGTACGCAACAAAGCAACACCATTGCACTGTTACTATTTGAAGATCCCACCAGCGATGAATCGATGATCAACCCGTTTTTTCTATCAATGTTGGGCTCAATCACCCGCGCCTGTGCTAATCAAGGTTATGATTTGCTCGTGTCATTTCAGCAAATGGATCAAGACTGGCAAGCGCAATACGAAGACAGCCACCGCGCTGATGGCTTAATTTTGCTGGGCTACGGCGATTACATAGATTACCAAGCGCGACTTGCCACTCTATTACAAAACAATACTAAGTTTGTATGTTGGGGCGCACGTGTTGATTCGCGCCCAGAGCTTTCCATTTCCTGTGATAACTATTTTGGCGGTGAGCAGGTTGCAGAGTTTTTAGTAGCGAAAAAACGTACACAATGTGCGTTTATAGGAGATGCATCAGAACACAGCCCTGAATTTTTCGCCCGTTTTAATGGCTTTAAAGATACGCTAAATAAGCATGGGTTAGATGTTGATGCGCGCCAGATTATTAATGCCATTTCAACCGATGAGTCAGGCTATAACGCCACCAAGACTTTGCTTAGCTTAAAACGCCCTATTAATGCTATTTTTGCTGCCAGTGACTTAATTGCAATTGGCGCTATTCGTGCAATCAAAGAAGCGGGATTAAATGTACCTGAAGATATTAGCGTGATTGGTTTTGATGATATTCCTGTTGCGAGCTTTACTGAGCCCGCCCTCACCACAGTTAATCAAAGTACGTCTATTGCGGGAGAAATGCTTGTGGCGAATTTGCTAGCCCAATTAAAAGACGAGCCACCAGCACAAACCCAGCTAAAGCCCACCTTGGTTGTGAGGCATTCGGCATAAAAAAGGCGCTTAACGCGCCTTTTTTAATTCAGTTTTTCTTTGACTACTGGGTAGTAATCCCAAACTTGTTTGTCTGACATTGAGCGCAATAATTTAATATATTCCGCGTGCGTCCATGCAAGTGGCGTCGCTGAATTTGTGCCTTCCCCAAATGTGTAATTATGCGGGTTAACACCAACACCATCCCACACTTGCTCTGGTAACATTAAGCCTTCGTTGGCAAATTGTTCCATACCTTTAACATACGTTTGCGTCAATGCGGCTTGCTGTTTCGCATCGAACGAATCAGATTGCGCGAGTTTTGCAATTTCATAGTGGCCTCGTTCACCGGTAAAGAATGGCCAAACACGTCCACGTTGCCCTGGGGTATTATTGCCGCCTTCAGCATAGTTGGTGCCAGTAACTTCGTCTTCACCATAACCGTCATTACCGTAACGACGCCAGCCTGGGAATTGCCCCTCCACCCCCTCAAAAGTAAAGTTATATTTTACTTTAAGGTTTTCAGGTAAATTTTGTGCATCATATTCATCAAGCGTATCAATAATATGCTTATCTTCAGCGCTTCTTACACCATAACGCACAAGTTCCAAAAAGCCGCCATCCAAAATGCTTTGTTTGACTAAACCTTTTCGGCCGTTGTTATCGCCTAGTATAGTCGCTGAGTTTGCATCGTCATCTTGGCTAATGCGCACATAATGCTGGCCGTTTGATGCGTCGCTCGGTAACGTACTTTTAGTGGTATACATGCGCGATTCAACTTTGGCGTTGTAATCCTTTGCAACATTGAAGTACTTAGTAGCCAAGACATCATCGCCTGCCAGCTTTGCAATTTCACTTGCAGTAACAAGACCAGCAATTACAGCAGCCGTGGTTGATGGCGAATGTCCCGCTTGCTCTTCCCAACGTTCCTGCTGAGTAAATGGCGGCTTTATTTCGGTGTCATTCCATAAAATTTTAGCAAGACCACCTTCAACTAAAAAGTCTGCCGCAGGTTTAAGCATTTTATTAAACCAAAGGATCAGTTCTTCTTTGCTAAGCACATCGGCAAGATAAAGCTTCCAACCAAGCATAATTGGCATCGCGGTTTGGTCCAGCTGAACACCTACCCATTCCAGCTCACCGTCAACATGAGTCTTTTGTAAGAACCAGCCCGTATCACCTTGGTTACCCGGTGTTTTATCAGTCACTTGTGCTTTTTCTAGATATTCAAACGCCGTTTTCGCGGTGGCTTTATCACCCATAGCTAAAAACGCCATTGCTACTTGGTAGAAATCACGTACCCAAACAGCTTTATATCCGGTATGCCCTTCAATTGCAGCTACGGTATCACCCCATGGGTTTGACAGTGATGCAATCAACGCGCCTGCATGTGTTTTGTCTTCCTGCGCTTTTAACACTAAGGCACTGGCATACGCTAAACGACCATTATCGGCTGATTGTGAGCTTAGCGCTTCGAGATCAAGCGACGCTAAATAGCCTTGCCAATCAGCACCAAATTCAGTTAATAGTGCTTGGTAACCTTTTTGTTGGCTTGCGTTTGCTGCCGCAATACTCTCATCTAAGGTGTTACCAAATGACAGTGTTAACTCAAATTCTGCTTTGCTTGATGTGCTACCAAGTAAGGCATCTAGCGACACGTTGCCAGGTTTATCACCGGTTGTTGCATAGCTTGTGAACGTTTTGCCCAATTTCATTTGTGATATCAAATCAGATGTACCAACAAAACCTACACTTGCTTGTTCAAATGCTGTGTTACTTGAAAGTGTAAGGTAATTGTCGCCATCAACTGCTACTAATTTACCCTCTTTTACCATGGCTTTATCGCCAACGCCGTTATTATTAACATACGGGTTAGCATGAACATAAAGTGATAATGGCTCACCTTTTAGTGATTCTAATGCCACTTTTACAAACAATGTTTGGTTGCTGCTATCAGTAAAAATGTGTTTTTCAATTTTAAAGCGGCCTTGTTTGTCAGTGTTCGTCAGCTTGTAAGCAAGTGACAATGGTCTGCCTAGTTCGTCTTTATGTAGGTAGTCAATTTGCCACTGGGTATCATCAAGTTCTGTAGCAATGAAGTTGTCGCCTTTAACAACAAATTGCATTTCTTTTAACTGTGCTTGATGAATTAAACCAAACATGGTTTCGGTAATAATCCCCTGCGCTAATGAAAACCACACTTTTGAAACGGCACCTGTTGCCGCCTTATCACTGTAACTGCCATCTAAATATGCTTCGTAGCTGGTACCGATACCGGTTTTGCCTGAATAAGCCCAGAACGGTTTGCTACCTGGTGCGCCTGGTGCAGTTAGATTGTTTTGCGCTGTACTTGCTGAGTTAGTTTTTGCCACTTCAGCACCACAGCCAGAAATTGCAAGTGCTACTGCGCTTGCAAGCAATGATTGTTTAACAAATTTAGTTTTAAACATGGTTAATTGTTCACTTGTTGTCATTTACTTGTTATAGGTCACACGGGTTACCGCAATGGCAGCAATCAAGTATGAAACACCACCGAGAGACAGTGCATAAATTGCTTCACCATCGAATACAAAGCGCACTAATGCGCCTAAAATAGTTGCTGCTAACATTTGCGGAATAACGATAAAAAAGTTGAAAATGCCCATATACACGCCCATTTTATTGCTCGGCAAGGCGTTACTGAGCATGGCATATGGCAGAGATAAAACAGATGCCCAAACAAAGCCGATGGCTACCATGGCATAAATAAGATGATCGCTATTCGAAATAAAGGCAAAGCTCAACATACCGCCTGCGCCAAGCAATAAATTGATCATATGACTCACTTTTAAGCCAAGCTTTTTCACCATTAACGGAATAACAATTGCGGCAATTACTGAAAAACCGTTGTAGGCTGCAAATAATACCCCTACCCAATCAGCACCATCGTTATACGCTTTTGTTGCAACGTCGCTGCTGCCAAAGTGAAAACTGGTTACAGCGGGAGTGGTGTAAATCCACATCGCAAAAAGGGCAAACCAACTAAAAAACTGTACAACGGCTAATTGTTTCATGGTGCTTGGCATGCTCATCATGTCAGACATCACCGTATAAAAACCGTTTTGCGTTTTACCACGGGTTTGCATACTGTTTGAAAGTAAAAAGAGCCCACCAAATACACTCAGCGCGCCGCCTAAGAATACGATATCTTTACCGAGCGATAACACATACACTGCCGCCAACACTAACAAACCTAAGCCAAGTAATGCCACGCCAATGCGAGCAAACGGCAAGTGGCCTTGGTTTGAATATGCAAGCGTTACTTGTGGATCTTCATACTTTGCCAGTTCTTCAGGGCTATATTCTTTAGTAGTGACAATGGTCCAAAGTACCGCAATCAGTAATACCACAGCACCAAAATAGAATGAAAATGTTACGGATTCGGGAATAACACCAGCTTCTGCGGTATTACTAATACCAAACCAATTAGTCATCATCCAAGGCAGTGCCGATGCAACCACGGCGCCAACACCAATGAAAAAGCTCTGCATGGCATAACCCATACCGCGTTGCTTCTTCGGAAGGTTGTCACCTACAAGTGCACGAAACGGCTCCATCGTCACGTTGATAGCAGCATCCATAATCCACAACATACCCGCCGCAATCCACAAGGTGGACGAATTTGGCATAATACACAGTGCTAATGTTGTTGCCAGTGCACCGTATAAAAAGAAAGGTCTACGGCGACCTAATTTACCCCAAGTGCGATCACTAAAATAACCCACAATCGGCTGCACAATTAAACCTGTAAGCGGCGCCGCAATCCATAAAATAGGGATTTCATCGATATTTGCACCTAAAGTTTGGAAAATACGGCTCACATTGCCATTTTGCAGAGCAAAACCAAATTGAATGCCCATAAAACCAAAACACATATTCCATATTTGCCAAAACGACAGGGTTGGTTTGTCTTGCACAGGTGTTGTCATAAATTACTCCACTACCACAACTACTGCGCCCTCGGGCACTAGTGTGAAGTTAGTTGTTTTATTATTAGTTTGAATTTTGTTATTGCCAGCAAAGCGCAACAGATTTGCTGGCGTCACATTATATGGCAATGTAACTGACTGCGCTTTATCGCCAAAATTAGCAAGTATCAGTAAAGTGTCATACTCGCTTTTACGTATAAAGCCAATCACCTTATCTTTAGCCTCACCTAGCTCACTGGTGATATCAATAAGCGAACCTTGTTTAATGGCATCGCGCTTGGCCAAATTTAATAGTGTTTTATAGAATTCGCGTAGCGCTTTTTGTTGGTCTGATAACAAGCCACCATCAAATTTGCCATTATTCACCCATTTTTGATGTTGAGGCACGCCAACATAATCAAAAATACTGGTACGTGTTGGGCTACCAAACCCGGCATTTTCTGCGCCTGGTTCCCCTACTTCTTGACCAAAGTAAATTAAACTAGGTGACTGGCTGATAAGGTGCGAAACCACCATCGCGGGTTTGCCTTTATCCATATCGCCAACAAAATCAGGGCTCGCAATGCGCTGCTCATCATGGTTTTCTAAAAAGTTGAGCATATGTGGCGCGATGTCTTTTACTTCGTGGTGAACGGGCATTAAAGTCGTTGCCGATTGCTTACCTTGCATGATCCACTTTAACGTATCGTAAAAACCGACTTTGTCGTAGAGATAATCCATTTTACCTAAGTGGATATAATCACGATAAAGTGTTGGATTATATACTTCTGCAATTAACGTGGCGTGCGGATTTTTGCGCTTGATATGGGCATTTAAGTAGCTCCAAAATTCTACTGGCACCATTTCAGCCATATCATAGCGAAAACCATCAACCCCTTTGTCTAACCAATAAAACGCGATATCGCGCATTTTGTGCCAGCTGCTTGGTAGCTCTTTACCTTGCCAAAACGCGACAACATCACGATAGCCCTTAGTTGCGTATTCGCTTGGTAATGTCGCAAAGTCATAACTGCCATCAGGTTTAACACCATAGTTTACTTTTACGGTCTCGTACCAGTCATTAAAATTTGGCTGCGCCTCGCGTGAACCATTACCTGTCCATTTCGCCGGGTTTTCATCAAACTTTCCGTCAACCAAAGGATGCGCATCACCGCCTAAAGGTGAATAATCTTCAGGGAATTTAGGCAGTGAAAACGCTGCTCCAGGAATATAGTAAAAATCATTAAACTTGGAATAAGTAACACTGGTATCATCTTTTTCACCTAAGCCAATCACACCTTTAGGTTTCGCAATAGACTCGTAGCGACGCGCTACGTGATTTGGCACGATATCAATAATTACTTTTAAACCCGCAGCATGGCTTCGTTTAATCAGTGCTTCAAACTCTTCAATGCGCTTGGCTGGATTATTTGCAAGATCTGGATTAACCGAATAGTAATCTTTAATGGCATAGGGGGAACCTGCACGTCCTTTTATCACATCAGGATCATCTAAACTGATGCTAAACTGAGTGTAATCTTCGGCCATTGCATGATGAAGTACACCGGTATACCAAATATGACTAACACCCAGATCTTTTATTTCATTAAGCGCTTTCGGGGTAAAATCAGCAAATTTTCCAACACCATTTTCGGCCTTGCTACCCCAAGGTTTATTAGTTGTATTTGTGTTGCCAAACAAACGGGTAAACACCTGATAAACAACCGGCTTTTGCACTTCGTTTTGTTCTTCTACAAGTTTAGATTGGGCGCTGACACTATTTGACGCCACCATAAGCGCAAATAAGGCATACATCTTCTTTTTCATTTAATTACCAAATCGTTTTAAAAATTCATTATGGGTTGGCAGTTTGTCACTGGTGTGGGCAACCAAGGTTTTTAAGCTTTCAAGTAAATCTTTAATTTGTGCATTATTTAAGTTATGCGCGAGTGGATGATATTGCGCTGGCTTAATACCTTGTCCTAGCATCACTTGCTGCCACGCCACTTCGCTAAACAATTCGTCATCTTGTCTAAAAAACAGGGCATTTTCAGCAAAAAGCTGCATTTTATGGCGTAAGCTGTTTGGCACGTCCATATCTTTACACTGACGCCAAAAAGCACTATCTGTGCGCTCGGTTAATTTGTAATGCAAAATAATAAAGTCGCGGATGCGTTCAAATTCAACCTGACTTTGACGATTAAACTCTGCTACAACTCCATCATTAATACCCATTAACGGAAAATGCTTTACGAGTCGAGTTGCCGCGGTTTGAATTAGGTGAATACTGGTTGATTCAAGTGGCTCTAAAAAGCCACTTGAAAGGCCTATCGCCACAACATTCTTATGCCATTGTTTTAAGCGTCGGCCAGTGCGAAAGCGAATAAGTTTGGGCTCCGCAAGCGCCCTACCCGGTAAGTTACTTAGCAGTAATTGTTTTGCGTCATCATCTGAGAGATGATTGCTGGCGTAAACCAAACCATTACCAATGCGATTGGTTAGCGGAATTTGCCATTGCCAACCGGCATCATGTGCAATGGAACGTGTGTAGGGTTTAATTTCATTCTCACCATGGTCACACGGAACAGCCAAAGCGCTATCGCAGGGTAACCAATGGCGCCAATCTTCAAAGCCAACATTCAGGGTTTTATCAAGTAATAAGCCATGCAAACCAGAACAATCGACAAACAAATCGCCCGTTACAACCTCTTGGTTTTCGAGGGTAAGTGATTTAATAAAGCCGTTGTTATGGTGAGTTTCGACATGGATTACTTTGCCTTCAATACGCTTTACCCCAAGCTGCTCTGCGTGATTTCGCAAAAACTGTGCGTATAAACTCGCGTCAAAATGGTAAGCGTAGCTAGTCCCCGCTAATTTGGTATTTGGCAAATGTTGGAGCTTATCAAAGCGGTTGCGCTTTGCTGCTTGATAATTAATAGAGTAATCCCAAAAGCTACTAGTATCGCCCTGCTCTTTGGCTTTAAGCCAATAATTCAAAAAATTGCAAAATGGAAAGTCCTTACCAAAACTACCAAACGCATGCATATAATGCTCGCCTTGTTGACCCCAGTTTTCAAACTGAATGCCAAGCTTAATAGTCGCGTTGGTTGCTTTGATAAAGGCTTTTTCATCAATGCCAATGGCGGCATTAAAAGGAATGATGGGAGGAATGGTTGCCTCGCCAACGCCAATTGTGGCGATGTCTTTTGACTCAACTAGCGTAATAGAAATCTGCTTGCCAAGTACTTTTGCAAGTAAGCTTGCAGTAAGCCAGCCAGCAGTACCTCCGCCGACGATGACAACATTGTTGATTTGATTTGTCATGGTAACCTCAGATAAAAACAAAGCCCTTTTCAGGGCTTTGTTGCAACATTCAGGTTAGAACTGGTAGTTCACACCTAGCAAGAAAGTGCGACCATAATCTTGGTAATCACGTACTTGCAATGCGTTATCACCTGATAACGAGATAAACGGTTCTTCAGTAATGTTTTGCACTTGGAAAGTTACCGTCATGCCCTCTAGGCTCTTTAAGCCACTTTCAGAGAAGTCATAACCAATTTGTGCATCCCAAATCGTTTCGCCTTGAATATCAACTTGCTGTGAGTCAAAACCGCGGCCATAAACGTCACCTTTAAAGTCATCACGTTTACGCATGCTAGCACGCGCTTGGAAACCGTAATTTTCATAATAGAAAGTTAGGTTTTGAATGCTCTTAGATAAACCTGGAATTTCGTAATCATTGCCATCTTGGTCAACCATGTCTGAGCTATTAACAGTATGACTTGCAATTAAACCAAAACCATCCAGTGCATCAGCAAAGTAGTTAAATGGTAATGTTACTGAGAACTCAGCACCTTTAACCGTGCCGTCGCCACCGTTTACTTTACCATTACCTGTACCATCTGGGTTAGCAGGTACTAGGCCTGTTGATGGATCTGCAACACCTGTCATGTCGATTGAATAGCTACCATCAAAGATCCAGTCTTTTAAATCTTTATGATAAAGCGCGATAGCAAAATAACCTTCTGGACTAAAGTAGTTTTCATAGCTTAGGTCAAAGTTAATTGCTTGGTACGGTTCAAGTGACGGGTTACCGCCATTCACTACCCAGTTGCTACCATTTTCATCTGGCTGCTGATTGTAAGTAGCATTAACCGAGGCATTCATTTCATCCATACGTGCACGTGAAATCGTCTTTGCAGCACCAAAACGTACCGACTGCTCATCATCAATCGACAATGATAGGTTTAAGCTTGGTAATAGATGTGCGTAATCGTGTTCAATATGCGTTGGCGATGTAATAACTTTGCCGTCTTGTGTATTGAAAGCGTTACCTTTAGATTCTTGCTCAGTTTTAACATAGCGAAGACCTGCATTACCAGTTAACGGCATGCCTGCTACTTCAGTATCAATATTTGCTTTAACAAAGGCACTGGTTAATTGCTCTTTAACCGTCCACGATTTAGTTGCGTGGCTTGGATCGGTTAAACTTTCTGCCAGTAAATCGTAGTAACCATCTTCAACCATTGCGCGTGAGTTAAACGCAATCATGTCGCCCATACCGATGAAATCAAGGTTTGCAGTACCTAAACGGTACTCTTCTGGCACCATCATCATACCTGGGTTATCTAACGAGAAGCTTGATACTGTTAAGAAGTAACCTTCAGAACGCTTGGTTTTCTCACGTTCACTATAAGACAAACCAAATTCAACAGACGATACATAATCGTTTTCAATTACTTTGGTAGCAGCTAGGCGAAGTGCATTTAGCTCATCATCAACTTCTGGTGTATTTAAAAAGCCGTCTTGCAATTGGTTTTCATATTCAGTACCAACAACGCCGTATTTTTCATTAAGTGCAGAACTCCAACCCCAAGAAAGTGGGCCGCCAAGTTGAATTAAATTATAATCACTATAATCTAGCTCATGGCTAAAGGTTGCGCCTGTATTGCCAGAGTTAAATGCGTAACCTAGGTTATCTGCAACACCACGTGCATCGCCACGACCTGTTCCGGCATAACTTTCCATACTCCAGATTTCACGCTCAACACTTGAGTGACTTGCATCGAACTCAAGTGACCAAGAATCACTTAAGTCATATTCTAGATTAAAACCAAATGATGTAAGTTCAGCGCTGCGATCTTCGTAGTCGTTACGTACTACAACACGCTGCCCTTCAGTAATCGCTGATGTAACAAAGCCTGTTGCTGGATCTACAACTGCGTTGTCCGCACTGATTGAACCTTGACCCCAAGCAAATGGCACTTCGATACCACGGAGAATTTTTTCATCCACGAAATCTACATATAAGCTATCAAATACCATACGTAGATTTTCGCTTGGTGCATATTCAATCACCGCCATAACTGAATCACGTTCTAAGGTAGATGAACGTACAAACGGCTTTGCACCACCTAAAATTGAATAGGTATTACCATCATCACCCGTGAATTCAGGGTAGCCCCAAGAGTTCCAACGCTTTTCTTGGTTTGGTGATGACATTGTATTGAATGCAACAGCCACACCTAGGGTGTTATCGGCAAATTGGTCAATGTAAGACAGTGTACCGCGAAAGCCATTATCGTCAGCATCTGGATTTAATTTTTCAAAGCCCGTTTGCTCATACATGGCGTTAACTTTGATAACGCGCTCATCCATTGATAGCGGTTTAATTGTTTGCAAATCAATAACGCCAGCAAGGCCCGATGCTTCTAAATCGGCACTCGGCGTTTTATAAACTGTTACCGCGCTCATGATTTCTGATGGGTATAAATCTAATTCTGCACCGCGGTTATCGGTTATCGATACTTGTTCACGACCATTAAATGTTGTGCCAACATGGTCTTCACCAAAACCACGAATAGTAACGCGACTTGCGCGACCGTCTAAGCGCTGAGCGGCTAGACCCGGTAAGCGTGCGATTGATTCTGCAATTGAAGAGTCTGGTAATTTACCGATGTCTTCTGCTGATACTGATTCAACCACTTCTGGTGAAAAGCGCTTGGTGTTAATGGCTTTAACTAAACTTGCGCGAAAGCCTGTAACCTCAATAACCTCAACTTCTTTTTCTTGTTCTTTATCGTTGTTTTGGTTCTCTGCAGCATATAAATTTGCAGAGCCTACACCTGCTGCGACCATTGCCAGCGTCAGCATACTTGGTTTGAAAATAGACATAAATTTTGTTCCCGATTGACTATTGCTAGTGCAAATCATGGTGCGAAATAACATCACTAAACGAATATAGCTTACTGACAGTATTTGTAGCAGTTGCACCAAATGAGTTCGCGTTTGTTGCCGACAGTGATAGTAACGCTATAAATTTAGCAACCACAACAAACTGCATACGTATTCAAATTTATGCAATGGCGCTTTTGGTTACAAATATTTTACATTTATTTTTTGTTATACATTGATTAATAAGTGTTTTTTAAAAGTAACATTAAACAAAACGTTAACTTAAAGAAAATGACATAAAATCATCACAAACGCGGGCCAATTCAGTGCAAATTCAGCACAAACTGAATATAACCTGCACTTAAAAGGTGCAACACAAAACCAATGATAAATTGGTATTACCAATTGAAGCCTTTATTTTAGTGTATATTAACAATAAACATTAAAATTGGTTATTTAGTGTGACCAATAAACACCTATCCAAAGACTTCCCTTGTTACAACTATTTTCACTGCATACGTATGTAGGCTTTTTACTCACAGCCGCTATATGACGTAAGCTGACCGTTATTCGCAGTAAACAGATACTGCGAAATAGCAATGCAAACGTAAAAAAGCATTTAGCATCAGATAGTAATGAGAAAACGATGTCGAAACTAACAGCGCAACTAAATTGGTGGAAAGGCGCGGTAATTTACCAAATCTACCCACGCAGCTTTCAAGACACTACAAATAATGGTGTTGGCGATTTACAGGGAATAATAAAGCGACTTGATTATATTAAAGCGCTTGGCGTTGACGCTGTATGGATTTCGCCGTTTTTTAAATCGCCAATGAAAGATTTTGGTTACGACATAAGCGACTATCGCGATATCGACCCATTATTTGGCTCACTTGCTGATTTTGACGAACTCATCGCGCAAGCTCATCAGCGCGATATTAAAATTGTGATTGACCAAGTATTGAGTCATACCTCAGATCAACACCCTTGGTTTATTGAAAGTCGTGAAAACAAAACAAACGATAAAGCCGACTGGTATGTGTGGGCTGATGCCAATGAAGATGGTTCACCACCAAATAACTGGTTATCAATTTTCGGCGGGTGCGCTTGGCAATGGGAGCCTCGTCGCTGCCAATACTACTTGCATAACTTTTTAACCCAACAACCCGATTTAAACTTCCATAATGAAGATGTGCGCAATGCTGTATTAGATAATGTTGAGTTTTGGTTAGCACGTGGTGTAGATGGCTTCCGTTTAGATGCCATTAACTTTTGTTATCACGACGCGCAACTGCGTGATAACCCCGCAAAGCCAAAGCATTTAAGGCAAGGCCGTGGGTTTAGTGAAGATAATCCATACGCATTTCAGTATCACTATTACAACAATACGCAGCCTGAAAACCTCGCGTTTATGCAGGCTATTCGCACGCTAATGAACAAATACCCAGGCGCTGTTACCCTTGGTGAAATTTCATCTGAAGATTCACTTGCCACAATGAATGAGTACACAGCTGGTGGCGACAAACTGCACATGGGTTACAGTTTTGAGCTATTAACAAAAGACTACAGCCCAAGTTACATTCGAAACACAGTTGAAACCCTTGAATCGCAAATGACTGAAGGCTGGCCATGTTGGGCATTTAGCAATCACGATGTAGAACGCGTTGCGTCGCGCTGGAGCAAGAACGGTATTGTTAATCATGAGCAAGTAAAAATGCTACATGCGTTACTTGCAAGTTTGCGTGGCAGTGTGTGTTTGTACCAAGGTGAAGAATTAGGCTTAGGTGAAGCTAAAATCACCTTTGAGCAATTACAAGACCCTTATGGCATTACCTTCTGGCCAAACTTTAAAGGTCGCGATGGCTGCCGTACGCCATTGCCTTGGCAGCGTGAAAATGAATTCGGTGGTTTCTCAACTGTTGAACCTTGGTTACCGGTAGTTGACGCGCATAAAGATGTCGCAATTGACGCACAGCAAGCTGACGAAACGTCTGCGCTAGTGCATTGCCAACAATTTTTAGCTTGGCGCAAGCAACATGATGCGCTGCTTTTTGGTGACATTAAATTTACCCAAAGCGACGAACATATTTTAGGCTTTGAGCGCAGCTATAACGGCAAAACATTGATTTGTTATTTCAACCTAGGTGAACAAAGCCAAACGGTTGACGTACAAGGTAAAGTAATTAAATCACACCATTATGATAGCGCAGCATTAAGTGGTTTTGGCTATGTGATATTTGCAAAAGAGGACGTGTAAAAGTTACTAACGCAGGGTAAATGGAATTACCATTTTAACTAATCGAAAGAATTACGTATTGTTCTTCCCATGTGAACGTAAGGCTAGCCCATCTGGGTTAGCCTTTTTTTGAATTATGGATTAAGTACAAACTCGTTTTTACGAATAAACAGTACATCACCACTTTGGTATTGCCCGTTCAGAACATCAACAACATGTTTGCTAAACTCGCTACACGTCATGATATTGTTGTTAGGAATATTAAACTTATCCCTAAACTTAGTTTCAATTGCACCGGGTGCCATGCAGATCACGTCGAAGCCATCATTTGCCATGCTTTTACTTAACGTAATCACACCTGCTTTTGAGCTACAATACGATGACCAATCTTTATAAGCGTTAAAGCCAGCAGTCGATGAAATATTAATGATCAGTGTATTTTGATTATTTTTCAGCGCGTATTTACTTACCAAATAGGTGCCAATTAAATTCACTGAAATATCTTGGATCCACTCAGCTGAATCGGATTCAAGTAATCGATTTGGGTGAATGCAGCCCGCATTATTAATGACAACGTCGAACGTCTTACCTTCAAAATAAGACGCTACTTCGCTATCTTGCGTTACATCTAATTGTTGGCGTGACACTAAGGTAATATCAAAAGCATCGCTAAATTCGTTGGCAAAACTTTGTGCCCAATCACCGCCACCACCAGTAATTAAAATTGATCTTTTAGACGATATCTGGGTTTTCATGTTTATCCGATTTATCTATTAAGTTTCTGTATTGATCGTAAATACGCTCTTTTAAGTTTGAGCTACTTACACCAGCACCATATGGGAAATAAAATACTTTTACGCCAAGGTCTCTCAGGTAATCATATTTACCGCGCCAATCATCGCCTACCACAAAAATATCGATATTCAGATCTTTAATGCGTTGTGTATGCTCTAACGAGCGCTGTGGAATAACCACATCAGGGTGTTTTAATGCTTCAACAATCGCAATACGCTCTTCAAAAGGTACCGCAGGTGGGTTTTTATAGCTACACACAAGCTCGTCGGTGCTTACCCCCACAATTAAGGTTTCGCCAAGTCCTCTGCCATATTCAATCATTTTCAAATGATTGCGGTGAAACAAGTCAAAGGTGCCTGATACGTAAACAATTTTACTCATAATATATTCTTTTAACTCGTGTTAATGTGAGATTAAATAATCACAAATACGCTCTGCCGATTTACCATCTAGCTTACCTACGTATTCATCACATATTTGCTTTCTAATTGACTGTTTGATTTGCGGGTTTTTAACCGCATTTGCAACAACTTCGCCAAGTGCCTGATAACTCGCTGCCCTATCACAGAGTTCGTGAAACACAGTAATACTCTCATCTATGCGCTTTTTAAAACGGAACGAAAATATACCGCGATAACCCCAACGTAATTTATAGAAGTCACACCAGATAACGGGTTTATCTAACGCTGCAAATTCAAAGATAGCAGACGATGCATCGGACAGCATGACATCTGAAATAGCCATAAATTCCAGCAGGTTATACTCATCAACACCTGCTAAATAGACATTTTCACTGGCCGCCCACGATTCTAATATGGCTTTTTGTTTAGTGTAACGCGGCTTAGTTAGCGAGAAAAAGTGCGGTTTTAAAATAATGTTGTAGTCTGCAAAATCATTGGCAAAGTTCGCTGAAAATAGCTCTATTGAACTTGGATAAAATGTTGGCGCGTAGAGAATTGTCGGCTTGTTTTCATCTAAACCAAGCGCGCTTAATGAGAGCTTAAGTGATGTGCGATTAATCGCAGGGTCAAGCTTGGCATAACCGCTATCTACAAAATTGCCTTTTGGAAACATGGCTTGAAGATTAGCTCGACGCTTTTCACCTTCAACAAAGCGAACAGTGGTTGGGTTTTTCGATACATCGTAATAACAACTTTTAGGGCCAACGCCGTGTTGCATTAATACCGTTTTGCTTACGCTATGGAGTTGCTCTAAATCAGATACAGCGTTACCAAATACAATCCAATCAGCTTTTTGTGTTACGTAATGTGCTAACGCATCTTGCCAATTGCCTACAATTTTGTAAGTTAACTGGGTGTCGTTCAAAGCGTTTTCAACAATGCGGTTTAAGTCATTATCATCTGTTTTGTATGCGATCAACTCAATATCTGTTTTATGCTGTTTTAATGCATCAATTACCGGTAAATACTGCGGTAAATAATACAGATGTTGAATATCAAAAATAACCTTCATTGAACTGCCTAAACGATTTATGTGACATTTTTATGATCTCACAAAAACTTAACATCAGGCAAAGTTTTTTAATTGAATTTCCAGTATTTGAGCTTTTTTCTTAGCTTAAAATTGCGAATAAAGTTAAGTGGCTTAGTTTTTTCGACAGTAAGTTCACCAAGTAATACTTTCTCAACCGCATCCAGTACTCGCCCGCTCGATTGCCCATCACGATACGGATGCAATTGCTTTATATACTGGGCAATCTGCTGAGTAAGGTCGTGTGGAGATTGCAATGCGTATGACAGCTTTTCTTCAAGTAAATTGGGCTCAGTGAAATTAACCATATACGGTTTTGGATCAATATTGTTAAACGTTACGACCGGTTTATTTTGCACTAAAAACATTTGAATCACTGACGATGTATCACACAACATCACATCTGCCTGTTTAAGCAGCGGTAATACGTTATCGGTTTCAACAAACTGTAAATGTTCGCTTTCAAGGGATTTATATTGCTCAACAATATGTTTTGGCATTTTAGGATGAAATTGCACTAGCCATTGCCACTTTCCCGTTGTGCAAAGTTTTTTAACTTGCTCGAACAAATGCGGTGCACACGTTAGATTACGAGAAAACGTAGAGCACATTAACACCGTTTTCTTACTCTTATTGGCTGTCGGTTCGGTTAGTGGGTCAGTAAATAATGGATCAAGCGTAGGCCAGCCTGTTTCGACCACATTAAAATAGCCATGTTGCTTGGCAAGCTGCTTGAACGGTTCGGTAGTATCTGGTCCTTGGGTGCAATATAAATCAAAGCATTGACGAATATTGAAATGGTCATTATTACCGCGTCGATTTAACTTACCCGCGTTAAAACCATGGAACACCGCCACTTTAACGCCTGGGAAAAAGCGCGGTACCGTATTACCAGGCACAAATACTGCATCTGGGTTAAATGCTTTTACCGCATCAACTGATTTAAGTACCTGTTCTTCATCTTTTAAGTAGTTCGCATTAACTTCATTACCCCACAAGAACCAAGCAACCTCGCCACCACGGCGCCAAATTTCTTGTTGTAACGGGCGTAAAATCGCATAACTGTAATTTTGAGAGATAAAGAAAAGGTACTTACGCATAAATAATCCGTTGTGTTAAAGGCGCAAACAGCGCCCCGTTTATTTTTATAGTAGAGCGAACTTAACCACAAATAGAATAGATAACACCCAAACACTAATGCTCACTTCTTCGGCACGATTACACATTACTTTTACTGCTGTGTAGGCAATAAAACCTAATGCAATACCGTGCGCTATCGAAAACGTAAGCGGTGTCATTAATAATACAACAGCCACTGGCACGGCTTCTGTCATATCATCCCAATCAACCAGCTTTAAGTTTTGTAACATTAATACCGCAACGTATAAAATTGCGCCAGCTGTGGCGTAAGCCGGTACCATGGCCGCAAGCGGCGCAAAGAACAGCATTAATAAAAAGCAGATACCAACAACAACAGCTGTTAAACCTGTTTTACCGCCAACCGATACCCCAGCAACAGACTCAATATAAGAAGTCGTTGTTGATGTACCTAACGTTGCGCCCGCGATCGTTGCGCAGCTATCTGCACTAAGGGCACGGCCCATACGTGGAATATTGCCTTTTTCATCAGCAATACCGGCTTTTTGTGACACCGCAACAAGTGTGCCTGATGTATCAAATAAGTCGACAAAAAGGAAAGCAAAAATAACACTAAGCATTGAAAGCTCAAGTGCGCTGGCAAAGTCCAGTTCCATCCAAGTCGGTGCAAGTGATGGTGGCATTGAAACAATTCCGTTGTATTCAACTAAACCAAGTGCTAACGCGATAGCGGTCACACCTAAAATACTAAACAGCACGCCACTTTTAATATCTCGGTATAAAAGCGCAGCGATGAAAAAGAAACTAATAATAGCAAGTAGCGGGCCCGCTTGGGTTATATCACCAAGTTGCACCAGCGTTGCAGGGCTTGCCACAATAATACCCGAGTTTTTAAGGGCAATTAGCGCTAAGAATGCACCAATACCGGTGGCAATTGCGCATTTTAAAACAAGTGGAATGGCATTAATAATCCACTCACGCACTTTAAATAAACTTAAAAGTAAAAAGATAATGCCAGAGAAAAATACCGCGGCAAGTGCACTTTGCCAGCTGTAGCCCATACCTAACACTACGCCATAGGTGAAAAATGCGTTAAGCCCCATTCCCGGTGCCAGTGCGATTGGGTAATTTGCCCAAAACCCCATAATAAAACAACCAATTGCTGCTGCTAAACAGGTGGCTACAAACGCTGCGCCTTGGTCTATGCCTGCCTCGGTTAACATTGCAGGATTTACAAATACTATGTACACCATAGTGACAAATGTGGTGATGCCAGCGATCACCTCACGTTTAACCGTACTACCCTGTTGGTTAATTTTAAAAAGTTGCTCAAACATGATTTCGTTACTGTGTCTTAAGGGGGCGATGATCATACCAGTGACACAGCAAAAATTAAATTTTTAAGTCATTTCGAAATGAAATTAAGTGAAAAAAACAAAAGCTTCTAAACTTAGGGTAATTCATCACGCTTAGATTAAGATAAACGTTCACCACGCAAAGCAATTTTAAACGTGTTAGATAAATACATGCTTTAAACGTGCATTTATTTAAACACCTTTTAATGCGAACGTTTCAAACAACCACCGTAAAAAATTTATTAACTTTATTTTAGGTTAATTAGCAATAAGGAAGCATATGCCCGACGAAAATAAATCCATTGAAGTAGATTCATTAACAATAGAGGAAGTAGAACACCTTATTCTTTCTACCTTACTTGCTATTAAAAAAGAACTGACACAAAAAGCCCACACTATTGTAGAGCAAGATGCCGAACGTTTGTTTGCAACCTCAGTCACCATGTCAAAAGCCAAAAATGATGTTGGTGCTGCCAAATATATGCGTTTCGCAGCCCTGCAAGGTCATGTAAAAGCGCAGTTTTATTTAGGCATGATGTTCGCAAAAGGCGCCGGACTACCACAAAGCGTGTATCACGCATATACCTGGTTATACCTAGCTGAAAGCCAAGGCTCGATAGAAGCCGTAGAGGCAATTGGTAAGCTGCAACCGCTACTCCAAGCAAAACAAATCACCGATGCCAAAAAGCAAGCCGCTGATTTATATGAGAATATTAATGACGCAATAATCCAATCTGAAAAAATTGTGTAAAAATTAACAAAAAGTGCTTGAAACAAAATACTGTATAAACTACTGTATAGATAATTCCACTGTATATTTAAACAGGTATCGTTATGTTACAAGCTCAACACCTTTCATCACAGCACGCAGTACAGGTTTCAACACAAGATACAGACAAGCTGAAAGTTATTAATGTGCAAGATGACATTCAAGAAACATTGGCACTTATTGAAATACTGCAAAAGCATACCTGCGAAAATAAATGGACACTGCTGCTTGCACCCGATGCGGTGCCAAGTAAAACCCTGTTAGAAAGTTTATCTATCGACCACAGCAAACTGCTTATTATTCGTCAGCGCCATCTTATTAACATTGAATACGTGGTTAATTCGGCGCTAAAAAATGGCAATTTTGGCGCAGTGGTATCGTGGACAAATATGCTTGATGAAGTAACGCTAAGTTCACTCTATGCAAACCAAACAGAGTTTAATGGCTATTTTTACCACTTTGCAGCTAGCAAAGGTGTGACGGCAAACCCTACTCTCTGCTAAAATGCTGGTTTTGAAAAACGAAATCTATTTATGTGTTACTGTGGAACAGCACAAGCATTTGAGCAATGTTGTGCACCCATCATCAATGGTGAAAAAAAAGCAGATAATGCAGAGCAGCTAATGCGCTCTCGCTATTCTGCATACTGTGTAAATAACAGTGAATATATTCATAACACCTATGCACTCGCTAAACGTGCCGAAAACAGTGTTAGAGAAATAAAGTTATTTGCTGAACTTGCTGATTTTATAAAACTTACGGTGAATAGTTTTAATGAGCAAGGCGATTCAGCCCAAGTGCATTTTAAAGCAGAGTATATTTGCGACGGCTACTACTGCCAGCTTGAAGAAGTATCAAACTTTATTATTGAAGAAGATCAATGGCGCTATTTAGATGGCGCCCTTACCCCTCATAACGAAACTAAGCTAGGCAGAAACGATACTTGTCCGTGCGGTAGTGGTAAAAAGTTTAAAAAGTGTCATGGTAACTAAGTAAGTCGTAATCATTCTTTAAATGTATATAGTCTTAGCCTAAGCAACATTACCTTAGCCTATCACCAAATTAAGACGTTGACTGAAAATTTAATAGGGTGGCCCAATTAGATAGAGCACCCTATTTCTTAGATAGAGCACCCTATTTCTCAAAACCCATCCACCAATACCAAAATACCCATTTTTTAGATACATTCAGATAATGCACATGGATGATAATAATTGAGTTTCGCGATAAGTTTTTATGCAGTTTTTTCCGCTTAACTTTTCCTCTTGGCTTTTCTTCAAAGCTAAACTACGAACAAAAAGCAAAGTATTTAGCACACAAGCTAAGCCACTACCTGACCAACGACCACTCGCGCAACGCATTTTGAAAAAAGGCATAAACCCGTCAAATATATATTTAATAGCAAGGCGGCTATTAACTAGCACTATTTATACAAAGATTAACGTTACGAAAGATTCAGTAAGTATTTAACACAAGGGCCGTTCGAGCCGCTACGCCAGCTTTACTAAGCGACAGAAGCGAAGCTGTACTCTTGGCTCTTTTCAATACTTTGATAGAAATTGTCGATATCCATTTCGTTATTGTTTAGTCCCACTTGTTTAGCACTGTGTAACTTTTTTTGCACAGCAGGCGGGCAATTATCAACAACTAGGGGCGGAATATAGTTTTTATCATTCTTACAAGTGAAAGGTTCAGGCTTTAAACATTCATTAAATTGAATCGCGATTAATCCTTGGTTTTCTAACAATGTGCGATTGTGTTCGCCAAGCAAGCCGTTAAACGGTTCACTTGCTAATGGCTTTTTCGGGCCTGCTGCGACCTTAGCGTATGAAAGAACCGGATCAACAGTCGGTGACTTTTCGCTTTTTACTAGCTGAAATTGCGAAAACTCCGTTGCGTCATTGCTTAATAAAGAAAGTAAAAGTGCAAAATCAGAATGGCGCTGCTCTTTAACACTGTGAGAAAGTTGCTCTCCAAGTTGCGCTTCATGTGTGATGATTTGTTCGATTTGCATCTTTAATAGTCAATCTGATTAATAACAAAGCTGTTATCGACAAAATTCAAAAAAACTTTAGCTTTAACCTTTACTTAATTTTTTAGTTTGTTAATATTCGCCTCGTTCTCGTGGAGGGGTTCCCGAGCGGCCAAAGGGATCAGACTGTAAATCTGACGGCATTGCCTTCGATGGTTCGAATCCGTCCCCCTCCACCACT
>NZ_LKBD01000021.1 GCF_001399975.1 Pseudoalteromonas sp. P1-9
AAAAAGCCCACAACAGAGTGTGGGCTTTGGTAGGTTAGACAAGTAATCAGATTTTTACAGTAGCGTCGTCATCAATGTCTGATTGAGAAATGTCCTTTTTCTCTTTGTCTCGTCTAAAAAGACCTTTTATATCTTCAAGTGCAACGTATTGGCATGGGATCAGCACCAGGGTGATCACCGTTGCGAATAACACACCAAATGCGAGTGATACAGCCATTGGCACCACAAGTTGTGCCTGTAAGCTGGTTTCACTCAAAATTGGAATAAGACCGATAAATGTCGTTGCTGAAGTCAGTAAGATAGCGCGGAAGCGTTTACAACCAGCGTCAACCACCGCATCTTTAATGGCAACACCTTGCTTACGAGCGTTGTTAACAAAGTCCACCATAACCAGCGAGTCATTTACTACCACACCTGCTGCGGCAATAATACCGAACATCGACAGGGCACTCATGGTCATGCCAAGTACCATATGGCCGAACATTGCGCCAATGATGCCAAATGGAATAACCGACATAATTAACAGCGGTTGCGAGTAAGAGCGCAGTGGAATAGCCAGTAGGCTGTAAATTACCATTAATGAAATAATGAAGTTCTTAATTTGCTCCATCATTGAGTCCATTTCTTCTTGCACGCGACCCGTTAAGTTGGTGCTAATACCTGGGAACTTCTCAAGTAATGTTGGGATGTACTCTTCACGAATATCTTCTGCGACTTTAAAGGGTTCAACCTGCTCTGCATCAATGCTGGCCCATACATTAATTGTACGGCGCGCATTTTCACGGCGAATACGGCTTACACCTTCAACCAGTTTTACTTCAGCCACTTCTGATAGCAGTACCTCAGCACCTTGCGGCGTGATAATGCGTACATCGTGAATACGGCTGATTGCGTTACGTTCTTGCTCTGGGTAGCGGATCATTACGCGAACTTCTTCGCCGTCACGTAAAATACGTTGTGCTTCTAAGCCGTAAAAACTAAAGCTTACTTGCGATGCAACATCCGCTAAGGTTAAGCCTAAGCTGTAGGCAACTGGTTTTAGTTCAAACTGCACTTCATCGGTCGCTGTTTGCATTGAATCATTTACATCACCCACACCTTTAATGGTATTTAGATGTGTTTTTAACTCAGCGGCAGCTAAACGCAGTTCTTCCATATCTTTGCCTTCAAGGCGGAAACTAATATCGCCGTCGTCACGTTGGTTACCACCAATGCTGTCGCGAATATTTAGGTTTTTAACCGCGGCAAAGTCAGGCATTTTGCTACGCCAGCGATCGGCAAGTTCAAAGGTATCCATTGGGCGCAGTTCAGGGTCAACTAGTTTTGCCATGACCTCGGCATTGGTACGGCCTTCTAATCGCACAGAGATTGCTTCAATCATTTTCTGACCGTGCTCTTGCTCAATTAGCTTGTCTTCGTTCAAAATTAATTGCTCAATTTTTAACGCCGTATCAAGTGTTGTGCGCTCGGCAGTAGCTTGTTCCATCTCAATGTTGATATTAGCGAAATCGTGCGGCACTTTAGGATTGGCAACAAACTTAACAAAGCCACCTGCAAATAGACCACCACTAATAATCATTAAGCCAACGAAAGCGAAAATAACCGGGTAGCGGAACTCAATAAATTTAACAATCATTGGACGGTAGCTGTTATCGATAAAGCGTTTTAAACCACCATCTAACCCTTCACGCATACGGTGTAATGGGTTTTTAGGGTTGTGTGGCTTTAATTTCATTTTTGCTAAGTGAGCAGGCAATATCAGCTTTGATTCAATCAGTGAAAAGATTAAACATAAAATGATTACACCACCAATGGATTTTGATACCGCAGCTTCTGGGCCGCTATCTAGCATCATCGGTAAGAATGCTGCAATCGTGGTGAGTACACCAAAGGTTGCAGGCACTGCCACGCGTTTTACCCCGCGAATGACGTTGTCGGTTGAGTGGCCGTGTTTTTCAATTTCACTGTGTGCTGATTCCCCAATGACAATGGCGTCATCCACTACTATGCCGAGTACCAGAATAAAGGCAAACAGCGACATAATATTAATGGTGATATCAAGGCCGCCAAGTGGCATAACTAACAATGCACCTAAGAACGACACAGGTAACCCCATCATTACCCAAAACGCCAGTTTAATGCGAAGGAATAATGCTAAGCTCAGGATAACCAACAAGCCACCCCATGCCATATTTTCAATCATCATGTTTAAACGACCTTCAAGGTAATAGGTCATATCAACAAATGATTCTAACGTTACGCCTTCAGGCAGCTCTTTTGCTTTCTTTTCTAAGTAGGTGTTAATTGTTGCAGCAACTTTAGTGATGTCTTGATCTTCTGACGCACCAATAAAGAAGGTACGTGAGTTGTCGCCATTAAATTTAGAAAATTGAATGCCTTCTTGAAAGCCATCGTTAACTGTTGCAACGTCACCAAGTAAAATCTGGCTGCCGTCGGCTAAGCTAACAAGCGGGAGTTTTTCAAACTCTTTGCCGCGATAGGCTTGGTTTTCAACACGCATTGAAATGTAGCCGTTTTCAGCACGAATTTGACCTGCCGACATATTAGCTGACGATGCACGTACTGCATTGGCAACATCTCTAAACGTTAGTCCGTATTCACGCAGTTTGTCAGGGCTAATTTCTATGCCAATTTCATAGTTTAAGCCACTGTAGTATTCGGCAATATTAATGCCCGGTAATGCTAATAGTTCATCATGAATTTTGTAGCCTAAATCTTTTAACTCGCGTTGCGAAAGCGGACCATGTAGCGATAAAAACATCACTTCTTGACGGTACTTTTCTTTTGCAACAATAGGACGTTCCATACCATCAGGGAAGGTTGAGATGGAGTCAATTTGCATCTTAACTTCATCAAGTACTTCTTTGGCATCGTAACTTTCGTCAATTCGGATCCACGATTGTGAGAAGCCACGGTTAGAGTAAGTGATAAGGCGTTCAATGCCTTGCATACCCTCTAATGCTTCTTCAATTTTCATGGTTATGCCTTCTTCTACCTCTTGCGCGGCAGCGCCAGGGTAGGCAACTTGAACTGACATCCAACTGCTTTCAAATTGCGGGAACATTTGTTTACGAATGGTCATAGCGGTAAATAAGCCACCGACCAAAATAATGATCATTAGCAGGTTTGCAGCAACAGGGTTGCGAGTAAACCATGCAATGATACCTTTATTTGTATCAATCATGGTTTAGTCCTCGTTTTTCATCGCAAGTTCTGCAACAGGTTTTGCAGGCTTTATATCGCTTGCCAGTGCCGCATTGGCAAGTTTCATCCCTGCTTTAGGGCGCTTAATATTAGACGCAATAATTTGTTCATTATCGCCTAAGTCGCCTTTAACAATTAAATCACGGCCTTCTTCACGTAGTATTTCAACACTACGATATGCCAGCACACCGTCTTCTAACACAGCAACTTTACCGTCTTTAACGAGGTGTGACTTAACACGGCTTACGCCTTCAATTGATAAGCCTGAAATTGCTGCATTTACATAAGAACCATAACGCAGTGGTGTATTGTTAGAATCTAAACCATACGGGTCTTTAATTTCTGCTACTAAATAAGACATACGGCTTTTGTTATCTACTTGGCCTTCGCTGCGTACAATTTTTGCTTGCCAATGGTGCAGTTTGCCTTGGTAATTTGTAACAAGGTCAACTTCTGCGTTTAAACCGCCTTGCATTAAGAACTGTAATTCTTTATCCGCTACAGGCAGGCGTACTTCGGCAAAGTCAGTACTACTTAATTCGCCAATTGGGCTACCTGAATTTACTACTGAGCCAAGTGCTACTGAGCGCGCGGTAATAATAGCGTCGTAAGGCGCTTTGATGTAAGTCCGCTCAAGGTTGCGTTTTGCACGTTTAACACCGGCTTCTGCCGCACGGTAGCGCGCTACCTTTTCAGCAAGTTGTGGTTTACGCAGATAAAGTTCGGTTGGCACAAATTCGTTTTTGGCACTTTCTTTAATACGTTCCCATTCGGATTCGGCAACGCGTTTTTGTGCTCGTTCTAATTCAAGTGCTGCGCGCGCCTGCGCGAGACTTGCTTCTGCTTCTGTCAGCGCTGCTTCGTAATCGTTTGGATCGATACGGGCAATCACTTCGCCTTGCTGAACAAAGCCACCTTTAACAAAGGCATCTGAAATTTCAGTTACTTGACCGGTTACTTGCGCAGTAAGTGAGGTGTGATACTTAGGATTAACTAACCCGTAAGAGTTAACGTTTAGTGTGATGGTTTCAACACTGTTATCTTCAACTACAACAACTGGAATTGAGTCTTTTTCTTCTTTTTTTTCCGGTGGCTTTTTCATTGCACTTAAACCTGCTGCAACGCCAACTGACCCTAGCAAAACAGCTAGGGTGATCCCGGTGAGTTTTAATTTGCTCGCCATTGTAAATTCCTACATTTTTCTATTGATGACGACGTTACTATAGAGAAGAGAATGTTTACGAAGATGAGCTAGATGTAACAAACTATGTGTGATTTTTGATAATGATTTTTAATACGCTCATAACTATATGAAATACATGGTTTCTAAATGTTGTCTAAAGATAACCTAAAAACATATTTTGTTACATTTAATCAGGCCGTCGGCACTTGAAGTGACGCTATCGCAAGCCATGACAGAATGTTTTATAATGCGAGCCGAGAAACAAAAGGGGTTTTAAACGTGGAGTGTCGATTAGGATGTGGTGCGTGCTGCATTGCGCCAAGTATTTCATCATCAATACCGGGTATGCCAATGGGTAAACCCGCGGGTGTGCGTTGTGTGCAGCTGGACGACAATAACTTATGTCGATTATTTGGAGATAAAACCCGCCCTAAAGTCTGTTTAGACTTTAAGCCAACACATGATGTGTGTGGTGATACCAATGACGATGCAATGAAAATTATTAGTTATCTTGAAGGGGCAACCTAATCTCGCTTTCACCAATTGAACTTGCCCTTAATAACAAAAAAGCCATCATTGATGGCTTTTTTGTATCCGCTTACCCTACATTAATTCAGGGGGGAAGTTTGAAAGAATTTCGGCAATCAGCTCGTTAGCTGCTTTTGTACGCTGTTCTGGCGATTGGTTTTTAGTTAACTTACCGCCTTTTGCGCCGCGCCAAACAAGGGCTTTTTCGTTGCGATCAATAACATCTAACACCAGCGTACCTACTTCATATTCGCGAGTTGATGTATGGGTTTCCATTCCTACGCCCCAGTAACCCCAACGCGCGCTGTACGGGTAACCCATACCGGTATTGTATGAAATGGTGTCGGTACTAATTTTCTTTTCAACTGATGCGTGGTAGTTAATCAGTACGTCAGCTGAGTCGGTTGCTGTTTGGGTAAAGCCTTTCGCTTTTAATTCTCGTGCAACTGCTGCACGCACACGTTGTTCCATTAGCGGACTAATTTGGTAATTAGTGGTGTTTTTAGCAAGATCGGCGTTATCAACAAAGGCAAATGTTTTATAGTTTGCAAAATTTGCTGTGCGGTCATAGTCCCAATCAGGGGTTTTTGCACAGGCAGCTAACAGTAACACGCCACATGCGATTAGTAGGTTTTTCATAATCAAGCTCCTTGGCCAGCTAACGAAGTTGTGTTTTGTTTAAGAAAGATAACATAGATTTTAGGAACTGTAATCTCTATGCTAATGGTAAGACTACAGTTTTTATCTTAATAGACAATGAATAGGGATAAAATGAATAACAATTGGACAAAACAGGCATTTGCTAAAATTGCCGCCGATTATACCCGCTCAGCGGATACCCATTTAATTCCATTTAATTTAACGGCATTTCCTAATATTGAGTTTTATCTTAAAGATGAAAGTACACACCCAACAGGTTCACTAAAGCATCGTTTAGCACGTTCATTGTTTTTGTATGCGCTTAGCAATGGTTGGATCAATGAAAATACGCCGGTAATTGAATCCTCAAGCGGTTCAACGGCGGTTTCTGAGGCTTATTTCGCAAAATTACTAGGTTTACCCTTTATTGCAGTTATGGCAAAAACCACTGCGAAAGAGAAAATAAAGCAAATTGAGTTTTATGGTGGAAAATGCCATTTAGTTGAAAATACCACACAGATTTATGCCGAATCACAACGTTTAGCAGATGACCTTGGTGGCCATTATATGGACCAATTTACCTATGCGGAGCGGGCAACCGATTGGCGTGGTAATAATAATATTGCTGAGAGTATTTTTTCACAAATGGCTAAAGAGCCAAACCCTATTCCACGCTGGATAGTGATGAGTCCAGGTACCGGCGGTACATCGGCAACAATTGGTCGTTACGTGCGCTATCAAGGTGTTGATACACAGTTGTTGGTAGTAGACCCAGATAACTCGGTATTTTATGACTTTTATAAAAATGGTGATAACACGCTGACAAATCAAACGGGTAGTCGCATTGAAGGCATTGGTCGCCCGCGAGTAGAGCCTTCATTTGTACCTGGTGTGATTGACGATATGTTAAAAGTGCCTGACGGACAAAGTATTGCAGCGATGATGTGGCTAACCAAGTTACTCGGTCGAAAAGTTGGCCCTTCAACAGGCACTAATCTTGTAGGCATGTTACACCTAGCAAAACAAATGCATCAAGCAGGGAAGTCGGGCTCTATCGTAAGTTTGATTTGTGATAGTGGCGAGCGTTATTTAAACACTTATTACGATAACGATTGGCAACAAGCGCATATTCCGATAGATGCTGACTATCAAAATTGGATCAGTACCTTGGTTTAGTGCATTTTTTTGCAATTATGTTTTTAACTGTTCAAAATAAGCCGCTTATTGCGTGCTGAGAATAATAATGAACGATTCAATTTATACCATTATCCCGCCGATTGTGGCGATATTAGTTGCCATTTGGCGTAAAAGTGCCATTCAAGCCTTAGTAGTTGGGTTAGTACTTACATACTTTATGTCATCAAATTTTGCGCCATTAACAAGTGTAAGCGCGATGACTACAGGGGTGATTGATGTCGCAACATCCACCTATAATCAACGCATTATTATATTTAGTTTATTGATTGGTGCGGTGCTTGCGCTGGTAAATGCCAGTGGTGGTGTGGCTGGTTTTATTAATGCGCTTAATAAAAAGCATTGGGTTGATAACGATAGAAAAGCCGCGATGGTTCCGACTTTAATCGGTTCGTCTATTTTTACTGATACTAATTTAAGTATGTTTACCGCTGGGCTTGCGTCGCAGAACATCTTCGATAAATATAAATTATCGCGTGCGCGCCTTGCCTTTATTCTCGATTCTACCTGTTCGCCAATTAGTATTTTATTGCTGATTAATGGCTGGGGCGCATATATTTTAGGCTTGCTTGATGGATATAATTTATCGGATGAACTGGGCGTTTTACTAAGTACCATAGGTTATAACTTTTATCCAATTATTGTAATTTGTGTGGTGTATTACACGGCGTTAAGCGGGCGCGTGTTTGGCCCTTTAAAAGCGGCCAGCAGCAAGGTCGAATCAAAGTTTGAGCAAAATGATACCATTGGCAAATCGCGATACCTTATTATTCCGATGCTTGGCATTATTTTTATTACCTTAGGTTTACTCTATTACACAGGTGACGGAGACTTACGCCGCGGCAGCGGTTCGTTCTCGGTGCTTTGGGCCGTGGTGACAAGTTATCTGGTGCTTGTTTTGATGTTGTTACTTGATAAAGTATTTTCAATCAAAAATGTGGTATCGCACAGCCTTAAAGGTATTAAAAACTTAGTGCCAGCGGTTGCGGTGTTAGTGTTGTCGTTTGCCTTTGGCGATGCGGTAAAAGCCTTTGGCACAGGCACTTACGTTAGCGGCCTCATGAGCTCTGAAGTATCAATGCTTTGGATTGCACCGTTACTGTTTATTACTGCAGGTATTATGGCATTTGCCACGGGTACATCGTGGGGAACCTTTGCCATTTTATTTCCAATTGCCTTACCTATTGCATTACAAACAGGCATTGAACCGGCGTTTTTATTAGCAGCCGTTTTGGGCGGCGGGGTATTTGGCGATCACGCTTCACCTATTTCAGATTCGACCATAGTGGCGTCTATCGCCAGTGGGTGCGATCATATTGAGCATGTGAAAACCCAGTTACCGTATTGTTTGGTGATTGCTGCAATCAGTTTATTACTGTACGTTGTGGTAGGCAGTTTTATAATTTGATCTGGATTTGGCATAACAAATTATCAAGTGAGAAGGTTTAAACCAATAAATCTATCTATGACAAATTGGTAGTTAACGTATAAAGCCAAGTTCAGGTTATTTAGTATTTTTAGCGAAGACACGGAGGCCGTATGCAACACGAAAAAATAAATTATCTTGAGTTTCCAGCCAGCGATTTATCACGGATAAAAGCCTTTTTTAATGCGGTTTTTGCCTTTGAATTTACCGACTACGGGCCAGAATATACCGCGTTTAATAATGCCGGTATTGATGGTGGCTTTTATTTAAGTGACAACGCTATGGCGGTAGCTAAAGGCTCAGCATTAGTTGTGTTTTACAGTGCAAATTTGGCTGAAACCCAAGACAAAATTACCGCAGCTGGCGGCAAAATTGTAGTGGAAACATTTGAGTTTCCAGGCGGAAAACGTTTTCACTTTAGCGATCCTTGTGGCAACGAATTTGCTGTGTGGAGCGACAAATAACACACTAACTCCATAAATAACGAGGCATACTTAAATCAAATAAAGTGTGCCTCGTTTTTGTATCTTATTTATGGATGCGCCGCAGCGCCACCAAACTCGCTCGCTAGATGGTTGATAATAGCTACTGGATCGGTGATGGTACGCTTGTTTTCTAGAATAAGTACTGGCAACCACTGATTTTCTTCGCCAAGTAATTCAACCACTTGCTGTCTTGGTTTAGCAAAATCAATGCGGCGAATATCTAGGTGTTCTTGCCAATGTGGATTAAACTGTAGTGCACCCTCTATCATCGCACAATGAGAGCATACCCACATTTTTCCAGGTCCATCTTCAAATGGCATAGTTAAAATAAATAAAATTGGTTTCATTGTTTACTCCATTAAATCTGAACGTTTATAACCATTCAAGGTTATCGTAAGGGCGTAGTTTGAGTGCTTGCAGGCGTGTGTTTAACGAGCCGATATGCACTTCTAATTGGTGACCATCGGGGTCTAAAAAGTAAAGCGAGTCGCCTTCGCTTTTATTATTCTTCCAAAGGGGAATATTGTGCTCCGCTATTCGCGTTTTAAACTTATCAAAGTCCGCTTTAGCAATATCAAATGCAATGTGCGAATAGTCAGTTCGGGTTGAGGGTGTATCAACACTTAAGCAAAACCATAAATCGCCTACAGATAAGTATGCGCCGTGTTGCCATTTCACATGCCCTTTGAAACCGAGTACATCGATGTAAAATTCAAGGGAGCGAGCTAAATCGCTCACCGCAATAGTGATATGATTTAAGCCTAAAATCATTGTTGGCCAACCTATAACTGGTTTTGTTATCAGCGATTTACTATAACAAAATGATTATTGGCTGGCGCTAGTTTTTTCATCAACAAAGTGTGCATTAGATGTTAGATCTTCACCTAAGTAGCCAGCTAGTAAATTCATCATGGTTTTTGGGTTATCCCCTTTGGCAATATGCATTACACCATCGCGTACTAAGCACATATGATGCTTTATCTCTTCTGCGCGCTCGCCAAGTTTGTTGGCAAAAGGTCCTGTAATGCCATTGGCAATTAGTGCGCCATAAAGGGTTGTTAACAACGCGACTGACATTTGCGGCCCGATGGTTTTTGGGTCGTCCATTGCAATTAGCATTGCCACTAAGCCAATTAATGTCCCTATCATGCCCATAGCAGGTGCAAGTTCGGTAAAACTGTTCATTACTTTTATGGCATCGTTATTATTTTGGCGAGTATGCAAAATATCGCGATTCATTGTAAATTCAATGGCTTCAGGGTTATGACCATCGACCAATAAGTTAATTGCTTTAGCCATAAACGGGTCGTTTATCTGTTTTTCTTCTAACCCTAAAAAGCCACTTTTACGTGCAATTTCAGCTAGTTCAACGAGTTCATCCATGGTGTTAAAGAGATCGGGCGTGGTTTTAGAAAATACCCATTTAATGTGTTTTATAGCAGCGATAAATTTAGATAAGCGATAACTTAGCATTACGGCACCTAAGGTGCCTCCTAGCACAATGCAAATAGAGGATAAATTCGCGTAAGCTTCCGGTGCTGCACCGCTGGCAAAAATGCCAAAAATCAATGCTAAAATGATGATTGAAAGGCCAAAGCCACTTGCTGAATCCATGGATTTTCCTAAAAAGAGTGAGAAGGTTGAAGTTCGACCGCGTTGCCTTGTGAAATTGCAATTTCAACGCGGCGATTTTTAGCTCTGTTTTGCTGCGATGTGTTGGGCAGCAAAGGCTTAGTATCTGCATAAGCCGCTATATGTAAGCGATTGCTTTCAAGCTGGTTTGCGCTTAATAACGTTTGTAGCACGGCATTCGCTCGCTTTGATGATAATTCCCAATTATTGGCATGCAGTTCATTACTTACGTGCAAGTCATCACTGTGGCCAGAAACGGAAATTTGCCCCGGAATACGCGCAAGTTGCTCGGCTATAGTCGTTAAAACGGGTTTGAATCGCGGTTGCAAAAAGCTTGAACCAGACGGAAAACTGCCGCGTTCGTTTAATCGAATAATCAGTTGTTGCCCGAGCATTTCAAGTTCAATTAGTTCGTTGTCAATTTCGCTTTTAAGTAAGTGCTCTAAGGTTTCTTTTAGCTTTAGATTGATTTTAGCTGCATCACTTTCAGCTTTTTGCGTTTGTAAGTCACGTTGTTCAGTTTCAGTTGTAAGCTGTTGCACAGACTGTATTGGCGTGGGTTCTGGTTTTCCAGGCGAAAACTCGGTAGCGATAATCGACGTGCCTTTAGGTATATCCTCTAACATTACTTCTGATTGCACACCAAAGGCTTTTTTCATTGAGCCTGCAATGTGTTTAAACTTTTCGACATCCATCACTGAATAAGATAACAGCAACACAAAAAAGCACATCAGGAGCGACATTAAATCAGCAAATGTCGTCATCCAATTTGGCGCACCTTTGGCTTTTTCATCTACAAATTCGTGGTTTTCCATTGCGATACTTCTTGCGTTATTTAACTGTTGGATTGCCACACTTTGCTGCGTTCGACGCGTAAGCGTTTCGCAATAAAATAACAGCTTGGCAGTACTAAATAGAACACATTGAGCAACATACAAGCGAGTACTGGGCCAGTTTGCGTTGCCGCGTAATCGTGATTGCTAAGTAAATACAAACCGTACAAGTAGGGCGCACACACCATTAATAAAGACGCGATGCAAAGTAGTCTCATTGATGCGGTGTTACTTAAATAACGCATTGCAAAGAGGGATGCCGTCGCCATCATCACAGCGGGAACATCAATAAACAGTTTTATAAACGACAAAATGCCATCATCGACACTTTTCATCACATATTCGGGTGCGCCTGCCCAAAATGCCCCTTCGAGCAAGGCGAGGTGTATATTGCCATTTAACAGTGAGTGCCAAAAACCGTCACTAAAGCCATCGACATTATCCATGCTACTTAACCACATTACCAAGAGGGCGATAATTGTAAAAATGCTAAGTCCGATACTAAAAATAACGCCTTTAATAACATTCGCATTAGTAAGAAGGCGATGAAATGCCGTTTGACCGGAAAGATAGGTTTGATGCCAAAACCAGCAATTTGCAATTGATGGGTTTTGCGTTTTAAGTAGAAAATACTCTTCGCACAAGTCGCCTAAAAGGGCATTTTGATGGTGTTTTGGTGTAAAGCGCGCAATTAGCCAAGCAGCGAGCTTAGGTGGATTTACATTGTTTTTAGCCATGGTGTTCACCGTTTATACTTCAAAAGGCTGATTTGGCACGTGTTGCCAAAGGGTATCCATGGCATCTTTTGCCCGCTGTAACGCTTTTAATCCATCATTAGTTACTTTAAAAAAACGCTTCGGGCGACCGCCGCGCTCAGGTGTTGCTTCTCCTAGTTTTGATGACACTAGGCCCTTTTTCTCTAGCCGTTCAAGGGTGGCGTAAAGTGCACCCAGAGCAACAGTGCGTTTAATTTGTTGGTCTAAAAGTTGACGAATAGCCGCGCCATAAGCGTTTTCTTTTAGTTGTAATAAGGCGAGTAAAACCATTTGCTCAAACTCACCTAAAAATTTATCACTTTTACCCACAAACCACCTATGGACACTATCAAGGCTTAATTTACTACAAAATAGTTTTTTAAACTGAAAGATGCAAATGGTTTTTACTATTTTGTAGTAAAAAAATGGCAGGCAAGCTAAAAGCGTGGTTTTAAAAGTAACGTCAAGTTTGGGTGAGTGCTTTAAAAAGTACTGTTAATTATCAAACGCTAACCATAAAAAAACAGGTGCAATGCACCTGTTGAAGGGGAGGGTGTTTTAACCTCACAATAAAACGTAAGTGTTACGTTTTAATTAACCAAGCTGCGCCATAATGGTAGATAATTTATCGGCGAGTTCACTGTTGGTAATTTGACCTTTTTCTACATCAAAGTTGTCGAAAAAGCTTGGTAGTGAAAAACTGCCTTTAACGTCCATCGCAAAGAAACCTGCTGAGCCTGTTGCTGCGCCTAATACACTTTGTGCACCACCTGGACCCGGTGATGATGCCATTAATACCACAGGCTTATCTTGGTACACTTTCATATTAATGCGAGATGTCCAATCGAATAGGTTTTTATAAGCCGCTGTGTAAGAGCCGTTATGCTCCGCAAACGAAATTACAACCGCATCTGCATCACCGATTTTTTTGTAAAAGGTTTGTGCTTGCTCTGGGATGCCACCTTGTTGTTCACGGTCTTGACTGTAAATTGGCATTTCAAAGTCGTTTAAATCTAAAACCTCAACTTCTGCATCTACTAATGATGATGCGTATTGTACTAGTTGCTTGTTAATTGACTGGCTATTGTTTGTTGCTGCGAATGCTAATAATTTCATAATGCTCTCCGACACGAATTCTAATTAAGTAGTTACCTTGACTTGTTGAATATAAGGTTATATTAATTCCTTTACGATATTAATACTTATAAAATTAAAATACTGTTTCCATATGGCTAATAATATATTTGATGGTATTCCCATTTTTGTACAAGTGGTAAAACTGGGTGGTTTTGCTGCGGCTGCTGAGGCGATGAATCACTCAAACTCGCATGTTAGTAAAGTAATCAGTAAGTTAGAAGAGCGAGTAGGCGTGCGCCTATTAAATCGAACCACACGCTCTATTTCACTTACGCCTGAGGGGCAAGTGTTTTTTAATCACTGCGAGCAGCTGGTGAATGACACTGAGCAGGCACTGCAATCGATCTCGCCAAGTGATGAAAAACCCAAAGGCAGTTTAAAAGTGAGTTGTCCGCTTGGTTTAAGCAAGGGGCTGTTGCAGCCAGCATTGTCAGAGTATTTGTCGCTGTATCCCAACGTCAGTTTAGTATGGAATATCAGTGATGAGAAAGTCGATTTAATCAACGAAGGCTACGACCTAGCTATTCGTGCCACGCCCGCACTGGATGATTCCACCTTAATTTGTAAACGGCTTACTAGTGTTCCAACGTATACGGTGATCAGTAAAAAATACATTGAACGTTATGGTAAACCGCATCACCCGCGTGAGCTGTCTAATCATCACTGCATTTGTTACAGCAACTTAAAAAAGGCCGATAAATGGGACTTTATTGATAAAAATGGCAGTGCGTTTACGGTATCAGTGAAAGAACGTATTCGAAGTAATAATGGCCATATGGAATTGGCAATGGCGTTAGATGGGCATGGCATAGTGCGCCTGCCTGAATTTTTCTTAACTGAGGTGTTGCAGAATGACGATATTGAAGTGCTGTTTGCCGATTTTCCAACGACTGAAGTCCATGTGTATGCGGTCTACCCAAGTCGTAAGCATTTATCGCCCAAAGTCAGAAAGTTTGTCGAATTATTACAAAAAAAGTTAACTTGAGGGAACGACACACCCTAATCTTTGATCTGAAATAACAATCGCTTAAATAATTTGTTCCCTTTTTTAATGAGATGCGGTTTACTGGTTTTAGTGAGTGCTATCGATAAAGCGAGTTCACAAACTTTAGTAAAGGAGAGTACGTTATGAAATGGCATTGGGTGATAGCAAGCGCTGTTGGGCTTACACTAACTGGCTGTTTTTCAGAAAAACCCACACAAAGTGAGGCTGTGTCAAAACCGCTTGCAGTAACAGCGGCCGACAGAATTTACTTTGGTGGTGACATATTAACTATGGAAGGTGATGAACCTGAATACGCAGAAGCAATCGCAACCCTTGGCGAAAAAATCATTTTTGTCGGCGATAAAAAAAGTGCCATGGCGCATAAATTTGGTAAAACAACGCTGACTGATTTAAAAGGCAAGGCGTTGCTACCAGGATTTGTTGACCCACACAGCCATGTTTATGGTGTTGGCTTGCAAGCAGTCGTTGCTAATGTTTTACCGCCGCCTGATGGAAAAGCCAGTACAGTAGATAGCATTATTCAAATATTAAAAGCATCAGCTGACACCCCTGATAACGCAGAGTTTATCGACAAAACAGGGTGGATTTTAGGCTTTGGCTATGATGATGCGCAGCTTGATCGTTACCCAACCAAAGAAGATTTAGACAAAGTAAGTAATGAAAAGCCAGTAGTTATTATTCATACCTCTGGTCATTTAAGTGTGGCAAATAGTAAAGCACTCGAACTAAGCGGAATTAACGCAGATTCACCCAACCCTGAGGGTGGCGTTATTCGCCGTGTTGAAGGCAGTCAAGAGCCGAATGGCGTGCTTGAAGAAAATGCGCACTTTGCCGTGCTCTTTGCATTAACCAAATTAATTGACCAAAACTTACAAGATAAAATGTTGGCAGCATCACAAAAAATGTATGCGAAATTTGGCTACACTACAGCGCAAGAGGGCCGTGCTACTACCGATGGATATGAAGCGCTCAAACGCGCATCAACAAAAGGGCAGTTGCTAATTGATGTCGTTGCGTACGCTGACATGGTTTCGAGCAGAGACTTTATGAATTCGCTTTATAATGCGCCAACGTACACGAATCAATTCCGTATTGGTGGGGTAAAACTCAATTTTGATGGCTCACCACAGGGCAAAACTGCTTGGCTAACACAGCCCTATTTTCATCCGCCACATGGCCAGAATAAAGCCTACGCAGGCTACCCAACATTTAAAGATGAAGTCGCCTATAACTATGTTGAGACCGCATTTAAAAACGATTGGCAAGTATTGACCCATGCCAATGGTGATGCGGCAATTGAGCAATTTATCACAGCGGTAGAAAAGGCGAATACAACACTTGGCAAGAAAGATAGACGCCCAGTGCTTATTCATGGCCAAACCATTCGCCAAGATCAAATTGCACGATTAAAAGATGCAGGTGTTTTCCCGGCGCTTTTCCCAATGCATACCTTTTATTGGGGCGATTGGCATCGCGACTCGGTGTTAGGTGAACCGCGAGCTGATTTTATCTCTCCGACCAAAGCCATACTTGATGCAGGAATGATTTTCAGTAGCCATCACGATGCGCCTGTCGCATTACCAAACTCTTTTAGAGTACTTGACGCTACAGTAAATCGCACTACACGCACAAACAAAGTACTTGGCCCAGATCAGCGAGTAGATGCCTACACAGGCTTAAAATCAATGACCCTTTGGCCTGCTTATCAACACTTTGAAGAGAATAGTAAAGGTAGTTTAAAAGTCGGTAAACAAGCTGATTTGATTATTTTGAATAAAAACCCGCTTAAAGTAGCACCTGAAACATTAAAAGATTTATACGTTGAACAAACAATTAGTCGAGGAAAAACAGTTTATTCACGCTAAGTTGTTAGACAATTCAAAATAGATGTCTATTAAATCAAATGGGGATCGATTGTGATCCCTATTCTTATTTCATCTAATCGTTTAGCTCGATGAGTCTAAGCTTTTTAGAAACTGCAAACTTTGGCGTTCAGCATGTGTGGGGTGATATGGGGTTTTATTTAAACTATCAATTGGAAACTCACTAATCGTAAATGATTTAATTTCGCTATGGCCAAAAACACTCGGCTCACCAGGTGCGGGTGACATTAATTCAATGACAAAACCATGCAAATGCATCGGTTGATCAGTGACTTTTAACACCGACCAATGGGCATCTAATGCGATAGTTTGGTTTCCAGTTTCTAGGCGTTCCCGCGAGACTAAATGCGCAATGGGTTGCTCACCGATATACAAGTTGGCTCTAATGCGGTACATACCTGCTTTGTGAACTTTTAGCTTGGCGGGAATGGTCATTTTATCGCTGTTAGGAAAAGCATTATCAAACCCTGTCAACACGGCACTCGGATTCATATATTGTAGGTGCGCCACGATAGGTACTTGATTCGTATTAATTTGCGCCTCAGCTAAGATTTGTAAATTTCTAGGGTAATCTTCGCGAGCTGGGAATGAAAAGTCATAGTTTTGTTTAGCATTATTAACACGTTGTGATGCCAACACTTGTTTGCTGTCGACATCCATTAAACTCAACTTTACCGCGCCGATATTTTCGCCTTCTACACGCACAGCTATTGGCTCTGGGTATGCAAAGCGATATTTACTTAAACTTAATACCAAGTAAGCGCCATCGTTGTTAATAGGTACGGCGACAGGGTTAAACTTGTTGGGTTCTAACCTGTCTGTATCAAGCGAAGTCAGTGGTTGCGAATAAGGAGGAAAGCTCAGTGCGGCAGCATAGTGGTGGGATACCTGTTTTGCCGCAGATTTAATGGATTCATCAAAGTGCTTTTTTGCTTGTGCAATCGTCAAAGTTTGTTGGGTAACGTTTGAAGCTTCTGGTTGAACAGCTGTTGTTATAACAGATGCTTTTGCTGGAAGTGTTTTAAATGTATTAGGTTGTGCAACGCTTTTATCAGAGAAAAACAGCCATATTAAAAGACCAAATACCGTAGTAAGTGCAAGTGCAATAATGGATTTTTTCATAAAATATCACATCTAGAAATAGCCCTGCCAACCGCAAGTTAACAGGGCCCAGGGGTTAAGGGATCGCGTTATAAATTAATTCTGATGCACTCAGCTCATCAGATTGATTAACAAGGCGATACTCTTTTTTCCAAAACCACGCGCCGGTTGTTTTATCATAGCTATCAAATGACACTGTATTTGCAGCAATCCCAACACGATTAATCGCAACGGTGACTTCACCACGATGTCTGCCTTCACGAATATTGTTATGACTGTAGTTGTCAGACATTAACATTGGATAGTGATAAGGCATAAAACCTGATACCGCGTTGTTTTGAGTTTTAATTCGACCGTTTGTGTCAACATCTGTACTGCAGCTGCCATAAGCTGCAACATTACTTGCACCACATGCTGAATGAGTGGCTACAACGCCATCATCATTGCCACGAATAAATAACGAGGTTGCGCCAAAAAAGTCATCACCATCGGCAACAAAGCGTAAGCGGGGAGCTCTGCTATCGGGCATGGGAGCAAGGTTGCGCGCGTTGTTTACTTTTAAGTCGTGTAATACACCCACAGCTTCATTAATATTATTGCCTAACCACCACTCGAGCGCAGCATCAACAAGTGGGTTCCACGAGGCAGCCCCTGATAATGCACTTACAGCAATATCTGCCAACTCGCTACCACCGCCGGCGCCAGCTATATCAAAGGTTGCAACAATATTCAGCGGCTTTAATCCGGCATTTTGCAACCAATTTGCTTGGTTATCGATAATATAGCGAGCAACTAAGTCTCCCGTTGAGTGGGTGACAAAAACACAGCCAGCGTCACATAACCCTGATTGTGAGAATTGCTTTAGTTTGGGCCAAACCCAATCGGATGCAATTTTACCTTCAATACGTTCATAAGACGGCCAATCTATGCGTTCATCTGCCAGTTGATCCCAGTAAGATGACCAATAGTTAGCACCATCAGCTGTAACATCCGTGCCTGCTGCATTAATTAATTGTACGGGTTGAAACCCATGGATCAGAATTGTTTTATATTCTTTACTTGCTGCTGCAAAGCTGGTTGAAAGCGCTACTGCGCATACAAAGATACTGCTTAATGTGATACTGCTTTTATTTTTATTCATATCAACTTCCAAGCTAATTGTTGTCATTGTGTGTTCCTTCTGAGTTGTCAGAGCTCAGAGGTCAACTCAGTATTGTTACTAAAAATTAACAATTCAATGGTTTTTGTGCAAAAAATGACTTAAAAATAGCAGCTGGGGGTGGTGAAATGTGATTTAAGAGTAATTATTTCAACTATTTCATTGTGATATGATTTTCCTTTAATTTGTTAATGGGTGTAAACAACGAGGTTTTACTGGGTGGAAAGCAGTAGTAAAACAGTTAAACCTGGCGTTATTTAAGAAGTAAGTAAATTAGTTTTAAAAGCTTGATACTTTTTAAGTAACGGTATCGTTCTATATTTGAAATCCTTATTTAGTCTGTTAGCTTGGTTCGCGAGCGAATTTTTTAATTTTTACAACGCATCACACCATTGTTTTCATTTGTTAACAAAGCCAAATTAGGTAGCTGCCATTGAAATATCTGGCTTGATAGCAATTCAACACATAGCATTAATAAAAATTCGTTGCCTAAATGGGTACACTTAAGTAGTTTGAATAAATACTCGGTTGATAAATGCGCTAAGTAAGTCGTTTTTCCAAATATGGCTGAGCAGTTATCTTCAATTGTTACAGGAGGTATACCTTGCTAGATATAGTGGCACTGTTCATCAAAACAAATCAATTTAAAACCTTTCACGAAGCTTCGGTCAAACTTAATATCCCGTTGCCAACGTTACAAAGGCGCATTAAAAAACTTGAAGACGATTTATCATTAGCCTTGTTTTATCGAGAGCGAGGTAATTTACGATTAACCGAACCGGGTAAAAGTTTTTACGCGCATTGTTTAAATCATGTTGAAGATTTACAAAGTATTTTGTGCGATTTTAAAAATATTGGTGAAGACAAGGTAAGCACAATTAAATTGATTGCACCACAGAACTTTATTAAAAGTGTTTACTTTACAGGTTTGATTAACCGATTCAACACCTTACACCCTAATATTAAAATACATATGCTGCTCTCTGATGAACGATTAGATTTAAAATCAACCGAGTTTGATCTGGCCATTCGAATTGGCCAGCTCGAGAATTCGCAAAATATCTGTAAGGTGATAAACCAAATGCATTTCGTTATGGCATGTTCTTCAACTCTTATTGTGAAGTATGGCAAGCCTGCAAACTTTGATGACCTGGCTCATTTTCCACATATTTGTTGCTCACCTTTTGACAATTGGGGTTTTATCACGCTCACAGGTGAGCGCCATGTGTTCCAACCACATCCAGATTTTGTCTCAAATGACATCGAAATGTGCGCATTAGCTGCAGTTGAGGGGCGCGGTATTTATTACGGTCCGGCTTATTGTGTAAAACCATTCTTAAATGCCAATCGCCTAGTAAATGTACTTGACCATGTTAAGCCAATTAAGCGGGACATTAATTTAATTTGGCCTGATAAACTGATCCCTAAAAGCACGCGTTATTTAATTGACTTTTTGACCTGTTCGTTAAGTGGTATCGATATATAACACCGTCAGCCGTGTTTGATTAGCCAACCAAAAAGCTAAAATACAACTAACATTTTTGAAAATTTAACTTTCATTGATGCCTCTATTAATCTGCTTTAGCGATTTTTACTATTCTCAACAGTCCATTATTTCTGATGCTTATAAATACATGGACTGAATTTATATATGACTAAAAAGGAAGTAGTAAATGAAAAAATTATTCGCGTTAATGCTCATTGGCCAAGCAGGCCTTACCCATGCAAACTCTTCGGTGATTTATTTAGATCAAATTCAATATGAGGCGCTAGGTGAAGGTGTTTGTTCTAGTCAGAATAGGCTGATCACCAAAAGTGAAGCTGAGATTTACCGTAATGATATTGTTAAAAAAATGGGTAAATGGCAAATCACGGGTCTTGCCGATGGTTGGGTAATTATGGGACCGGGATATTCAGGTGAAATTAAACGTGGTACAGCGTCAAACTCATGGTGTTACCCGAAAAATCCGATGACTGAAATCCCAACATTAAGCGCTATTAATGTAGCTCCTGGCAGCCAAAGTCAAATTGAGTGGCAATTGGTAAACCAAAAAGAAGCTTTTATTAAGCCGCTTTCCTATCTTGCTCATTATATGGGTTTTGCTTGGGTGGGAGGTAATCGCTCTAATTATGTTGGTGAGGATATGGAGGTTACGCGGGCAGGTGATGGCTGGAATATCCGAGGTTATAATGGGGGCAGTTGTTCTGGTTATCGCTGTGGTGAGAAAAGTACCATTAATGTATCTAACTTCGAATACGTAATGGATACTGATTCTTATAAGATTACTGGTGATGTGATTGCGACTGAGAAAGAGTTAATTAGAACGGTCTCTGTGCCAGCAATTAACAATACTTCAGCAGATCAGATGTCGGTTGTAACCATAGAGTACGATACCTCAACAAATTGGTCTAAGACCAACGACTATAGCATTTCTGAATCGGTGACATTATCAAATACTTGGAAATCACCATCGGTGACAGGAGGATCGGATACGTCGCTGTCGATCACAATTTCGGCAAACCAAGCGTGGGGTGAAAGTAATGGTGGTTCTGAGAGCGAACGTGTTGTTGTGCAGGCGCGTACGAATGTGCCACCATTCACACGTTTAAATGCCAAAGTTGATCTTTTTAAATCCTCAATTTCATACCCTTATGAATTTGATGCTGACATTACGTATGACTTAACAGTCAACGGATTTATGCGTTGGAGCGGTAATGGTTTATTAACGCACCCTGATAACCGTCCAAATGAAACGGCTAATTTTGTCATTGGTCGATGGTCTGGGCAAGAGAAAAGTATTCCGTATCAATGGGAGCATCGCAATATTCCAGGTGAGAACAAAAAGTGGGATTGGCCTTGGATGATAGAGCAAACAAGCTTAACAACTATGCAATACTGGCTAAGCCGTGTACTTAGACCAAAGAAAACAACGCTAACAGGCCACTTTTATGCGCAAAGCCAATTTGCCGGTAATGTTTACTTTGGTGATGAGGCACCTCTTAATAATGGCGCACGTACGTTTAATACATCGCGTGCTTACGATGCTAGCAGCCATCAGGCACTTTTAAAGCAGCAACTAGAAGAAGCAGGCTTTAAAAATGTAGTGGTTAAAATTGAAATGGTAGATATCTAATTAAAAGGTCTTTGGGAGTGGTATTAGCCAAGTTTTATTTATTAATTAAAACTTAATCCATCCCCGAGTAATACTTTTGAAAATTCTTAAATAAAAAAGGCACTCAGTTTTAAACTAAGTGCCTTTTTAATAACCTGTACTTTTGTGCATAAGCAACTCCTTGTTTACTGGGATTGTCTCTTTATCTGGCTATTTAAACACTAAGTAAGTAGCACCAATTAATGACCCTGTTACAAGTGCTAATGTCATACCTGCCGTAATCAGGCTTGCAACAACAAATGTAGTTAAACCTGCTGTAAATAATAAATCAAACGCATTTGACGTGTTCATATCTGTATTCCTATTGTTTGTTAAGTAAAGCATTTAACGCTTTGGTTATTTATTAAGTCGTAGCAGGGCTTAAAAAGGTTTAGAAAAGAAATGGGTGTTAACTTAAGTAAACGATTTTTGATTGATTTTATTGCACCAGAACGGGCCGTAATACGTTGATAACTGTTTATAATTTGAAAGGTTGAGGTTTAAACTCAAAATTATTAAAAAATTTTTACCCCTTTTAGTATGGCGCTGCGTTTTATAGGTAACTCAATTAAAAAAAGGGAAAGCCTATGTTATTGCAACTTGATACTTTCGAGCCACAAATTCCGATACTAAAACTAACACTTTGCTTTATTGCTGCGTTGGCTGTGACATTTAGTTTGTTCGCGTTTATGCAGTTTTTAATAAAATCACCAAATCGAGTTGTTGATGCGCCCAAACCAATTATTGATATTGCGTTATACCAAGCGCGCGAAATTTCAGAGGTTAAGCAGAAAACTAAAATTCAACCACCACCAAAGTTAACGGAGCCTCCGAAACGTGTTTTGGAAGCACCAGCAAATGCGTCGAGCAATGCTCCGTTAACATTTGCACCCAACTTAAATGTGTCTATTGGTAGTATGCCAAGCAGTGCGCCTAGCCTTATGTCGCAAAGTGGGCAGGCAAGCCCAATTGTGCGTGTGCCACCTAAGTATCCTGTAGGAGCAGCTCGCGATGGCATTGAGGGCTGGGTGGAGTTGACGTTTAGTATTGATAAAACCGGCCGTGTTATCGATGCGCAAGTGATTGCTGCTGAACCCAAACGTGTTTTTAATACTGCTGCACTAAAGGCGTTAAAACGCTGGAAGTATAAACCCTCTATTGATAACGGGGTGGCACATATTCAGACAAACCAGTCAGTGTTGCTTGAATTTAAATTAGCGCAAGAATAAAGTGCTGTTATGTTTAGGGGATTGTTTTTGCGAATGTAAATGACTGATTGTGTTGTTTTAAAAAATTCTATGGGCGTATTTTTCGTAAATACGCTTAACCCCTAACACAGCGTCTACGCAAAAGTTGGATCAACGAGCAAAAGGAGTCGTTATAGATGTTGTTAACTTTGACTACTTGGCTTAGTGCAGACCTCAGCGCAGAGGAAATCATGGTGCGTTACCGTGATTCTGGGAAAAAGCGGTATTTAAATCAATTGGTAGATACTTATTATGACGATTTGTATCATTTTTTGGTAAGTCAGTCAGATCAAGTGCTTGCGCAAGATGTTAGTCAAAAAACATGGCTTAAAGTGATTGAAAAAAAAGCGTTATTTAAAACATCAATTTCGTTTAAATCTTGGTTGTTTATGATTGCAAGGCGTTTACTGATTGATGAATTTCGTAGCCAAAACAAACTCACTCAGCTAGATGATGTGCAGCTAGTATGCGGCCAATCACACGAAGTGAGTGGCGATGAGATGTTGGCGGTGCTTGATAGTGCGCTTAACGCACTCAATTTTTACCAACGAGAAGCGTTTATTCTACAAAAAGAAGGGTTTTCGGTTGATGAAATTGCACATATTACAGGGTGCGAGTTTGAGACAATAAAATCACGACTACGCTACGCAAAACAAAATTTACGCAATATGCTGAAAGGGTATGCAGATGAGTAACAAAGCAGACGAACTAATTGATTCGCTCTATAAAAAGCGCAAACAACAACTGCACTCAAGCGTAAAGCACAGGCGTGAATTTAGCGATAACATTATTGCCCAGTCGACAAAAAAACCAAAATCTAAACTTTTTTATCGCCTTCAATTTGCCATGAGCATTGCTGCGTTAACGATGCTCGGATTTGTTGTGTTTAACCAAGTGCAGCGTGAGGCTACGCCTCAATATAGTCAGATTAATGAAGCGAATTACTATCAAGTTGCTGTAGTAGAACGTCAATCAGAAACACTAAGCTGGTCGATTACGACTCAAAAAAATGCGTTAGAAAATGACCGTAATGCGCAAATCGCGAACTTAAATCGACGCTTTAACAACGCATCAGGTAATACAAATATAATGACCGTTAAGGTGCTTAATACGCAATTAGATTGGCATTTAGAGAGCTGTGATGGTTCGACTTTAATAAAAATAAAACGCGAGGTTGTTGCTGAATTAATGGCGTCTTCGAACTTATTTGATAGTACGCACACGGGTCAGTGGTTAGCGTTGGTATTAGATGAGCAGGGTGGTCCTTATGCGCTGCGAAAAGCAGGTAAAGCTAGTGTGTGTAGTTAAGGTGAAAATATGCGGTTTATTTATGTAATGGATCCAATGTGTGCTTGGTGTTACGGGTTTAAACCTGAGCTAGATGCGTTTTTGCAAGTACATTCAAATATCGATATTGAATGGGTGATGGGCGGACTTGCCCCTGATAATAACCAGCCGATGAGTGAGCAAATGCGCGAGACAATTGCCGCTTATTGGCAGCAAATTGAAGTGAAAACACAGGTTACATTTAATCATGATTATTGGCACTGCAATACGCCGTATCGCTCAACTTATTTAGCGTGTCGCGCGGTGATTGTGGCGAATGATTTACTGGAAAATGGGGCTGAAAAAATGGTCAATGCAATTCAAATTGCGTATTACCAAAAAGCGCAAAACCCATCGTTAGAAAACACGTTAATTGAATGTGCCATTGAGGTTGGAATAGATAAAGATGAGTTTGTTCACGCCCTTAATTCGGAGCAAACGCAAAAAACGCTTACACAGCATCTTGCTATGACACAGCAATTACACGTAACCGGTTTTCCCGCCTTGTTTTACCTTGATGAGAGTAATCAAGCTTACCCATTGGCCCTTGGCTTTTGCACATTTAGCGAATTAGCACAGCGATTTAACCGTATTTCAAAATAATTGGTGGTATTTGCGCTGTGTGTTGGTGGCCGGGTTATCGAAAAGTGCGAAACGTATAGTTTTGTATTCAATAAGCTAATTAATACGGGCTTTCAATAATGAGTTACCCGTATTTATGAACAAACCCCAATGGGTGGTGTTTCCCCAAAGCTATCGTTTAATTGTTAGAACTAAGCTGAGTTAACGCACCGCCTTCAATTACAAACAGCTTATCAAACTGATCTTCATTAATGGTGACATCTTGTTCGGTTAATAACTTTACAAGTTGTGGTGTGGTGTTGCTGTGCCCAACAATCACGGTATTGCCTTTTAATGTTTTGAGTTGTTTAACCAAGGCCGTTAACTGACGCGGGTTATAATGTGTAACCACAATGCCCAATTTTTGACTAAGCGGTTTTACGGTTTCTAAGGTGCGGTTGTAATTAGTGCTAAAAATATGCTCAATTTCTTTGTCTTTTAACATGCTAACAAGGTGCTCTGCACGAGATTTACCCGCGTCAGACAGGTTCGGATTAATGCCATCGCGCTTTTCAGCATGGCGTAGCAAAAAGAGGGTATCAGGTGTTGCAAATGTTGCCGATGAAAATAGGATAACAATTAGAAAAAATAAAGTTCGCATAGCGTTACTACTTATGTTGTTTGACGGGCTCAATTAATTGAGCCCTTTATATTAAATTAAGACACAATGATGTCTTTATCATCTTCTGTTAATACAGTTTTTGGCTCTTCAAAGGAGTCATCAATCGACTTTAATTGCTTTGAAACAGCGTCAACTTTATTCCAAACATCATGGTCGAGCCTTACTTTGTGTTGCATAACTTTAAGCACAGGTAGTAGTGAAGCGTCAATTGTTTGGGCCACGGCCGCTACTGCTTCAGCCACTTTAGGATCGGTATGATTATCGACAGTGACTTTTGGCGAAATAGTTGAAAGTGCCACAATTAATTGCTCAAGGGTCTGTTGTGATAAGGTTTGCTGCGTTTCTATTGCCTTGCTTATTGTGGCTAATTGTTGGTTGATATCATCGCTTTGAGTTTGGCTATTTTGCACAATGGTTTGCAATTGCGTTAGTAATGATTCGTTAACATCATTCGTTGCATCCCTTTCCAAACTTTGTTGCTGCACGTCAGCAAGGTTTTTCAATGTTAGCGCAAGCGCACTTGCATTTTGCTGTGTTTGTTGACTGCACGTTAACTGTTCTTGGTTTTGCTGAGTGATTTTATCTAGCAGGGTGTTACGCGTTGATGCAACTTCGTTTTGTTTGCTCAAGTTGTTAAGCATGTTTTCGTGTGATTCAGCAAGTTTTGCAAGCTGATTTTCTATTTCGCTTAATTTTGGTGTCTTGAGCGTTTCAATTAGACTTTGCAGCTTTTCAAGATGGTGGCCTTTACTTTCATTGCTTTGACTTAACTCGACTGCGATTTGTGATAGCGAGTCATTACTGTTATTGCGTGTCAACGTTTCAAGTAATATGTCATTTTGCTGATTGACTGAATGTGCTGTATTGTCTTGTGCTAAGGCCAACTTGGCAAGTAATTGCTCTACATTTTCAAGTCTAGGTTTAGCAATCGCGCTAGTGAGGTTTGCGAACATATCAGGATATTCTGCACTGTGCTCATTGCGCTGAGTGAGAATGTTTGCAATGTTATCAAGCGTATCGTCGTTGTTATTTTTAGCAATATTTTTAGCAATCAGAGCAAGTGAATCTTGATACGGTGTGTTTGCTAATTGTTCAGATAAAGCAGATGCTAGCGTTTCAAATGATTGCGAACTATCAAGCTTTGCGAGTGAGTCACTTAGCGCCGTAAATTGTTCAGCGTAGTTATGCATTAGGGTGTTTGCATTTAATTTCTCGCCTATTTGCTCGAGTGAACTATGCACATTAGCGAGCTGCTCAACAGCCATCATTTCAGCGCTTCCAGCTTGGTCAAGTTTGTTTTTACTGCTGTAATCTTTTTTTATCTGCAGCCAACGCTGATTGTCTTGTTCACTCAGTGTGCCACGCAATTCAGCGAGTTTCAGCAGGTTTTCTTCGCTGCCTTTACTCAATGTTTGAGCTTCACCGCGGTAATGATCTTGAATTAAATTTTCTAGCTCTTCATCATTCATTGCCGCTACGATTTTCTCTGCCATTTTGTTCATATTTCGGTAGCTGCCTTGCAGTTTAAATGGCGGTTCGGTGCGATAGCTATCATCTTGTGCTGCAGACGCGATGTATTGGGCATTCACTTTCAACACGGTATTTCTTACGTGCATTAGCTTGTCTAGTACTGCGGTAATTTCATTCGCTTCTGCTTGTGAATATCCATATTCTAGCTCGTTTAGAGAGATGTCTTCACCTTGGCAAATACGCACAAATTTATACAGGTCTTGCATATTACGGTTAGCAAGTGGCGCAAGTACAGCGTTTGAGGTCAGTGAGTTTTCAATAAAACTCATGGCAAATTCTTGTTCACAACCAGCTAAGGTGTCACCTAAATTATAAATGTCCGCACGGTTTGCAAGCATGTCTGGAATTTTAAATGATTCACCTGATTCTGTGTATGGGTTACCCGCCATCACAATGGAGAACTTTTTGCCGCGCAGATCATAGGTTTTACTTTTGCCATTCCAAACGCCATCTATTCGTCTAGAACCATCACACAAGGAGATAAATTTTTGCAAAAATTCAGGATTTGTATGTTGAATATCATCGAGATACAACATCACGTTATTACCCATTTCAAAGCTTTGATTTATCTTTTCGATTTCTTTTGCAGCTGTGGCGTTAATTGCTTGTGCGGGATCAAGTGATACTTGGTCGTGCCCAATTGACGGGCAGTTTACTTTAACGAATGTTAAACCTAAGCGGTTGGCAATGTATTCGATCAAGGTGGTTTTACCGTAACCCGGTGGCGAAATAAGCAGTAACATGCCCATTAAATCAGTGCGTTTATTTTTACCAGACGCGCCAATCTGCTTTGCTAAATTATCACCGATAATTGGAAAATAAACTTGATCTATTAGCTGGTTACGAACAAACGAACTGAGTGGCTTAGCCTTAAACTCATCTAATTGTAACTTATCTTTTTGTAACGTAATGACTTCCTTTCTAAGCGCATGGTATTGCTCGAAACGTGGCACTACATCGCTACTATAATGGCTTAAGCGTTGATTAAACTCAGCATAATCGAGCAACATGATTTGTTCTTTAACCCGTGCATGCTGTCCCATTAGGCCCGTTACTCGAGTTTCGATTTTGCTGTCGATTTTAACAAACGTTGCTTGGTATTGGTGGCTAAATAATACGTAACTTGCAGCTTCAATCGCAGTGTGAGTATCGACTTCGTTTGCTTTACAGTACGCATTCAACCAATTAATTATTAGTGCCGCTTGGTCATCAAAAGTGTTTAGTTTGCTAACAGTGTCAGCTAATGTATGCCAAAAAAGTTTGCTTTTAGCTGAACCAATAAATTGCTCAGCTGCCGTTTTTGCCTGTGTGGTGATAGTAAACTGTAGAGACTCATTTGGCATGCTAGCAAGCTCAGCTATCAAGTAGTCTGCAGCAAGAGCATAAGAGGTCTCCCCAAGCAATGGTGTGGCAGTTACTAAATTTTCACTAAATTGTTCAAGCTGTTCTGTTAGTTGATTTGCCAGTGAAAGCTTAAATTGATCATTGCCAAATTCGTCACTCATTAGCTGGCTATTTTGCGCTTGGCTTTTAAGCGTATCACGTTCAATTTCAGTCAAAGAGATAAACAATGATTGCGCTAAAAAGCGGGCTGAAACTGGAAATGTCAGCAAGCCTAAACTCTGTTGTTGAGATAATAAATTGTGCAAGATAATAGCTGCATCATGATCATGAATGCCTTTGTCGTAGCTTTCTTGATATCTTGGCTCGGCAAATTTTTGAACTAACGGTAATAACTGAGATTCTTGTTGCGCTGAAACTAAGCGTTCTAATGTGAGCCCCTGATGTTGCTTTCTCGCTGCGCTAAGGATCTGATATGCCAAATACTCTGCGCGATAAACTTGGCTATTTTCAGAAATTAAAGACTGTTGCCATATTTCTTGGCAAGCGAGCATTTTTATTGACGTGTCGGGGTCGGTAATTGGTTCAAAGTAATCTGTTCCAGTGAGGTGGAACATAAGTGCATCGTCACGTGGTAGCAGCGTTAAATCGAGTACTTGATTGTTAACACTGAATACGTGTTTACCAATACTTACAGTATTACCACCGTCTGTATAAATGTCTTGTTTGTCTCGCAGCGTGCGAATACCTTGGTCGCGCGTGGCTTTGAGCTTGGCTTCTAGATCATCTGCACGAATTTCGTCGCCGAGAGATTGCAGTTCTTTTATTAGTTTACGCAGCTTGCCTATCATTGGGTCGCCAGCGAAATAACTGTTTAGCGCGTCGAGCTCATTAAAACTAGATAGCCTACGAGTTACGCCTTGTAAGATACGTTCTGCGGCATTAGTCAGTGATAGGGCGCGACGTTGTTGTTCATCAAGTAGCTTTTGTTTATGTGCTTCAAAGCTTTCATAAACGTCATCGCGTTTTGCGATAATTTCAGCTAAATATTCATCATGATCACTGAAAAGTGATTCAAGCTCTTCTAATTGGATCAGTAAACGAGATAACTGCTCATCACATTCTTGTGGTGTATTGGCGCTATTTAATGCGCCTGTGATACTTTGCGAAAAGAGTTTAAAACGCGCGGCAAATTCTGCTTTTGCTTCGACTGAACCTAAGCTTTTACGTCTTATTTCAATACTGGCTTTTGCGCGATTTACGAGCGCATAAACACTGCTTATATCTTCTAAAATTTGAGTGCGCACACGGCTATCATCAATCTCTAGGTCAAGCATCGTGTGATTGAGTAAATCAAGCTCTGCAGCCAATGCATCTAGTTTGCCAAGGAAGTCATTAAGCTCAGTTACTCCCTCACTTTTTTCACTTAACTCGGAAATTTCATCAAGTTGTTTATGATAAGGCGCTAGCGCTTCTGCTTTTTGTAAGAACGATGCGGTAGCATTGCTTAGCTGTGTTTCTTGCGCTGTGATGTTGTTTTGCAGCTGGGTGAGCGCAGCGATATCAATGTATTTCACATCTTCAAGACTGATAACTTTACCGCTTAGCTGCTTGAGTGTCGCAAGGCTTGCAACAAATTGATTCGCGAATTTAAAACTATCAGGGCGAATTTCTTTTAGTGCATTGTTTATTTGTAGTTCGATGTCATTAAGCGCTTCTTTGGCTTTGTTTTGAATTTGAGTGATTTTCTCAAACTCATCGAGCACTTGTTCTGCAGTTTCAAGTACGTTGTGCAGTTTGCTGTTTAGTTTTTCGAACTCTTTTTTGCTTAACCAATGATAACGGTCGAAAATGGCACGTGCTAAGGCAATAAGATCTTCATAGTGATTTTGTGTTGCGCTCTGTTCTTGGATAGCTCTACAGACACTGAATAAATCTGAAATACCACGCACCAAATCGGGGTTACCAATCTTACCAAAGGTACCTGTTGGTGCAGGCGCGCTCGCTGCATACTCAGCCGATACGAAGGGGCTTTGCCAAATTTGCAATGGATGTACACGTTCAGCTTCGTCTTTTTCGGCTTTAAAAGTAACAGTTAAGCCATCTTGGTAAACGCCATAGCCGTGACAATAAATAGGGTTTTGCAGATTTTTTTCAATGATATTATAAGCGAATAGGGCATAACGGCCCTCGCTTGGCTCATAAAATATATACAGTACATCTTCACCATTAGGTGAGCGCAACTGTTTATGAAACTCTAAGTCGTTTAGTTTATCTTCGAAGTAGCGTGATTGTCCTGATTGCAGGTAATAACCACCGGGATAAATAATCCCATGGTCTTCTGGTAAAGACACGCAGGCATGCGCCAGGGCATCTTGCCGCACAATCGATTGGCTACGTGTATTGTAAATATAGTAACGAACGATTTTTTCGCGATAAGGCAATATTCTTAGCAGCACGAGATCACCAACAATGGCATAGTCTAAATTGCAATCAGCTAATGACTGATTTTTGTCTTCGAGGGACTCTTGGTAGATACCCTGGCCAGAATTAGTGTTGTTTTCAACTTTGAAAGTAAGCGCTCCACCTTTGGTATCGATGAAGATTTTATCACGCACGTTTATATGCGGGTGAGTGCCTTCAATATGGTTTTCACGCGAGGTTTTTTCCCATTCAAAATCGTAGTCTTGGCGATTTTGAATGTCTCTTTCGCCGCGGTTGTCGATATAGTTTAAGGTGTTATCGTTTTCGATTTGCCAACGAAACACTCTAACGTCGCTGAGCTTGTCACCGATTTGGAATAGGGCATAGAGTTTGCCATGTTGGACAAACAAATGTTGTAGCTTTGCTTCTTTGTAATAAGTATAAAGTTCCTCAAAGTCACGAATAAAACGGCTATCCGTTAAAAAACGGGTATCGCTTGGGTAGTTATCGACCTCAAAATGGTCATCCACTATGGTTAGCTTTTGTACGCTAAATACATCGTGAATACTGGTTTGTTTCTTCAAACCGATGAACACGTTGTAAGCGAATATTAATTTGTCGCCAATGATCACAATGTCTCGAGGAACACAGTTATTTTCGGTACGTACGCGTACGCGGCCTTTAACCTGTAGCTCGGTACTGCCAAAGCTATCAATACGTTGATGATTAATGGCATTAACTGATGATTTTAAATCACTTCCTAGGTTGCTTAGGCGGCGCTTAATAAGATCGTATGATCCTTGTTCTAAAGCGGATTGTTGTGTTTGTTCCGTCATTTACCAATGTGTCCTGAAAAAATTGCCTTAGAGTGCGAGGCGCGCAGATGCGCGCCTTATTTATAGTGCTTTACTAGTCTTGTGTTTCGAGTTTTTGAGTTTGCTTTAAATCAACGCCTAGTAGCGAGAGCAACTGAGATTTTTGTGCATCGCTTGAGTTTGATAATTGGCTTAATAACTTACTCATATTAATGTTTTTTAGGGTTTCAGATGATTCATTGGCACCGGCAAGTACCCCTTTTAAATCTTCTACTAAGTTACGTTCACCGGTTAAATGGTCTTTAAATACGGTTTGGACTACCTGACTCTCGTCAACTAGGCCATCAATTGATTTACCAAGGGTGATGGCTTTCATAAATTGATTAAAGAACTGACCGTCGCCACCCATAATATTGATATCTGCATTACCCAATGTTTGCGCTAATACTTCGGCTTGATGTGCTGCGATATCTTTACTCGCATCAATCTTTGCAAGTGTTAGTTCTTTTTGTTGTGCTAGTTGCAATGAGAAGGTCTCATAATCGCGCGCTTCTTGATTCATTGCATTTAGCGCTTCTAACTTCTCTTGTAAGCCTTTAGCTTCTGCCGTCATTTTAAGTTCAAGGGTGTCGGCCTCAGCTTGTCCCTGCTGTTTCACTGCCTCTGCCATTGCTGTTTGCACTTCAGCCTCGGCGTTACCAATTTCGCGTTTACCTTGTGCTTCAGCCTCGAATTGTTGTCTTAACTTAGTTGCATCAACTTCACCTTGGATCGCTTCTGCTTCTGCTTTTGCCTTAATAACATCTGCTTCAGCAAGGCCTTTGGCAGCGATTTCAGTTTGCTCAGCTTCCGCCATAATCTTAATTGATTCAGCTTTTTGGTGTGCAACTCGAAGGTCCGCCTCTGCCATTTTTTCAAGCTCACGCACTTTGTATTCAGCGGCTTGCTCTTTTGCTTTCGCTGACTCAATGTCCTTTACTAATGCCTCTTCGGCCTCCGCTTTAGCGCGGATCACGATTGCTTCTTTTTCTCGCTCTGCTGCGGCGATAGTTTGTACATCTCTGATCCGTTCTTGCTCTTCAGCTACGGTTTTTTCTACTGCGACGCGATCGCGTTGTACTTCGGCTATCTCTTTACGTTCAACTTCGAGCGCTTTTTCTTTATTGATGCGCAAAATTTCTATTTCTTTCTCGCGATCAATTTCTTCAACTTGACGCGCACGAGTTACTTTTTCTTCTTCAATAGCAAGAACACGTAGGCGGTTTTGCTCTGCGATATCAATCTCACGCTGCTTATTTTGCTCCGCAATGGCGATTTGCTCATCTGCCGCAACGCGAGCTTCTTCCGCTTTGATGCGTTCTTCATGTTTAACACGCTCAACTTCAGCAGTTTCACGTGCACGCACGGTTTCGATTTCACGCTGTTGTTTTGCGAGCACATCTTCGCGTTGGCGCTCAATTTCTTTCGATTTTTCAAGTGCAGCCTGGTTTTGGTGCTCAATACGGATTTTTTCATCACATTTTAGTTGGTTAGTTTCAACATTTTGTTGTGCTGTTTTTTCCGTGATGCGGCGAATACCCTCTGAATCGAGAATATTATTTGGGTCGAGCATTTCAATTTTAGTTTGCTCTAAATAATCAATTGCGACATCTTCAAGCGTGTAGCCAGATAAGTCTTGGCCGATAACTTCTTTAATTTTATCGCGGAACATATCACGTTGAGTAAACAGTTCTTCAAATTCTAGTTGCTTACCAACTGTTTTGAGTGCTTCTGAAAATTTGGCTTCAAACAATTCTTGCAGTGTTTCAGGCTGTGAGGCTCGAGAACAGCCTACTTGTTTTGCTACGCGTAGAATGTCTTCTTTACTTTCATTAACGCGAATATAAAAGGTAATGGCGATATCTGCACGAATGTTATCTTTACAAATTAGACCGCTGCTTTCACGGCGATCTAATACCATGCGTTTTGTGGAAATATCCATGGCTTCCATTTTATGGATGACAGGATAGACAATACCACCAGTTGTTGTGACATCTGGTTCGTTTTTCATTTTATTGATGATAAGAGCTTGGCCTTGCTCAACTTTTCGGTAGAACTTGCCAATAATAAGTAAGATGCTAAAAATAATAGCAACTGCAATGCCTGCAATCGTCAGGATTGGCATTATGTTGTCTAAAAATTCCATGTTGTTTTCCTGAATTTCCTAGTTATTTAAATATGTTGTTACCAAGGCTTATCAGCGATAATGTAACTGTGTTGAGTAGCGAGATGATCAATTAATACTGCTTGATCACCTGATTTAAATTGGTTGTCCTGTTCACATCTAACCTCTATTAGATGCTCTGCGCCATTAAAATAAACACGTGCTTGGCCAAAAGTTTGGGTGACTTTTCCTGTTGCAATTGTGCACTCTAAACCGAGAAGATCGTCGCGAGAGGTTGCATTTTGACTCTTAAATAATTGTTTTAATGGTTTGATAAAAAGTACGGTAAGTGGAATTGCTGCAATAAAGCAGGCGAGCAGCATAAATGTGCCAAATACATAAAATAAGATGCCGTTACCTAGCAAAAAGCTAAAAAACATTTGGCAGTAAATACTGAATACCCAGCTGAGCATAATAACGATGCTCAAAGATATGGTGAGTGGCACACCGCCAAACGCGGCTTGGAACCAACCAGAATCGACGTTTACGTCTGCATCCGCATCTAGGTCCAGGTCGACTTCTCCTTCGAACATATCTATGTCGGCAAAGCCGATAAGGGTAATAAGCCAGAATAAAATTACAATTACCATTAACAATGTAAAAACACTGCTCGGGAAACTAAATGCGATATTTAGAAATTCCATACTTTTTGTCTCAATAAAATGGGTGGATTAGTTTTTTTGTTGTGCGTATTGAATTAATAATTCTGCGACTTTTTGCTTAACTAGGCGTTTATCGAGAGGCTCTACGTCAAAACGCTTTGCAAGCAAGTGCAATTCATCATCGTTTAGATTGAAGCTTAAACGTTGACGTGTTTTTTTTGATTTTACTTCTAGGTTTAGGATTCGCCTGATCATATCGGATGGCGTTAATTCGGCATCAATTGCTTGCTTTTTTATGTATTTTTGCGCTTCTGAACTTAAATCAAAAGCGAGCTGAGTTGCGCGTACAGCTTGTTCTTGTTTTTGCCAGGTATGCTTGTTTTTAATCACGTGTAATCCTTTACGCTTGCAGTTGCAGAATTTTTAATGCCAAAAATTAAGTTTAAGTAACAAGTAGTTTTATTAATATTACAATTGTATTGTTGTTATTCACCTTGCATAAAGTTAAAAAGCACGTTTAAAATTTATGCAGTGTAAACAATAAAACAAAATATTTTATGTTACTTAGCCCTGTTTTGCTTTTATGCGCGCCAATATCGCTTGAGTGCGAGAAGCATCTTTGCCAATGCCAGCCTCATGCAATTTGTTCGCAAGGTCGCAGTTGTTTGTTTCGGCTTCTAATATTTCAGCGGCATTAATTTGGTCTTGCTTGTCAGCCTGGCGTTGTTTTATGCGCTCGAGCGACTCTTTTGCTGATGCCATTGAAGAGTTATTGTTTATTAAAGTGTCGTTAACAGCCAAGGTTGCTTTTTGCACGCTTTCAGTTGTTTTGACCATACTCAACTGACGTTGGTTTTCCTGAATGATTTTTTCAGCTTTTTTAATCTGTTGCTTTAATGCGGCAATGTGGTTTTGAAAGCTTTGTAACACCTCAACTTGATGTACTTTTTCCTGTTCAAACTCCGCAATTTTTTGTGCAATTTCTAACGCAAGAGGCTCATTATCTTGAGCAAGTGCATGCGCAGCGTAATTCTCGTGTTCGCTTATTTTGTTATCAATGGCTTTGATTGCACGATTAGATTGCATTTCTTTTGCCATTACTTGAGTTAGGCCTTTCTTCGCTTGGGTTAGTGCATTTTTAGCATCAACAATTTCTTGCTCGAAAATACGAATGGCATTTGCATCAATCAACCCTTCACCAACTTCACGAGCGCCGCCCTTGAGGGCTGTAAATAATTTTTGAAAGATACTCATAATTCACTCCATTGAAAATTAGTCGGTTAAATAATTTGAAATAGCCTCAAGCGCATCGATACTATTAGCTGCGAGTGTCACAATTTCATGTTCAATCTGATCAAATGTTGATGTGGTAGATAACGCGCCAAAAGTTGCGTACCTGTCATCTATTTTGGCAAATGCACTTAAAGGCATAGGTACATTTAATTGCAGCAGTAAATCATTGAGTTCAACCTGTTGTACCGCTTTAATTTCGTTCTCTTTAAACAGATAACAAATGCACAATACTTGTTCATCTGTGCGCGTTACAAAAATAGGAAGTTCATCGTTACCGTCGACGATTACCTGTAGTACGTCTTGAGAATTACTTGAGATAATGAATGATTCGAATTCATTGCTTTTAGAGCTAGCGACAGCCAATTGAATTGATAGCTCGTTTAAATCCATATAGTTACGTTCTTTCTCCCTTGACATAGTATGTCTTGCTGAAACATAATTACACAGACCATTTAATCTGTCAACTCAATATTTAAAATTTAAATAAATATTACATAAGCTTTACTTCTGTGAAATTATTACGCACTTAAACAAATATAGCCTCATTGGCAGGACAGTATCTTTGTAAAAATTCATCGTGTAAGGGCTGTGCTTCAGCGCATTTGTCAAGTGCATTTCTGCCAGCCGCAAGACTTTTTGCAAGGGTTTCGCTGTTAAGGGCATCTAGGGTCGGGTTGTAGCCATTTGGAGTCAACCCCATGCCATCAAACACCGCATACCAGCTGGTGGGTTGAAACAGTTCTTCAACACCAGGGATCAATCCGCCGCTTTGTTTAAAAAATGCGATACGCTCAGATAAGCTTGCTGGAATTTCTTTTTGTTGCCAGTCGCGCCAAAACGGCGAATCATCGCGTTGTGTGGTGCAGTAATGCAGCACCAAAAAGTCACGAATTTCTTGATAGTCACCAATAATGCGGCGGTTAAACTCATTTTGTAATACCGCATTTGGCGTTTTGGTTGGAAACATGCGTACAAACAGTGCCAGCGATTTAGATACTAAATGAATTGCTGTGGACTCAAGTGGCTCTAAAAAGCCTTGAGCAAGGCCAAGCGATAGGCAGTTTTTATTCCATACTTTATCCCGCACACCGGTAACAAAGGGGATTACTCTTGGCTCGTTTAGCGGCTCGCCGTCAACATTATCAAGTAAGGTTTGTATTGCCTCTTCATCGGAGATGTATTTGTCGCAAAATACATAACCATTGCCAGTGCGGTGTTGCAGTGGAATATGCCAGCTCCAACCCGCTTTTTGCCCGCGGGAAATAGTATAAGGCTTGGTATCACCGGTGAGTTTAGTTTGTACTGCAACAGCGCGGTTACAGGGTAAATGTTCAGACCAATCTTGATACTCGGTATTAAGCGCATTACCAATCAATAAACCCTTAAAGCCCGTACAATCAATAAAAAAATCACCGTTAATTGTGTCGCCTGATTTTAATGTGACAGAGGCAATATTACCGTCAATGGTTTTGCTTATGGATTCAACGTGGCCAACGGTGCGTTTTACACCAATATTTTCAGAGAATTTACGTAAATATTGCCCTGCGAGCACAGCATCAAGGTGCAGTGCAAAGCGAGCACCTGCAAGTGGTGTATTCATCGCTTGGTGCGGTACAAAAAAACGATTCTTTTCAGATAATACCGCTTCTGGCGAATAGGCCATTAACGGTGTGTTGTCGCCTTCGGCTTTTTGTTTAAGCCAGCATTGGTAAAACTCGTGACCATCAATTTTTTGGCCAACTTCGCCAAAGGGGTGAAAATAGCTGTGTGATTCTTGATACCAGTTTTCAAACTGAATGCCCCATTTAAAACTGGCTTGAGTGGCTTTTATAAATTCAACTAAATCAATGCCGAGGCTTTCAAGGGTATCAATAAGCGGTGGAATAGTGGCTTCACCGACACCTATAATATTAACCTCGTCTGATTCAATCAGCTCAACTTGGGTGTTGCTGTCTTTAAAAATGTTGCCAAGTGTTGCTGCAGCGAGCCAGCCTGCGGTGCCACCACCAACAATAACGAATTTTTCAATGGGATTTTGGTTTAACTGCATACCGCTTCCTGTTGCTTGATTGGTTGATAGCCACAGTGTTGCTGTAGAAATTCGCTATGGGTTGGGGCGTTTTTAACTTGATTAGCTACCATTTCACGCATTTTAGCTAAATGTTCATTTAAGTAATTGAGCGGCATATTATCTGCGCTTGCTTGGTAGTTTTCGGGTAAAAAATTTAAGCCATGATAAATTGCCAGCCAACTGTCAGGGCCAAACATTTCCCAAGGCAGGCGTTTTAACTCGCCGGTTTTAGCGAAGGTTAGCATTTTCTCTTCGAGTGATGCCGGAATCGCCATATCACGATAATACTGCCACATCGGGCTGTCGCTGCGGCCGTTTAACTTATAGTGCAAAATAATAAAGTCGCGTACGCGCTCATATTCTTGTGCATTTACATCATTAAATTTAGCGACATCGTTTATTGAATATTGATTGCTATTGAAAGTAAGTAAGAGTTTTTCGATGGCCGTTTCAACCAGTGCAATGCTAGTGCTCTCTAATGGCTCTAAAAAGCCAGAGCTTAAACCAATGGCGACACAGTTGTTATGCCACGCTGTTTTACGCCTGCCTGGGGTAAAACTAAATTTACGTGGTGGCTGTAAAATGTCGCCATTGATTGATGCAAGCAAACTTTGCTCTGCTTCTTCATGGGATAGGTATTTGCTGCTGTAAACATAGCCATTACCAACACGGTGCTGAAGTGGAATACGCCATTGCCAGCCGCCTTTTTTCGCGATAGCAAGTGTACGGGTGATTGGCTCAGCCGTTGCGCTTGTTTGCACTGCAACAGCGCTGTCATTGAGTAGCCAATGGCTCCAATTCTCATAATCAACAGCTTGGTTTTCGCCAATTAACAGCGCTTTAAAGCCTGAACAATCAATAAACAAATCCGCCGCGATGCTTGAACCATCTTCAAAATGTAATTGGCGAATGCTGCCATCAGGGTGATTATCAATGCTGCAAATGGTGTTATCAATGTGCTGAACACCTTTACTGGTTGAATAATCGAACATCAGTTTGGCAAACAAGCTGGCATCAAAATGCAGCGCCCAATCAAAAATTTCTAACTGGTTTTGCGGTGTAATTTTTGGCGGCACAAATTTATTGTGTTTTGCCATTTGCACGCCAAGAGAGTAGTCGGTTAAATCGCTGTGTGTACCTGCTTGTTCGGCGCGAAGCCAATAATGATGAAATGGGGTACTTGGTGTGCTTTGTCCATAAATGCCAAATGGGTGAATAAAGCGCGAGTTTTCACCTGCCCAACCCTGAAATTCAATGCCAAGTTTGCAGCTACCTTTGGTGGCTTTTAGTACCTCAATATCGCTAAGACCTAAGTTTTGATAAAAGCGGCGAAGGGTTGGAATAGTCGCTTCACCCACACCTATGGTGCCAAGTTTGCTTGATTCAATCAGGGTAATTTTACAGTGTTTTAGCGGGGCATGATTAGCAAGGGCTGCAGCTGTCATCCAGCCAGACGTACCTCCGCCGACTATGACGATGGAATTTATTGTTTTTGTCGTTTCTGTCATGGTTCACACTCGTGCTTATACTTCAATACCAATTTGATTAAGTAACGTGATTAAGTAAATAGGCAATTAGTTAATCAAATGGGTATTTGCATTGTATCGTGATGAAACCAAAAGAAAAGACTGCCGCCAAATGACGGCAGTCTTGGGCAGTAAGTGTTAATTCAACCTAAATCCTAATAATTCTAAGGATTAAAATGTTGCCCTAACACCAAGGGTCCAACGCGATTCATACTCGTTACGGAACGCTTTTTGTGAAGAGAATTCAAGATAAGTTTGTTGAACTTCTTCAGTGATGTTCGAACCGTGTAAGTAAATATCGAGATAATCAGTTGCGTGGTAGGTTGCACTGAAATCAAGCTGTGAATACGTATCTTGGTATAGTGACTGTCCACCTACAGCGCTTGAACCTTGTGTGATTAAGCGCGGGCTACGTGAGTTCCATGCTAAACGCGTTGAGAACTCTTCTTGCTCATACCAAAGTACAAAGTTGTATGTGTCTTTTGACATACCAACAAATGGTAAGTCGTCGCCATTTACGTCTTTATTCTGCTGTGAGCTATCACTGTATGTGTAGTTAGCATCGATACCGAAGTTATTAAGGATTGCGATATCTGTGTAGTCGCTCATTGCAGCACGAATACCCACTTCTAGACCGCTTACATCACCACCTTTACCTTGTACTTGCGTACTGAAAGGCCATGGACCACGGCTGATACCATCATCATCTGGCTCATCAATCCAAACGGTACCGCTTTCTGTGAAGCTTTCAATTTCGATGCGGTAAAGTGATAAGAACATCATTGACGCTTCGCCATTATACCACTCAGCTGATAGTGAGTAGTTATCTGAACGCCATGGGTTAAGTGCCGGGTTACCTGTTAGGTTACCATTTACTACACGTAAACAGTCACACTCACCGTTAATTGCTTTACCAACCGTTTTACCACCGCCCCAACTTGCAAGGTCAAGTGCTTGCATGTTTTTAGCGTATGCACCACGTACAATCACATCTTCTGTTACATCAGCTGACACGTTTAATGATGGTAGGTAATCTGTATAGCTGCGCTCTGTTACTACGTCGCCAATATCCGGACCTAGACCTGAGTGAGGTAAGTTAGAGCCAGCTAGGTTTTGCTTCACGTATAGGTCAGTTTCAACCACTTTAACACCAAAGTTACCGCGGATCATTTCCCACTCAAAGTTGGCTTGTGCAAAATAGCTGAATTCGTTCAATTTAACATCAAAAGAAGCACCTGCGTTTTCAGTGCGCTGTACATTACCAAATGTGTTTAGGTGGAACTGACGTGGATCGCGGAAGTTACTCGGATCAATCGCCCACATTGTTGGAATGCCTTTTACACTTCCGAAGTTAGAAATCTGGCTAACTGTAGTATGCGTATCAAGGCGAGTTGGGTTAAGTAATGTATACGGTACCCAAGTACCCGCAGTTAAATCTCCTACGTCTTCTGTTAGGTATTCACCTGCTGCAGGATTGCCTTCACAAGTATCAACAGTGTGATATTGGTCAACCGCTTTCCACTGTGCAATATCACAGCCGTCACCAAATTCAGACGTGTATGTGAATTGGTCGTGATCCACTTTACGTTCCATAAAGCGCACACCAAAATCAACACTTGTCACGAATGGCATATCGTCAAATTGATAATTCCATTTCGTACTGAAGGTGTTGATTTCACCTTCATCGTCTGTATTACCTTCTGATGAGAATGCACCAATATGATATGAATCTAAGCTGCCCATGTAATCAGCAACGCTCATTAAGCCTTGTCCGCCATTTACCAGTTGGTCAAAACCACTAAATACAGGAGACTCGCCACGGGCGTCATAACGTAGAAGGAACGAATCGTCTTCAATACCGCCTGGTGAAAATTGTGCGTAACAACCGCCTTGGTCACCAACAGCATTTTCACCTGAACAGTATTCAGATGGAGCGAATTGACCTGGGCCAGTTACACGAGTCCCTTGGTCGATGCTCAATAAGTCGCCTTCGCCATAGCCGTGACGCATGCTTGCATCAGCGCGTGCACGTGTTACACGCACTTGACCTGAAAGTGGGCCACCGTTATTAAAGTTAAGTTCTAAATTTAAGTTGGTTGACGTTTCGTAATTATTGTTGACCTGAGTGAAGGTTTGCAGGCGCCATGGCTGTAAGTAGAAATCATTTACGCCGCCCCAAGTATCGCCATTTTCATCGGTAAATGTATCGCCTGTCCAACCAGATTCAGTTGGAAATGCATAGTCGTTAAATGAATACCAACGGTTGTTTTGTGATAGACCTTGACGCTCGTTAAAACGTTCTTGGTCGGTGTAGAATGCTTCGAACACAAGTTCAAAGCCTTCACTTAAATCCGCTTGAAAAGCAAACTGGAAACCTTGACGCTCACGTTTTTCTTGTTTGTTAAATGCAGCAAAACCTTGCGGTACAACGTGACGAATGTCGTTACCTTGAGGATTTTGACCCCATGTGAAGTTGTTATTTGCTGCACCGATACCGCCATTTTCAGAGGTATCAAAATAACCATTATAATCGGTAGCAAGGGTTGCTTCTTGTGTAACCGCTGAGAATAAAACACCCCATTTATCAGCGTTGTAGCTTACAAGGCCGTTAATATTTGGATCGGCTTCATCACTAATCGAGCCCTGTGTCACATCGGCGCTAACGTTAGTTGTCCAACCTTCGCTCATATCAAATGGACGGCGCGTTTTTAAATCAATAGAGCCTGAAATACCCGCAGCAGAACGCTTAGATTCACTGGTTTTATAAACATCAACGCCTGAGAAAAGCTGTGCTGGTAAGTCACCAAAATCAGCGCCTGATGAATCTATGGTCGTTGCACTTAAAAATACTTCGCCATTAAGTGTGCTATCTACTTGAGGCAGACCACGGATTTGTACTGGACCACCTTCACCTGCGGTACGCTCTACTTGTACACCGGTGATACGTTGCAGAGAATCTGAAATGGTAACATCGGGTAATTTACCGATATCTTCAGACGCGATGCCGTCAACTTGTGAAGGTGCAAAACGCTTTACGTTAATTGCTTTAACTGTACTGGCACGAATACCTTTAACCTGAATTACTTCCATTTCAGCGTCAGCCGATGATTTTTCTTCAGCTATAACGTTTTGTGCGAAACCGGCAGAGAGAGCTACCGCTATGGTTGAAGACAACACGCTTCGTTTAAATGTTCTGTTGGACACAGTTTTCCCCTATTAGTGTTTAGTTCTATCAGAAAATAATTCTGAGAAACCTTATTGTTGTGATAACTTGTATAATTCTTGACAGCGTTGTCATTTGCTGTCAAAAAAATATTAAAAAGGTCGTAACTTCGACAGTAATTTATGCGTTTTACTGCTTAATACACGCAACACTAAACTCTTAACAACAGCCCAGTTTAGCTGATACTTGAAAGTTGACTCACCTAGTTCAAATGTGAATGTTTGATACTTCGCAATGTTAAAAAGTAACAAACAAAAATCTTGAACTTGTTACTTTTTAACATTAACATAATTGAAAAAGCAACACTTTGATAACAAATTTGTTTGAAATGCATCTAGATTGAATAGAATTGTATTAGTTGGGTGTTTTGCTGTTAGCAATTTGGTAACAAGTTTATGAATGAAGTAATTAAAGGTGCGGGAAATCCACAATCTTTAGCACATGGTGGCTGGCATATATTGCGTGAAGAAGTGAGTTTTCCGGTTGCTGTGTTATCGCAATCAGCCATCAATAACAATGCAAAGTGGATGAGCGATTTTTGTCAAAAGGCAGAAGTAAACTTAGCCCCCCACGGTAAAACCACTATGGCACCCGAGCTTTTTAACATGCAGCTTGAGCACGGTGCCTGGGCCATCACCCTTGCAACGGTGGCGCAAGTACTTAACGCAGTAAATCACGGTGTTAAACGAATTATTCTTGCAAACCAATTAGTTGGAAAATATCACTTTGAACAAATAGCTAATTTAATTGAAAGCACCGATGTAGAATTTTACTGTTTTGTAGATTCGGTGGAAAACGCCACGCAAATAGGCCGCTTTTTTGATGTGCGAAAAGTATCAATTAACATTCTATTAGAAATTGGTGCACAAGGCGGCCGCTGTGGTTGGCGTGATTTGAGTAATACCGATGCATTTTTAGCTGCATGTAAAGCGCACCCAAGTTTAAAACTCGCAGGAATTGGTTTTTATGAAGGGGTGATTGGCGGTAGTAATGCCCTTGAAAAAGTCACCAATTTCGTAGAGGAAATCTATCAACTCGCAAGCACACTTAAAAAGCAAAATGTGTTTAGTTTAGATAACCCCATTATTACTGGCGCAGGCTCTGCTTGGTATGACGTCGTCGCAAAGACGTTAGCCAAGCATAATCACCAAGAAAACTTTAACTTAGTGATTCGTCCTGGTTGCTACTTAATTCATGACACTGGCATTTATCAAGATGCACAAAATGTGGTGATGGCACGTAGTCAATTGGCTTGTGATGTGACAGGTGATTTAGCATCTAGCCTAACAGTGTGGGCCTATGTTGTATCACGCCCCGAGGCAGGACTTGCCATTGTTGGTTTGGGTAAACGTGATGTGGCATTTGACGCCGGTTTACCAAAAGCAGAGCTTATATACCATGTAGATTCTCATACGTTAAAAGCGGCTGATGCCTTAATTGAAACCGTTAAAATTATGGATCAGCATGCCATGCTAACCTTGCCTGACAACTGCAATCTGAAAGTGGGTGATATGGTGTGTTTTTCGACGTCTCACCCGTGTTTAACGTTTGATAAATGGCGTCAGGTAGCAATCGCCGATGATGATTGGGTAATTCGCAAAACTATTTCAACCTTTTTTTAGTTAGGAAGCAGTAACATATGGATATTATTAATAAAATAAAAGAAGGGTTAGGGCACTTTAGCCCAGCGGAAGACAAGGTTGCTCATCTAATTTTGAGTGATCTTGAATTTGCAGCGACTGCTTCAATTAATGAGCTGGCAGACAAAGCGAGTGTGAGTCACGCGAGTATTACGCGCCTTGCCAAAAGTTTAGGTTGCGAAAACGTGCGCGATTTAAAGTTTCAGATCACGCAATCGGCTGCGATCGGTGAGCGCTTCACTACTTCAGAACCAATCGAAAAGAAAGATATCTTTCATGTTTACTCATCAATTCAAGAAATTTTAGCGCTTAATGACGGATTAATTAGTGAAGAAGCTGTCATGACCGCCGCAGAATCAATCTGTGACACACGCCATTGTTTGATTTTTGGCGTAGGTGGCGGCAGCAGTATGCTGGCGATGGAATGTCAAAACCGTTTATTTCGCTTAGATGTGTTATGTAACGCCCACTCTGATCCCATGATGATGCGTATGACCGCATCAACCATCAACAAAAATGATGTGGTGCTGTGTTTATCGTTAAGTGGTGTTTCGCCAGATGTGATTGATGCGGCACGTATCGCAAAAGAGTACGGTGCAAATATCATTGCTATTTGCCCACTAGGTGAACTTGCCAATATTGCAGATGTGCATTTGCCGATTAAAACGCAAGAAAGTGATTATATCTTTAAACCAAGTGCCGCCCGTTATGCAATGATGGCTGCGATTGATATTTTATCGAGTGAAGTGGCAACTAAAAATCAGCGTCGCTCAAAAGAAAAGCTGCGTCGCTTAAAAATTCAATTAGATCAGCATCGTAATCAAAATAGCGACGCGCCACCTGCTGACACTCGCTTTCCCCTAGGCGATTAATATGAGTGATAATAACCTTAATATCACTGTTATTCGTAATGCGACTGTTTACACGGGCGAGCTAAATGAATGTTTTGTTGGCGATGTTGCCATAAGTGACGACCGCATTATTGCGCTTGGCGAATGTACTCACTTGTATTCAGAGCAAGATATTGATGCTACGGGGTTAACGCTTGCACCTGGCTTTATTGATGTACACACCCACGATGACTTAGAAGTACTTCGTAATCCCCACATGCTCAGCAAAGTAAGCCAAGGTGTAACTACGGTAATTGCAGGAAACTGTGGTATTAGTAGTGTGCCCTATGTTGCAGATATTGAGCCGGTAGACCCAATTAATTTATTGGGGCAGAAAGCAGATTTCAAATATCCCAATTTAGCGGACTTTAGAAGTGCTTTCGACAACATAAAGCCAAGCGTTAATCTTGCCCAATTAATTGGCCATACTAGCCTTCGTGCGCAAGTAATGGATGATTTATCAAAAGCGGCTTCGGAACAAGAAATTACCCAAATGCAGTCGTTACTGTGTACTCAGTTGGAGCAGGGTGCATTAGGGTTAAGTACTGGGCTTGCTTATCCGAATGCTAAAGCATCAAATCGTGAAGAAGTGAATCGTCTTGCCAAATGCGTAACGCCATTTGATGGTGTGTATACCACACATTTACGCACTGAATTTCAAGGCATTATTGATGCTATGGATGAAGCATTTGCAACCGCGAAACAAGCAAAGCTTCCGCTGGTTATTTCCCACTTAAAATGCGCCGGCATAGATAATTGGGGCCGAGCAGAAGAAGTATTAGCGCATCTAGAAGATAAACGACAATCACAACTCGCTTGCTGCGATTGTTATCCGTATGCTGCGAGCTCAAGCACGCTTGATTTAAATCAGGTCACTGACAGCACTGAGATTTACATAACGTGGTCTGAAACCCATCCTGAAATGGCTGAAAAAAGTTTGCGTGATATAGCAAATAACTGGCAACTATCATTAATGGACACTGCTAAAAAATTAATGCCTGCCGGTGCGGTTTATCACTGCATGTTAGAAGATGATGTAAAACAGTTTTTAAGCTATGAGAACAGCATGATTGGCTCGGATGGTTTACCGTGCGATCCACATCCGCATCCGAGATTATGGGGTACGTTCCCAAGAGTATTAGGGCATTACGCAAGAGAGCAGCAAACGCTGTCTCTGGCATTAGCTATTCATAAAATGACAGCGCTGCCATCATCGCGATTTAAGCTAAACAATCGCGGCAAAATTGCGAAAGATAGCTTTGCAGATTTAGTGTTATTTGATGCAAAGGCGATTATCGATAACGCCAGCTATCAAAACCCTCAAGCACAAGCTGACGGCATTAAGTGTGTATGGGTCAACGGCAAAGTAAGTTATGTTGAGGGTCTCGATGCGCAAAGCATTACGCAATATGGCAGAGCCGGGCGATTTTTAGCGCGCACTTAATATTAACGCCAACTAAATAAAAACTTTGAAATGTTGAGAGACGGTTCTCAACGCAGCATTTAAAAGAGGAAATTATGACAATTAGACGCATTGGCGCAGAAGGCGGCACAGGCACAGGTGGCCAACATTTACCTTTTTCACGCGCAGTAGAAGCGGGCGGTTGGTTAAAAGTATCGGGGCAAACCCCTATGCGCGATGGCGAAGTGGTCGAAGGTGGCATTATTGAGCAATCGCGCTTAGCCATACAAAACTGTATCGACATTATGACCGAGGCAGGATATGGCCTTGAAACAGTAACCCATGTATCTGTGGTATTAACTGACTCTCGTTATTTTCAGTCATTTAATAAAGTGTTTGCAGAAGTATTTGGTGAGCACCCGCCTGCGCGCATTTGCATGGTGGCAGACCTGGTTGTCGACTGTAAAGTGGAAGTGGATGTGACCTGCTACAAAGGTCAATAAGGGAACTAAAACCTTAAAAGAATAATAAAAAATAGGGGCACTTATGACATCACAACAAATGACGTTTCTGGCTGCATTTTTTGCCTATTTGCTTGCCATGATTGCAATTAGTTGGTTTGTTTCTCGCTGGCAAAAATCGGGTAGCGACTTTTTGTTAGCGGGGCGAAAAGTGCCACTACTTTTAACGCTCGGCACCACTGTTGCAACTATGGTCGGCACCGGCTCTTCGATGGGGGCTGTCGGCTTTGCCTATCAAAATGCGTGGGCTGGTGCGCTCTATGGCATAGGTGGTGCAGTGGGAATACTGTTATTGGCGTGGGTATTTGCACCTGTGCGCAAACAACAATTCGCTACCATGAGTGAAGAGCTTGCGAGCTATGTTGGCAATAACGCACTTGTAAAAAAAATCCTCGCTGTGATTATTTATGCCGCAAGTATTGGCTGGTTAGGTGCGCATTTAATTGGTGGTGGCATGTATCTAGCTTGGCTTACGGGTATTGATGATACAACTGCGAAGTTAATAATTGGCATTGGGCTTGCCATTTATGTCACCTTAGGCGGTTATTCAGCGGTGGTGTGGACTGATGCGATTCAAGCGGTAATTTTATTCGTCGGTTTTTTACTAATGGCTTATTTTGCCATCGATTCTGTTGGTGGTTGGCAAGCGGTACAAAACAACCAATTAGTAAATGATAGAGGTTTATTTTCCTACCAAAACATCGGTCTTATACCCGCTATTTCCATGTCTTTTGCGGTGTTGGTGGGGGTAATGGCAACACCTTCATTTCGCCAGCGCATCTATTCAGGTGACAATGTAAGCAGTATTCGTAAATCGTTTGTGATGTCTGGAGTATTGTATTTGGGGTTTTCTTTAGTACCTGCAATTATCGGTATTTGCGCTTATTTAATTAAGGGTGATTTAGATAATCCAGCGTATGCGTTTCCGTATATTGCACTTAATACTCTGCCACTGTTACTGGGTGGGATTATTTTATTAGCGGGCATTTCCGCCACCTTGTCGAGCGCAAGCTCCGATGCTATCGCTGGTGTGAGTGTGTTCGTCAGTGATATTTATGCGTGGCTTTTTAAAAAATCACTGAGTAAGCGACCTCTCACAGATAAACAGCAACTTGTATTGTCACGTTTTGCCATGGTTTTAACCGTGACCATTGCGCTGTTATTTGCCCTTTTATCAAATAATATCATCACCTATATCACTAAAATGATCTCGCTCGCACTGTGTGGCTTGTTTGTCATGGGGTTGCTTGGTCGTTTTTGGCGAAAGCTAACATGGCAAGGCAGTATTGCAATTTTAGTAGCGAGTACATTAACAGCTGCGCTAATAGGTTTTAACTCCAAGTGGCTCGCGTTTTTTGGTAACCCTTCAATACCGGCGGTAATAAGTGGCGCGTTTTTTGGCATTGTTGTGAGCCTAGTTACACAAGTAAAAACGCCATCAAAAATAGTGCAGAAGCATAAAGTGGAGCTAATGTGATGTTACAACCATTTAACTCTATTGTGTTTTTAGGCGAGTGTATGATTGAGCATCGCGCTGATGGCGATGTGTTTTTTGGTGGTGATAGCTTTAATACCGCCTATTATCTGAGTCAACTCATAACTTCGCAGAGCGAAAAGCCAATTCAAATTTATTACGCAACGGCAATAGGTCATGATAACCAAAGTGAAATGCTAAAAGCGTTAATGACACAATCTGGAGTGCAGCTTGATTTTGTGGCGCACCACCCAACAAAAACATTAGGGCAATATTGGGTTGACGTGAGTGATTGTGGCGAGCGTTCTTTTCGTTTTGATAGGCAAAACAGTGCGTCACGAGATTATTTATTGTTATCTAACAACTTACTTACAGCGCTTGAAACAAAGCAGGTGGATGCCATTTATCTTTCGGGCATAAGCCTTGCGATTTTAGATGAAAAGCAACGAGGTGTGCTTATAAACGCGTTACAGCAATTTAAAACGAAGGGCGGTATCATTTATTTTGATAATAACTATCGCCCGGCGCTTTGGCAGTCGATATCGCCGATTCAAGACTATTTTTCGTTAATGGCACTTGCCGACATCGCATTTTTAACCAATGACGATGAATATGCCGTTTATGGCACGCAATCGGTGAGCGATATTATTGACTTACATTTCAAAGGGAAAAGTTCTAGGCAAACCCTTGTTATTCGACAAGGTGCAGGGCCCTGTGTGATTCAAGAAGTAGGCAAAGACGCATTGCTTTATGTGGCAGCACAGCAGCTTGCCCAAAAGCAAGTTGTCGATACCTGCGCCGCAGGTGATTCATTTGCTGCAGGTTTTTTAGCGGCAATGTTAATTGGGCGTGATACGCAAAGTACCGCGCATTTTGCGCATAAGGTAGCTGCTTCGGTGATTCAGCAGCATGGTGCGCTTGTCCCAACTCATTTTCTTCCCAAACTTTCGAACCAGGAGTGTTTAGGTGTCGATACATTTTATTAATAAAGCATGTGTATTTGTAAAGCTGTGTAGTTTATTGCTGTTTAGCTCATCACTTTTTGCTGAAACTAGCTTAATGCCACTACCACAATCTTTTGAAAGGCAAACGGGTGAATTGCGATTACCTAGTCAAATTGAATTCTCATTTGAAGGATTTAGTGACCAGCGAAAAGAATTTCAAGCAAAGCGTTTAGAATTGCACTTAACACGCATAGCAAAGCACAAAGTTACGTTAATAGACTTAGCGAATAACAAAAAGCAGACGCCAGATAACGCAACCCTTAAAGTCATTGTGCGCGACAAGGAAAGCGATTTGCTGGTGCCACAGCTCAATAACGACGAAAGTTACCAATTAGTGATTAACCAAAATGGCATCACAATAAACGCCAATACCGTGTTTGGCGCGCAGCATGGGTTAACAACGCTCACACAACTTGCGGCAAACCATTGTGACAATCAACTGATATTACCTCATGCAATAATTACTGATGCACCACGATTTGCTTGGCGTGGATTATTAATTGACAGTGCGAGACATTTTTTATCCATTGAAACAATTAAACGTCAGCTAAACACCATGGCTTCAGCCAAATTAAATGTGCTGCACTGGCATTTAACGGACGATCAAGGCTGGCGCATTGAAAGTAAACGGTTTCCTCGGCTCACTGATATGGCCTCTGATGGCCTGTTTTATAAGCAAAGTGAGGTGAAGGATTTCGTTGAGTATGCCGCTCTTTTAGGTATTCGAGTGGTGCCTGAATTTGGTATGCCGGGTCATGCAAGTGCCATTGCCGTTGCATACCCTGAGCTTATGGCAGAGGTAAAGCCCTATGAAATGGAGCGTCATTGGGGCGTATTTAAGCCGTTACTTGATATTTCAAAACCTGAGGTTTACCAGTTTGTAGATAGTTTAATTGAGGAAATGACAGGTATTTTCCCTGATCAGTATTTACACATTGGCGGTGATGAAGTTGAACCGGAACAATGGCTAAATAATAAGGATATTCAAGCGCTAATGGCCAAGCATTCCCTTAAAAACGGCCATGATTTGCAGAATTATTTTAATACTCAAATTCAACCGATTATTGCAAAACATCAGCGAATAATGATGGGCTGGGATGAGATTTTTCATCAAGATTTACCGAAAGATATTGTGGTGCAATCATGGCGCGGTCATGACTCATTAAATGAAGTAGCTAATAGCGGTCATTTAGGTATTTTATCGACAGGGTTTTATATTGATCAGCCGCAATATAGCGACTATCACTACCGCAATGATCCACTACGCAAATTGCCACAGGTTGATTTATCAAAGTCTCTGTTATTGGCAAAGTCGTTTGTGATTGACCGCTTAAAAGGAAGTGATGTTAAAGGTGAGCTGGTTGTTTTAGGTGAGCAGGTCTTAATTAAACTTAACAATAACCACCATCAGTTGGCGTTAGTTAATAAAGCACCAAATCAATCAACAAATGCATTTAAAGCAAAAATGGACAGTTGGATGGGGCCATTGACCTTTGAGTTTGATTTAAAAGGCGAAACTAGCGCTGTGATGATTGGTAATAGCCGTTACCCAATCAAGTTATCAACGCTCAATGTGCCTTCAGAAATATCCCTATCGCGACCATTAAAAAACAAAAATGCAGCAAATATTTTAGGTGCTGAAGCCACCATTTGGAGCGAAATGGTGACCGACGACAATATTGATTTGCGTATTTGGCCGCGTTTGTATGTGATAAGCGAGCGCTTGTGGTCAACCAAGCATATAAATGACGCAAACGATATGTATCAGCGTTTAAGGTTTATTAATACATATGCAGCTGAAGTGATCGGCGCTGCCCATTTAGCCCAACAGAAAGCTGGTTTTAACGCATTACTTCCTAAGTCATTTGATAAGTATAAAAAAGCGCACACATTGGCATTATTGAATGTGATGGCAGAGTTATTAGAACCTGCTCATTACTACACGCGCCACCATATTAAATACTTAAACGATGAATATCATCAAGAGGCGCCCCTTAATTTATTTGTTGATTATTTAAATGTTGAAAGCGAGCAAGTACGTCAAATTAAACGCTGGATGTTAGCCTATACCGCGGGCGATGCTGACTCGCTTACGCAATTAGATAAGCAATTAATAAAGTGGCAAAAAGGCTTTGAAATGGGGCTTGAAACCCTCTCATCAAGTAAAAAATTAAGCGAGCTAAAACCGACGCTTATATCACTATCGCAATTTATTGGGCTTTCACAACAGGTGATAAGTAGTTGTAAAGGTGAAATAAAGGGCACCGGGTTAGACGAGCAGTTGCTTGATTTACAAAAACTCACAGATGAACTTGTGATTGCGGGTATTTATCCAATGCGAGATCTCTATCTTGCTTGCACCGAACAATAAGGAATTACAATGAAATTAAACATAGCAAGTGCACTAATTCTGGCATTATTTGCCGCCCATGCAAGCAGTAACACGTTATTCGAGACCAGTGACTTGGTGAAAGATAACGCGTTTACCAATGGCGTAGAGGGCCCTGCGGTTGACTCGCAAGGTGTGTTATATGCAGTGAATTACAAACACCAAGGCACTATCGGTAAAGTGCTTGGTAAAGATAATGTTGAGACGCTCGTTACGCTTAAAAATGGCTCTATCGGTAATGGCATTCGCTTTGATAAAAAAGGCAACATGTATATTGCTGACTACATTAATCACAATGTACTGACAATTACTGCGAAAGACTTAGCGCAATGCGGCGAGCTCACAGACAAAGTGAAGGTGTTTGCCCATAATGCAAAAATGAATCAACCAAATGATCTCGCCATTATGGATAACGGTATTTTATTTGCGAGTGACCCCAATTGGCAAAATAACACAGGTAATTTATGGCGTATTAATCAACAAGGCGAAACGAGTTTATTAGAAGCTAACATGGGCACCACCAATGGTGTGGAAGTGAGCCCTGATAATAAAACCCTTTATGTGAATGAAAGTGTGCAGCGTAAAGTATGGCGTTATAACCTTGACGGCCAAGGCAATGTTTCTAATAAACAATTGCTGATTGAATTTGACGATTTTGGCCTTGATGGTATGCGCACAGACAAAGCGGGTAACTTATATATTGCACGCTATGGCGCAGGTGTTATTGCGGTGGTTTCTCCAAAAGGTAATTTACTAAGAGAAATAACACTAAAAGGGCAATTCCCAACTAATATGGCGTTTGGTGGCAAAGATGGCAAAACCGTGTTTGTAACCATGCAAAAACGCGGCGCCATTGAAACCTTTAATGTGGATATTGCTGGTAGAGCCTTTAACTTGTAACTCGTTACGAATACGTGAGAATTATTGCAACTTTTTAGCGCATACAAGCTCTACAGATAAGAATACAATTATTAGAGATAAAAATGTCGTTTAAAAAAGTTTGGCCTGCAATAGTGTGTTTTAGTTTCTCATTAATCGCGTATTTTGCTTATCAATTTACAGGAGTTACGGTTGATGAAAATGGGTTTTTAAGGGAGGCATTTTTTCTTATTCCCATTTCATTGAGCTTGTTTATGTTAGGCAGTGTATTACTTGTGGTTTTTATTGCCTTAAAAATAAAAGCGGGTAGACGTTCATAACTTAGCTGATTGTAAACCGCCGCCTTGTTGTTAAAATCGTTGAGTTATCGCCCAGCAAATACTGGGCGATTGTTGATCTAAATTTCGCTGTGATTGACTAGCGAATCAACTAATTGACTGAAAGTTTTGGCACTTTTTGCCTGATTAAGTGAATAGCTAGTGATTTTTGCAATATCAATTAAATCAACGTAGCCGCGCAATTCGTTTTGATTAGCACCGGTTACCAGGAGATATTCGTAGCTCGCTTTCTCCATGGTTTTTAACACATCGCCTACTTTGGCATTGGCAAGTGTTGTTTCCGATACAGTATCAATCTCTTCTAATTTGACCATGATGTCACCAATCGTAAGTTGTGCTCGTGTTAAGCCTTTTTTACTTGCTATTTTAAGTACATAACTGCTTGCTAATCGCGCCTTTGAAATCACGCCTTTAAGTTGGTTTTGCCCGTCGACCACAAAGCTGGTGCGCATATGGGTTTTTTCCAAAATGCGGTTTGCATCGTCTAAATTAGTATCGATATCAATATACTGCAAAGGCTCAAGGTGAAAGCCATGCATTACAAATGAAGCAGGGCTTGAAAGTGACACGCTAGTGTCTACATGAACTTGTGCAAATAAGCTTGCGCCTTCTAGAAGCGGTTTTGTTGAAAATGAAGTGAATTGGTTCATAACGACCACCTTTTTTATTAACTGTTAGAATTAAGATAAATATGAAAAGCTAACAGCTTGTAGGTGGTGCTCTTATTAGTTTAATCGCGATGCGTGATTGAATCGTAGGTTGTGATAGTTGGTTGGGTTGGTAAAAACTTAACGCTATTGCGTTTTTTGAGCTGACGTCTAACGCGACATCGTCAAAATAAAGTTGGTTTGGGTTTAAGTCTTCAGCGTTATCAACGCAAATAACGGTTGCTTGGCTGTCGCTTGCTATAGCTGTCGTGGTGCTTAAGCTAAGCGCCAAAACAACTACTGTAACGACAAACAACCAACGAAGCATAATTTACAACTTAAAAATTACTGTTAATTTAATAGTGGGTCTGTTCGGTAGATAATTCAATATTTATTTTAATAAAAATTTATTTTATTTTTAATTTTAAATGTTGGAAGATTCTAACTTTATGTTTCTTTAAGACTAATTTTTGCCGAATATATTTATATTCGGCAAAAATACTTGGTTAGGTAGATGCAAATTCACTTCTAGTTTGCTTGCGTCGTGAAGGCTTTCTGCGTTTAAGCCACAAATAGCATCCGGTAATCGCAAATATAAGCGGTGTTAAACCGATTAAACACCAAATTATGCGGCTCGGTAACCCCGCAAAATAGCCAAAATGTAGCTTGCGAAAGCTATCTACCGCAACTAAAAAGAACGGTGCTTCACGAATATCGTAATTGGGAAGTTGTTTACCTGTCTCTTTATCAAAGCTCACCGTTGACGCGTATTCACTCGTTACAAAACTGGTATTTGCCACATCGCCAAAAAACGTTATCGGTAAATCGGGCTCAAAAGGAAACATTAAATAAGTCGCCCTAAAGCCGCCCATTTGTGTTTTTGCGGTTACCATTAAGTTATCGAGTGAAAGCTGGTGGTTGTATAGTGGGCCTTTAACTAAATGTGGTGGCTCATCAGCGTGCTCAAATTCATGATGAATAATTTCAGAAATATTCCAGTATACGCCTGTAAAACCTAAAATAAGCAGCACTGGCGCAGACCAAATTCCGACTAGTTTATGTAGATCGCTAAAAAAAGCGATGCGCTTAACTTTTAAGCGTAAGGTAAAAAATTTCTTCCAAAACTGGCGGTAAATAGTAAAGCCTGAAATGCCCATAAACATTAAAATAAGCGAAATAGTGCCAGTAAACCAAAGGCCAGTTTCGCCAATCAAAAATTTGTAATGTAGGTCTAACAGCCAGTCTGTAAGGTAATGGTCGACCGCTTGTGGCGTTGAACGAACAATGCCTTGGTATTGATCTAAATAGACTTTAAACCACTCATCTGTACCGTGCTTGAGTACGTATACCCGATCAGCGGTTTGCCCATCATCAAATATTTCCCAGCTGCCAATTTCATAGTTAGGCAAATTGTGTTTGATGGTTGTGTGCAAGTTATCGTAGCTAAGCCGAGTTCCAGGTGAAGCATTCACACTTGCCAGTTCGGGCATAATTAAGTGATCAATTTCTTCTTTAAAAACTAAAATACTGCCCGTAAGCGAAATTATAATAAGCGGCAGGGCAATGACTAAACCGCAGTAGCGGTGCCAAAGATGGAGTTTCTTTTTCATAATTCGGTGACGTCCGTTTATAAAAACAACAAAAGGCCGCATAGCGCGACCTTTACGTTTTGAGTTTTGTTATAGTGACCAGTTAAGTGACAGTGCGTAGTTACGCGGTGCACCATAAAAACCTTGTGCCCAGTAAAGTGAATTCACGTACTTTTTATCAAATACGTTGTTTACGTTAGCTGTAACACTTACTTGCGAATTAATTTCGTAGCTTGCCATCATATTCACAAGTGCGTAGGCGTTTTGTTTTGTAATAATAAGTGGGGTATCGTTTTGCACACGGCTAATATCGTCTTGCCAACGCATGTTCATGCCAAATGATAAGCCATCAGCAAAAGTCGCATCGTATTTAGCAGCTAGTTTAAAAACTTGTTTTGGCGTATAGTCTTTTACTAATTGCGCGTCTTTATTACCTGAATTAAAGGTATCCGATACGTCAATATCAGTGTAGGTGTAGCCTAAGTTTGCACTCACACCAAAGCCAACTTCACCACTTAATTCAAGTTCAAAACCTTGCGATTGAATACCAGGTGCAGCTCTATACACTGTATTATCAGGGGTTGAATTAGCAGTATCAGCAACAGCAATGTTTTCTTGCTCAGCATCAAAAATCGCTACATTTAACATCATTAAATCGTTAAATAACTCTGTTTTAATACCAATTTCTTTTGTATCGCCGCTAATTGGGTCGAGCGTTTGGCCGTTAATATCTTGTTCTGCTTGCGGAGCAAAGGTTTCGCTGTACGATGCGTAAACATTAATATCGTCGTTGATTTGATACACAGTGCCTAGGTGAGATGTCGTGTCGCTCACATCACGAGATTTGTTTTTACCGTATGACAAACCGTTAGTTTCCCAAGCGGTGTGGCGAATACCTGCAAGTAGTTTTAAATCATCTGTAATCGAGAAACGCGCAGATACGTATTCTGAAACTTGTTCACTGTCTACATGAGAACCATTTAAGCTGTCTTTTAATACCGGTACTGGTGCTACGCCATCCCATTCATTTAGATTTGGCATCGCTGGGAAACCATTTCCGGTCGTGTAATCGTACAGCGAGCTATCTTGATACGCCATATCAGCAACACTCGCACCCGCTGCAATTAAGTGCTCTTGTCCGAATAATTCAAAGCTTCCTTTGGCATACACATCAAATAAGTTTAGGCGGTCGGTTAGTTGATAATCGCTGGCATAACCGGTTAAACCTAAACCTGTTTGCGCATCTGGCGTACCATAAACATAAAATAGATTTGAATCTTGCTCGGTTTGAGTATGCGCATAACGTGCGATCACACTCCAGTTATCACCCACAAGTTGTTCTAATTCTACAAAAGCTTGTTTTGACGTGTTATTCCAGTACGCCCAGTCAGCAGCAGTAGAGGTAGAGGTATCGTAATCTGTAGGGTTACCCTCTGAATCAAATAATGCAAGTGCACCCCAAAGTGGGCTATCAGCATCGTTTTGCTGGTAGGTAAGGCTTGTTGTTAATGTGGTGCTATCAGTTAGATTTAACTCGGTAATACCATAAAATACGTCACGTTCAACGCTGTAGCGATCAAGGTATGAATCACGTTTTTGTTTAACAACTACAGCACGTCCTGCTGCGTATTCATTTAAGCGGCCTGATACATCTGCATCCAAACGCATATTTGACCAAGAACCTGCAGTAATTGATACATTGGCGCGTAAATCATCGGTTGGACGCTTACGAATAAAGTTAACCGTAGCTGATGGGTTGCCGGCACCTGTCATCATGCCGTTTGCACCCATAACAACTTCAATTCGTTGATAAATGGCTGTATCAAGTGTGCCTTGCAGTGCGCCACTTTCTTGTGGTAAGCCTAACCCGTCTACTTGAAAGTTGGTGATATCAAAACCGCGTGCCTTGTAGTATGTGCGATCGGTTTCAATTTTTTCAACCGAAACGCCCGGAGTTGTTTCAAGTACTTGATTTACATCATCAAGTGAAAAGTCGTTCATAAGGGCACGAGTAATTACGCGTACCGATTGTGGCGTTTCCTTAATCGAAATACCAAGTTTTGAAGCGGTTTCTGCTTCAACGGCAAGGTAGTTTGAATGGTTCTTTCCTAACACCTCAATTTTTTCGATGCTTTTATCCGTTTCATCGTTAGCAAAAAGCGGGGTGGCGAATACTGAAGAAGTGGCAACAAATAAAGTACTTAGTTTAAAAGCACGCGATTTCATAACAGGGACCTAAATTCACAAGTAATTAAAGTTGTTGCGTATCGTAATCCAAATAATAATCGATCTCAATAAGATTGTTGTGTTTTTTTCATTTGTAGCTTTTACACTGTTAAATTGGTTTTTATCGAAACAGAAAAGATATTATCCAGATGTTGGAAGGTAGGCAGCGTTGTTATGAGCGGGTCTTTACACCAGCAGGGAAATTAGAAATGGGGTGTAACATCGTCGAGTAGAGTGCTGGAAACTTTTGCTTGTTGTCAGCACATTTTGAACAATCGTTAGATGGCGAATAATAATTTATTACCCATATTTAGAAGTGAAATTAAACATGGGTATGTATATAACCTGAATTCGGAATAATAAATTATTTTCTAGCTGCAACTTTAACTTATTACTGCGTTAAATTAGTTTGCAATAGACGAGTTATTGGCGCTCAAACTTGCCGTGCACTAAGAAAAACTATCAAGCTAGAAAGTTTAAACAATAAAATATATATATTACGTGTTGCTAGTTAACTTCTTACTCCGGGTTCAGGTTAACTAAGGCTTATGCCCAAGTGCGTAGTCCAATGGCACCATGCCATGCTAAATAGATAACAATGATGCTTTGTAAAGAGATAAAAATCAGTGAGATAATAAAAAACGTTTTATGCGTTAGCTTCGATTTTACCTGATACAAACAGCGCAGCGTTAAAGCACTCGTTACCAGCATCATTAAACTGCTTAACAAGATGCCGAGTGAGAAAATACTCAGTGTACCTAAGCGTGCAATTGGTTCGGCTAATCCTAATCCAATCAATACTAAAAATAGCAAGCTTGTTAGCACGGCAGATGACACGTTTTTGCGAAGTGATATAGCAAATTGGTTGGTAAGCTTCTTACGCTTAACTTGAATGGGCCAAATAATGCTGTAAAAGCCCATACCTAATAACAGTATTAGCCAAATAAATAATATGATTTTATCTGCCCATGCATTGAGCGCAGAAACTGGTTTAAATACACGATCGCCATAGTGAAAAACCAGTCCTTCGATGGGATCACTACTTTGCTTCATTACTACATTCCCATGGCTGTTTTGCCAATCACTTTGGCTAGTCAATGTAAGAGAACGTTGCCAGCCAGGCGGAAAAATTTGCTTAAAAGAGGCGCCATCACGTGTTATGTGTAGTTTGTTAAATGCACTAAGACGCTCAAGAAAGTAGCGGTTTTGAAAGCGTGGATTGATATATTGATAATAGCCAGATTGATCCATTAAAGCCGCTGGAATAGGGGAAGACTTGTGCGTGGTTGTGTCGGTATATTTTTCTAACGATTTACTGATAGCAAAACCAATCTCTCTTATTGCTCGAGCATTATCACTGTTTTGTAATAACACAAACCCGGCATTGAATTCTGGCGAGTAAACGAATTCAGTCATCCAGCCGGGCAATGACCCATCGTGACCACGATATTTTACACCTTTATAAAAACGTGCTGAATTTGTAATACCGTAACCAGCATCAAATTTCCCCACGTTGGTAGAATGTGAGAATCCCATTCTGTTAAGCATGTCATTACTTAATATTGCAGAGTCTCTTTTAATGAATAGCGTTAACAGCTTTGCCATGTCGGTAATTGTTGATGATAGAGCACCCGCTGGTTTCATTAGAATGTGTTTGTAAGCGACAGGTTTATGTTTACGATACCCTGTTGCTAACACTTCTGATTCAAAACCTGCATAGGTCGTATTTTCCATCGCTAGTGGCTTGAGAATGTGTTCATCAACGTAACTTTCAAAAGCAACCCCTGTCACTTTTTCGATGATTAGTGCGACAACTGTTGATGCTATGTTGGTGTAAGCATGACGTGTGCCAGCAGGCCAACGAGAAGTTCGGCTTTCGGGATTGATCGCTAGCACTTCTTCCAATGACATAGGAGGGTTGTTGGAATAAGCAAATTCGCTTAATGACATTTCTCGCCAACCTGCTGTATTTTCCAATAAATGGATCAGTTTAATAGGGTGGCTGTCGGCCCATGGATTATGATATTCCAAATCAGGTAATAAGGTTTTGAGTGTATCGTTAAAAGACAGTTTATTTTGTTCAACTAATTGCAATGCAGCAATTCCAACGAACAGTTTACTCACGGAACCAATTCGGTATTGTGTTGATGTTGTAGCTTGTAGAGCTTGTTTTTTATTGGCGTTACCGATTACCTTGATATATTGCGGCTTGCCAGGCTCTATAATTGCATATGCAATCGAGGGTATTTTATGTTTTTTTACTATTTCATTAATTTGTTTATCAAGCGCATGTTTGTTGTTTGCATGGGCTAGGTTGGTATAGCTAAAAATTAAGCTTGTAAGTAACAAGCTTAATAAAAAATACAAAGATTTCACGTATTCACCTTTTGATTATTTATTACGACGAAATGATGGCAACATGATTTGCTTAATGCTTTTCTAAATTCAAAGAAAGTTTTGTTATGTCTTGTGATAGTATGCAAAAATAGCGTGTTCACAAAAAATCACAACTCAATAAGGTTTTGTTTTAAATGGAAGAAAATAATGAAATACGTACAGGGTATCGCATTGGTGAGTTTGAGTTGTGCACTACCTCTGAGCAGTTTTTTAAACAAGGAAATCGCATTGCGATTGAACCGCAGTTATTTAGCTTATTGCATTTGTTGGTTACCAACCGCGCTAATATTGTTTCGCGAGAGCAAATAGAGCGTGTTGTTTGGGCAGGACGCCCTGCAACGGATGAATCGATTCGGGCTGCAATTAAAAAACTACGTGATTTATTAGGCGACAATGCGCGTGCGCCCCTTTTTATTAAAACAATACCCAAACAAGGATATAAATGGCTGGCGTCAGTTGAGAAAATCTCAGCCTCATCGTTAGCGCAAAAACAGCAACGCAAAGTCTTCAAACCAGTATTAATCGTTTTGATGATTGCGGTATTAGTACTTTTACTCTGGATTTTTAGCCCAAAACACCTTCCTGACGCTGCGCCACACAATACTATTGAGCAATTAACTCAGTTATCTGGCTCTGAAATATTTGCTGATTACAATAAAGCATCACAACAATTGGTGTTTCTTCATCGCGAATCAAACATCAGTGCGCAGCAACTTTACATTAAAGATTTAATGACGAATGAAATTCAACGTTTAAGTTGGGACGATAAACACTATACCGATAGTTTTTGGTCGCCAGATGGAAAACAGTTGGTTTTTACATCTGGCTTTGGCCCGCAGGTGAAACACTTTGTCGCAAGTTTCGATGAAAACCGCAGTGTCACTGAAGTAACACCGTTTGAAATAACGGCAAATACGCAAAAATACATTCTAGGATGGCAACACAATCAGTCAGGATTATGGCTTGCAGATGAAGTAACGAATCCACCCCCTCACAGCATTTATCGTTTTGATTTTACCACGCAAGATATAGAGCCTGTGTCTTTACCCAATGTCACTGGTCGTGGTGATTACTATGCTGCGCAGTCAAGAAATGGTAAGCAAATAGCTATTTTGAGAGAAGTCGAAAACAATCAGTCATCCTTAATCATTGTGGATTTGACAAGCAATGATGTGATTGCAAATCAATTGTTACCTTTTACGGCAAACCGCATGGTATGGTTGTTTGATGATAGTGGTGTGATTATTAGTAACTTTTTTGGCCAAGCAGCCACGTTCAAGTTGGCAAATAACGGCTTTGCTTTTGATATCGACCTTCCCCCTAATGCAATTGATATTTATGCAAGTTGTGGCGAACGCTGTGTGATCTTAAGACAGCACAATGGTGACTACTTGGACTTAAAAGAAGTACCACAGCCCAAATTAACCCCAATGAATGAGAGTGAAACACCGCACCTTTTTAATACTCGGGTATTGAAAAAAATTGGCGCGCAGGACTTACCGCAGTATGTGGGTGAGGGTAAAGCGCTCGTTTATGCTTCATTAGAGGCTAATCAGCTTGCCTTGACGTTACTCAATAATAGTAACCAAGAGCAGGAAATTGTTGCGTTTGATACGCCAGAAGGGCTTAGTGCGATAACAGCTTCTTTTGATGGAAATCGGGTTGCGGGAGTTGTTGATGGGCGCTTATTTATTGTTAATGATATTCACTCGATTAAAACGGTACACCCACCAAAATTTGTAAGTAAAGCGCTTGAGCGTTTAGAAAATCCAGTATGGCATGAAGATAGTGTTCATATATACCTTGCTCATTATGTTGGTAATTCGCCTGCCATTATTAAATTAAATACGCAAACTAATGAACGCAGTCGAATTATTGATGGCTTTGTGAGTTTTAAAAAGCATTCTGATAATAAAAACGCAATTGCAATCGACCCAAGCTTGATAGCGTGGCATTTAACAAAACAAGATGGCCAATGGCAAAAAGTGAGTGCGTTCGGTCAGGTGCACTCAGCAAATGTGCATCGTTGGGAATATTTGGGCGATGTGTTTTATTACACAAAATTGGAACAGCGGGTTGGCTTGCTTTGTCAGCGAACAATAAAACCCCAAACAAGCGTAGGTGAAGAGCAATGTACCGCGATAGGTAAAAACATGTTTCGATTAAATTTTGATATTCAACCAAACGATTCCACCGTGGTTATGGTGGAATCGTTAAGTGCACAAAGTGATATTATTCGTTTAACTTGGTAAGCGTATTTACACTATGTTTTGCAGCTTATTTGTTTGCTTTAAATTTCACATTGTTTGGCTTACGTTTCGGGCGCTTAGCTTGTCCGTTATTTTCACTTCTGCCTTTGCTATTTTGCTTCGGTTTTTCGCCATTTTTAGGCTTAGTATTGTGTGAACTGCTTTTCTTTTTTGGCTTACTTACCGCTTTTGCTTCAGCTTTTACTTTGTCGTTGGTGCTCGCGTTTTCTTTTGGCTTTTTCGGTTTCTTCGGCTTTTTAGCTTTAATTGGACGCGTATCTAGCTTTGATTCTGGCACAGGGCTTTGAGGTTCAAATCCAGCTTCAATTTTACGCGGAATAACTTCTTGGATAAGTCGTTCAATACCAAATAAATCGGCAGCTACGTCTTGGGTTACAAATGAAATTGCTTCGCCTGATGCACCCGCGCGTCCAGTACGACCAATACGATGAACATAATCTTCATATATATTTGGTAGATCAAAGTTAACCACATAAGGTAGCTCTTGAATATCGAGTCCACGCGCAACAATATCGGTAGCAACCAGTACATTTACATCACCTAATTTAAAGCCATTAAGTGCATTCATACGTGCGCTTTGGCTTTTATTGCCATGAATTGCTGCTGCGTTAATCTTTGCTTTTTCAAGGTCACGAACTAAACGGTTTGCACCATGCTTAGTACGCGTAAATACTAATACTTGTTGCCAGTTATTGGTTTTAATTAGGTGTTTAAGCAAGCTAGTGCGCTTACTTTTATCAACCGGGTACGCCCATTGGGTTACTGTTTTAGCTGTTGTATTGGCAGGAGCAACTGAGATTTCGATTGGATCGTTAATTAGGCCTTTAGCAAGCGCACGGATATCATCAGAAAAGGTTGCTGAAAACAGCAAGTTTTGGCGCTTTTCAGGCAGTGCTTTAATAACGCGTTTAATATCATGAATAAAACCCATGTCGAGCATGCGGTCGGCTTCATCGAGCACAAACAACTCAAGTTGGTCAAATTTTACGGCATTTTGCTGAAACAAATCGAGTAATCGCCCTGGCGTGGCAACTAAAATATCGCAGCCTTTTCGCAGTTTCAGCATTTGTGGGTTAATTTTAACACCACCGTAAACAACTTGGCATGAAAGGGGGAGGTTTTTGCTGTAGGTTGCAACACTTTGCCAAACTTGCGCTGCTAATTCTCGCGTTGGTGTGAGTACTAATGCACGCACTTGATTGCTGCGAACTTTTGGCCCTTTGCTTAGCATTTCTAGCATTGGCAGAGTAAAACCTGCGGTTTTACCTGTACCGGTTTGCGCCGCAGCCATTACGTCACGCCCCGCTAATATTGCTGGAATTGACTTTTCTTGAATTGGCGTTGGGCTTTCATAACCTTGCTCTTCAATTGCTTGGTTTATTTCAGGGCACAGGTTTAAGTCTGAGAAATGCATTTTTAGTAACTCTTATAACGGCGGCCGAGCAGGGTACAGCATCCCCGCTCGGAACGCAATTTTCACGTGATTTCAGCAATGACAGCTTTTTTCGTAATAACAAAAATAGAACGGCTTTATTTAACAAAATTAATTGCTTATCACTACTCTAAACTTGAAATGTTGACTATTGTTTAATTACTGGAAATTTTGCAGGTAAACAGATGTTAGTTTTAGTAAGAGGGATGCTGGTGGTTTCCCTGTTTATCACAAGTCACGCAATTGCACAAAAGCGCGTTTTTAATATCTATCATGACTCTGACTATTCAAATCATGCTGAATCCGCCAATGCGATGAAAATGGGGTTTTTAACTGCGCTTTCGCAATACGAAAACGAGTTTAACAACATAGAATTTAACTTTATTGAAAAAGATCATCGCGGCAACAGTAATCGTAGTTTACTGCATATGAAGCAATTTTTGTCAGACCCAAATGCTCTGTTTATGTTGGGCGGCTTACATTCGCCACCTTATATAAAGTACAAGCAGTTTATTAGTAAAAATGAAGTGTTGCTCCTGGTGCCATGGGCCGCAGGTGGGCCAATTACTCGCCATGCAGAGCCTACAAATTGGGTATTTCGAGTGTCGGTTGATGATACAAAAGCGGGGTATCGCATCGTAAGCTTTGCACGCGACCAATTAGGGTGTGAGCAGCCACACATGCTGCTTGAGCAAACGCCTTGGGGCAAGTCTAACCACACTACCATGCGAAAGGCGTTAGGCAGCGAACATGACAGTGCTGTAACTTGGTTTAGTTGGAATACAAAACTTAATCAAGCGAAAATAATGCTGCGAGATATTAGCTCGACGCGCGCAGAGTGTATTTTGTTTGTCGGTAATGCAGTAGAGGGCAAGCAATTTGTTGATGCAATGGCGGCGCTGCCGGTTGACCAACGCGTGCCAATAGTCAGCCATTGGGGGATCACTGGCGGCGACTTTTTTAGCTATGTAAAACAACATCTAGCCAATGACGTTAAACTAAATTTTATTCAAACGTGTTTCGCTATCGAACCACAAGACCAATCACCACGTGCAAAACAGGCCGCTGTTACAGCCACTAAGTTGTTTCCAAATACATTTACTGGGTTGGAAAACTTATCGGCGCCAGCTGGATTTGTCCATAGCTTTGATTTGGCAAATATATTTCTGACGGCGTTTGCTAATGTGAAACCTGAGGGCGATATTAGCGATATTCGTTTATCTCTGCGCAATGAATTGGAGCGTATCAAAAAGCCCATTGAAGGCTTGATTAAAACGTATCAACAGCCGTTCTCTCAATGGAGCCCTACTCAGCCTGATGCCCATGAAGCGTTAGGACTTGAAAACTTATGTATGGCTGAATACAAAGAGAATGGTGGTATTCGTGTGTTTAATAATATAGAGCGCTAAATGGCGAATAATAAATTAACTACAAAGCTATCAGCTAATAGTGCGTTTTTATCTTTTGTGGTGCTAAGCCTGTTATTGTCGGTGTTGGTGAGCGCGGTGTTTGTCGGTTTTACCACCGATAAAAATATGCGGCAGTATGAAATTAACAATGCCAAAATCGAAGCAAAATTAAGTGCAAGTTATATTCAACAGTTTGTAGAAACGCGATTGCAACTACTGCGTGACTTGGCTAAGCAACCTATATTAGTGAATGGCGTTATGGGCTCTGATGTATCTGCTGCATCTTTGTCTGACTATTTAGATGATTATCATTTAGTTGGTAAAAAGCATCCGATTTGGCTTGTGAATATCGCCAGTGAACTTGTATATAGTAATAGTGAGGCAGGGCCAACAGACTTAAACGCCCCTTGGCTCGCACAACTTTTGGGTGAAAACGTTGCACAAGTCGTTACTTTAAATACTTTGCGTTCGGGTGAATATTTTTTAATTGCGGTACCTGTAAAGTATAACGGGTTTACCGAAGGGGTAATGATTGTTGAAATCCGCTATTCCCTCGCTGAGCTTTTTCAAGATGTAATAAACAGTGCGAATTATGGCGTAACGCTTAATGGAAAATGGTTAGATTTCTCAAGTTTAAAGAGCAATACCGAATATTTATCGGTTGCTACGCTGGCACTTGGAAACACCGGACTTACGCTCAATTATCATTTAAATATGCAACTTATTGAGCAGCGCGTGATGGCGGTGATTATTAAAATAGCGTCGTCAATTTTAATAAGCCTTTTGGTGGCTTGGATAGTACTTTATCTTGTTGGCCATAAATTACTGCTCGATCCCTATCGGCGTTTAGCGGCTTCTGAGCGTGCAATTAAACTCAGTGAAGAACGCTATAAAGTGGCTGTAGCTGGAAGTAACGATGGTTTGTGGGATTGGGATATAAAAGCCGGAACGGTTTATTATGCGCCGCGCTATAAAGAACTACTAGGCTACTCGTCATACGATGAGGCGTTTCCTAATACCTTTGCGAGTTTTGAAAATGCCCTGCACCCTGATGATAAAGAACGCGTTAATACAGCAATCGAACAACATTTAAAAGAAAGGCAGCTTTACGATATTGAGTACCGCTTACGCACAAAAAGTGGGGAGTACCGGTTTTATCGTGCAAGAGGTACCGCAATTTGGGATGAAAATGGCAATGCCACGCGTATGGCGGGATCGCTTACCGATGTAACCGAGCGTATTGAAATAAATAAAGCGCTGGAATTAGCAAAACACCAAGCAGAAAATGCCAATAAAGCAAAAAGTGAATTTTTGGCGTCAATGAGTCACGAAATCCGAACACCAATGAATGGGGTGTTGGGTATGCTTAATTTACTGCTAACAAGTGAGCTATCGAAAGAGCAATTGCACCGGGTGAATGTGGCAATTGGCAGTGCAAATGCATTATTAAATTTGTTAAATGATATTTTGGATTTTTCAAAAATTGATGCAGGTAAACTCGAACTTGAATTTATAGAATTTGATTTACGTACCTTGCTTGGGGAGTTTGCAGAGGCCGCGGCGATTCAGGCTCATCAAAAAAACCTTGAATTGATACTGGACATCACCAACGTAAATGCACAAACGGTGATGGGCGATCCAAACCGTCTTCGTCAAATATTATACAACTTAGTCGGTAATGCGATTAAGTTTACCGCACAAGGCGAAGTTGTAATAAAAGCGGAGTTAGAACTAACGGGCTCTGATAAATATATTTTAAATTGTGAGGTTAAAGACACTGGCATAGGTATTTCTGCGCAGCAGCAATCCAAACTTTTTAAAACGTTTTCTCAGGTAGATGCCTCTACAACACGTAAATACGGTGGTACCGGGTTAGGTTTGGCGATCGTTAAGCAGTTGTGTGAACTGATGGGTGGCAGTATTGAGGTGAATAGTCTCGAGGGCAAGGGAAGCAGCTTCAAATTTAGTTTAGTGCTTGGTTGTAGCAGTGGGACGAAAGCCAGTATTCCATCGATTGATATTAGTAAATTACATATTTTGATTGTTGACGACAATAAAACAAATTTGGATGTTTTACGTAGCCAGTTTGAGTTTTGGGGAGCACGTGTAACAGAAGCACTTTCAGCAGATGAAGCGATGTTGGCGTGTAAATCCTACTATGAAACTCACCAACGTTGCTTTGATATTGCGTTTTTGGATATGCAAATGCCGAATATTGATGGTGCGCAATTAGGCAAAGCGATTAAACAGCATCCAGATTTTCATGCAACAAAATTGGTGATGATGACCTCTATGAACCATCAAGGCGATGCATCTTATTTCGCAGAGCTTGGTTTTGCGGGCTATTTTCCGAAACCCGCGACCACCTCAGATTTACTCGATGCGTTATCAATAGTGGTTGAAGGTGGCGATGCACTTGAACAAGCAACACCTTTAGTCACTCGCCATTATATTCAAACGCTACAAACTCACGCGACAAATGATCAGGTTAAATGGGCGAAAAATATTAAACTACTGCTTGCCGAAGATAACCAAGTAAATCAAATCGTTGCTAAAAGTACCTTAGCAAAATTAGGCTTAACGGAAGTTAAAATTGCCTCAAATGGGCAAGAAGCATTAACCATATTAAACGAAAGCGAAGACAGCTTTACTGCAATTTTGATGGATTGCCAAATGCCAGAACTCGACGGCTATGATGCCACCAAGGCGATTCGAAATGGTAAGGCAGGAAAACACAACACACGCATTCCAATTATCGCTATGACAGCAAATGCAATGGTTGGCGATCGCGAGAAGTGTATTGCAGCCGGCATGGATGATTACATTACTAAACCAATTGTTGAAGCCAATCTTAAAACTAAACTGCGCGCGTGGCTGCCAGAGGAAAAACAAAGCTGAATCTTGAACGCCTAACAGATTCAAGCTAGGTACATGACATGGCTTTACTTGAATCGCTAAGTGATTTGAGGCACTTTCATTAACCAAGTTGTACGCTAATCATGAATTATTAAGAAAAAGGTTTCTATGAATAAAGGAAATACGCCATATAAAGTACTTGTTGTATGCATGGGTAATATTTGCCGTTCACCAACGGGTGAGGCGGTATTAAAAGCCAAAGCGGCTTCGTTAGGTGTTAATGTTGAGGTAGATTCAGCTGGTACTATTGCGTATCACGCTGGAGAGCGCTCAGATCCAAGGTCTCGTGCTGCCGGAGAGGCTCGCGGTTATGATTTTTCAACTATTCGAGCACGACAAGTGACGGCTAATGATTTTGAATACTTCGATGAGATTCTTTGTGCGGATAAGCAAAATTTGGCGGATTTAAAAGCAATTTGCCCCAAGCAGTATCAACATAAACTGAAACTGTTTTTAAGCTACGGTGATAACGGGTTTGATGAAATTCCAGACCCTTACTATGGCGGCGACCAAGGTTTTGAGAGGGTACTCGATTTGATTGAAAATGCTAGCATTGCTTTTTTACAACAGTTGAAACATTAATTTTCGGTGCCTGGCAATAGCTCAGTGTGTGCCCAGTAAAAAAGCGTGTGATCGTGAAAACATGAGTAAAACTTGAAATGTTTTTGGTTAATCGCTGATAGAAATTAAGTGCTGTGTCGTGGCACCTCAGGTGCCACGGTCTGTTCGTCTGAATGAGTTCAGTTAACCTAGTCTCATGAGATATTGTTACCACTTTGCTTTAACAAACAGCAATTCATCAGAGGTTCTGCGTAGTCGTTTTATTTTTAGTCAGTTGTTTGTTGTTAATCGTATTTAACATGAAGTTGGTGTAATAGCACATCTATCAAAGAGTGATCACACAATTTCGACCGGCATTTTTTGCCTGATAAACAGCGATATCCGCTTTTTTAATCGTATCTTCAATAGAATGTTCTAATGCCATTTCTGCAACACCAAAACTAGCTGTAAGCTTTATAATCCGTTGTTCGTGCTGAATTACCATATTTTCGATGGTTACTCTTAGCCTTTCAGCGAGCTGGGTTGCGTGTTGTTCGCTAGTGTAGGGCAAAATAATAATAAATTCTTCGCCGCCGTATCGACATAAACAATCTTCCAAGCGCAATTGGTTTTGACATGTTCTAGCAAATTGTGAAAGTACGATATCGCCGGCTTTGTGACCAAATTCGTCGTTAATATGTTTAAAATGATCTAGGTCGATCATGATGAGTGAAAGCGGCGTTTGCATGCGATATTGTGAATTTTTAGCACTTTGCACACGTTCATTAAAATAGCGCCTATTTTTGAGGCCTGTAAGCGCATCAACAAATACTAATTCGCTTAATTTGTTTTGTAATTTTAGTGTTTCAAGCGCCATAAGCCGTCGGCTGCAGCTATCAGCCAGTGATTCGGCATACACAATATCTTCGTTGCTCCAGCAGTGAGGGCTTTTTGTTTTACAGCTGATCACCCCTTGCGCTTTACCGTTTTGAAAAATAACTGTATCTAGTATTGTGTTAGCCACGTTTTCAGACTGATTACTGTGTGTATTTTGCAGCTGGTGGTTTGCCATAATGGTTTCACCTTTGAACATGCGTTCAAAGTAGTCTGGGTGCTGTGCGATATCTAAATTGGGTATTGTTTGCACATCAACTTCGCAACTGCTGGCAACGCAATGTAAATATTCAGCCGAATCAATGTCATTGACTAGCCAAACTGTTATTTGATCGACACATAAAAAGTGACAGCCTTCAGATAGTAAATCAGTTAATAAACTATCTAAATTTGATGCTTCATTAATTGTTAATGAGCTAACGCGACGCAGTCGCTGTCTTGCTTGTTGGGGGGTAAGCATATACATCCGCCTATTTAAATCTGTACCTCCCTGCACCTCAATGTTTTCCTTTACTACTATAGTAGTGGTTTTACCAGTGAGATGTTTGATATAGCGCAATAATTTCTACAATTTCGGTACGCAAAATTCAATAGATTTCATGTTATTGGGTGATAACTCACGATAGTATTCTGTCGCGACTTAACCTAATATACGCTTAGTTTTTATTTACGGAGAAAATTAAGGTTATGTCACAGCACAAAGATACGCTGAGAGACTATGTAATGACCTTTTTAAAAGGTGCTGGAATGGGCGCGGCTGATGTAGTTCCCGGTGTTTCAGGGGGAACTATCGCATTTATTACTGGCATATACGAACGCTTGTTAAGCGCAATACGTAGCGTTAACTTAACCGCGTTTAAGGTGTTAAAGGAAAGTGGAATAAAAGCATTATGGCAACATATTGATGGTAATTTTTTGGTTGCTGTTTTTGGTGGTTTAGCATTAAGTGCACTTTCTTTGGCGAAAGTAATCACCTATTTATTAGCTAATCATCAAACATTTGTTTGGTCTTTCTTTTTCGGATTAATTATCGCGTCTTTCCTACATATAGCAAAACAGCTTGAGAATTGGGATATAAAAACCGTTATTGCATGCATTATCGGCACCTTAATTGCTTTTACGATTACCTCGTTGGCACCCGCTGAAGCCAATGCAAGTTGGTGGTATTATTTTGTCGCTGGGGCAATTGCAATTTGTGCGATGATCTTACCTGGTATTTCTGGCAGTTTTATTTTGTTGTTGTTAGGTATGTACGGCCATGTATTAAGCGCGGTTACCTCCTTTGATTTACCGCTAATCGGTTTATTTTTAGCGGGTTGTGTTGTTGGCTTAATGACATTTTCGCACTTTTTAGGCTGGTTGTTAGCACGTTTTAGAGATGTAACCTTTGCGTTGTTGGCTGGTTTTTTGTTTGGCTCACTAAATTTATTGTGGCCTTGGAAACAAGTGGTAACGACTTATACCAATTCAAAAGGTATTGAAAAGCCACTTAGTCAAACGAATATTGGGCCGGAAACATACCACACACTGACGGGGCAAGATCCGCAAACCTTAATTTGTTTTGCGCTAGCAATGGCTGGTTTGGGCTTAATTTTAGCAATTGAGAAGTTAACAGCAGATAAGCCAAAAGGCTAAGTTAATTAACTGATTTTAATATTAAAACCCGAGATGCATTCTCGGGTTTTTATTGCGTAAAATTTGCTTTGAATAAAATGTGTGCGAATTTGATTTTTTATGGTACAAAGTGGTTGTACATAAAACAACCGCAAGTGAAGTGTTATGTGTCGTAGAAATAAATTAATTATGCGCGTGGTATTAAGTGAGTTGATGACATCTCACCCAAAGCCAATTAAGCGCCATGAATTAGAACTGTCTGGCGTGGCAGATAGCGATGTTGATACGGTAATCGAATATTTAACGCAAGAAAATTACATTCATTATGATAACCAAGGTCAGCTAATATTAAGCGATGATTTTGAGTCTATTACGTAACTTGAACTTAGGTTACTTAACTTAATTATGTAAAACAAAAAGCCCGAAATAATTTCCGGGCTTTTTAGTTTTTTAAGTACGTAAATTAGAATGTATAACGTGCCTCAAAACGCAGGTAACGAGCACCTAAATGTGATGATGTCATGCCCCAGTTAGGATTCACTTCTTGCCCGTTTTCACCGTCACGCGCATGCTCTTGTACAACAGCTGTTTGCGTATCGAAGTTAAACACGTTAAATGCTGTTGCTTTTAGCTCAAGTGGGTTACCGGCTACTGAAATGTTGTGAGCTAGGCTTAAATCAAACTCTTTAAGCCAATCTGTTTCGCCAAATGTGCCACGTGGTGCAGGGTTACCATCAGCATCATAGAATGATACATGGTCATAGCCACGGCTATTACATTCACTCCACACAGAGCTCGCTGCGCAGCTATCAATGCCTTCTGGGTGACGTGAGAATCGGCTAATTGGTACACCTGAAGTAACACGCGCGTTAAAGCCAAGCACAAGATTTTCAGTAATGTTGTAATAACCATTTACTTTAAATGAGTGGCGACGGTCATTTGGCAGGTTACCGCTTGAATGGTCCATTAAATCAGCGTAGTCATAAGAGGTAGTCCAACCTGGATCGGCCTGACCGTTATCGGTACGTACAAGTCCTTCGGTGTTACCCCAGCTGTGTGACCACGTGTATGATGCGTTATAATGGAAATCGTTGCCAATGTTGCCTTTTAAGGTATTTTCAATTGCGCCATATTTACGCTTAGGGTCTGGTAACGCGATGTAATCTGCTGGAATAACAATGCGCTCGGCCACACCGTCGCCATTTGTATCGTAGAAAATATCAAGGTCAGTACCTGGGTTATTCAAGATATAAGCGTAACCCGGATCGCTGTCGATACCGTTTTCTGCAAACCATTTGCGCATAACTGGGCCGTAGTTGGTGTCTTCAATCGATTTCTTTAAGTCGCGATAAATAGCGCGTACACCATAAACTAAATCACCGTCTAAAAACTCACCCTGATAGCCAATTGTAATTTCATCAGAATACATGGCTTCTAGGTCTTGGCTCACAATCATACCCGTGTTGATCTCACCAGTTTGCACAACATCTTCACCTAAAAATACACCTGTACTTGGTGAGCCATCAGCAAGTAGCACTGGTTCGCCGTTTGCATCTAAATCACCGAGTTCATAGTAGTAATGAATATCACTGCGTTGGCCACCTTGTGTGATGTTCATATTAGCTGAAACTGGCTGGTAGTAGCGTCCAAATGTGGCATATACTTTTGACGTGCCTTCACCTAAATCATAAATCGCTTGTAGGCGAGGAGCGATTTGGTCGTCAACATCTACGTACTTTTCACCCGTAGAGACCGTATTGTAAACGCTTGAGTAACGTAGGCCTAAGTTGAATTAGTCTTTATGTAACTCAAACAGTTGGTCAAGTGTATAAACCGCTAACGGTGATGTTTGATTAAGTGACACATCAAGCATTTTTGTTGCTACTTGTGATGCGGTTATCGGTTTAAAGCGCTTTAAAAAAGTTAACTTACATAATGTAGGTAATATTAAACTTGCCATATATTCGCCAAGGCGAAATGTATCTCGATTCCCCAAAAGCAATGACGGTTGTAAAATACTAATATGTTTAAAAGGTAGCGTCTTTATTTTTGTTTCTAGTTCGCCCTTCATTTTAAGATACACGCTCACACTTTTACTATTGGCGCCACTAGAAGACACCAAAATATAGCGACTAACGCCATTTTCCGCTGCAATTTTTGCTACTGTATATTGATAATCAACATCGACAATACGTTGTGCGTTAATTGAACCTGCTTGTCGCTTTGTTGTTCCCAAACAAGAAAATAACATATCACCGTTTATCAATGCGTGATGTTGCACTAGCTCGTCAAAATTAATTTTGTGGCAGGTTATTTTGGCATGATGAAACTCAACATTTCGCCTTACCAGTAGATTTATGTGCTTAATTTGATCACATTCAATTAATTGCTTTACTAGTTTGCTACCAACAAGGCCCGTTGCACCAATCACTGTTACGTTATACGCCATATATCTTTCTCAACTTTTTATCGTATTAAGTTTATTGCGGTCGGTCTTTGTTTTAACTTAGTCGATCAACAACCTAACCCGGCCATTAATCTCTTTTTAATCTAAAAACGTTTTGGCTTGAAACTTAATACACGCCAGCTACTAAATATTGGTTACTACAACGCGTATTGCTAACAGAATAAACGCAATGGCAAGCATATTGTTAATTTCTTTGCCGTATCGTAACAATTCAAATTTTTGATTTGCATGACTAGTGATAAGGCTGACCAAGCAATACCACAGTGTGTCGATCACTAAAACAGTAATGCACATAATAGCGGCTGAACTAATTGTTATGCTATCTGGGTCAATAAATTGTGAAAATAGCGCCAAAAAGAAAATGGCGAGTTTTGGGTTTAAAAATGCAATGGCAAAGCCATCTTGCGCTGCAGCTAAATTCCCTGTATTTGCATTATTAGTGATTTCAAAATGATTTGTTTTTTGTCGCAGAATATTAACTGCGAGATAAACTAAATAAGCGGCGCCAGCAAATAAAATTACCTTATACGCAATAGGAAATTCATGGATAAAACCCGCTAATCCAACAACCGCAAGTGTTGCGTAAATGCCAACTCCAACGCCATGGGCGACGCTTGCAATCAGCCCTTGTTTTAACCCGCGTGTCATGGAATGGGATAACACCACCGCTAAACTAGGTCCTGGGGACATAGCACCGATTGCACAAACACCAACAAGACTTATCCAAAGTGCAAAATCCATAATTGTTCCTTTTCTTAGCAGTTATGTTTACTGGCGTTGCAAATTTAACATACGTGTTTGTTTAGACCGTGTAAAAGCTTAATTCGACGATTTAATCACAATCGACTTTATACAATAACGCAACCCATTCAGGGTGGTCGATAAAGGGATTGCGATTTGCCTGAAAAGTATAAATTACCGTATTTCTGTTTATTTCAAAACTATCAACTGGGTCGGCAAAATGCCATTGTAATAACGTGCATAAATCACCAATCTGGCCAACGCCGTCTTCGATTTTGCTGCGTGCAGTATCGTGATGGGTTACAACTTGTAAATCTGGCATATCATGGTGCGAACCACTTTCATACATAACGTCCATATAAAAAATCATGCGCGCAATATCGCCTTTAACCCCGTTATGTGGCTCAAAAGACTGTGATTTATACTTTTTATTCCAGGGAGCTTCTTTAATAGGCATGCCCCCATTAAAAAAGTCATTATCACTGCGCTGAGTATTGAGTGACACATCGGCGGGTTTTATGTGATGAACATCGGTATAGCCTTGTTGCGAGCGCTTAGGGAAGCCATGACTTTTTGGCCAAATATGTTCTCGGTTCCAGTAATCTTGATTACGACTAAATTTACCGGTGCCATTATGTTGTTTTGAAATCGAGGTGTTTTTATAAATTAACCGAATATTTTCGCGATTATTTGGCTCTTCATCGCTGTAGGTAAGTACCGACCATACTTCTTTATATTTAAGAGTGTGAAATTCGCGATTGATGTCTTTGTGAATTGCGTGTTTGAGCTTTTGTAGCCCTGCGCTAAGCGCGCGGTAACTGTCGCGGTAATAAATATTTGCATCAAATAAGCTGGCGTCTTTAACAGTCTCGACAATAGGGCAATGCGTACATGGGGCATTCGATTTGGCGAGTACAGAATTAACACTCAAATATAAAACAAGCAAAAACAAACAAGGTTTTAACATTACGCGCATTTATTATTATTTTTTTAGGCCGCTAAATTGTACCTAGTTTATTGATAATTATGCAATCAAAAGCTCTGTGCTTAGTCAAATCACCAGATTCACGCTAGTTTACCTATTTAAAAACCGCACTAAATATAAGTGTATGACTTAATTGATATTGTTACTTAATTTTTCGTGTATAAGAGTGTGAGAAAAACGCAAAATAAGATATACTTGAGTAATATACACGCTATTGTTTCATGCCCGTACACACTAGTGTGGCGATTTATTATGTCGCGCAGGTAAATAATTCCAAGCAAACTGACATTAGGTGACCAATGACGGCTGAATTAATGAAGCGAATCGCTATTTTAGAAAGGATGTTAGATAACGTGGGTGCTTGTATTTTTAGTAAAGATTTAGATGGGCGATATACTTATGCTAATCAAGCCGTCTTAAATGTGTTTGATTTAACCGAAGAAGAAGTGCTTGGAAAGGATGATAGCCATTTTTTCAACTTAACTAAGTCTCAAGAAATCATTGAGAATGACCGCGCCGTAATGCAAACAGGCAAAGTACTGCAAAAAGAAGAAACGAGCTTCGTAAAGCCTTTTAATAAAGAAGTCACATACCGTATTGTAAAAAAGCCAATTTATGATGAAGACTCAAAAGTTATTGGTTTATTTGGTATTGCGAGTGATGTGAGTGAGCAACGTGAACTAGAAAGTAAAGTACATGAACAAAACCAGCTGCTTGATATTGTTTTAGACAATGTCGCAGCGCACATTTATATGAAAGATGATGCCCGTGAGTTTATGTATGTTAATGCTAAAGTTGCCTCGTTGTTTGGCTTACCGGTAAAACAAATTATCGGTGCGAAAGAGCAAGACATATTGCCTGCTGAAATGGCTGCACATTTCCACCAAAGTGATTCAGAATTATTTGCCAGTGGCAAAAAACAAACGATTGAAGAAACCGTTACTGATGAAAGTGGTAATACGCGCCACTACCTAAGTGTAAAAGTACCCTTTGAGCAACAAGGGCGCCGTTCGCTAATTGGCTTTTCAACCGAAGTGACAGAACTTTATGAGCTCAAAGAGCAATTTCGTAAACAAGCCAACACCGATTATTTGACAGGGCTGTATAACCGCCGCTATTTTGTTGAAGTTGCCGAACGTGAATTTAAGCGAGCAATGCACAGCGGCGAACCATTTGCGTTAATGTCGCTTGATATCGACCATTTTAAGCGCATAAACGATAAATATGGTCACCCCGCAGGTGATGAAGTGCTTAAAAAAATAGCAAAGAACCTGATAGGAAATTTACGTGACGAAGACGTATTGGCACGTATTGGTGGTGAAGAATTCGCCATTATTTTGCCACATACAACCTTTGAACAGGCTAGCAAGGTCGCAGAACGAATTCGCGACTATCAATCATCTCATGCCATTGCTACAGAGCAAGATGACGTGTTGGTAAAAGTGAGTATCGGCTTGGTGATGCGAGAGCATGGCGATGAAACGTTTGATAGCATGTTTAAACGTGTTGATAAGGCACTATATCAAGCTAAAGAGCAAGGGCGAAACCGAGTCATCGCGCACGTAAGTTAAACTGTTGTACGTTACTCATATTAAAACAGGGCATTTTACAGCCCGTTGTTAGTTTAAAGCCGCGAAATCGCGGCATTTTTGTATCTGTTCGCGTTAGTTCGAACACTACATCGCGAATAGATGAAATCAGTAACCGGTTATTGGGTGCGTGTTTGTTCTAGCCGCGTCAGTACATCAATGGCATTTAGATAAACTTCACTTGATCCGCTGTTATGCGCGCCTAACGAAGTGCTTAGCTTATAGGTGTGTTTCATATCATTGAGTAAATCATGCTTTTGATTTGGTAATTCATTCATTGAGGTGGGGGCGCCAATTGCCATCATTTCACCGCGGCCAATAAATCCACCTTCAAATAACTCTTTAGATAGGCTGCGAATTTCATCGCCATAGATACTGTGTAAATCGTACTGAGAGGCAATGGTTTGCCCGTTTTCATTCATTTTATGGGCTTGTTCACTGATTGACACCGAATCACTGACACTTTTGTTCACTGTATCTTGAGGCGTCTGATCTGCTTGTGTCACCCGCAACGATTGAGGTTTGTTAACCGCAGTGAGGTTACTTGTGCTGTATACATTCATAATTGAGTTCCTTTCATAAGTATTGTGTGGAACAAAATATGAGCAAGTTAAGTGCCAACCCGAATTGTTTTAGAGCGTTAACAGCGCACAGTAATTTCAATTTTGTTGCGTTTGCACCCGTAACACAGTGCACTAATTAACCTGGTACATTGCTTGGGTATTTGGCCATCGCCTTTGGAAATTGTTGTTTGATAACGGTTAAGTCAGCTTCGATATCACCGCTTAGTGTAACCGGTGGCATTACAATAAATTCTTTGGTGCGAAAATCGAGTGCCATGGGCACAACAGGAGCATTAGCAGCATAGGCTATGTGTAAAAAGCCCGTTTTCCATTCACGGGTGTGTTTTCGTGTGCCTTCTGGCGCAATGCCTAGAATCAGTTTTTCTTGTTGCTGAAATACATCAGCAACCTGTGCAACTAAACCATGTTTAGAAGAGCGTTCAACGGCAATGCCACCCCACTTTTTAAGTAAAACACCCAGCGGCCAGAAAAATATGGTGTGTTTACCAAGAAACTTAATTTCGATACCTAACGAAAGCTTAACCGCAATTGCGATTATAAAGTCCCAATTTGATGTGTGTGGTGCGACCGCCGCAACAAATTTTGACTGATCTGGAAATGCACCAGAGACACGCCAACCAAATAATTTAAGAAAATTGCGTCCTATAAAACGACCAAGTTGGCTGTTTGTGCGAGGAATAGAATGAGGAATATCAGTGTGCATAAGCATTTATTATTTTTACTACCATCTACCACCATCACAGATTTAGAGTATAAAGTCTAGTTTCAGAAACGTTTAGCGATTCACCCGTACACTTGAAAGTACTTAAGTTGACGAACTTAGTTTACGCAGTTTGATAATGTTCATAATAGAAATAGTTGCGTATCCAATTGTGAAAATATAAGTTTATAAACAACGCTAAAAAAAGAGGCAAATGCCTCTTTATTACTATTAGAATGTGTAGCTGTATTGCACTGCAGCTAAACTGGCGTCGCCGTGCGATTCAAAACCCCAAGTTTGGCCTAAATCATCACGCTCTTCAAAACTAACCGACTCACCATCAATGAAAGTGACTGCGAAATCAATTTTGTGCTGTTTATTAGGTGAGTAGCTTAAGCCGGTGCTGTACCAAATTCGATCGCTGTCAGGAATTGAAATTGATTTGTGCGCCGAGTTAGTCGGTGTCGCGTCATTGGCGATACCTGCACGGATCATTACTGTCGGTGTGAGCTGATAACTCGCACCGAGCGATACACGATATGCATCGCTGAAATCTTCAGTTTTGCTAAATACTGCGTCTTCTTTGCCTTCAACATAAGCGGCTAACTCTTGGAAATCACTCCAATCGGTCCATTGCACGCTGTAATGAATAGCCAATGCCTGAGTTAAAGCGTGATAACCCGAAAACTCAGCAATATCAGGTAAGGTAATGGCAAGTTCGCCTGGTAATACCTTACCTTGTAAGCCACCAATCATGGTCGGTAGTTGATTAGAGTAATCACCTTCAAGATCAAGCTCTACTTGAGAGCGGTAGCTGAGGCCAAAACGGTGGTCATGGTTTACTTCATACAATGCACCGATATTCCAACCAAATGCAATATCATCACCTTCTAAGTTCGCGGCTTCTAACTCATTTGGTAGGTTAAATGCCGTTTCACCTAAGTGTCGAACTAAGCTTGCGTCGGCATACACTAAATTTAAACCTGCGCCCAAGCTCAGTTGATCTGTAATCTTATATGCAGCACTTAAATTAAAATTAACCGTGGTAAGTGATGTTTCGCCGGCAAGTTGGCCCGCGTTGTAATCGTCATCTAGCTCGGTGCTTAAACCGTAGTTTGAAAACGCACCACCTCCAAGCGTTAAACGCTCGTTGATTGGTAACACAAAATACCCTGCTGGAATGACAGCTGAAGGCGCGATGCTGTTGTCATTTAAGCTTTTAATATCACTGCCGTTTGAGGCACTTAATCCAGATACTGATACATCGGGCGCAATGTATGACACAACACCACTGATTTGTGCATCTTTAATTTTGCTCATACCTGCAGGATTACGCGCAACAATACTGGCATCATCGGCAATGGCAGCGTCACCGGCGAAGGCACGACCTAAACCTGATGCACTGTGTTCATTGAGTTGAAAAGCGCCTGCAGTGGCATTGGCACACACCATCATTAGCGATGATGCGATAAGTGTTTTTCTAATAAGCACGGACTTTACTCTTTATAATAAGATTTCGCGCTAGTGTAGAGTAATGAAAAGTGTAAGCCTGTAGTTATTGGTGATTGTTGTAATTGCGTGGTTACAAATGTAAAAAAAGGGAAGTGATCTTCCCCTAAGCAACTAGACATCTTTTATTTTGAAAATGAAGTAAGATGGAAGGTGTTATGAGAAATAAATATCCACAAGAAT
>NZ_LKBD01000022.1 GCF_001399975.1 Pseudoalteromonas sp. P1-9
TAGTTGGTTTAGTAACCGCAGGTATGACAGCTGCGATTGTAACGGGTGTTGCTGTAGGTGGAAGCTACTTGTTATTTAAATAAGATGAAGTGAAACCAAAATTTAAGGAAACATGCCTATGGTAATAACAAAAAAGTTAATTAATATCTTTAAAAAACAAACAAAATAGCCTTTCTATTCAATTAAATAGAAAGGCTTTTTTACTTGGCGAAATACTAGCTTACTAAATCAAAGCGATCCGCATTCATTACCTTATTCCATGCCGAAACAAAGTCATCTACAAACTTCTGACCATTATCATCTTGTGCATAAACTTCTGCATAAGCACGCAAAATTGAGTTTGAGCCAAACACTAAATCAACGCGCGTAGCTTGCCAAGCATCCTCTTTAGTCGCTCTATCACGCAGTACGTATTGGTTATCGCCTGTAGGTTGCCACTCATAACGCATGTCTGTTAGATTGACAAAAAAGTCGGTAGTCAGTTGACCAATGCGATCGGTAAACACACCTGCTTGAGAATCACCATAATTACAGCCTAATACCCGTAAACCGCCCACCAACACCGTCATTTCTGGTGCAGTTAATCCTAGCAATTGAGCACGTTCCAGTAATAACTCTTCTGGGCTTGCTGCAAATGTTTGCTGCTGCCAGTTTCTAAAACCATCATGTAGGGGCTCTAAATAAGCAAACGAGTCTACTTCGGTCATCTCTTGAGATGCATCACCACGGCCTTTGTTAAAGGTTAGACTTGCTGTAAAGCCGGCTGCACTTGCCGCCTGTTCAATTGCAACATTACCCGCAAGTACAATCACATCAGCAACACTCACATTATGCTCATCTGAGATTGCTTGATACACACTTAGCACCTTAGCAAGTTTTTCAGGCTCGTTGCCTTGCCAATCTTTAGCCGGCTGCAAGCAGATATGCGCGCCATTCGCGCCGCCGCGTTTATCTGAGTAACGGAAAGTGCGCGCACTATCCCATGCCGTTGTTGCCATTTCAGCAATCGATAAACCGCTAGCTTTAATTGCCGCTTTAACAGCTTGTTCATCATAAGCCGTATTACCAGCTGGAATGGGATCTTGCCATGTTAAATCTTCTTTTGGCACATCAGGGCCGACATAACAGGCTTTTGGCCCCATATCACGGTGTGTTAATTTAAACCATGCACGTGCAAACACCTCAGAAAAATACGCTGGGTCGTTATAGAATCGCTCTGAAATTTTGCGATATTCAGGGTCAACCTTCATCGCCATATCAGCATCGGTCATAATGGGATTATTGCGTTTGCCGTTGCCATCAACCGCTAGCGGCTTATCTTCTTCTTTAATAGCGACAGGTTCCCATTGCCATGCACCTGCAGGACTCTTTTTAAGTTCCCACTCATGGTTAAGTAGTAATTCGAAATAGCCGTTATCCCACTGAGTAGGATTGGTTGTCCACGCACCTTCAAGGCCACTGGTTATTGCATCTGCACCTAAGCCATTACCTTCTTGATGATTCCAACCAAGGCCTTGTTCGTTAATATCAGCTGCTTCTGGTTCAGGGCCAAGTTTCGCGGCATCACCATTACCATGACATTTACCTACGGTATGACCACCTGCGGTAAGCGCCACTGTTTCTTCATCGTTCATTGCCATACGGGCGAAGGTTTCACGCACATCATGTGCTGTTTTTTGTGGATCTGGCTTACCATCAACCCCTTCAGGGTTAACATAAATTAAGCCCATCATTACTGCGGCTAATGGGTTTTCTAAGTCGCGCTCACCTGAATAACGACTGTTGTCATTTTCTGATGGGGCAAGCCATTCTTTCTCAGCGCCCCAGTAAGTGTCTTTTTCTGGGTGCCAAATGTCTTCGCGGCCAAACGCAAAGCCATAGGTTTTAAGTCCCATCGACTCATATGCAATGGTGCCAGCATACGCAATTAAATCCGCCCAGCTTAGTTTGTTACCGTACTTTTTCTTAATAGGCCAAAGTAAACGGCGCGCTTTGTCGAGGTTGGTATTATCTGGCCATGAATTAAGCGGTGAAAAACGTAAATTACCAGTACCCGCACCACCGCGACCATCGGCAACGCGATAGCTGCCCGCAGCATGCCATGTCATGCGGATCATTAAACCGCCATAGTGGCCCCAATCGGCAGGCCACCAATCTTGGCTGTCAGTCATAAGTGCGGTTAAATCGGCTTTAAGAGCAGCGAAATCAAGCTGCTTTAGTTGCTCGCGGTAATCGTAGTCGCTACCGAGCGGGTTAGTTTTTGAATCGTGTTGATGCAAAATATCGAGATTGAGGGTATTAGGCCACCAATCTGTGTTCGATTTTCCAGTTTGCGTAATACTTCCTGATGTAAATGGGCATTTACTTGATGACATCGCGCATCTCCTTTGTTTGTCTGACGGGTTCATTGAGACGACATTTTTCATTAAAATGGTTAACAAGCAGCGTTTTTTCACGCTTAAAAGAAACCGTGTGCCAATTGCCTATGTGGAAATAATGCTAGGCAAGAATGCAGGGGAAGCATTCTTAATTGAGATAACCGAACCACTCATACCTCAATTAAACGCATCAAAATTGCTTTATTTTGCTCGTTAAAATCAGTTAACAATTCATGTCGGTGAACGTAAAAATATTTATACGCTCAATTAGTTATACAGGATCAAATGCTGTTTTGCAGTGCCAAGGTCAAAAAAACATCAAAATTCATAATCTAGCAGATGTTTAAATCACTGCGTTAACCTGTATAGCATTTATCTTTTAACTCATTTTCAAAAAGCTGCTGAAGCAACACAATATCATTGGTTCTTACATAATTAGGCCTAACCACAAGCGCTATCGTGCGGTGCGGACCTGGCTCATTTAAATGTACCGCAGCAAGCTCACCTTCATTTTTGACGAGTTGGTCAAGTGCCATCTGTGGTACTAAGGTTGTGCCTAGTTTGCCGGCAACCATTTGAATTAATGTGTGTAAACTGGCTGAGTCTAATTGATTGTCATTGTTGGCGTTTTCTAATTTACAAGCAGCAAGCGCATGCTCTTTTAAGCAGTGGCCATCTTTTAGCAACATTAATTTGTCGAGATCGAACTCATTGGTGGTAATTTCACGCAGATTTAGTGCACATTCGTCTTTGTGGCTCACCCAGTAAAAGTCTTCTTGCCAAAAATTAAATGCCATTAAACCATCAATATCGTATGGCAAGGCTAAAATTGCAGCGTCAAGCTCACCTTCGCGTAGTTTTTCAACCAATACATGGGATTGGTCTTCAACGATTTTCAGCTTAAAGTCGCTATATTCAGTGCGCACTTTCGGCAATACCTTTGGCAGTAAAAAAGGGCCAATTGTCGGTATTACACCAATCGTCATCGGGCTTGCTAGCGGCGCTTTATTGGACTTTGCCAGCAACGTCAGTTCGTCTACCTCAAGTTTAATGCGTTTGGCTTTTTCAAGAATTAACTTGCCTTCGTCAGTAATAAACACATGTTTATTGTTACGCTCAAAAATAGTCACACCTAATTGTTTTTCTAGCTCATGTACCGCAGTACTAAGCGTTGATTGCGAAACATGGCAATTGTCTGCGGCCTTTTTAAAATGCAGCGTTTTTTCAACGGCTAAGGTGTAATGAAGCTGTTTCAATGAAATCATTATAGTTCTTATAAATCGAATGTTTTTTCAATAATAATCAATTTATACGAAATAACCACATCGCTGACTCGGCTGTTTTTATTCCCAACACTAAAATGAAAATAAAACAACTAAACTTCAATAAGTTAAGCCATAATTCAAAAATACCGATGGTGACTATGTGTTTTTTTGATTAGCGTTTTCAAAATCAATATGGCAGGAAAAATGTCTACATAACAATAATCTAAAAAAACGAATATCAACTTAGTTATTATCAAATTTAGTTATTTAAATTCCCTTCTATACTTTGCTGCGTTAATACACCCATAAATCATAAGGGGAATTCAAAAATGAAATCCGTTCAGATATTAAAATATACTTCTATTGCCGCTGTTGTAGCACTATCTTTAGGCGCAACATCTGCATTTGCTAAAGACACGATGAGCAAGCCCACAGGCGCGATTGGTATGGGCAAAGTAATGCCTAACCAAGCGAAATCGAACCTATTTTGGTGGCCAAACCAACTCGATTTAACACCACTTCGCGATCACGATGTTCGCTCAAATCCATTAGGTGAAGACTTTAATTATAAAAAAGCGTTTACACAGCTTGATATGGATGCGCTTAAAAAGGACATCGATTTTGTGCTTACTGACTCACAAGAATGGTGGCCTGCAGATTGGGGTAACTATGGCCCATTTTTTATTCGTATGACGTGGCATGCCGCAGGCACTTACCGCACGCTTGATGGCCGAGGTGGCGCGGGCGGTGGTCAACAACGCTTTAACCCATTAAATAGCTGGCCAGATAACGGTAACCTAGATAAAGCACGTCGCTTACTGTGGCCTATTAAACAAAAATACGGTGAGATTATTTCTTGGGGTGACTTAATTGTGCTTGCGGGTAACGTAGCTTTAGAAAATATGGGCTTTAAAACGTACGGCTTTGCAGCCGGACGTGATGATGACTGGGAACCGGATATGGTGTACTGGGGACCAGAAGTTGAAATGTTAGCAAGCGATCGTCGCGATAGCGATGGCAAATTAAAGCGCCCACTGGCTGCAGTTCATATGGGCTTAATTTACGTAAACCCTGAAGGCCCAGGTGGCGTACCCGATCCTCTTGGCTCAGCTAAAAATATTCGCGAATCATTTGCACGCATGGCAATGAACGACGAAGAAACACTTGCACTTATCGCAGGTGGTCACACCTTTGGTAAAATGCACGGCGCTCACAAAGCCAATAAGTGTTTAGATAAAGAACCGGGTGCAGCGCCAATTGAGCAACAAGGTTTTGGCTGGAAAAACAAATGCGGTAAAGGCCATTCAGAAGACACAGTTACCAGTGGATTAGAAGGTGCGTGGACACAAGCTCCAACCAAGTGGACATCACTATACCTATCAAACTTACTTAATTTTGAGTGGAAACAATCACGTAGCCCTGCCGGTGCGATTATTTGGGTACCGACCGATGAGTCATTACACAAATCAGTTCCGGATGCGCACGTAAAAGGTAAGTACAATCCACCAGTGATGAACACTGCAGATTTGGCGTTAAAATTTGACCCAGAGTACCGCAAAATTGCAGAGCGCTTCTTAGCTGATCCTGAAGAGTACCGCCTTGCATTTGCCAAAGCGTGGTTTAAGTTAACGCACCGCGATATGGGTCCACTTGATAATTACTTAGGTGACGAATATCCAAAACAAGCGCATATTTGGCAAGATCCTATCGACAAGCCAGATTACAAACTAGTAAGTGATAAAGACGTTAAAAAACTAAAAGCGCAAATTTTAGATTCAGGTCTTTCAGTATCTGAACTAGCCGCAACAGCATGGGCGTCAGCATCAAGTTATCGTGATTCTGATATGCGCGGCGGTGCAAACGGTGCACGTATCGCACTGGCGCCGCAAAAAGATTGGCAAGTGAATAACCCAGCACAAACTGCGAAAGTCATTGCCAAACTTACTGAAATTAAAGATGAGTTTAATAACCGTACTTTTGGTCGCAGCAAAATTTCACTTGCTGATATGATAGTACTTGGCGGTGCGGCTGCAGTTGAGAAAGCCGCTAAAAATGCAGGGGTTAAAGTAAGCGTACCATTTGTTGCCGGGCGTGGTGATGCGACCCAAGCACAAACAGATGTAAACTCATTTTCATTACTAAAACCAAGTGCTGATGGCTTTAGAAACTACTATGAAAAAGGTTATTACAAATCACCAACCGATACCTTAGTAGATAAAGCAGACCAGCTAGCATTAACAGTGCCTGAAATGACGGTATTAGTTGGCGGTATGCGTGTGCTAAACACCAATACAGACGGCTCAACCAACGGTGTATTCACAGATAAAAAAGACACACTAAACAATGACTTTTTTGTCAACTTGCTTGATATGTCGACTGAATGGCAAAAAGCAGGTGATGTGTACCAAGGTAAAGATCGTAAAACCGGCGCTGTTAAATACACAGCAACACCGGTTGATTTAATTTTTGGTTCGTCATCTGAGTTACGTGCTGTTGCAGAAGTATATGCTTTTGATAATTCAAAAGAACGTTTTGTAAACGACTTTGTAAAAGCATGGACAAAAGTAATGCAACTTGACCGTTTTGATATTAAATAACGAGTGATGTTACACCAACCAAAAGGCGCATTGTGCGCCTTTTTTCATGTTTAAAGTACAGAACTCTGATAACAACACAGCCCCAATTGTTTGTTAAACATAACGACTTAAAGATATTTTTAACCTTACTCAGCAATTTTAATAAATATGGCTAAACTCAAATGTAACGAGTTATAAAATTCTAATTACAATGAAACGATTAGGACTGATATTTTTAATTTGCGTTTTCTTAGTTTATTGCCATGAACAAAATACGCAAATACTGCGAATTGGCACCAATATTTGGTTAGGCTACGAGCCTTTTTACACTACACGTCATAAATATCCAGAGCTAATGAAGCACATTAAACTCATTGAATACCGCAATGCGTCTCAAGTGCTTAATGGCATTATTAATAACTCGATAGACGTAGCGGCTCTTACGTTAGACGAAGCCGTTAAAATAAAAGCGCTCGGATTTGATGTTGAAGTTATTTGGGTCTTAGATTATTCAAATGGTGCAGATACTTTGATGGCAAAACCCACTATTACCAATGTAAATCAATTAATCGGTAAACGCATTGGTGCCGAAACATCCGCGTTGGGGTTATATTTTCTATCTCGTTTTTTAGAACTTAACAACTTAACAACTTAACAATCGACGATATCAACATCGTTAATTTAGAGGCTAATCGCCATATACAAGCCTATCAAAACAATGAAATTGATGCCGTTTTTACATTTGACCCCAGCAGCAGTAAGTTACTCGAATTAGGCGCGAATAAATTATTTGATAGCGGCCGAATTCCAGGCGAAATAGTTGATGTATTAGTATTAAACAAAAGCACAATATCTGAAGAAAAAAAGCGCTATTTAAACTCGTTCTTAACCTTAAATAACCGCACAGTGATGCATATCAGTAAAGATATCGCACCCTATATCAACTCTTTAAACCAACGACTTCATTTAAGTAAAACACAATTGATACAAAGTTATTCAGGCATTTCATTACTCTATGGACAAGACGTAACTGATTGGCTGGAAGACAAGGATAAACACCAAAAATTGATTAGTCGCTACAATTCGGTGTTGCTTGAACAAGGAAAAATAAGCAAACCGTGTCATTGCCGTACATTAATTAACCCGCACTATGCAAAGCAGGTGTTTAATGAGAATTAAACTCTGGGTATTTGCATTAATCGGCATTGCTGTTTCAATGTTAGTCGTAAGCATATTTTTCCTTACCGTCGTAGAAAAAGTGGCAATTAAAAATATCGTAGAACAAGAGCAAGCCTTACTCGAACATCAGGCTGAACTAATGGCCTCAAACCTAAGCCATGGCGACATTGAACAAGTAAAAAACTGGGCCACATTAACCGCAGAACTGCAAAATGTACGTTCAACTTACGTTGTCTCACGCGAAAAAACAGTGATTGCATCAAATACGATTTCGCACGAAGGAAAAGAATTGCTCGACGTTGATAGCGCAGCGTTTATTTTTCTAGGTAGCGATAAGCTGTATAACATAAATGATTATGTATTGTATTTAGCTGCGCCAGTGCTTGAAAAGGGCACTAAAAACGCATCGCACTATTTAGTGTTAGAAAAATATATTTACCCAGCTTTGCATCAGTTTGCTGTACAGGTGCAATACACGACCTTAATCGCAACAATCATTTTTTTAGTTTTTTCAACCTCGTACTTTGTTGTTATGCGCAACGGCTACATTTTTAAACTTAAACAATTTTGCGCCGCAATTACGGGCTTTAATGATGGTAAAACTGCAATCCGAATTAGTGAAGATAAAGATATTTTTTATCGTTTAGCCTGTACAATCAATGATTCATTTGCACTAAATGAGCACTTAGGTGAAATGCTTGACGAAAAAGCTACTTTAGCAAACTTAGTAAGCGACCTTGCACCTGATGCAGTAATTGAAACCAACGAACAAGGCACGATCTTAAAAGTCAATAACAGTTGTTTATCTTTGTTTGGCTACGAAACAAAAGCAGAACTGATCGACCAAAATATCGCAATTTTCATTCCACCTAAATATCAAAAAGTGCACCATGATTCATTTATGAAATCGCATAATTTAGAGTCAGTACTTAAAACTATCCGCAATGTAGAAGCAATGCGACAAGACGGTAAAGTGTTTCCAGTCGAAATCACCATTTCGCGCTACCACACATTAAAAAACAATCACTTTGTTGCCTTTATTCGCGATAGAACCCAAGAGTTTGCCGACAAAGAAGCAATTGAACACCTTGCGTATTTTGACCAGCTTACTGAGCTTTACAATCGCAATGGTATAAAAGCACATCTAAAAAGTGCCTACTTCCCAATGCAAATTAGTGTGATTGAATTATTGTACCTTCGCGATATTAATGATATTCACGGGCAGCATATTGGCGATTGCTATTTGCAAGCATTTACAACGGCATTAAAAGAAATAGCGCTTGATAATATGCAGCTTGCACGCATAGGCACATCTAAATTTCTGGTATGTCATCACGGCGGTGGCAAAGAAGAAATAAAGCAAATGCGCAGTTTAATTAATAAAGAATTAGCGATTCAAAATATGGTGTTAAAAGCCAAATTCAATCGTTGCATAAGCACATTAGATTGTGCCGACAGTTTTGATTCGATTGTTGAACAGTCTGAATTATCGCTACGAGGGGCCAGTGGTGAAGTAAACAAAGTAGTGAGAATCGACCCTGAATTTCATAAAAACGTAAAACGAGAGGCAACGTTAAAACGCGAGCTGATAACTGCGCTTGAAAATGACGGTTTATACTTTCAATATCAACCTAAATTTGACGCCAAGACCCTTAAAGTAAAATCAGCGGAAGCCTTGATCCGATGGACACTCGACGGCAACTTTATTTCACCCGCCGAGTTTATTCCAATTTCCGAGAAAAAAGGGCTCATGCCATTAGTCGATAGATACGTTATTCACAGCGTATGCAAACAGATCCGAAGCTGGATAAACCTTGGTAAACCCATAGTGCCTATTTCAATTAATTTATCGGCACGCCATTTATTTGAGCAGACTACCATCGCTTATATTTTTCAAAAAGTTGGTGAGTTTGATATTCCTCATAACTTTCTTGAGATAGAAGTCACAGAGTATGGACTAATCAAAGACTACAAAAAAACGGCAATCAATATGATGCGATTAGAGCAAGCTGGCATAGAGGTGGCGATTGATGACTATGGTACAGGTAATGCCAATTTAGAAACCGTGTTATCGCTGCCAATCAAGCACCTAAAAATTGACCAAAGCTTTATAAAACTCGGTATGAAAACAGATAAAGGCAAAGTGGTACTCGAAAACATCTTCTCATTAGCCAAGTCGTTAAAAGTAAAAACCACCGCAGAAGGAGTGGAAAACCAAGAGCAACTGGACTACGTAAAAGAAGCACAATGCGATGACATTCAAGGTTTTTTACTTTCTAAGCCTTTGCCTCTCGAAGTATTTGAAGCGTTAATCTGTGACAGTGAAAAAGCTAATACAACAATATTGAAAAGGTAATACCTAACTCTATTTCAAGCCAATACGTTTTTATAAGCTAAAAAAAGCCCACAAAAGGTTGTGGGCAAATGGTGTACTTGTGTAAAACAACTACTTGGGAAAACTAACTTTGAACAAATTCTAAAAAACAATTCGTTGAAGTTGTGGCTAGTATGCCAATAGTAAACTTAACCTAAAATTAACGGCTTTCCGGCGACTACACTTTTTGTAATAGTGCTATGTGCTTTACCTGCAAACTAAAATCACCTGCTTGTTTATTGCTAATCATAAAACCAAGCGAGCGCACATCATCAAAACGAAGTTGATAGTCCGACTCAAACTGCCTACCGCGAAACATTAAAACAAAGTCTTGGTCCGACAAATTAAACGTATGTTCTTTACCTGCTTCAGTTTTAAAATGATACACAAACGCAGGGCCGTCGTAATAACCATCCACCCGAAGACGCAGCTGGTACTGTTTACCATCACCTACAACCTTCAAACTAAGGGAATCAATATTGGTATTCTCAAATGAAATAGGCGCTCGAAATGATGCAAAACCACCGTTGTTGGCAAGTGACAAATCACCCGTAAAGGTTAATTTATTATCGCCAACAATTACGCGGCTATTTGAAACGCCTCCCATCACCGAGTCGTTTATAACCATCCATTCTAATTGGTTGAGATTGATATTAGCGTGAGTGTTTGCTGCCATAAACATCAACCCCGTAGCAAGAGACAATTTCATTGAACACCTAAACTGTTTTAAGGGTAAATAGTAATACGCTTAAAACAGCTTTTAGGTTTAATACAACAAACATTAGCTAGCGAGTGGTAACCAAACTCACTTTTACCTATTTAATATTAGGGAGTGTAAATTGGTCCGCATCTAAATGGGCAGGAAACTTTTCTTTGAACGCGTTTAATGCCAATTTAGTCAGTTCAACTGTGATTACTTGCGTTTGGTTATCCTCGGCGGCAACGAGCGTTTCACCCGTAAAGTCATAGGCAGCCGTACCGCCATTGTGTGCAACACCATTACCATCATCACCGACGCGATTAACAGCGAGTACGTAACATTGATTTTCAATTGCCCTCGCCTGCAATAAGGTATCCCAAATACGGCGACGTGCTGCAGGCCAATTAGCCACATTAACCATTACATCGTAGTCGTTGCGACTGCGTTGAAATACTGGGAAACGTAAGTCGTAGCACACCTGAGGTAACAACCTAAAACCATTTATCGTAATGATTTTTCGCTCAACACCGGCATTTACAAAATCACCTTCGTTACCTAAACAAAACAGATGGCGTTTATCGTAAAATTCCACAGTGCCATTTGGCCTACACCAGTAAAAGCGGTTCGCTTTTTTGCCTTGTTGGCTCACTAACACCGAACCCGCCAATACTGCATTTAAACCTTTTGCTTGTTCTAACATCCAATCTAAAATTGGTCCTTGCTTTGGCTCTGCAACATCTAAATTAATGGCAAAACCTGTAGCAAAAGTTTCAGGTAACAAAATTAAATCAACCGAATCTAGATTGCTCAGCTGTTCGCTTAAGCTATTTAAATTTTTATTAACGTCTAGCCATGCAATATCACTTTGCACTAAGGCGACTTTTAAGCTGTTATTTATAGCTGACATAACTTCTCCGCAGCGGCGATTAGGGTGGCGTCTTCCTTAGCAAAACATAAGCGAATCACACGATCGCCAGGGGCATTTTCATAAAACACGCTAAGAGGAATGGCAGCAACACCAACTTCTTTTACTAAATACTCGCAAAATGCCACATCATCTAATTCTGAGATGGCGGAATAATCAAGCAATAAAAAATAGGTGCCTTCACTTGGTAACAGTGTAAAACGACTATTTGCTAATGCATTACTTAACACATCGCGCTTGTGCTGATAAAACGCACTTAATTCGTCAACGTGGTTTGGCTGCTCTTTAAGCATATCGGCTAATGCCAGTTGCGCGGGGGTAAAGCTAGAAAATGTCACATACTGGTGAATTTTACGAAACTCCACCATCAGCTTTTCAGGGGCAACACAGTAACCCATTTTCCACCCCGTGCAGTGGAAGGTTTTACCAAAACTCGAAACCACAAAACTGCGGGAAAACAGTGCGTCATCGCCAAGCGCGCTTAAATGTGTGGCACCATCAAAGCAAATATGCTCGTAAACTTCATCGCTGATGAGGTACAAACCATGCTGTTCAAGCAGTAGCTTCAACGCATTAATGTCTGTTTGTTTTAGCGTTTTAGTACTTGGGTTATGTGGCGAATTAATAATAATTGCTTTGGTTTTATCGGTAATTGCGCCAGCTACCTGCTGCCAATCTATTTGGTAATTTGGTGCCGTTAGCGCGATGTGAACCGCTTTACCACCGGCAAGTTCAATCGCTGGCTGGTAAGAATCATACGCAGGGTCAAACACAATCACTTCATCATCTGGGCTTACAAGTGCTTGAATTGCGACATAAAGCGCTTCTGTTGCACCTGATGTAACGGTTACCGATGCCTCAGGTGAAATAGTTAAAGCGTATTTTCGCAGCACCAAGTCGGCAATTTGTTGTTGTAATGCGGGTACACCACTGGATGGCGAATATTGGTTAAACCCTTGTGCACTGTAAAAGTTAAGTTTGTTTTTTAGCGCTTCAGGCGTATCAAACTCTGGGAAACCTTGTGATAAATTAAGCGCTTGGTGTTCATTTGCCAATGCGGTCATTTGCGAAAAAATACTGACGCCTAAATTTGGTAATTTACTTTGCACACGATACCTCTAATCTTGATGGTGCTTTAACAAAAGCGATGCTATCATTGCCAAAAACGGATGTATAGCCGTCTAAATGTTTTGAGTTTTTATTTTCGAGTAACCTATTATGCATAATGATGCCGCAAAAAGTGCATTGATTGAAGCGGGTCGTTGGGTCAGCAATAAAGGCTGGGTACCGGCAACTGGTGGTAATTTTTCAATTAAAACAGACACAGGTTTTGTTGTCACCGCAAGTGGCCATGATAAAGGATACCTTGCCCCTGAACACTTTTTAGAGCTCGATCAGCAAGGCGCTATTAGCAAAGGCCAAGGAAAGCCATCTGCCGAAACGGCACTTCATTTAAAATTGTACCAACTTCAGCCAAGTACTGAATGTGTATTACATACCCACTCCGTTGCCGCCACTGTGTTATCGCGTTTTATAAAAGGTGATACCTTGGCAATTCACGGCTATGAAATGCAAAAATCATTACGCGGCATCAACAGTCACGAAAGTACGCTTTCTATAGCCATTATTGATAATGACCAAAATATTGATCGCTTGGCAGAACTTGTTGCAAAACGCCACGAGCAAGAGCCAATTATTCATGGTGTGCTAATTCGCGGTCATGGTTTGTATGCTATGGGCAACAGTGTAGCTGAAACACGTCGCCACATTGAAGGGCTGGAGTTTTTATTTGCATGCGAACTTGAGCGCATTAAGTTGGAGTCATCACTATGATTAAGGCCATCATTACCGACATTGAAGGCACAATTACCCGCATTTCATTTGTAAAAGATATTTTGTTTCCGTATGCGGCAAAACATATTGCTGCATTTGTTGAAGAAAACCAAAGCGATGCCACGGTAAGCGTGCAAATTGATGCAGTAAAAGCTGAACTTGCTAGGCCAGACGCCAGCCTTACCGAGGTCATAGATGCACTGCAACATTGGATTGCAACGGATCAAAAAATTACACCACTTAAACAATTGCAAGGCCTGATTTGGCAAACGGGCTATCAACAAGGTGATTTCACAGGCCATATTTACCCAGATGCCTATGATTTTTTAAACCAGCAAAAAGATGCGGGCATAAGCCTTTTTGTTTATTCGTCTGGCTCGGTAAAAGCACAGCATTTATTGTTTGAACATTCTGACTATGGTGATATTCGCCCACTGTTCAGCGATTATTTTGATACCCATGTTGGCGCTAAAAAAGACTCAAGTTCATACACCAATATTCTTGAAAAGATTGGTTTTGCTGGCTCTGAGGTGTTGTTTTTAAGCGACATCGTGGCAGAACTTGATGCTGCTCAAAGTGCGGGCATGCACACCTTGCAGCTATGGCGTGATAACCAAGAAAAAAGCGACCAACACCCAGCAATTGACGATTTTAACCAATTTGATGAAGCATTATTTGTATGAGCAAACTCACTATTTACCGTCACGACGATGCAGCAAGCGCACAGCTAGAGAGCGAAAACTTTACTGAAATTCAGCAACAACTTAATCAAGTAGGTGTGATATTTGAAAACTGGCAAGCAGCATTTGAAATTGACGCAAGCCATAGTTCAGATGATATTTTAAACGCCTATGACGCCGATATTAAACGTGTGCAACACGACGGCGGCTACCAAACGGTGGATGTAATTTCACTTACTAAAGGTAATCCAGCGGCAGCTGAATTAAGACAGAAGTTTTTATTTGAGCATACGCATAGCGAAGACGAAGTACGCTTTTTTGTCAAAGGCCAAGGCTTATTCTGCCTGCATTTAGGCAACAAAGTGTATCAAGTACTTTGCCAACAAGGGGATTTAATTTCAGTGCCAGCTAACACTAAGCATTGGTTTGATATGGGCAGCGATCCTGAGTTTACCGCAATTCGTTTTTTCAATAACGAAGCGGGTTGGATGGCACAAAGCACCGAAAGCAAAATTGCGAGTCAATTTCCAATTTTAAATTAAACAAGAAGAGCACCGAATGGTGCTCTTCTTATATTTAATAAGCCTTATTAAAGCTGTTTTAACGCGCCGTCTTTTACTTGCTGTAAATTGTAAACGCCCGTATCAAACACCCAACCAGTTACGAGCTTTGCTGGCGTTACATCAAAGGCAGGGTTAAACACCTTGGCATTGTTTGGTGCCCATTGGCACTCACCAAAGCTGCCACTAACACCTTTTACTTCAGCATCAGCACGCTCTTCAATAGGGATATGTTGACCACTTTCACAGTCAACATCAAGGGTGGTGATTGGCGCAACCACATAAAATTCAACATTATGAAAATGTGCCAGCACAGCTAAATTATAGGTACCGACTTTATTGGCAAAATCACCATTAGCTGCAATGCGATCTGCACCCACAAAAATCTTATCGACTTTACCGGCAGCCATTAAACTTGCGGCCATATTGTCACAAATTAGGGTGTACGGAATTTGCCAACTTTCAAGCTCAAATGCCGTTAAACGACCACCTTGCAGTAATGGGCGTGTTTCATCCACCCAAACATGAATATCACCGTATTTTTGATGGGCGTGGTGGATAACACCCAGTGCCGTACCCACCCCTGCAGTTGCTAATGCACCTGTATTGCAGTGAGTTAAAATATTATCGCCCGGTTTCACAAGCGCTACACCTAGGCTTGCCATGGATTCACACAGCGCAACATCTTCATTAAATAGCTGCTCAGCAGTAGCCACCAATGCATCAACAAAATTATCTTGAGCTAATGCTTGGCGCATACGCTTCATGCAATGCATTAAATTAACTGCAGTTGGACGCGTCGCCTCTAAATCATTTATTGCTTCTGCAAGTTGGCTATGAGATTCACCTTGCTCAGCTAAATGGGCAACTAATAGGGTTGCAGCTAAACCAATTAACGGTGCCCCACGCACTTTTAACGTCAAAATCAATTCTTGCATCTCGGGCACACTGCTACACACATGCCAATGCTGCTGATGTGGTAAAAGGTACTGATCTAAAACGAATAACTGTCCGCCTTGATATTTAAGACTGCGCGCGAGCAAATTTTGCATGCTGTGAAACTCCAAACTATTAACGCGCTCATTTTACACCAAGACACAAAGAAGTATAGACATCTAAACATTCATCGGTATAGAATTCCGTAATTATCTGTATTTTTGAATAGCGAACACCATGGCTGACTATATTGCTTTTGATAATGAGCGTGCACTTAACTATGTTGCACAGTTAAACGAATTTTTTGCCCCAAATGCACTATTAACTTGTAATGAGTTTGGTGATGGCAATCTCAATTTAGTCTTTCGCATTGCAGATGAAAAGGGTAACAGTGTTATTTTAAAACAGGCATTACCCTATGCCCGTTGTGTTGGTGAGTCGTGGCCATTAACCCTTGATAGAGCGCGCATTGAAGCTGCTGTACTTGAAAAACATGGTGCGGTGTGCAAACCATTCACAGCAAAAGTGCTGCACAAAAATTCCGAGCTAGCCCTAACCATTTTGGAAGATTTTGGCCATATGGCAATTTTACGTGGCGAACTAAACCAAGCAACAACCTTTCCAAATTTAGGCAGCCAACTTGCAAACTATCTGGCAACCACCAGCTTCTTTTACTCAGACTTTTACTTAACACCTGCAGAAAAAAAAGCCTTGGTCTGTGAGTTCACAAACCCAGAGCTGTGCGCCATTACTGAAGACTTATTCTTTGATGATCCATACCACACTTCTGAGCGCAATAACTACCCCGCGACACTTGAAAGTGAGGTAAAGAAACTTCAGCAAAACACCGAGCTGCACATTAAAGTGGCTAAATTAAAGCAACTATTTTTATCGTCGCCACAGAGCTTATTACACGGTGATGTGCATTCAGGCAGTATTTTTGTTGATGCGCAGTCGACTAAGGTAATCGACCCAGAGTTTGGCTTTTTTGGCCCTATTGGTTTTGATTTAGGCTCGTTTATCGGCAATTTTTTACTTAATTATTGTGCGCAGAATGCCCGTATTAGTGAAATTCCCAAGCGTCGCCAAATGCAAACCTACTTGCTGACGACGATTCAGGATGTGATCAACGAATTTGCAGCAACCTGGCTCTCGCTTGCTAAAGAGCAAACCCGTGATTTATCACTTCAGGCACCAGGCTATGCAGAGTATTTTGTAAACCAAATCATTAAAGATGCACTTGGTTTTGCCGGTACTGAGCTCATACGCCGCACCATTGGCCTTGCCCATGTGTCAGACATTGATGGTATTGAAGATGAAACCGCACGACTGCAAGTACAGCAGCAAACATTAATCCTAGGTGAGCAACTTATTTTACATGCCGAGACCACTCACGATAAAGAATCAGCATTTAATCTGATCATTAGCCTAGTCCAGTAAAAATAAGCTCAGTAAGCTCTGTGCAATAAAACAAGCGCTATAAAACAAGCGCAATAAAATCAGCTCTATAAATTCAGCCTAACAAGCCAGTAATCGTGTTACTGGCTTTTTGCTAAAGCGCTTTAGTTCATTGAAGAATATTTACACCTTCCCGCTTTGGTACTCTTCGCTAAACTTCTTCGTTTCGCTTAAATGGAATACCTTAAAGTTGAGCAATTAAATGTTAGCTATTGTTCTTTTTAAATAACCAATGTGCAATTTGAAAATTCAAAACCAAGCCGATTAAACGTCCATAATCATGCATCAGCTCAGCTCCTACATTGCCCATTAGCATCGCTATAATTTCTAAAAATAATGGGCTAACAACCGCTAAACTTGCAGCTGCTGCAAAATATACCCAGCGCAGGTGCTGTTTAACATCCTTTTTAATTGCATACTTAACAGCAATAACAAACGTCATACAAATCGTTATCGCAACTATCACCAAACTCACATAGCGCGCGCCAAATTCATTAGGCGAAAATACATGATGCATCCACACACCAGACGCCGCCATCACACATGCAGAAATAAACGCAAAGTAGCCATTAATTTTATGATAGCGCGGTTTTGCTTGTCTTAACTTTGGTGAAAACTGAAATGGCATTGTTAAAAAAAACACAATACCTGATATACCATGGCAAATAATCACAAGTGGCATATCAAAATAGCGCGCGTTAATCATTTCACTGAGCGGCGACTCAATACCACTACCTATTACAACTAAAGCAACAATAAATACTGCTGGTATTGCAGGAATGCCTATCATAAAGAGTAAAAAGCTAACACCAGCCCAATTAAACGGTGTTTTAAATTCATTTGGTTCTGTAATAATTGCATTTTGGTATGTCATTTTTTAATCCTTACGCCATACGCTAGTTAAGTTAGAAACGATTATGTAAAATACCTAAAGCAATATCGTTCTAATCTGTTGAGTAGAACCATAAAGAAACAACAAAAACAAATAAGATATTGTTTATAAAGAAATAAAAGGATTTAGTTTGCAACCATCTGAAATCTACTTATTTGCGATTAACATCGCAACGATGACCTTATTGGGCTTTAACGCAAGTTTACTTATTACTAAAAAAGGTCAAAATTTCGGCTACACTACCCTTGCTTGCTGCTTTATTGCCATTGCAATTGTTATATGCCAACCCAGCCTAAAATTACTCGCGCCAGACTGGCGCCAAACTCAACTTATCGTGTCTTTACCCGCATTATTAATGATCGCCCCGAGCTTTTGGTTTTACATTAAAAGTCTTACAGCAGAATCGAAATGGACGCTTACCAAACACGATAAATGGCATTTTGCGTTGCCTGCAATCGGACTATTTATTTCACTTTTCACATTAGTTTTACCCAGCGAGATTCAACACGGGCTTTTGGTCGACGGTGATGATGTGGTGCTTGAAAACGTATCACCCTTGTTACGATATAGTGTGTATGCTGGGTTAATTATCACCTTTTTATTGGTGATTGGCTGGGTATTACAATCGGCATTTTATGTGGTTAAAACCATTGTTCGTTTAAACCGCTACCGCACACATTTAAAAGACATTTTTGCGACAACAGAACAGAAAGAAATGGGTTGGCTTACAGCATTAGCACTTTTAGTAGGCATTCCTTGGGGATTATTTGCCATCAATTTAACACTCAATAATTTGCTGTTCCCAAGTGAAATGTATACGCCCTTTTCAAGCTTACTATTACTGATAGCCGTAACCTTTTTAGCGACTTGGGCGCTTCGCCAAAAGCCTGGGTTTGAAGAAATATTTGATGATATTAGTAAAGATGATGAACCTACTGTGTTGTCAGTGAAGCAGAATAAATATAAAACCTCGGCATTAAGTGAAGATAATTTACAACACATTGCAAACAAATTGGAAAGCGCAATGCAGCAAGAGCAGATCTATTTAAACGCAGCCTTGTCATTGCCAGTACTTGCAAAAAGTATCAATACTTCTTCCAATTATATTTCTCAAACATTGAGCGAGCGTTTAAACGTTAATTTTTTTGATTATGTAAATGGCTACCGTGTAAAACACGCTAAGAATGAACTCACAAACAGCAATAAAACGGTACTCGATATTGCAATGGATGCGGGCTTTAACTCTAAGTCGGCGTTTTATACCGCCTTTAAAAAATACACCGGTATCACCCCAATGCAATATCGCAAGCAGCACACTAGCCTCTGACGCATTGAGGCTACAGTGCTTAGAGTACCTTACGGGATATCACCACCTGTTACTGTCTTTTGTCACCATAACTAACAAGCGCGCGTTAGGTTTTAAACTTTTTAACCAATGCAGTTAAAGCGGCTGAAAGCGATGCCAGGCTGTTGGCATTTTCATCGGCGTCATTAGCAAGCCCTGAAATTTCATCCGCACCAGTTTTAATATCCACCACATTGCGATTAATCTCTTCCGCTACATGTTGCTGCTCTTCTGCTGCGGTCGCTATTTGCGAGTTCATATCACTAATCAGATCAACCGAATGTGTAATAGAATCAAAACTAGCTTGCGCTTGTTTTGTAAACTCAACAGTTTGCGAGGATATATCAAGGCTTTGCGACATCTCTTTTGAAATCGATTGGGTCATGTTTCTAAGCTTACCCAGTTGCTGTGCAATTTCTTCTGTTGATTCGGAAGTACGTTGAGAAAGCGCACGTACCTCGTCTGCTACCACCGAAAAGCCTCTGCCTTGCTCGCCTGCGCGTGCCGCCTCAATTGCGGCATTAAGTGCTAACAAGTTTGTTTGCTCAGCAATACCGCGGATCACATCTAAAATGGTGGTAATGCTTTCACTTTCACTGTCTAAATCACGCACATTTTGCTCTGTACTTGCGATAGTATCTGACAGCCCCGACACACTTGATACTGTTTTATTAATTAACGATTGCCCTTCAATCGCTGATTGTTTAGTGGAATTGGCTGAATCTGCTGCCGATGCGCAGCTTGACGCGACTTCGTTGGCGGTCGCCGCCATTTCATTAATGGCTGTAGATGCTTGCTCAAGTGCTAATTGTTGTGTCATTAACGATGAATTCATGGAAGTTACTAAGCGAGAGCTTACTTCCGATGCGTTGCTAACATTAGCGGAAGAACCGTTAATCTCTCGCACCAAATCAGCAATCGAATTTAAAAATTGATTAAAGCTATTAGCCAGTTTTCCGGTTTCATCTTGCGTGCGAATTTTTAAACGTTGAGTTAAGTCGCCTTCACCTTGCGAAATGTCTTCAAGGCCACGGGTTACCTCAATAATCGGACGCGATATCAGTTTAGAAATATACACAGACAATGCGGAGAAAATACCAATAAGAATTAAACTCACCACAATAATTATCACCATCAGGGTGTTTGCCTTCGCCATCACTTCTGATTTTTTAAGCAGGCCGATAAACTTCCAATTGAGTTTGGGCGAGGTATACACATTGGCAAGATAAACATCGCCATCAATTTCAATGGTAGTATCACCAGATTCCATGCGGCTTAATCCAGCGTATAGGTTACTTTTAACACTCGCAAATTCTTTAAAATTATTTTCAGGGTGTTTGGCATCAACTAAAATCTTGCCCGAATCTTCTATTAGCATTAAAAAGCCCGACTCACCCATTTTGATATTTTGGATCATGCTCGTTAAACCTTTTAACGAAACATCCATGCCCGTTACACCGAAATTGCTACCCGCACTATCTTTAATCGACATCACCGTAGACACAATAACTGCATCATCAGGTTCCCAATAATACGCTTGGGTACGAATAGGTTTAGCTGTCGCGCCTGTGCCCGTTTTAAACCAAGGACGTGGCCTTGGATCGTAGTTAGCGCTCACACTGCCTTTTGGCCATTGCGTATAACCACCTTGTTGATTACCCATGTAAATATAAGAAATACCCTCATGTGATTCCCCAAACTGTGAAAACAAATCGAATACCCGTTGTTCAATTACGTCGTTTTGTTCCGGCGTAATTTGACTCGTCGATGACGTATTCATATAGGTTTTAATACCGTTTTTGGCTGCTACTAAATCGGGGTGTTTCGCGATATACACAACGTCTTTACTGATCTCCTCAAAGAAAAGTGAAATTGCTTTATCTATCTGCGTAACTTCTCGCGTATTGGCAATGGTAAAATTATCGTGCGCCAGGTTGCGGGTCTGATTAATCATGATCACAGCAATCACAATAATTGGCAGTGTCATGGTGACTAAAAAGGCAATGATGAGTTTTTTTGAAATTGACATTGAGCTAACTACAAATGGCTAGTAATGAATTAAATATGGTTTGCAATCTGGCGCTAGTCAACTTCATCAGTTATGGTCTAAGCTATTTTAAAGTCATCTATTTACACGGTATTTATGTTGAACTCAAAACCCCTTTTATTTAGTTCGCTAATTGCGCTTACACTTTCTGCGCCGCTCGCTGCATCGCCCTCACTGGCAGGCGGCTTTTGGATTAATTACAGCTTTAACGAAGACACTCACGAAACCGACTTTGGCGATCAAGCGATTATCGGTTACTTGGATGGTGCAAAATCAGATAACTCGCCTTGGTTTTACTCTGCGGAATTTCGCCTAGGACCAGGCAGTTTCACTGACGTTGATAACAATTCAAGCGGGCAAAAATATGTTTTACATAAAGCATGGCTTGGCTACGCGATTGACGACAATAACTCTCTGACCTTTGGCAAAAGCCAAGTGCCATTTGGCTGGAAAACCGCTAATTTTTGGCCAGGTGACATGTTTTTAGCCGCTTACGGTGACCAAATGGATGTCGGCGTAAAATACCAAGGCGGCGTTAACCAATTCAATTACCAACTTGCCTATTATTTGGCTGATGACTGGGCAAGTAAATCAACCGACAGCACCGATGACAACCGCCACTGGGGCAGCAGTTCAACCTACCGAAAAGTAGACACCGCAGTTGTTGATTTTTCTTATACATTTAATAAGCAACACACCTTTGCCGCCTCCTACCAAAACGGTAAATTAGAGGAGCTGATCACAGGAGACAGGCGTACCGATGGCGATCACAGCGCTTATGTAATTTATTACCAAGGCCAATTTGACCAATTTACTACCAAGCTCAGTTATATTGATGGTAAGCGCGATTTACCACAAGCCTATCTTGCCGCCAATCCAAATGTCACAAGCACAATCGACAACACCCGTTACTCTGGTGAACTGGGTTATACGCTGGGCGATTGGTATTTTGTATTAGATGTGACTTTAGCTAAATCAAACACCAATGGTGTAGACGATGACACAGTGTATGCGTTTGCGCCGGGCGTACGCTACGACTATGGCCCGGGTTGGTTGTACCTTGAATACCTCAATCAAGATGCGTATTTCGACCGCAATATGCAAATCAATCAAGGGGACTTTGCTGCGTGGTACCTCACCTTCGATTACTACTGGTAAGCGTAACTTAGTAGCAAATTACACTCATACTAAGGCAGATAACCAATATCTGCCTTAACGTTTATTTTAACAATTCAATGCAAATAAAACTAAAGTGCGTTCTTTATTGCAGTAACCACTGAAACACAATCTTCGCATGTCACATCTTTATGAAGTACCAAACGAATTTGCTCTCCAGGGCAAATATTAACGCCTTGACGATAAAGTGCGTCGGCAAATTCAGTAACTGGCTTACTTGCCTGATATTGCAAAAACACCATATTGGTTGCCTGCAATGTAACACTTATACCGTCGATATTAGACAGCTCTGTTGCTAAAAACTCGGCGTTTTTATGATCTTCAACCAAACGGTCAATATTGTTTTCAAGGGCATACAAACCCGCAGCTGCAACAATACCAGCTTGGCGCATGCCGCCACCAAGCATTTTACGCCACTTATGTGCTTCATGAATAAAAGCTTTTGAACCACAAAGCACACTACCAAGCGGCGCTCCGAGGCCTTTCGATAGGCAAATCGATACCGAATCCATTTGCGAGGTAATGTCTTTAATCGCAACTTGATGATGTACCGCAGCGTTAAATACCCGCGCGCCATCTAAGTGCAAGCCTAAACCATGTTCGTCACAAAATTTGCGGGCGTCAGATAAATAAGCCATTGGCAGCGGTTTACCCGATACTGTATTTTCAATCGATAAAAGACGCGTGCGCGCGTAATGGTGATCGTTCGGCTTAATTTTTCGTTTAACTAATTCGAGTGACAAGCTGCCATCTTTTTCAAATTCTATTGGCTGTGGCTGAATGCTGCCGAGTACTGCCGCACCACCACCTTCATATTTATAAGTATGGGCGTCTTGACCAACAATGTATTCGTCACCACGCTGACAATGGGCCATAAGCGCCAATAAATTACTTTGTGTGCCACTTGGCGCAAATAATGCGGCCTCATGACCGGTTAATTCTGCGGCCTTCTGCTGCAACGCATTTACCGTTGGGTCGTCACCAAATACATCGTCACCCACAGGAGCACTGGCCATCAGTTCGCGCATTGTTGCGCACGGTGTGGTTACGGTATCACTGCGTAAATCTATCATATTTTCATTGCTTTAAACTGGTTCTGATAAGAACTCACTGTAGCGTGGCAACACAACAAAGACAATCACATTGCGCTAATCACATAAAGCGTAATGCGAGCGATTCTCATCGCACAAAGGTTTACTTTACTTTGATGTTATAATATAACATATTTCGATTTTTCTCAGTAACACTAAAACACTTGTTATCTTCAGTCTCGTTTTAGTGCTGTTTCATTCATTAATAACTTTTGGTTGTACAAGCATTATGCAAAACAACACTCTTAGTGTTTCGGCCTTAACCAAGCTGTTTGGCAACAAAACCGCAGTGAGCGAGTTAAGCTTTAACTTACATTCAGGCGAGGTTTACTGCCTACTTGGTTCTAACGGCGCCGGTAAAACAACAACATTTAATATGCTTTTGGGCAATACGCGACCCGATGCGGGCGAAGTGCTGCTTAACGGCGACTCAATTTTTGCCAGCAATTTCAAATTAGATCAGCATATTTTTTATCTACCTGAAAACGTTAGTTTATATCCAGAGTTTTCAGCATTAGAAAACCTTGCATACCTTGCGTCATTAGCATCGCTTGATGTCGATGACCGCGCCCTGCGCGATGCACTCATTCAATGTGGCTTAAATCAAGAGGCGCTCGATAGACCAACGCGTTTTTATTCAAAAGGCATGCGACAAAAAACCGCTATCGCATTGGCACTATTAAAAAATGCCAACCTAATGCTACTTGATGAACCAACTAGCGGCCTTGATCCGGTTGCTACGCGCGAATTTGTCGCCTTAATTAAACAACTTGGCGAAAAAGGGGTAATGACCGTGATGATCACACACGATCTCAGTTGTGCTCATTTACTTGCTGACCGCATCAGTATTTTGCACCAAGGTAAACAAGTTGCCGAACTGCCGCAAAGCGAATCATTCGAGTCACTTGAAAGCACCTATTTATCCCTTGTTTAATTGTTTATTTTCGGAGTAGTTTGTGAAAATCAGCCGCCTTCCTTTATCTCTGAGCGCCATATCGATTGCACTTTGCGCTCAATTCGCTGTGGCAAATCAAGACAAGTCACTTGAATCAATTGTGGTCATTGGTAAATCGTCTTCGGTTAGCTCATCTAACCTTGCGGGTTCATTTGATTATATGGGCCGTGAAGAAATTAGTTATCAACATATTGATGATTTAAAAGAATTATTTACCAAAGTGCCAGGAGTTTATCTGTCGCGTTTTAACCAAGGCATTGTGAATACCATTTTATCAATTCGTGGTTTTGCCGGAGACGGAGCCAGTCCTCACGCTAAATTATTGATCGACGGCATTCCAGCAAATATGCACGCAGGTTACGGTGAACTCGATCAGTTATTCCCGATTGCCATTGATCATATCGAAATGTTTCGTGCCACCAGCGATCCCCGCTATGGATTATTTAATATTGCCGGTAACTATCAAGTAAAGTCACGTAGTGATAGCAGTGCCGACCTAGAGCTGACCCTAGGCAGCTTTAATACCCGTGAAATTCAAGGTTATTTTGGCCAAGAAGGTGATACGTTATCACATAGCTACTCATTAGGTTATCGTAAAAATGAAGGGTATCGTGACCATACCGATATTACCAAAAAAGCCATTTCGGGCCGGTGGGACTGGCAATTAAATAGCGACTCAACACTTGGTGCAATTGCCCGCTATAGCCGATATGAAGGTTCAGCCCCAGGTTATTTGAGCGAACAAGAAGCAAGGGATAACCCAACCATGTCGGCTGATTATGCAAACCAAGATGGTGGCGTGAAAGAAAATCATCACATTAGCCTGCATTACGATACCGCCATTAACAACCAAGTTGATTGGGCAGTTAAAGTTTATAGCCAAAACTTTCAGCGTAATCGTTGGGTACGTTTTTCAGCGCACAGTGATATTCAAAATCGCTTTGATGATCAAGATATGCTCGGCGCAATTTCAACGTTAACATGGCAAATTGACCTAGATTGGGCGTTACTGTGGGGCGTTGACCTACAAAACGAAGAGATAATTGAGCAACGTTTTGGCACGGTTGGTCAAACGCGAGAGCGTGATGATCAAGTTGTTAAGCGTAACCGTCAGTTTAGTTACAACACAAAAGGCAGTTACCTGCAACTTCAGCATCAGCCAAATGACAAACTGAACTGGAATGTAGCATTACGTGTTGATGACCTTTCGGGTGATTACAGCGAGTTTGCCGCAGATGGTACGCGCAGCGACCGTGAAATGTATGACTTTGGACTAGTTGTTCAACCTAAGCTAAATGTGATTTACGCACTTACCGATAGCACAGCGGTATTTTTCAATACTGGCAGAAGCTTTCAACACCCAACAGGTAAAGCCGCGTTTACCAGTGGCGATATTAACGCCCGCGAAATGACACACAACGACGGTGCAGAAATCGGCTCGCAGTGGAGTGTTGATGCCGTTGAGCTACGCGCTTCGTATTGGGTGCAAAAAGCCAAAAACGAGTTTGTATTAATCGATGGCGAGCAAAAGAACGTTGGCGAAACAACGCGAAACGGTATTGATTTAGCAGGTAACTGGCAGGTATCTAACGCATTTACCGTATGGGCAAACTACTCGTATATCGATACTGAAATTGTCACGCCAAGTGATACCGCAAACGTAACTAAAGGCAATCAATTAAGAAGTATTCCTGATTTTACCGCATCGCTTGGCGCAAGTTTCGACGCCACAGAAAAACTCGTTTTACGCGTTCACTTAGATGCCCAAGGCAATTATTACGTTAATGAAGAAAATGCCGGCAAAAAATACGGTGATTACACTTTGCTCAATGCCAGCGCCGATTACCACCTAGATTGGGCCACCATAAAGTTGCAGCTTAATAACCTCACTGATGAGTACTACGAATATGTATACGATTTTGGTGGTGTAGATAGCAACGGCGCGTACCAAACTGACACCGTTCATTCACCTGGCGATGGCCGTAATGCCAGCCTTTCCCTCTCTATGAGTTTCTAAATTATGTTAACAACAATAGTCAAACAAGAATGGCGGCGATTACGTCGCCACCGTTTAGCACAAGCCGTGTTAACTCTGGTTGTTGTACTGGTAAGTGTCATCGTACTGAGTCATTGGCAACTACAACAAAATGCCATTGATGCACAACAAACATGGCAGCAAACCGCCGATGAATTTTGGCAAGCACAACCTGAGCGCCATCCGCACCGCGTTGCACACTATGGCCACGTGGTATTTCGCGAACACTCACCGCTTAGCTTTCTCGATGTTGGTGTCGCGCCATTTAATGGCAACTTCTTATTTTTAGAAGCACACAAACAAAATGCCAGCGCAATCAAAAGCTACCCAGTGAACGCCTCTAGCCTCGCAATTGGTTTTCCGTCTGTTGCCACCTTCTTTTGGTTTGTATGGCCTTTGGTATTAATTATCTTGGCGTACGGCGCAATTAGCGACGAAAAACAAATGAATCGCTACACTTGGCTGTTAAGCCTTGGCCTCACAAAACGTACGTTAATGTCTGCCAAAGCGGTGTTTTACATTGTGTTAAGTACGATTATTGTGGCGTTTATTGCCTCCGTTGCCGCACTGTTTATTGCATTAACTGCACATGTATCTGCCCAACATTGGTTCTCTTTTACAGCAATGATGGCAAGTTTTTGGTTATACAGCATTATGTGGGTTCTGATCATCGTTACTGTGTCGGCAGTTGCCAAAAACAACCTGCAAAGCTTGTTAAGCAGCTTAGCGGTTTGGCTGTTTATTTGTGTGCTCGTGCCAAAAATGGCTGCACCAATTGGGCTAAGCTTAGCGCCTGTTCCTGAGCACGCTAACTTTGTCAGTCAGCTGAAAAAAGATGTAAAGGCAGTCGGCGACTCACACAATCCAAACGATCCCTATTTCAATAGCTTTAAACAATCCGTACTTGACCAATATGGCGTAGATACGATTGAAGAACTACCCGTTAATTACAACGGCTTGATCATGGCTGAGGGCGAGCGCATCACAAGCGATATTTACCAGCGTCATTTACACACGTTAGAGCAAACCTTCGCAGAGCATGAACGCACCCATCAATGGTTATCATGGCTTTCACCTACCTTAGTGCTAAGCAAAGTATCGGTATTACTGAGCGGTAACGACCGCGCCAGTATTGATGAGTTTGCAAAACAAGCCGAGGCCTATCGTTTATCACTGATCCAAGCGCTTAATAAAGTACATACTGAGCAAATTGATCACCATAACGATCGCGCGCAAAAAATAAGTGACGATGTATGGCGAGATATGGCGCTGTTTGAATTTGAAATGAAACCTGCTCAGCTTCCACTTAAAAACTTACTGCCGTTTTTAGTCTGGCTAATGCTTATCGCTGGCCTGTTTTACCGTGTAGGAGCAAAGCAATCATGAGTTTAGTTAACTTAGAACTAAAACTGCTATTTAGAAATCGCGGATTTCTTTTGCAACTGGCGGTATACCTTGTTTTATCGCTTGGTGCGGTTGTCATTGGCTTTAATCATTACAACAAGCAACTTACCGAAATCGAAAAACAACATCAGTTTGCTGCGGCAGACATAGCTCAGTGGCAAGCAGCTGGCGATAAAGCAACACCAGGTGGACTTGGTTACTATTTACATAGCCCTGCGGTTAAAACACCGAGCCCATGGTCAATTTTATTTAAAGGTGAAAGCCAAGAGTTACTCACCATCAATCGCATTCGTTTGTTAGCACTGCAAGGGCAACTCTACAACGAACCAATAAATAACAGCGAACATTTGCGCCTTACATGGTTAGATTTAGGCTTTGTATGGGTTTATTTATTGCCATTGTTGATTGGCTTTATCACCGTAACGCGACTTGCCGAAGATAAACAAACTGGGCGCTGGCAGTTATTTTCTGCCAACCTATCAACTGGCAGTAAATTATTGATAACACGCATCGCAATCAGCGTAAGTGTGCTGTTTATCTTAAATGTAATGGTACTTTTAGCGGCTACCGCTTTTACGGATATTACGCTATCGCTCGATACCTTGTGGTTACTGACTATTTTGTTTTGCTATATGCTGTTTTGGTCAAGTGTCAGTTATCTCATTAGCAAGTTGGTAAAGCAGGCTAATTTATCAGTGCTGGCGTTTGTTGTGAGCTGGCTGGTACTCGCAATTGCCATACCTTCTGCGCGCTTTTCAAGCCAATTAGACGTAAGCCAAAGTAATACTGGCGTATCACTATTAATGACGCAGCGACAAAGTATTAACGATAGCTGGGATAGAGATAAGCAGGCAGATCTCGACACCTTTTTAGCGGCCTATCCAAAATGGCAAGAAACCAGCAAGCTAGGCGAAGCATTCGACTGGAAATGGTATTACGCCATGCAAACGTTAAGTGACGATGCCGCTAAACCAATGGCAAATGATTATCTAACCCATATTGAAAACGCCAACAAAGCGCCTGTTTTTAGAGCTCTATCGCCTGTGCTAAATGTGGATTTATTGCTAACCCGCCTTGCCAATACCGATAGGCAAAGCGATTTAGATATGAAAACGCAAGTAACCGATTGGTATAACGCACTAAAAGATCACTGGTACCCTTACCTATTTTTTAATAAAACCTATTCGCCACAAGCCATTGCCGATGCACCAAAGTTTAGTTATTTAGCAAGTACATCTAAAGATGCGCTGCAATTGCTGTGGTTGCTGTTACTTACTGCGTGTTTAATTGCGCTAAGTTACAAACGCAAATCCTAGTTCCAATTCTAGCCAAAAATTGGATTCTGTTGTCACACCCAAAGGAAGCATTTGCTTCCTTTTTTATAACATCAAAACCTTGACTTAAAGCTGACTTGAAGTTGCAAAATCCCCTTTTAGTTGAAAATTAAGGATAAAATGATGACTTCAATATTATTAAATAGCCTGATAATTGGTGTAGGCGCTACGCTTGTAATGGACTTAGCCGCTTGGTTATGTTTGCGATTATTCGCTATTCAGCCATTAAATTATGCTTTTGTCGGGCGTTGGTTAATCGGTATCACGCGTGGAAAGCTATGCCATAATCCGATTATGGCATCACCCAGTGAAAAGCATGAGCTTGCCATTGGTTGGTTGAGTCATTATGCAATTGGGGTTGTGTACGCATATATGTATTTGATTTTGGCAAACATACTCACACTTAACATTGGCAATATAGCGTTATTATTACTGTTTACGCTCTCAACGCTGGTAATGCCCTTTTTTGTTATGCAACCGTGTTTTGGTTTTGGCATCGCAGCCCGTAAAACCCCACACCCGCTGCAAATCAGACTAAAAAGCCTGCTTGCACACCTGTCATTTGGTGTTGGGCTTTACATTATGATCTTGTTGCTACTCGGCTAAATGGTAGCAAGCACCTAGCTCTAGAAACCCCATTGAAAGATACATTGGCAGGCCAGCTTGCGAGGCCTGCAAACTAATAAAATCGCAACTATTTTGCTCTGAAAACCAAAGTAAATGCTGCATTATTGCCTTGCCAATGCCTTTGCCTTGGTAACGTTCTGGCACGCCAACTTGATGAACACCTAGCGTCTGATTAGTAATGTAAGCGATGGCTGTTCCGCAAATTTCACCATTTTCAATGTAGGCGAAAATTGTCGCATTGCTATCACAAAGTAATGGCCGCAAGGTTTTATAATCAATCAAATATCCAAAAGCCTCACCGCATACGTTGGCCCACTGTTTTAAGCGCTCTTCTGACGTGATGCGTTCAATATACTTATTCGAGATAGCGAGTTTTTGTGTACCTTCAAGGCCCATTGCAATCAGTTTATTACGGTAGTTCTCGCGTTGAAAATCATTAGGTTCAGTGGTTACACATACATGTTGGTGCCACGCATTTTGGTCAATTGCCTTAAAATCGCTGCGCCATACTTTGTTTGGCCAGCTAGTGTGACGATGCACATTCGAGGTTTTAGTATGCGCTAATGTTGACCAAAATTGGTGTAAATTTGCCAGGTTCCTATCTAATAACGTCATGAATTTAATCCTTATTTATCAATACAATGCCAGCAATTAACAACACTGTGCCCAACGCTTTGGTAATACTAATAAGCTTTTGTGGGCTATCAAATAAACCAAAGTGGCTAATTAACATAGCGAAGACAATTTGCCCGGTTAATGCGTAACTCATTAAATTACCTACGCCCATTTTGGGAATAAGCCAATACATGCTACCAACGCCTAAAACACTTAATACACATGACCCCCACAAGTACCAAGGTACATTGCTCAGCTGTACATTTTGCAACGTGACCGAGAGCGTTTTTGCATTGATTACCAAAAGCACCAGCGACACCAAAATAAAACTAGTTAAAAATGCATAACTTGTTGCCAGCCATGAACTTTTTAATAGTTGCCCTAAGCGCGCATTCATCGCAGCTTGCATTGCAATACACGCCCCTGCGATAAAAGCGACAGGCCAAAGGGCGTTCATAATAGGCTCACTAATTGATTTATTGGCTTGCGATATTTTGCTCTAAGCGCACTGTGGTCGTCTCTGCTACGAATGCCTACAGGGCATAATATTTCAGCGTTTAACTCACGCTCTGTCAGCCCAAGGGCATCACTAACTGCTTTTTGATCAAAACCCGTCATTGGGCACGCATCAATGTGATTTATTGCGGCACAACTGAGCAATTTGCCAAGCGCGATATAACATTGGTTGGCACTCCATTTTTGTTGCTCAAATGGTGATAGCGATAACAAATCCCCACTAATGGTTTGCTTGTAGCCCGCTAGTTTTTCAACATCAACTTGCTGATTTTCTGCCAGCGCCGAAATATAGCTATCAATATCATGTTTTGAGGTGGTAACACGGTTTGCTAACACCAATAAGTGTGAGCACTGTGCAATTTTATCTTGCCCGTAACTAAACGGCACTAGCTGCTGTTTAATATGATCTTTACTTATCACAAGTAACTCATAGGGCTGCATACCATAAGAACTAGCGCTCAAATGTACGCTATCGATAAGTGGTTGCAACTGCGCTTGTGATAGTTGTTGTGAAGAAAATTTATTGACCGCGTAGCGCCAATTGAGTGAATTAATAAAGTCCATTGCCTTGCCCTTGTTTAAGTTGATACGGCAAGGTTACGCTCTCTTTATTCTTATCTCCTTTACATATGTTGATAACCCATCATTATTTTAAATCTTTTTTAATGCGGCTTAGCTGAGTCGGCGTAATACCTAAGTAACTGGCGATATGATACTGCGTTAAGCGGTTGATTATTGGGTTAAACTCTTCCAAGAAATTTAAATAACGTTGTTTTGCTTCAAATTGCAAATAGCCGATTTCTTTTGGCTCTTTTTCAAGTAACCAATGGGTTTCAAGGTAATGAATATGAAATGCCATCAACTCATTATTTTCAAATAGCGCCTGACGAAATTGCTTAAAATCTATTTCTAAAATCTCACTTTTTTCGAGGGCATCAATTGCCATAAAGCTTGGCTTATTGGTAAGTAACGACGTCATACTGCCGGGAAAGCGCCCCTCAGCAAAAAAGGTTTTATTAAATGCATTGCCTTGCTCGTCAATAACATATGCGCGCATCAATCCATGGTGCAAAAACGCAAAGTGGCTAGGAGTTTGGCCAATTTCATACAATACTTCGCCCTTTTCTACCGTGCGTAGTCGGGTGCAATTTTTATAAGCCAAAAACGCTTCATCGCTAAGAGGATAATAGTTGTTTAACGTGGTTTTAAGGTGAGATATTGCATCCAAAACAAATACAGCCAAATCGAAAAAGTAACGCCAGTTTACCTAACGAACTCTAAAGCGTTAAGCCATTGCTTATAAATACATGACGCTTATTTATTTGTGGCTCCACTACTTGCTAGCAATGCATTCAACCATCTCAATTTGCATCACTCCCCAACGCCAATTTTAACATTATTGTAACAAATTTCATTTAGCTTATACTGCTGGTTGATTTATCGTCAAAAACACGTTTAAAGGACACACTATGATTTACGGAAAAAGGCAAAAGCTACTGCTTGCAAGTAGCCTAATGAGTGTTGCAGGGGCGGGTTTCGCTACTGTAAACAATGGTGATTTTGAAACTTGGACAGATAACACACCAAGTGCTTGGTCCACTATTGATAGCGGTATTACACTTGCACCAGAAAGCAATATTGTAAAATCGGGCAGTTATGCCGCAAAAGTAACGGTAAATACCGCATCGCAAAGTAGCACAGATATACGTCAAAGCGTTGCAGTTGAAGCGGGTCAAACCTATCAATTTTCTACTTGGGTTTATCACACTGAAGGCGGCATAAAAGCACGCTTAGTTGTTGATGGTTATCAAAATTATTCTAATGCAGCCGTTACACAACAATGGCAGCAAATAAGCTACCAATACACTGCATCAACAACCACAAACATTGATGTGGGTTTGCGTTTTTATGATGTAAGCGGGTTCGATGGCAGCGAAGTAGTTTATGTTGATGCCTTTTTACCTTCTTCAGGCAGCACACCGCCACCAAATACTGGCTGTAATGATCATAGCGTATCACTGTCGCTACAAACCGACAGTTACGGCGAAGAAACAAGCTGGCAAATTACCAATAGCCAAAACAATGTAGTTGAATCTGGTAACGGGTATCAAGCAAACACCCAATACAACCAAGAAATATGTTTAGCATCAGGCGACTACAGCTTCACCATTTTTGATAGCTATGGCGATGGCATTTGCTGCAACCACGGTAACGGCAGTTACAGTTTAACCAATGCAAATACTGTGTTAGCAAGTGGTGCAAGCTTTCAAAGTTCACAAACAACAGCGTTTACACTTGGCGACTCAACCGACCCTGAACCTCCAACAACGCCAACAGGTTATTATGCATCAACCCAAGGGCTAACAGGTTTTGCGCTAAAAACCGAGCTACACAATATTATCAAAAATCATAATTCACGTGGCTACTCAGCTATTTGGGGATTTTACGATAGCGCATCTCGCGATAAATATTTCGAGAACGACAACACCATTCTCGATAGATACTCTGAAAACCCAACTGGGCAAGATAGCTACAATTACATTGCTGTTACCAACCAATGCGGCAGCTACAACAGCGAAGCCGATTGCTACAACCGCGAACACTCTTTCCCGAAAAGCTGGTTTGGTGGCAAAGTAGAGCCTATGAATTCGGATATTCACCATATTTTTGCAACCGATGGTTATGTCAACGCAAAACGGGGCAGCTATCCATTTGGTGAAGTCAGTAGCGCTAGTTTTGTGTCAAACAATGGCAGTAAACTCGGTAGCGCTGCCTCATCAACAGGTTATAACGGTACTGTGTTTGAACCGATTGACGAGTTTAAAGGTGACTTTGCACGCGCCTATTTTTACATGGCTACGCGTTATCAAAACGTTATTGGCTCGTGGCAAGGAAACAGCAGCAGCGCCAATGATGTGCTTAATGGCACAACTAATCAGGTATTTGAAAACTGGGTAGTGGCACTTTTATTAAAATGGCACAACAATGACCCTGTAAGCCAACTTGAGCGCGACCGCAACCAAGCGGCTTATGATTACCAAGGTAACCGCAACCCATTTGTCGACCACCCTGAATTTGTTGATATGATTTGGTAAACGCCATTCATCACACAACAAATAACAGCAAAAAAGCTAACGTATTCCGTTAGCTTTTTTTAACCGTCACTTGTGGCTGAAAAATGCTGTTTTTATTGTGCTGTTAAGTCTGCGATCATCACTCGATTGGTTGCTTCTTTCTCCCCTGCGCCACCTAACAAGTATAGTTTCCCCCTCAGTGTTACACTGCCATGCCCATATAGTGGCTGAGGTAGATTGTTCATCGCGGCCCAAGTATCAAGGGCTGGATCATATTGCCATACCGAATTGAGCGCTTTTACAGTGCGCTTTTCGCCATTTTGGTTAAAGATTTCACCGCCCGTAACAATAATTTTATCATCCACCACGCTTGCCGAGAGCCCCGCCGCCGCAACCGGTAAAGGTGCTATCGCAGACCACGAATCAGTACTCGCATCGTAAAATTCTGCGCTATTTAGTAATTTTGCGTCTTGCCCTGAGGTACGCCCACCAATTACGTAAATTCTATCGCCAATTACTGCGCTTGCCGCGGAATACCTTGAAATAGTCGGTGGTTTAGCTTTGCGCCAGTATGCATTACTCACCAAAACATAGTGGGCGGCACTGTCAATGTGCTCACCGGTCTGTGATGACGTTGTTTTACCACCAATTACATGAATGTTTTGACCTACATTTGCATAAACCGATTCTGCTAGTGGGATAGGCAATGACGCGCTTTTACGCCAGCGCTGAAAGTTACCATCGAGGCGAAATACCGAGCGTTGAATTGGCCACACTTTTTCTTTACTACCCGTATAACCGCCAATAGCATACAAATAGTGATGATTACTCACCATGCCTAAATGATGCCTAGGTTCAGGTAAGTCCGGTACACTTTGCCAACGTGCTCGCGCAGGGTTTAAACTAAACATCTTTTCACTTGGACCTAATCCAAAAAATGACGGCATGCTTGATGGCGTAAACCCGCCACCGACCAAAATGCGTTCTTCAAATACTGCAGGGTATATATTTTGTAACGGAATCGATAATTCAGGGCCATCGAGCCACTGTATTTGATGTGTTGTTGCAGTAGCAGAATCGGCTTGGTTTGCAGCAAGTGAACTGCTAAATAAAGCCATAGAAGCAAGTAGTAATAACATGTGACCGGCAGAAAAAAGACGCATCTAAATTCCTTAAAAAGTGTTCTGTAGTTTGTACGTAAACAACCAACTACAAGTTCATCTGTAATCAAATGATTAATAACTAGAATTAGTTAGAAAAATACAGATATTTGTCACTTTATATTAAGCCGGAATTGAGATCTAGCTAAATCTAAACCCACTAAAAAAAGGTCATCAGTTAGGTACTCAATAAATACAAAAACGACAATATTAGCGAGTGCGAAGCTCGCTAATATTGCCGCCCAATTACACATTAATCTACAAGGCGTGTTTAGTAAGGTAAGCTCTAAAGTCGTCACAACCGCCAATATGCTCACCATCAATAAAAATTTGGGGAACCGTTTTACGACCACTTAACAACACCATTTGCTTAAATTCATGCGAGTTATGGGTGACATCTACCTCTTCATATTGCCAATTTAAACCATCCATCAATGATTTCGCCGTTTTACAGTAGGGACGGTAGGGGCTGTATATTTTTGTTTAATAATTCAGCTGAGAGAAAAAATCGTCCTAATCAAGGCAAAAATGATGAGGTTTGGCCCTCTAAATAAATTATTTTTAACGAAGAGTAAGACGATTTTAGCCTCAGCCCGAAGGGCAATAGCTATTTATTCCCCTAACTGCATTGGCATTTCATTCATTTAGAACAACTAAACCACATTCATGCCGCTTTGTTAGCGAAATAAATCACTTGTTGCTGAAAATATCAACAAAGATAAACAGCCCCTCATTTTCACATAAATCTTAATCTTGCTCATTGAGGGGATTCCTGTTTGATTAAATTTCAATACCAAGTTTAAATAGGGGCTTACTCTAAGAACATGTCGCATCTGATTTAATTTATGTCTGAAAGTCCGAATATTTACCTAAATGATCCTGATCCGCTCAGCGTATTGCTAAAGCGTTTGTCGTTAAACGCCGAAGTGTATGTAAACGGTGATTTTTGTGGCACGTGGGCGGTCGATACATCAGGCAGTCGGCGAATACCATTTCACCTGATTGGTAAAGGTGAAGCGTGGCTACATATGGGCGATGAAAAGCACAAATTAAACGCCCGCGATCTGGTTATTTTTCCGCACGATCATCAGCATATTATTGCCAGCAGCGCAGCAACACCTCAGCCGCATTTAATCAATGCGCCAATGAGTAATAATGGCGAAACCACCAATATGGTGTGCGGTTTTTTCGAGTTTAAAAACACCCTTATCAATCCATTATTAGATGCAATGCCAAGCGTTATTCATTTGCCTGCAACACCCAGTAACAGTAAAGCCCTTGCCCTCATTGATTTAATGATTATGGAATTAAGTGAATCACGCGCTGGCTGCTACACGGTTGTTGATCAGCTTGCCTATTTATTATTTGTTGAAGTGTTACGCGTACAAGTAGAAAGCGACAAACTGCAAAGCGGCTTATTGGTTGCGCTTTTTGACTCACGTATTGGTAACGCATTAAACGCTATTCACCAACAGCCAGAGCATAACTGGAATTTGGCACAGCTTGCAGAAAAAGCCGCGATGAGTCGCTCTAATTTTGCCGATAAATTTAGCAAGTTAGTAGGCAGTAGTCCGATGAATTATTTAATAAAATGGCGGATGATCAACGCGCGAAAATTACTGATCACGAGCAATTTGACCATTGCCCAAATTGCAGAGCAAAGCGGCTATGAATCGGAAGCCGCGTTTCGTAAAGCGTATAAACAACATCAAGGGCACGCACCTGGCAGCGTACGAAGTGGTGCCCATTAACGATTACAGCTCGCTTGGGTTAGCTAGTTCAACCGTTGGCCATAAGTTATTTGCTTCGGAAATATGTTTAGGTACAGCTTTCGCCCATGCTTTGTAAACATCTTGGTTTTTATTTACAAACAATTTGCCATCAACAATTTCAAACGCCTTACCGTCTATTTCAAACTTTTTACCAAAGGTCATGCCGTAGGCACAAAAACCACCATATTGTGGTGCGTATTTTTCTGGGTTTTGTGTAAATAAATCACGATTTTCGGCAGATTTAAAACGATAAATTGCATCGTTATAAACGGCTGTAAAATCGGCGCTACCTAACACTGGCTTGCCTTCAGTAAAATAACCAATCACATCGTGACCCGCTAAAATTACGCCGTTTTTGTCAGTTTCGGTGTCGTAGCCTGCTTCAGCAAAGCCTGAAAGGCCAATAAAAGCCACCGCCAAAATTGTTTTAAATGAATGAGAAAATGTCATAACACGTGCTCCTAATGCGTTTTTGTTAATGCATAGAAATGATACGTGCACTCATTTAGTCAAACTATATCCAAAAAAACTGAAATTATGTCCGAAAATCCGAAACTTCACTTTCAGCTTTTTTGGCGGGTGATTTACTGTTTTTTACTGATTAAGGCGTCAATTTTTGCCTCAAGGCGCAATATATCTTCTTTGGTGGCAAAGGTTTGCTCTGGCTTGCCCTCTTCTTCGTGCATTACTTGCATTGCATCAACAATAATACCAATAAACAAGTTAAGCACCGCAAAGCTAGTGATAATGATAAACGGCACAAAGAATAGCCAAGATTGCGGGAACAGCTCCATTGTTGGGCGCACAATCCCCATAGACCAGCTTTCTAACGTCATTACCTGAAACAAGGTATAGGCCGACGCACCAATACTGCCAAACCATTCTTGCATGTTCGCATCTGGGTGTTGGCCAAACAGCTTAGTAGCAAGTACCGCGTAAACATAAAAGATAATACCCAGTACACCAATTACCGAGGCCATACCTGGCAATGAGTGACCCAACGCACCAATTACACGGCGCATTTGTGGCACCACCGAAAATAGCCTTAATACTCGTAAAATCCTAAACGCACGCAGTACCGATAACGCCCCACTGGTTGGCGCCCACGAAATAGCCACTATTAAAAAGTCGAACCAATTCCAGCCGGATTTAAAAAAGCGCAGCCGATACACAATAAGTTTAAGTGCCAGCTCTATTGTGAATATGATTAAAATAATAAAATCTAACGCGTGCAATATGTTTGCGTTTTGCTTACCAAACTGTGTGGTTTCCAAACCTAACGTAACGGCATTAAATAAAATAACCGCCACTAAAAAGTTATTGAACAGCTTATTTTCAACTAAGGTTGTTAACTTAGAAAGAAAGGGATTTGTTGATTCCATTTACGTGTAAATTTATAAACTAATTTATGATTTGCATAATCTGGTTTTAAAAGACGTTTTTCAAGCCTCAATCTAGCAATAACAAGCAAATACCCCCATTGCCGCAAGCTTAAGTATGCCGAACATTTTAGGTATAGTAATTCCATCTTTTAGCATTTTGCAGTAAGCTGCTTCAACGCCAGAAATAAGTAACAACATTAGGAGTACGTGTTGAATAAACGAATTGAACCTGAACTATTTGGTAGTACGCCCGACCTAGATCAGGTTGCGCAATCAAAAGAGCCGATTGCACAATCGAGTAAGCAAGCGCCAAGCGCGCCGCAAAACGTACCTGACACACCTGCCGTTAAAAAAAGTAGCAATGTATTTACCTGGCTGGGTGCTATTTCCATTATTGCGTTAGCAGCAGGTGGATACACACTTTACCAACAAAATCTTGCAACCCAAGCTCAGCTTGCTGCATCAAATCAACGCATTGCTGAATTAGAAAGCGCCCTTTCTGCTACAGGCGAAGAAATGGGTGAATCAGCAGGCGCCATTAAAGCCAAGGTAAGTGCACTTAGCAAGCGTACCGACGAACTGTGGACACAAATGGACAAGCTTTGGGCATCTGCGTGGCGACGCAACCAATCTGAAATTAAACAGTTAAAAGATCAAGCTAGCGACATCACTAAAAACCAAAAATCGGCGCAAGCAAATGTTAGCTCTGAGCTTAAAACATTGTCGCAAAACCATACTGAACTCACATTAAAGCTTTCGGTACTTGAAGAGCAGCAGCAAGCAACTAAGACACTTAAAAATCAACTAGCTGCAGTGAATAGCGAACTTGACCAAATAAAGTCTAAATCACAAGGCCGCGACGCCAAACAAGTTGAAATTGGTGGCAGCATAGCCGAGCTAGAAATGACGCAAAATGCACTCGCAGAGCAATTACAACGCTTAGAGAGCAAGCTTGCAGCAGCAAAACCAGCTCAACTTTAACGAATCAGGCAGAGAAAGGGCCAAGGCATAGTTTGGCCCAGTTATATAAAAAAACTAAGTCGCTTTAAAGGAATTACTGCGGCTCTCACAAGATTGATGCCCTTAACCTATACAAAACCAACTAAGGATGGTAACGGTGACAAATACGCTTACGGAAAAGCCAAAACACAGTGTAAAAGTTAGCTTAGTAAAACACATTCCTACCATGCTGCTAGGTTCTTTACTAATAGGCTTGGGTATTTATTATCTTAAACTGGAGCTTGCTGTTTGGGGCTTAATATTCATCGCCATGTGCATTATTAGCTACTGTTTTAATGCATGGCATTTTTACGCTGACGCTTTTGAACTGAAAAAGAGTGTTATATCAAAGCGTATTAGAATAAATCATGCGGATTTACGCAGTGCAAAAGTAGTTGAAACCGATACTGGCCTTAAAGAATTACATTTCACCCATATAAAACACGAAGAATCTCTAAACGAGAAAATACCGCTTATGTCTTTTAGCAAAAAGAACATAGCCATTATCGAACAACACATTGCTGAGATAAGCCAAAAGCTAAATTTATCAAGCGCCATAAATTCATAACAATAATTAACCGAGTTTAAAGTATAAGTTTATCCGTTTTTACTCCGGCGAATTAAGTCAGCTCGCCTAATAACGTGTTGTATTTAAAGGCGATAAAAATCGCTTATCTAAATAAGCTTTCACTAGACCTATTTGACTAGAACCAATAAAATCAATTCTGACAGTCGCATATGTGCCAAGAACTGCCAGTCACTACACAAAACTAATTACACGCCAATGACGCTTAGTGACACTAGGTTTTAACCAGCGCAACCATAGCAACTCAGTATCCAATAAACTGGTGATAATTACTTTTCCTTTCATTCCTTTTACTTGAATTATTCCAAATGAGTAATTCTCTGAAGGAACTATTCTTGAGCCTGAAAAATACTGACTAGTAGGTAAGTAAAGGTCCACCGAATCAATATCATCCCAACTGAATACATGTTTTAAGTCTTTAGAAGATATAGAAATTAGTCTTTTGTCTTGAACTATTTGATGGTTTTTGTTCACTGAGGAATATCTCAAATGAAGAATCAACTGAGGTATTAAAGCGATTAAAAGCCAAAATAACGCAAACATACTGTGTAGACCTAACCAACCCAAACCTTTATTGATAGAAAAGTGAAGCCAAATGGCAAAGCAGCAAACCAGAATTGTAGAAGTAGGCAGAAACTCTTTTAAATGAGAGCTAGCGTTGATTCTGTGAGATTCTCTATTTTGATTGTTATAGTGTTTTTCACTATTTTTAACAGCATCGAATTTGCTCTGTTGTTTTAATGCCAACTGAGTTTTTGCTGATTCATATCTTTCTGGATATTTTTCTCTGTCAATACTAGAGCATACCTCAATCAGTTCCTCAATATTGTATTTAGAATAGTCTGGATTCATAAGTTTCTTGACTAAATAACGGCTTAATATAGCAAGACTCCACCATAACACATCTTTAATTTAGCCGTCTCCGTTATTCGCTCATTACTACCGAATACATAATTAATTTCAGAGGGCTGCTTCTGCTAAGTGCTAACTTGAGTGATTCTGCTACGGTTTAAAATTGCCAATAAAACCTAAATAGTAGACTATCATCGACCTCATATTTACGACAAATGTCAGCTAAAAGCTCTCGACGCGACGACGTTATTTTTGGCTTCAACCAAATAGTATTACCCTACAACTAGAGGCGTCTCACCACTTCAACTATTCCAGACATTCCCTGATTTATTTCTTTAAATATGCCATCTACATTGCTAATAAGTTGAACACCTTTTTTGGATTTTTCTTGTGCTGCTTCTATGTTATCACTCAAACGGAGAGTTAACTCAGTATTACTTTTTACAACATTGGCGATTTCTGAGGTGGAGTTAGATGTTCTTGCAGCAAGAGTGCGAACTTCATCAGCTACTACCGCAAAACCTCTTCCTTGTTCTCCAGCACGAGCGGCCTCAATCGCTGCGTTAAGTGCTAGTAAATTGGTTTGCTCTGCAATAGCGGATATAGTGCTCACAATCGCATTAATTTTTTCAGACTCATTATTGAGTTCTTTTATATCGATGAAGACGACATCGATATCGTTAGAAATATCGTCCATTGTAACAACGGTTTGCTGTAACATTTGCGTCGCTTCGGCGCTAACTTGTTCGGTTTCTGTAGATGTTGATTGAACTGCTTCAATAGTATCTTTAATACTTTGAGTTTGTTGGGTTACATCTGACACAAATTTAACAACCCTGTTGACACTACCTTCCCTATTAAATATTGGGTGATAAGCGCCTTCTAACCAAAGGGTGTTTCCATTAGAATCTACACGCTCGTACAACCCACGTTGAATTTTACCTTCTCTTAACTCGTTCCAAAACTGCTTGTATTCTGGCGATGAGCTAATTGATTTGGGACAAAATATTTGATGGTGTTTACCGATTATGTCTTGCTCGCGATATCCAACGACATTTAAAAAAGCCTCTGTTACTTCTAATATATGGCCGTTTACATCAAAAGAGATCCCTGCCATCGCTCTCTCTATCGCTTCTAATAACCCCGCTTTTTTCATTTCCGCTTTTTGAAGCTCTGTAATATCAGTCGCTAACTTAACTACACTTGTAACTTTACCTTGTTCATCTAAAACGGGAGTATAAGAAGCTTCAATCCATACTGAACTGCCATCTTTTTTTATGCGCTCGAATCTATTTGAAGATGATTCGCCTCGTGCTAATTTATCCCAGAATTCTCGATACTCGTTTGAGCTGACTTCGTTAGGTGAACAAAACATACGGTGGTGTTGGTCAACAACTTCGCTCAGCTCGTAGCCAAGAGTAGATAGAAATAGCTCGTTAGCAGTAATGATCTTACCTTGCGGGGTAAACTCAATATAAGCAAACACTCGTTTAATTGACGTCATAACATTAAACTCATGTTGGTAAGTTGGCGTAATGTTAGTTTGTTTGGCTTTTTCTTTTTTGTTCCAAAACATATAGTTCCCTATAATAAGTTAGGATCAAACTGGTTAACTTAATATTAGCAGTATTTTATTTTTTAAAGCCTTTTCTGTCGTTTATATATTAAGCAAAATTTTTTAACGTTTTCTAAGGTAGAAATAAGCCTGATTTGAAAAAGTATAATTAAAACTTAGTAGCCTAATTGCCGCCTCTTAAACTCATAATGGTTTGTCAGGGAGCTCTAAACCTATTAGCCTAAGCTGTCTGAGAAGGTATTCCATCTTATCTATCTTTATGTTGGCAATTGAGAACAGTGCCAATTTATCAATTATTAAGCGCAGCTCAACTTCAATTAGTTTCGATTGGGTTAGTCACCTAGGAGTTTTATTGCATATTCCAAAGCAGAGTCTTTATTCTCGTCAATATCTTTGATATTTGGAAATTCAAATACACGATCTACAGGAATTCCAACAAATTCATAGCTTTGTCCTCCACTGTCGGTATAAACCTCATTAGATAACGTAATTCCCCAACCATTAGGTAGTGCTTTTATCAACGCATCACTTAAGGCTCCATAACTGTTTTCACCGATGAATGTCACATCATTCCTCGCCTTTAGCGCTATTAAAAATAGCTCTGCTGCACTTGGCGTGAGGTGACTGGTAATCACAACAATTTTACCAATAAAAGGTTTAATGCTTGCGGGAGAAACAAGTATGTCTTTTTTTTCACTCATACCAGTTGGCATTTTGAAGCTTTTAGTGCCAATTCTAAGCGGGTTTTCAATAAGGTAAGACATTATTTGGAGCGCGACTAAATCACTGCCGCCAGAACTATCTCTAAGGTCTATAATCAACCCCTTGGAGCTATTAAAGTATGGCGTTACCTTTTGCATTACTTCCTGTGTTTCACGTTCAGCGAAACTTTCGATTCTAAAGTACGAACCACCCCCTTTGAGTTTTGCAATGAGGAAATTATCTGCTAGATATTGTGCAGGTTTCTTGGCAGAAAAATAGGATTCTACATTGTTTATCCATTGAGAATAGGTATACCGATAAACTTGCGAAATATCTGAAAATTCAGAGTGTTCAGACAGGTATTCTTTCAGCTTTTTTTCTGAGTCGGATTTTCTAGGTGGGTAATGGCTTAGCCTCTTTAAAGAACCATCAATCAAAATCGCATGACCATCTCTAATATATTCAAGAAACTCGTCAATAACCTGTTGTAGTTCATTCGGCGTTGTATTGTTATCTACACGCTTGAGCCACCGAGACTTCAATGCCTTCCAGTTTAGCTTTCTTTCTTCAGTGAATGCGTAATGTTCTGTAAAGCTATCTAATACAACTGTTAATATCTTACGACTATCGAATACATGACTATTGCTTTGAAAACTATCAAACTCATTAGACGTGCAAGCTTTTGGTAAAACATCAAGTTTTATGACAGACAGAGGAAATAACTTATCAAAATTTAACTGTTTCGAACTTTCATCAATGGCTACACCATCTCGCTCAGCTTCATCAGTTAAAAAATGATTTAAAAAACAATAATTATCACTGATATCGTAGACAAGTGGTTTTTCACGATTCGTTAAATCAAAGACATATCCATACCCTTCAGTTTGCCAAATGGCAGTTGCTGAAGAATGAAAACTACTGAGAACTGTAGTTATTAAAAACAACAAACCAATGCGTAGCTGCTTAACCAAACAATCCATATCAATCCCTTGAAACAGTTAGGTGTTATTGCGAGTTGGTGTTAATTTTTCTCTAAAAAGTCTGGCCGGCCGTTATTATTTTTATCTTGTTTACCTTCTTGCTTGTCGGTTGTGCCGTCGCCGTCTGAGTCGTCATCTTGCCAGTTAAATTGGCCATCATTATCAACATCAAGCAGCTTTACTGGGTCCGCTAACAAATACTCTAAGCCATCAATAATGCCATCGTTATCTTGGTCGTTTTTATTTACATCGCTCAATAACCTGCGCTCTTTTCGGTCGTCAAAGGCATCTACATCGGTATCGTGGAATACGGTAATTTTATAGCTTAAATCATCGCCACCTGCATAGTTGTTATCCATTACGCTTAGTTGATAACGGCCCGCTTTAAACAATTGAAAGTGAACAACATAGGTGCCATCTTTTGAAAATGGCTTCATAACATAGCTATCGATAACCAAACCATCGGCATTTGAAATATACACTTGTGGAGAAAAGCGCTCTGCTTGTGTCGTAAAAAACGCAGTGATCATCGTTCCTTCTGACGCATCAAAGCCAAATAAATCGCCTTTATCAACACGCGATGAAATTGTGCCAGCGGCAATAAAACCATCATCGAGTTTCGCGGGTGTCGCAATGCCTGGGTTATCATTCGGCTCTTGCTCAATAAATACCGGATAGTGATGTTTCGTTACATCAAATGGGTAATCATCAATCACGTCCAGTATATCGTCACCGTCAGTGTCTTTTTCATACCAAGGTGTATCACCACAGCCACTTAGGACCATAGTTGCAATAAAGAAAAGACCGAACGGTCGCAAATTGAAAGGCATAATGCGCATCCTGCGTTAAAAAATGTGAGTGACTAGGGTAACCGAAAAAGTACACAGTAAAAATATATTTATGAAAACAATACCCTAGATATTTTTTTGCATATTTAAACGTTAATTGATCGTTTTTATAAATCGTAACGTTTAACTAAATGAAGGGTCGATAAGGTGTTGCTCACCTTTACTAGCCGAATTAATTACCCCTTCGCCATGTGAACAAAAAAAGCGCACTCATCTATGTGCGCTTTTTCATTTGTGGTTAATTTAAATCGGCTAATTCTAATTGCTTAAAAGCCGCTTAATTATTGCCAAGCATTGCTGGTATCTGGTTGTTCGCCCTGATTCCACCATTTTGCCGTGTAGGTTTTGCCTTCAAATACCGCTTTATCGCCGCCCACATAAACTGCTGTCGATTGCCACTGTGCAACCGTTGTTGGTGGCTCAACGGGCGGCTCAGCAGGCGGTTCGCTAGGTGGCTCTGTTGGCGGAGTTACCTCACCAATTAATTGCCATGGACCACCCGCACTTGGTACATCACCTTGTGTCCACCATTTTGCTTGATATTCAGCGTTTTGATACACCACTTTATCGCCTTGCAGATAAACCTTATCCGCAGACCAAGTGTTGCCTGCTGTTGGCGGCTCGACTGGATCGGGCAAGGTATCAACTAACCTTACTTCAGGCCAATTTGCGTGTGAGGCATAGAAATTAGTAACGCATTTTTCATAATCGCCCGGTACCAGAGCCGAATACGCCGTTTGATATGCCACTAGTTTACACTCAAATGCATAACCACCGGGTCTATCTGCGTAATACGCCCAGTCGCCTTCCCAGTTGGTGTAAAGCACGTCGGTTGCGCCTTCTAAATTTAAGCTGCCATACGGGGTTTGTTGCCAACACGTATTTTCTTCATCCATTTCAATCGGTATTTGATAATGCGCAGATAGCCCTTCCCAGTAGCGAATACGATTTACCGGCTGACCTTTACCTTTATTTTGTGCACCACATTCAATGCCACCATTAATAATGTTGATGGTAGTGCCAAAACCGTATCCGATCCCTGCAGATGTTTCGCGCTCTGACGGCGTCCATGTACGATCTATCACATGTAACATTGCCGGCTTGGGCGCTTGTGGCGTTAAGAAAAACCAAATCGCCGAGGCTAAATTTAACCATGAGTCTGCAACCAGTGCTGGGTTATTTAACAGTACCGTGGCATCACCATCAAACATCGCTTCTGAGAAAGCGCCATAGTTAAAATGATACGACAATTGTTTTGCACCGCGACCAAAATACCCTTGATTTGGTGCACATGGCCAGCGACGATTTTGCCAGTCATTTTGACCACATCCCGTGGTGTAACCGGGTTGCCCTTCAGACCAGCCCATTTCTCTTACGTGTACAAGCGCTTGTTGCCATTCTTCCAAACCTTGCGGGTTATCTGAAGTATTGTCTTTTGCAATATGGCCGCCCGTTTCTTGGGCAAAATGGGCAAATGCGGTGACGATTGATCGTTGACAAATCGCATCGGCATCTCGTCCATCGATATAATCACCACAAAACGCTGGGAACTTACCAATTGCGCGTAAAAAACGCGTGTAAGTATACTCAGGTGCAGCCATTTGAGTTAAAAAGTCCCATTGCGCTTGACCAAAAACCCGCTCTGCGCGCTTTACATTGGCGGGGTTGCTAGCGGCATTTGGCAAAATCGCCTCAACTAACGTGTTATCAGCGGTGCGTAGCGCATCTGACCAAATTGCGTACATTGGGTTTGCGGTTTTAGTTTGTGCCGCAGTCGCTACTTCGCTTTTTAACAGCACATAACCATTTGGGTTTTGTGGGTCGGGTTGCACATTAAGTGCGTGCGTCGCAAGTGGCGTTAACAGCGCTAAATTTAGCGCCAACGCTAACTGTGTTCTTTTCATTTTTCTGCCCTTATTGGTTAACCTCAAGTGGAGATAACGAATGTACTTCTAACGGTTACTTTTACTGGCTTAACCGTAAAATGTGTTGGCAATAAATTCACTCTTAATGCGCGCTATTGTTCCCAGGGCTATGCCTTGAATTTTACAAACACTTGTCGCAAGCGCTTTAAAACAGCTTTATCTATTTCAACTTATGTACTTTCACTATGTGTTATCTGATCCTGAGGTTAGTTATTCTTGGAAACGTTAACAATAAATTAACGTACCGAATACTGGTACCTTTTGACAGCGTTGTCAAATTCTATTTTTAATAAGGGACTCATCAATAGTATTGGTTAAGCAAAACCATAAAAAAGGCTTACAGATTCGGGCAAGCCGTATCGTTATCACGAACGGTAAAATGAGTATGGGCAGTTACACGTAACATTATTAGTGTTGGATTTTCACGCTGTAGCAAAAGCGCATAAGGTAACAGCGTTAAAAAGTAATTAATAAACAATAAAGTATGAGTTTTGGAAGATACCTTGTTTGATTACAGGGAATTCATAATCAACAGCTAAAAAATACCATAAAAAACACTCATGCTAATTACACATGAGTGTTTTATGTCTCTCACTTAATTTCAGTGCTGGCACGCTAACAAATTAAGTTTGGTTGAGTGTTTACTTTAACTTCGAGCGCTTAGCAACAAATACCTGCGCTACCAGTTTATCCCATGTTTCACTTGGGTACGCTTTTACCAAGTCATTATTAAATTCACTAAGTTCTGGCATATTACTAATACCTATTTCAGCGAAATAATGACCTTTTACCACCATAAATTGATGTTTAAACGGCACTAAATAACTGTGTTTAGTTAATGCCTGCTGCGCCTCTTGGTGACTTGCAAACCATTTATTTAAAAAACGATCGCATGCACTTGAATGCAACACACTACCAAAGTTAGTTTGCCCAGTATTATCAGCGATTTCTGCCGATAACAGCTGATGCAACTGTTGCCAATCAAATAGTCCCGCGTCTTTCGCAACAAGGTGCTGACACATTTTTAGCTTTAACTCTGTCGGGTGGTTTTCATCTAACCTGTAATACTTTTTTAGCCGTTTTAATACATTTGTGTTACCACTTTTTGCCTCTTTTAGCAGCGCTTTCGCTAATGATTTGGCGTGTTTTAATGCATATTCCATTAAAGCTCCTCCTTGCGAGCTTGCGCCATTTGGCAAATCGTCATCGCGCCTAAAACAGCCGTTAAAAACACTAAAAATGTAAGGCCATAATCACTTAATATTGAAAATAAAGTGACAAATGGCAATTCTAAAAACGCCACAAAGCCAAAGTAATTAAAGGAATAAATATAAAATAGTAATATCGCTAACGGCAGTGCTGCTCGAAAAGATTCATGTAACTTGGTAGATAACAACCCAAAATTACGGGGGTAAGATTGCAGATTCATAACAAATCAAAACTCCTAAGTTCTTTTGGTGTTCCGCGATTACCAAACTTATTTGTTTCGAATGTTTGAATGTATTTTGATGAGAGTGACATCGTCTTTAGCGGAGAAGGCGTCTCTAAAACCTTAACCGCATGCTAAGGCGTGTTGTACACAATGTCAACTTGTTGATGAACTTATTCTTCTCTTACATTTAAATTTTTGAACATAAATAATAAATTAAATGTCTGAAAATGGCTAAAGCAACGCCCAACCTCACCCGTTATGATTGATAGCCGAACCTTGCTAAATAGTGCCATATTTTTTTGATATCTTGTTCATCATAATCAAGTTTTGTCACTGCTTCGCCCACTATTTTTGCATTAATTTTGCCGTTTATAGCAAGCCGTTTAGCCAGTTCAATAAACTGTTGGCCGCGATAATTTGGGTATTGCTGCATCGCCTCAATACTAAGCGAAAAACCTTGATGCCACTTTACAGGCACATCTAATGCGTTTGCTTGCAGCTCAATTTCAGTACCGCGATAGATAGGGTCGAGTACCACATATTCAATATCGTTTTTTAACAAAATTTCGCCATGTATATGCGCTTCGATGTAATCATCAAGTAAGTCTTCACTTGCAACATTGGCTTTATTTATTAGTGATTGAACATGACTAAACACGGCGAAGTCTTCGGGTTCAAAATAACTGTCTGGATAACAGAAAGTAGTGCGGGTGAGTATATGTGGTTTTAACTGAAAATACGCAGAGCCAAAACGCGGTGATGCACCAAATTCATACTTGCGAAAGTTAAGCGCGCCATACTTTGGCCTTAATGCATTTTCAGCGTTATCGTAAGCGCCATCAAATACGCGCTGCTCCCAAAGCCAGCGCTCTCCACCAGCGTATGCTGTTAAACCGCCATTACTGGTGCCTGTTTCAAATTGCGATTGTAAATAACCCGTTTTTGCTATTGCTAGCAACAGCGGCTCGTTTTGGTTAGTAAAACGATCAGGGTGAAAGTTAATCGTCAGAGGGCAGTCAACAACGCTCAACGGCCCTTTTGACTTTAAGTGAATATTTTCAATCGCTTGTTTAACGGCATTTTCCATGATTTTATTACTTCAACGAACAGACCACCTTTATCACTATTCCAACACTGCACCATCTTTATTAGTTAAACAGTCTTGTTATTGCACTCGAATGATGTAATCTATATTGCATAAGTTAATTATAAGGTATATGCAACAATATAAATGTTAAGGCAGATATTTGTAGATAGTGACATAGATTCGCTTCTAAATAATGCATGTACGGGCAAGTTTGCGCTTAAAGATAAGTACCTTGTCAGTCAACTTGCTTACGTTCCTTTGTCGCTTACAGAGCATAATTTATTAAAGCTACATCAGTTAATAAATGACAAAGGCGAGGTCTATCGAAAGTGGGTTTTGCCAGCGGCCTACAGCCGAAACAAAAAAGATCGCATTATCGAAGTGCCAGAGGTGTTTTGTTTGGCGCTTGAAAGCTATCTTGATTGGTACGAACAGCAAGAAGTACCTGCACACTACAAACACAATTTAGGTACGTATCGAGGCTTTAGTGAATATGCACCTGCATTGCTCAATGATCGACTTAATGAGTTTGCAATGAGCGAGCGAATAGTTAAAAACGGCATTAACAAACAGCCGACAAACTTAAGAACCAAAGTTAATACGCTACTTAAAAAGGCTGGTTTAGATTGGGCTACAGCGAAAACCTTTGAAGACTCACTCATCATTTACTTAGCCAAGAATGTTGATCATGGTGTTGTAGCCGATTTGTTTGGCTACGCATCGAGACAAGTTGTAACAGATAAATATAACGGTAATTTGCTGCAATTATCAGACGCTATTAATAGCGTTTATTCACGAGTAAAAGTAACAGGGCATTAAATGACAGGCAAAGAATTTGAAAAGCTGATGAAAGATAACGGCTATAACCAAACCAGCTCAGGCGAGCACTGGGGTGTGGTTCGTCAGACAATGGGAAACTGAAAAGGATATGCCAAATATGGAGACAGAAGTTAATAGAAGCTCTTTATTTTTTGAGTGTGAAAATTTTAAAAAAGCATATATAACCGCTATAAAATCTATTTTTGAAAAATACAACACTGACTATGATGTAGTTATAGATATTTACGATGAGAGCTTTGATTATGAAGAAATGCTTTCGATTAATTTCATGGAAGATATCGAGGTTTTATCTATTAATGAAGAGCCCGACGAAGGAAAGACGCCTATTAATGAATGGTCAGATACAAATATTTATCTTAGTGGATTTAAGTCTGACTTTGGTTACATGGCGGATGGAGAACAAGGCCCCTGCATTCTCAATGAACATCTATTGAATTTAGATAACTTGATAAATAACTCACAGTTGATAAATAGCTTAGAGTTTTTTCACGAAAATCTTTATTTACAAAGAGTTTCAATTGAGGATCATGAGAAAAAACCATCATTGATGTTTTCTAATTTCAAAGTGTCGCATATTAAATCTATAGAAGAAGTTGGTATTCTTTTGGAACCTAACTTTCTCTTTAGTTATAAACTACTTAAAGAAGGGCATAACTCACCTGTGGAGTTCGACCATTTTTTTGCTATTAAAGGTAAAAATTTAGATCTTGAAACATGTAGAAAAGCATGTCGCAGTTATATTTATGAAGCAAATAGTCTCCTAGATATTGAAATATTTCCTTGTCCAAATATAAATAAAGAATATTACGAAAACATCCAATACGATGAAGATTCAGAGCATACTCCAACGCGAGAATTGATTGTGTGCGAAGATACAGACCGTGTTATTCAACTATATAATAAAGCTCTATTTGCCAATGATGAAGAACTAAAAATCCTTTTCTTCGTGAAAGTCATTGAATATGTATCAGAGACAGTTGTTAGACATCAGATTACGGAAATTGGTAGAAAGGCTTTGAGCAGCAAAAGAGCTTTAAAGCCTGATGCTAGTTTTATTAAAGAGTTACAAGAACTGTTCAATGAAAACACATTCAGAAAGGATTCAGAAGCCATTAAATTAACTGTTCAGACTTGCTCCTATATACGAGATGTTGAAGCTGTCGTTCCAGAATTTTTGAAAAACAAATTCAATAAGCATTTGCAAAAATCAGATCAAGAAGCTCTTGGATATTTAGCATCATGTATCAGCGCGACTAGAAACTCAATTGCACACTCAAAAGCTAATTACAAAAAGACAGGTAATGAGCTTAATGAAGCTCATTATCATGAGCTAATAGAACTTTTAAGAGTATTAGCTGATCATAGCGTAAGGTGGTTTTCAGCGCAAAGCCCAGTGTCTAGGGTTGTTGCTTAGAGGCTAATTCAATTCAATATTGGAATAACGCTAAAATAATAAAGGGAATGTTTGAAAATGAATAAAGAATTTGAACTCTTGATACAAATAGAGTCAGGCGAAGTGGCTATTGACGAACTATCGAACCCCGATCAAATAATAATGGTTGGCATGGCTTTTAGTAGACCTGATTTACTCCCAAGCAGTAAAACTCAAAAGCAATTATTGGATGGATTGCCAAAAAGTAAAAAAGAAGCTATCGATGAATTTCTGGAGCGTCCACTAATCTTAACTAACAAGATTCTAGCGCATAACATTAACCAGCCCTTCAGTGATGAAATTAAAGAGGGACTACCATTAAAATCGTGTACGCCACTGCCCTTTGGTAAAGACTTGATTAAGTTTGCAAATGAAGACGCCGCAATAATTACACTTAAACAGCAATTTAATGTGAGTAACTATTTGTGCTGTCAAATTCAATTATTAAACTTGTTAGCTCGACATTATGGTTTTATTGGTACATACAAGCATCCTTTCTTACAGCTCAACACAGGCTCAGTTTCAGACAAAATAAAAGGAAATCCGTTCTCTAAACATGAATCGACAGCTTTTAATGGTGAGGTTTTAAAAGGTTTAGATCATGATCACATTGAGCTCTTCGCATTTAACACTAAATATGGACGAGCTTCATTATATAAAAACTATGAGTTTGAAAATTTAAAAGCTAACAAATTAGATGACACTAAGATTAGAGTTGACTCCTTCAATGATCCCTTGCAGCAGCTTGTAGCAGCGCCTATCGAAGCCTCAAAGATGGCCTATGACTTGATGGCAGAAACTGACGAAAACGTTTGCAAAAAGAATCCTACAGATAGAGGAAAGGTTACAGGTCCTTGGTTGATTAGTGAAGCGGATGGAGAAGGCAAAAGAAGGTATTTATGTATTACTCCACATGGTAATCCTAAATATCCAGACACAGTTATAAAAGAGATTATTGATAGAGCAAAATCCTTTTACTAAGCATTGGAATAACTATGAAAAGAGATAAGTTAAGTAATAGAGATCATGAAGATATGGATGCCTTTATCGGTGCAGTTATTGATGACTACAAAAATGGTGCCGTCTCAAAGAAAGCTATGCTAGCAGGCTTAGGGCACGTAATTGGCGCGATAGATAACGGGAATCACGATGAAGCTAGGCAGTGGTTTAAAGAAGGGCGTAAATTCATTAGGGAAACGCTGAACGATTAACTATCACAGGTATTTTACCTCTAAGCATAAGTAAGAAATTCAATAAGGACGAATATGTTTACAAATATCAAGAAAGTAACTGGATTAGTTGTTTTACTCGCAATAAGTGCTTGTTCAGATGATGTGGATTTACCAAGTTACAAAATCACTCAAGATAGTCTTAAAAGCAATATAAAAAGAACTGTGGAAGTCGAACTTCCAGCTAGAGTCGATGAAGAAACCCTAAAAGCATTAGCCGAGAAAATTCACTCATTATCGGACGTAAGTGTTGAACGTACGTTCATTGGGTATCAATTAAAGGGAGATCATAAAAACCAAAACTATTGGGCAACAACTCACTACAACCCCCATTTAGACGTAAATATCATTGGTGCAACAGCTGAAGCTTACGAAAAGCTGATCAGTATGCAAAACCCTGAAGGGGAAGTCTTAGGTTCATGGGTGGTTAGTTGGGGTTATACCTATAAAATGACAGTCTACCGTGTAAATAACAAAACGTACGTACGCAATACGTTTGCTGATGGCAGCATGGCCGATGAGGAAGTAGAGCTATCCCAAACAGGGCAAGGGTTTAAGCTCCAAGATGAGGCAGGAAAAGGCCATGGTGAGTATTACATTATTAACAACTTAGGTAATATTGAGTTTTGGGGTAAAAGCGGTAATTTTTACACTGCAACAAAAAGTTAGTATTGATTGTTATGAAGTGCTTTTGCCGATGCAAAATTGGAACAATTGGAAAAAAGGAAAGTAAAAATGACAGACATCTCAGCCTCTTTGGAAACGCTTTTTAAACAAGGTTCAATTGCCGCCTCAGAATACATGAGTGATGCAATTATAGAGATAGATAAACAATTTGGTGATGGGTTTGCCAAAAAAAATCCAGCGTTGGTTGCCGCGTTTATGCAAGCCGCTATAAGTGATTGTGGAACTAATGTTCAAGCTAAAGTAATAGGTGAAGCAATCGAAGGCTTGAGCGATGCTTTAAACAAAATGGGCAATTCTGTTGATGAGATTGCCGAGCACTTTTTTAATAATTAATAAGATCACATATTGTTGGAATAATAATGTTCAAAATTAAGGTTTTTACTCCCAGTGATAGCATTAAGTTTTGGTATGTGAAAAGCATTAAGAGAGGTAATAAGAGTTTCGCTGGAACAACTGATATATCAGATGCAAAAACTTATAAAAAAACAAAACCAGTCATCAGCCTTCTAAATTATTTTTTAGAAAATGGCATAAACTATGCGCTGCTAGATGCGAACAGCGATGAAATACTGAATACTAATAAGGTAATTTGATTATGTGGGCGGTTATAAAAGTAGATGAAACGTTGAAGTTTTATAACTTTCAGACAGAGCAGTATGAGGTTGTTAGTGATATAAAGTTTGCCCATGCTGATGAACTGGAAAGCATTAATGGAATATCTATTAGTTTTGGTGGTTTTACAAAAACAGTTCTTGATCATGAGCGTAGTATTAAAATTTTACTAAAACATGGCTTTCCATTATTTATGAAAAAAACTGATGCTAGAGAAGCCGCTAAAGCTGTTAATTTAACTGGCTATACGTACACTCAATTTGAAGTTAGTAAGATTCAATTATGAAAGGGAAAGAATAATGAAATTATCCGAACTAATAAAGCAGCTACAAGAAATAGAAAAGTCAGTTCCTTTTGATTCTGAGGTTGTGACTGGTGAAGATTGGATGCCTCAGAGTATCGTACAAGTTTACCATGAGCCACCGTATACGTTTATTCAGTTCGAACCATCATCTGAAGATATTGAAGAATAAGGCAGCAGCAGTTAATCGAAGTATTGGAATAACAGATTTAACAAAAAGCAGCTAGTTAGCTGCTTTTTTGCATATAGGAAGCGCCTAACCTAACAGCTGTTTGCTCACATATTCATTTGCCGCTGCTTGTTGCATTTCTTGCCATGATGAAAAGTTTGTGCAATTGGCGATATGAATGTCCCACTTATCATCAGGAATTACTTCGAAATCACTTTCTGTTTCAACGCTATATCCTGACGCATTTAGCAACTTTTCAAATGTTTTATGGTGCGTGTTATCGGCAATAAATTTATCTGTCATCAGATCATCTAATGGAACAGATTGCTTGTTCTGAAGTTTTTTGAGGTTTTCGGAAAATTGCTTTAAGCCATTCGAATTTAAACCCATAATTTTCTCCTGAAAATTAATTTAAATTATATGTCGAACTCTGATACTGCGACACTATATTAAATACAAGGATGTTGCTGCGGCAAATACTGTCTTCGCTAAACAGCGGGTTTCCCATCAGCATTGGATATTCAAAATTCAGCCTTTAAACAAAATACACAAATATTCTTAAGTCCTGCCTCCATATTCTAAACATTCCCTTAAACACACGTCAGGTTTCAAGCAAATTAATAAACCTAAGCACTAAAACAACTTATTACCCAATAAAATTAACGCATTACCGATTGCGCCGAGTGCGAATAATCGCAGTAAAATAATCGACATAGTCCCTATGCCACCGGCTGAGGTGTTTCTGAATTTAAGTGGGTATTGATGAAAGACTAATAAGTACAACACGTTAAATAACCCAACGCGCATGGCGTCGAGGGAGATGGTTTTACCGTCGTTTAAATGAATATCGCAAGTATGCAAAACAGCGCGTGTTTTATTAGCAACGCCACCGACTCGGTGCTTGTTTTTGCGAATATAGGTGTAGTTAAAAACCACTTCGCTTATGTCGTTTTTATTGACTAACTCACTGCCACCTTTTTTGACCTTTTTAGCAAGTTCTTCAATTTCGATGTGGTTTTGGCTAATGGTCATCACTTTTTTACTACCAAAACCATACTTTTTAATTGTCACTAAGCGCTTAATAATAAACACCGTTAAAAAGCTGCCTAAACAAATTAAAAAAGCGATACCACGCGGGTAATGTTCTACTAAATACAAACTTGATAGCGCAATCGCCATCACCAAAAGGGCAAAAAACACTTCAGCCCAACCTGATAACACCGCTAATGCAGGCAAAGATTGAAGTCGCGTTACTGAATCGGCTTGTAGCGATGATTTACCTTGAAAAGAAGCGTATCTAAACCAATCTTTGTCGGTTAAATCAAGGTCGAGCGAGTGCTTTGCAATTGAGCGCATATAAAATCCATTTGTGTTAGCGATGGTTATTTTGATTAACGGCGATTCCGTTGTTGCCTTGCCTATTTTATTGGCTTTAATAAATATGTAAATAGAACAAACTATTAGCTTGTCTAACACATAAAAATTAAAGCTAGTGGTTAATCTAATTTGAAATAGTTTACGTAATAAACAAAGTTATGGTTTAAATAAGAATACAACAATGAAACTGAGCAAATTAGAAAAGTACTTTGAAGTTGAAAAACTTGTTTTTAATAGCCTCGATTTAGCGCTTTACAACGTAAGTGCAGTGATTGAAGGGCAGGAATACATGATTACTGACGAGCGAGGTGAACGCATAAAACACCATAATTTATTGGCCCTACAACAGCGTTTTCAGAATGTAAAAGCTAAAAAACAGGTGGTACGTCAAAGCAGCGCCTACGATGAAATGATTGGCGGCCCAGTTAAAGGGAGTAATGAGATGGAAGTGTCGCTTGGAGATAATAAGCTGTACTAAATAAGCTTACTTTAAAGCTAACAGCTTATTATTTACGTGTTAGCGCTGCACTTACTTTTGAAAACACAAAACCACCTGCGGCACCAGCGAGTAATTGGGTATAAAACCCCCAGCCTCTTGCGCCCGCAATCACGTTAATTTTCATAATAAGTTCAAACGCGATTAACACAGTTGCAAGCGCTGCAATACCTGCAAAGGTAAACCATACATCGCGCGAAATAGCGTATTTTTTGCTAAGCCAATTTGCAACCGTAAACGCAATTGCCAACGCAACTGCGATGATCACGCCATAGGTTGTGGTCATGCCAAGCCAATCTTGCGCCATTATATTAAGACGATCACCCAATGGCACCACCACACCAACATTTACTAACTGATTGACAACATATTGGCTATGGAACAAGCTAGCTATGGTAAAGCTCAGCAGCCATGCAACTAAAAACGAAGGTAATAAACGTGTTAAAAATAACAAGGTTAGCGCAACTCAACAAAGGTATATTCCCTCACACTAGCAAACACTTAAGTTGTAAACAATGGTTGCTTTATATCGCCTTTAGTTTTGTCACATCTGTAGGTGTTTCAAAAAACGCCATTGCAAGCGACACCACCTTACCGTTAGAAACTTACAACATACATACCCTTGCAACCGGATTAAACGCGCCTTGGAGCATGGTGGAATTACCCGATGGCACATGGCTGGTTACTGAACGAGACGGCCATGTAGTAATGGTAAAAGGCAACAGCCAAAAACGGCTAAACGTTAACTTTGAAGGCCTGTACCTAGCAGGTCAAGGTGGCTTGCTTGATATACTGCTTGCACCTGATTATGCGCAATCAAACACCGTTTATTTTACCTACGCTCAAGGCAACTTAAGCGCTAATCGTTTAGTTATCGCAAAAGCACAGTTTAATGGCACTGAATTTTCAAAACCTCAAATTGTGTACACGGTGGCAACCGATAAAGGCACACCTCAACATTATGCTGGTCGCGCACTAATACTGCCTGACAATACCTTGCTGTTTTCAAGTGGCGACGGCTTTGATTATCGTGAACAAGCACAAGTTGTAACGAGTCAATTAGGAAAAATGCTACGCATAAACCTAGATGGCAGCATACCTAACGACAACCCATTTAAAGATCACACAAACCCAAACGCTCATGCGGTTTTTTCTCTTGGCCATCGTAATGCACAAGGACTTGTGTTCGATTACGATGCAAAACGCATTGTAAGTCATGAACATGGCCCTGCTGGTGGCGATGAGCTAAATTTTTTAAGCGCTGGAGAAAATTACGGTTGGCCGGTGATCACCTACGGCAAAGACTATTCACAAGCGCGAATTTCGCCGTTTACTCAATACAAGGGTATGAAACAACCAAGCATTAATTGGACACCCTCTATTGCTCCTTCTGGCATGGCTTACTACGGCACACGAGATAGCGTATTCGCATCACTGCAAAAGCACCTATTTATTACCACGCTCGTTGATAGAAAACTGTACGCAGTTGATATTAACAATAATCGCTTTAAACAAACCGCTGTATTTCCCGAAATAAGCGGTCGCTTGCGTGATGTATTTGTTAGCAATAGCGGTAATATCGCCATTTTAACCGATGGCAAAGATGCCAAATTGCTACTTGTTTCTGCGGCTAAGTAACTAAACTAAATTCGATAGGCGCTGTCACACTGATTTATGTTACTAACATTAAAAACATATTGCTTAGCTATGTTTTACACAATTAACCAAATGTTGACCAAAATGCGTTTTGTAAGCTGCTTTTTTGCATGGCTATTTTAGGCAAGTCGCATATAATTACCACTACTCAACGACAAAGAAATACTATGCTTTTAAACGCCTTACTCACATTTGTACTTGTAGTTAGCTTTAGTATTAATGCTAAGCCTTGGCAACTTTGTCATGAAGATAAAGAGTATCCTCCCTATATTTCAAGCGACAATCAAGCGTCAGCTTTGTTAGTGGATATTTTAGAACATGCGGCAAGTAGCTCAAATATTGAACTTTATTTTACAGCATTGCCTTGGAAGCGTTGCCAACAAGCGGTTAAAGATGGCATTTATGACGGCCTTTTTGCCATGGTCAAAACCCCTAAACGCACTAAACAGTTTGCGTTTCCAATGACACAACAACATTACATAAACACTGCAGATTATGTGATTTTATACAAACGAAATTCATTCTTACATCGAGCGGAGTTAGCAGGAAAACTATTTTCTAAACAAGGTGAATTTAACGTCAATTATTATAAAAAAATTAAAGAGTTTGGCCTTCAAGCACCGGCAGGTTACGTAGTTGAGCAATATATTAAACAGCATAACATCGCTGCAAACAGTGACTACGACCTCAGTTTAGGTATTCATCAAGTTGCTATCGGTCGCCTTGATGGGTACATAGTTGAAAAACGTATTGGTCTTGCGCAGGTTGAGGCATTAAATCAGCAAGACCATGTAATAAGCAGTCAGGGAGTGTTGAAACGCACCTATTGGTATGTGCCGTTTAATCGAGATTTTTATAATAACAATAAAGACGATGTGGTGCGTTTTTGGCACCACATGCAGTTAAGCCGTGAGCAAATCTTAGCTCACGACTAATTTAACCCAATTTAGATTAAATTAAATATCGCGACCAAACCACACAACTCGACCAACAATACGTGCTTGTTCACCTGTGGCATGGGTGATTTCAAAACTTGGGTATTGTGGGTTATCACTCATTACTTTTACGCCGCCACTAAATGGCTTTAAGCGTTTAGTTAGCAAACCATCTTCAGTGTGTAGTAAATAAATATCTTCTTTATGCGCTTGTTTTTGCGACATATCCACTAAAATCATATCGCCGTGTTCTAGGGTTGGCTGCATGCTGTCTCCGCGTACAGAAACAAACGCTAATTGCTCTGAATGCACACCTAATTGCGATGATAACCACTGTTTCGAAAAACCAAAATGGTCAGAAATTTCTTCTCCTGCGCCAACTTGACCAAAGCCTGCACTGGCTTCTACATCAAACTTAGGTGCAAGTACCATATCGGGTTTAGTGTTATTGGTAACGTCGTCGGTAGCGCGCTGGCCTGTAATAAGCCAGTTTAAATCGATGCTAAATTGCTCACTTAATTGCTCTAAATAAGCAAGCGATGGACGGCTGCCACCACGACACAAACGATAAATAGTTGAAGCCGAACGCCCGGTTACTTCAGCAAAACGCTTTTTGTTGCCTTCTGTGATTTGATCTATTAACGAAAGAAAGCGGCGAGAAAAGGCAGTGCTCATGGTAAGTTCAGCTCCAAAATTTTAGTGGAGGCTGACTTTACCGATATTCACACTAAATTCAACGTAACCAAGCTAAACTCTTAGCTGTATGCCTTATTTTTAAACACATTGTTGGATTTGCAGCCAATAAACCTGAGCTTAGGTTATTAACCCCTTTCAACGCAGACTGTCACACTCTTACTAAGCGCTAGCCGATAATCGCTTTTTGGCATAAAAACGCCACAAGCCAATCAGGTTACTCATTAAGAAAACACTTTCCATCATTACAGCTACTGGTGAAAAAACCAACACATTGTGCAAAATCCAACATAAGGTGCCAACAATCATAAAACAGCGCAAAGTAAAATCATTTGCTTGAAACGACGCATAGGTTTGCAGTAAAGCCGCAAACAGCGCAATTAGGCTTATCCAGCTATGCCAAATAATATAAACTGCAGAAATACTCACGCCATAAAGCCGAGCATTACACGAAGGTCTCTCGCAAAAATACAATAGCCATAACGCAATGCAGCCAGAAACATTAAACACGCAGCACTTATTTTATCCAGCAAGAAAAAGTGCACTGCGGTAAACAATACCGAAGTAAATAAGCAGGCTAAAATCGCACTGCGCGATTTAAATTGAAACGAGGCTAAATCAAGTAAAGTAGCGATTGCTACCAAACACTGCGACACAATAAACATAACAGCTCCTGTAAAAAGGGGCAGTCTAATCAGGCGCGAATATAAAAACCTTAACTTAAGTTAATTGCCGTCAAAATGATTTGGTTAAATTTAAACGACGGCGAATGCGCGACAATGATATTGCCGACACCCCCAAGTACATTGCCACTTCGTTCAAACTGAGCGTTTCTAACCAATGAGGTTTATGGTCGAGTAAATATTGATAGCGTTGCTCGGGCGTATTAAGCAATAAAAAGGCCTCTTTGGCTTCTTTAAACAATAACTGCTGAGTTATAAGCTGTTGTTTTATAGGCTGCCAATCGGTGCTTTCTAATAATGCTAACGGCACTTTAATTAAATTTGCCTTACGAATTACTTTAAGTTGATAAAGCGCTGGGCTATGCGTTAGCCAATTGCCGTACAACAGTGCAAATTCATCTTTAAAATAAAACTCTTTACATTTTTGCCCGCCATCAGCACTTGCATGTAAAGCACCCAGCACACCCGACAAAATTAAAAAGCCAACCTGTTGCGTTTCCCCTTGTTGTAATAGTACCTCGCCTTTGGCATAGGTTTTAATATCAAATTGCCCTGCTAATTTTTCTTCAAATAAGCTTGCAAGTTGATGATAACTATCGCCTAGCTCAAGAATTTTTGGCGTATTCAATTGTGCCAACCTCGCATTAATAATTGAGTAATCTCACTCGGATTTACGCCATCACGCACCGCAAAATGCTGACCACACCAAAGTGGTGCAAAATCGCTTTTGTCATTGTTACAGTCTTTGTTGTAATGAAGAAAAGCCAAAGTGTCAGCACATTATGCTATTCAAATAAATTAAAGTAACTGAGTTTGCGTTAAGGCGTTTAAATTAAACTGTTTTTTTAAGTGAAAAATAAAACTTCCGTAGCAGCACATTTTGCATACTCACAATTAATGGTTAATAACCTATTGAAATTTAATAATTAAGCCCATCGATTAAAACTATTTTTTGATAAGACAAAAATTTTAAATTGACGCAAAACACAATCCTGTTTATTTTCGCCGTGATGTTTCAAGAAGGGCCATACTAAGCGCTGGTCAACCCAATATTAAGCAGATATCCGCATGCCTACTGCTGCGATTTACACCTTTAAAGGTAACCATAATATTGGAATCATTTGAATGACCGAGCCGAGCGTTATCAGCTTAATTCCCCCCATTGTTGTACTGACACTTGCTGTAGTACTTCGCCGCCCTATTTTAGCCCTTGTGTTAGGTGCGTTAGTGGGCCTAGCCCTGCTTGATTTTACGACCATTTTAAGTAATTTTGCCGAGGCATCATTAAAAGTGATGGCCGACGAAACCATAGGGTGGCTAATTTTAGTATGCGGTAGTTTTGGTGCACATATTGCGCTATTAGTGCGTACTGGTGGCGCGCTGGCGTTTGGTCGCAGCGCGCTCAAACTTGCCAAAGGCGCCAAGTCGTCATTGCTTATGACCTACTTGCTGGGAGTGGTGATCTTTATTGATGACTACCTAAACGCTTTAACTGTAGGCGAAACCATGCGCCGCGTTACTGATAAATTTAAAATCTCCCGCGAAATGCTGGCCTATGTTGTTGATTCAACCGCCGCACCTATTTGTGTGCTGGTGCCACTCTCTACTTGGGCTGTATTTTTTGGCGGCCTACTTGTTGATAACGGTGTTGCCGCAGAGGGGCAAGGCATTAGCGTTTATATCGACGCAATCCCCTACATGCTGTATGCCTGGGTTGCCGTGTTTATGGTGCCATTGGTTATTTTAGGGGTGATCCCACTTTTTGGCCCAATGAAAAAAGCCGAACTTGCAGCAAAAGCGGGTAAGCCTGCTTTTGAGCAAGTCGATTTAAGCGAAGTACAAACACCTGATGAATATGCGGCAAAAGCAATCGAGCAAGAATTCGAAAATGCCGATAATAGCGGTAAGCTCTACAACTTTTTAGTGCGATAGTGCTCCTTGTAGGCTTTACCGTGTACTTTGATATTGATGTATGGAAAGGTTTACTGGCAACATTAGCTGTGACCATTCCATTTTATATGGCGCAGCGTTTAATGCCGTTGGCCGATATGTTGGAGCAAATGATTGATGGCTTTAAATGCATGTTGCCTGCCATTGGTACGGTTATCGCTGCATTTATTTTTAAAGATGTGTGTGACAAATTGCTATTGCCACAATATGTAATGGACACGCTAAGCCCGTATATGACAGCACAATTACTGCCTGCAATGGTGTTTTTATCAATGGCTATTTTAGCGTTCGCTACGGGGTCGAGTTGGGGTATTTTTGCAGTAACAATCCCAATTGTAATGCCACTTGCTGTTGCGGTTGATGCGAACATACCGCTTGTGATTGGCGCGCTATTATCAGCGTCATCTTTTGGTAGCCAAGCCTGTTTCTATTCAGATTCGACAGTGCTCGCAGCACAAGGCTCAGATTGTAACTTAGTCAGCCATGCTGTAACCCAGTTACCTTACGCACTGCTTGCGGCTGCAATCGCATTTATTGGCTTTTTGCTACTGGCATAAACTCAATAACCTTATAAAACAAAAACGCCAGCATATGCTGGCGTTTTTTTATTGGTAATTAACCTCTTTTTGAGAGGGCCATTAACACATTCAAAAAGGCTTCTACCGATGCGATTGAGCCCGATTCATCCATTTTGTGGTAGCTGGTTGTTGGCACTTGAATAGTAGTACCATCTACTAAGCCATTCGAACTGGCGATAATACGGCCAAGCTCAGTACTGCCAATAGAGTGTGGCGCTTCTCCCCGCGCGGCAAGCTCTTTATTGATTTTTTCCATATATTCATCTTTATAGATGTAGCTTAACTGCTGCTCTTTACAGATTTTTTCCACTAACTTAGTTGCCGCTGAATTGAACGAGGCATTGGCATCTTTTTTTCGCAGCACTAAATGTTGTTTATTGGCCGATACAACATCGGGAAACGGGCTAGTATCTACCACAAACAAGCGGTTAGTTGAGCCACCAAAACGACGAAACCATTCCAATAGATAACGCCAACTTTTACCTGCTTCTTCTTGTGCAGTGAAGAACACGGTGCCCTCAAAGCCCAAACTAAATAAATGCACGAGCGCTGCCGCTGACAGAACGTTATCGAGCTGGCCAGTTAATCGCTCTTCGGAAATACGCAATTTATCTTTAAACGCAACTGGTGTTCCGGCAACTGCACTTTCAAGGCCGTCAATTTCAAAAATAAGGTTGTTGCGATACTCACACACATACGAATGTTTGATCATGCCTTGCCCGCGATACGCACCAGACCAAGGCTCGTAAGCATACACAGGGGTAGACTTATAGCGCTCGGTGATTTTAGTCATGAGTTCTTCAGACACTGAGTTATTGAGCAAATCTGTGCGGTTTGCAGCAATAAATGCTGCATATTGAAATTCGTTCGGCCCTGTGCAAATTAAACCGTGGCGGTCGATATGTGCGGAAAACATTGCACTGAACGGCTTTTTACCCTGCGCAACTAATAGTCCTTCATACCAAGTTACGGTGGCCCCCCGCTCTTCAAGCTCGCGTTGTAATACACGAAAAAACGAATGCTCCGCCCCTACCACGCTCGCATGGCGAATAATTTCTTTTAATAAGTCGATATACTCTTGGCTTAATGTGCTCATTAATTTCACTCTAAAACACGCTAAATAGCCCCTACTAAGTTTAAAAGCTTAGCGAGAAGCCGTGATTTTTTGCCTAGTTCGATATCTTTGCACAAGCGTTTTATGGCTAAATTTAAAGTACCGAATTGACTGCAAGTATCTGCCTGAATCTACAAACTGGCAAGAAAAATCAAAGCGAAAATAAACACTAAATTATTGGGGTAAAAACCATAGTTCAGGCTAAAAAATGTATCACCCAATCTTAAAATACTTGCTGAGCCTTCAGCACATTTAAGTATCTGCAATACTGCTTTTGTTCGAATCAAAAAAATCACGATTGGTAGCTTGTTAAATCCTTAGTTATAATACCAATTCAATTAAGTAGTTGGTCATCATAGCGTACTAAATATCATGTTAACTGCGTTAGAATTTATCAATGTAGAACAACTACATAAGAAAAATTCAGCCTTGTTACCATTTCATGTATCCAGCGCTATCCCTGATCACATACTTAACAGAATTGGTATAATCGACGTTTCGCAGGCTGAATGCCCTGCTTCCTCCATTTGATATTTTCTTAGTGAGCATCGAAAAACAATGAAAAAACTCTCAAAAGTTCAACTAAAACAACAAGCTTTGGTGCTTAGTATTGCCGATGCGCTAGAGGCAAAAGCCTTAGCGGAAATTCCGGGCATGGTGCAATGCTGGTTTGATGTTGAATATCACTTGTTTCCAGGTTCACTATTATTGTGTTTTCAGTTCGAAAATGAGCAAGCCTTAGTCGCTGCAGAACCTAATCTGCTTACTTGGCAAAAACGCTTAAGTGCGGCACTGGTGAAAAAAGGTGTGGTACTAAAAGACATGCGCAAGCACTTGGTGTTTACCTTAAAAGGCCCAGACGATTAAGCAACTTGCGTTTATTGGTGTTGAGCTACAATTAAGGCAGGGCTAATATCAGGCTAGATGGCTGGAAAAAGTGCACACATTTAGGCAATGTGTGCAATGGGTTGTATTTGTCGTGTGTTCTTTATGAAAAACTCAGTTCTTGTATGTGTCATACTTATCGCTACTCTTTTTTCCAGTGTCACTTGCTCTGCCACACAGCTGCGCTTTGTCGCTGAAGACTTATACCCGTTTCATTTTAAAGATAAAAATAACCAGCCAGACGGTTTTTTAGTTGATGTCGTTAACGCGGTACTTAATGACTGCGCGTGCGCTGGAAAAATTGAAATAATGCCGCAAGCTAGAGCGTTTCGTGAACTACAATCGAAGCCGAATGTGGTTATGATGTCCTTACTTAAAACGCCCGGTCGTGAAACAAAATACTTATTTCTAGGTTCGGTATTTCACGCCCACGCTTATTTAGTTGGTTTGAAAAGCAATCAATTTGAGTTATTTAACTTACACAGTGCACGAGGATTACGCGTTAGCACAGTGCGAGGGTATTTTAGTCAACGCTATTTAGAAAACGCTGGATTTTCACTTGAACGCGATTTAGTGCTTGCACCAGAGCCTGAAAGCTTAATGAAAATGCTTTATAAAAATCGTACTGATTTGGTGCTAACTAACACCTTACATCTCGATAAAGAGCTTAACAGTATTGGGCTAGATCCAACAAAAATTGAGAAAAAACTGCATTTACCTGACTTTCCAAGTGAGTTGCATATCACGGCAAACAAAAAATTAGAGAATACCCTCGCGATAAAACTAACACGTTCACTCAACGCCATTAAACACAACGGCCAATACCAAATGTTGTTAGCTAAATGGAACCTAAACGAAAAGGCGCACTAAATTCACTTTATGCTTACGTGATTACGCGCTTTTTAACGATTTAACCTGAGCCAAGGTTATTTACAAAACATCGTACACTTTCACTCTATCAGAATCGCTACCGATAGATTGCAACGCTAATTTAACCGTTTCAGTTAGTTGCGCTTTATGGGGGGATTTTTGACAAATATGGATCAGCGTTTTGCTTAATTCATAATCGGAGTCAATAAACTTGCTAGCTAATTCAATCGACTGAGCAGTAGTTGCCCGGTCCATTGTTTGATACGGAAGCGAAAGAAAGGCTCTTTTCATTTCATAATCTGAATCAATTTGCTGCATAAACGTTAGCATCGCTGCAAAATCATCTGGTGTTTTAACTTCGCTCGCTAATGCATTTACGACGCGGTAAGCCTCATAATCTGAACCAATATCAGCGCTTGCAGTAAACATATCAGCAATTGATAAGTGTATTGATTGTGACGATATTTCACTTATTAATCTGAATTTCTCATAATCACTATCGATGGTTTTTGACACATCAAAATAAGCTTGATGAACCGTTTTAGCATCAGGTAATTGTGGCGCTAATTTACTAAACAAAACACGTGTTTCATAATCTGAACTCATGCTATTTAATCCACGTAAAAGCGTAAGCCATGCTTGCTCTGGAAGCTGCTTTTGCTTATCTAAAAAGCGCTCTACCGTCACTCTTTGGCTGTAGTCACTCTTTATTTGAGCAAGCACTGACAACAAACGGCTTTGCGCCAGTAAATCTAAGTTATTAGTACTAATTGCTGTAATATACGCCGATTTTGTCTCATCATTATTTGCCCGTTCCAGTTGTTTAAGTGCCCCTGATACCCCCTGCTGTTCAATTAGCGCCTGCGTACGCTCAACGGCAAATAATGGGGTATTATCAAACACGCTTTTCATAAACTGTTCAATTTCGTTTTTGCTTGGCGTACTTCCTTTTTGATCACCATAGGTCACTTCGCCATTCTTATTGCTTATCATCAAAAAATCATCAGATTTGAAGTGCTTAATCTTAACAAAACTATCTTTACTCATACTTGTTATGGTTAACGCGTCTGAGCTTAAGGTGATTGGTCCGTTAATTTCTGCAATAACCTGATATTCATCACCAAATTGCTGATAATTCTTTTTAATTTCGGTAATTGCGCCATTTGAATCGGTTTTGATGTATTGATGACTGACAACGCCACTACACCCTGACGCAATAAAAACGACGGCGGCTAAGCTTGTAAGGTGAAGCGATTTAAAAAGAGATATGTGCATAAAATTGTAATCCATTATTGTTTTTAGAATATATTCGCTTTTAAGGCAAGGCGCATACCAAAACTTAACTCCTTGATATTTATTCATTTAATAATTTTTATTGTGAAATATACTAAACAAAAAAGCCAAACGTTAGCATTTTAAACCATATCAGCTTAAATCTAACCTACTGAATGATCATGAAGTTTTAACATAAGCTTACCTTCTTTCTCAAAGCCAATTTTACGTGGCAATAAACAAATAAAACTCAATATGCGACTTGTGTCACACTAAAAACACTGTTAAATTGCGACACCTGTCACACAAATTGTGACTTCCCATATTCGAATAAATATAAAAAGGAAACTGCTTTGCAACTTACCGGCCCAGAACTCGAAATTCTCAAGTCTTTATGGCAGCAACAGCCATTAACGGGTAAAGAAATTCACCAACGGATGGAGTCACTCTACGGTTGGAGTTATTCATCTACCCGCAAAACATTAGAGCGCATGGCGCAAAAAAACTATGTCAGTGTAGAAACGCAAGGGAATAAAAAAATCTATTCAGCATTACTTGATAAAGTGCCTACGCTCGCCGCATTTGTGAAAGACTTCTCTGAACGCGTACTTGAAATAGACGGCAATTTACCCGTTGCCATGTTCTCTGGCAGCCAATTATTTGAACAAGATGAACTCTCTGATTTGGAGGCTCATTTAAATACATTACAACAACAGAAAAACAACTAAGTTATGTGGTTAATCTCATTTTTATGTTGGCTAGTAATTAGCCTTTCACTTGCTGCTTTATTAAAAAAAATAGCGCAAAATGAGCGTCTTTCACCGCTCTTTTGTTGGGCTGCACTCGTCCTTCCATGTGCGGTATTTTTACCAAATTTCGACATTTTTACGGTGACAGAGGTCAACTTTGCTTGGCTTAATTCTAGTGCGCAACAACAAATGCAATTTGTTGGTGAAGTGGCGAAGCAAACCACCAGCGAAAGCGGCTTTAACATTAATTGGTTGCTTTTTGGGGGACTTTTTATCCCATCAGCATATCGCTTACTGAGACTAACTAAACGTTATTGTAACGCTAAGGCATTAATTGCAAAAGGTACTCCGTATCACTTAAGCACTGTGCCTTGTATGGTGATACCGATGAATCAATCGCCGTTTGTGATTGGTTTTCATAGACCTACGCTGGTGTTACCGCAGTATTTTATGCATTTAAGCAAACAGCAGCAGGGCATTATTCTCGCCCACGAACAAATGCACATTGCTAACCGAGATCATTTTCATACTTGGCTCTGGTTAGTTTTGGTAGAAGTTTGTTGGTTTAATCCCGCTATAAAACAGCTCAGCGAATTGTATGTAAATGCAATGGAACAGCGTTGTGATTTGCAAACAATCTCGCGCCATCGCTATACGCCGCAAGATTACGCTAATACCTTGTTGCTCAGTATAAAATTATCGCAGCAAGGCGCTTTAAACCCATTTGCAGCTCATTTTACAGGGCAAACCAGCAAGGTGGCTGACTACAAGCAACGTTTCACGTTTATTTTTAGTCACGCGCCAATCCAAATTAAAAAATCACTTTATGTTTTCAGCTGCGCGCTATTAATTGTTGTACTGGCAAAAGGTGCAATATCGCAAGTTTATGCAGGACAAGATGAGTGGCAATATCCGGTCGCAAATATTGATATCAGCTCTCATTATGGCCATGTTACTTCGTTTCGCAAAAACCGCCCACATCGCGGCATTGATTTAGTTGATACAAAAGGCACTCACATTGTTGCCGCAAAAACCGGCAAAGTGATTATTGCCGATGATGAGACTATGGCCGCTGCGTTTGGTAAAACCATTGTGATCCAGCACAGCAATGGCTGGCAATCGCTCTATGCGCATTTAGACGACATTTCAGTCACGCAAGGTCAGTGGGTTAAAAGTGGCCAACTCATTGGAAAAATGGGCGATAGCGGTAAAGTAACAGGCACACATTTGCACTTTGAACTAGCAAAAGATGGTCAAACAGTTGACCCACTCATTTATTTAAACGAGAAATAACATGCATTTTTCACGTATTATTTTAGTAGCATTATTACTCGTAGGCTGTGATGAACAAAGCCAATGTAACGATGAAACGCAAAACAAAAACATCGTCATAGAAAACACACATACGCAAGCAAGTTCGCAGGAAAAAGACAATACAGCTCCGCATAACACTGAGATAACACGTCAAACCTATATCCTAAATAAAGGTGATACACTGACCCATTTATTACGTTCGGCGGGGTTTTCATTTTCAGAGGTTTACGCTTTAACCGATGCGATTAAACCGCTCTATGATTTTAAGAAAATTCAGTCGCACACTCAGTTTGATGTAATTGAAACGCCAAACAGTAAAACCATTCGCTTTGCAACGAGTTTCGCCCAAGTTATTAACGCAAAATTAGTGGAAGAAAGTTGGGAAATTACGCAAAATGCAATCACAACCCAAACGGAGAAAATAAGCCGTTCTTTTGCAATAAATCACAGCCTTTATCAAGCTGCGAGCGATGCTGAAGTACCAAATAATGTGATTAACAGCGCGATTCTAGCGATGTCTCACTTTGTTGATTTTCAAAGAGAGATCCGACAAGGCGATCAAATTACCTTAAATTTTAATAGCGAAACAGTTACGCAAGATGCACATTTATTTAGCACCTTTAGTAACCCACAACAGCTGGTTGCGATTTCCTTTATCAATCAAGGTAAACATTACAAACTTTACCATTACCAAGACACTTTTTACTTTAAAGATGGCAAGCTAGCACAGAGCTTTTTAATGAAAACGCCACTTAATGGCGCGCGATTGTCATCAAACTTTGGTAAACGAAAGCACCCCGTTTTAGGCTACACAAGGCAACATAAAGGCATTGATTTTAGCGCACCAATTGGTACACCAATTATGGCCGCGGGTAAAGGCAAAATACTAAAAGCCAGCTACAGCAGAAGCTTTGGTAATCGTGTGCTAATTGATCACGGCAACGGCTATCGCACCTTGTATGCACATTTAAAAGGCTTTGCTAAAGGTATCAAGCATGGTGCACGTGTAAGCCAAGGGCAAACGATTGGCTTTTTAGGCAATACGGGCCTTTCTAGCGCACGCCATCTGCATTATGAAGTGCATAAAAACGGTAAAGTAATTAACCCATTAAAAATGAAGCAACCAAGTAATATTCAATTAACGGGCGACGATTTACACGCATTCAAAGTGCATATTAATGATATTGATAAACGCTATGCAGTGTTGGTTCCTGACCCAACCACGGATAACCAAGTGTTAAGCGCGCTTCAAGAATAAAATTGCATAAAAAGAAAGCCCAGCATTACGGCTGGGCTTTGTGATGTCGATTCAGATTAGTATTTAAATCTGCGACGCATAGTTGCTGTGCTTATTAATAAAAGCAGTAAAGCAAAAGTGAATGCACCACTTGATTTTTTAGAGACCGGTTCACTGGGTTCTGGTGGCGGTGGGTTTTGCGCTTTTGTTACCGTCACCGTGACCTTGGCCGATGCGGTGTAACGGCCATCACTAATTGCATATTCAATCGTTGCTGTCGTCGCGCTGCCCTCTTGCGGCGTAAATGTCAGCGTGTTATCCGCGTTGATAACAACACTGCCGCTATCAACAATTGCGCTTGTTACAGTAAGGGCATCTCCGTCAGGGTCGGAGTCATTGACTAACACCGCTATATTAATAGCCGTTTTATCGTCTGTCTCTGCACTATCATTCTTTGCGCTCGGTGCAAAATTAGTGTTTACCGTAACCGTAACCATGCTATTTGCACTGCCTCCTTGACCATCTGAAATACTGTACTGAATCGTGGCAGTACCTAAAAAGTCAATTGGGGCTGTATAGTGCAGCTGATTTGACTCAATATTAATAATGCCAAAGTCAACAGCAACTGAGTTAATCGTCAATGTATCACCGTCTTCATCAGAGTCATTTGCTAATACATCAATAGCTAATGTGCTATTCCAAGGCATGGCTACCGCGTCAGACTCTGCAATTGGCTGTGTATTTTGCATATTCATTACGGCAACACCGCTTGGGTCTATAATTGTGCCATTAGCCTGGCCATCAGCATCATTCGCACCACCATCTTGAATCGTAATTTGTACACACCAATGACCAGCGGTAAGCCCTGGAGTCCAGCTACTATCACCAGGTGCTGGGCAGTATCCGAATTCACCTAATGTTGTGTGGACTTGGTTATAGTCATCGATAACAAAATCTTGCCATTGGTTATTGATAAACTTTCGATAAATTGCGTTTTCAGGCACCGCTTCATTTTGTGGGAATACAAGCTGATAACTTTGCCCTGATTCTTTCAGTCCCTCCACAATAAAATCAATAACACCACCGCGATAAACCGCATCATCATCCGCGATTAACTCATCGCTAAATAACAATACGCCACCGGACTGATTATTAACTGCAGTAAGGCCTTTACGTATACAAACACCTACCTCACCCTCAACTAAGAAATTACGCTGATGCTCTACATGCTGTTGAATTACGTTGCAATCAACAATTGCATCTAGGTAATCCGGTATGCCATCTGAGTCAGAATCTCGATAGCCTTCTTGCGCATCTGAAATCAAATCGCCATCACTGTCGATTTGCTCATCCAGTTGGGTAAGTTCTTCTCGCACTTCAATGTAAGCCGAACGCTCCGTCGAAAGTGGTGTTCCACCGTTGTCGGTTGCAATTGCTGAGATCTTATAAATGCCGGCACTTACCACTGAAGGATCAAAACTAAACATGTGCTCATCGCTCGAGGTATTAATCAGCTCACTTTGCCAAGTAAGCGTAACAACATCTAACGGATTCGCGTCAGTCACATTCGCTTTAATTAACACTTCGCCGTTTTGTTTACCTACAATTGCTTGCATCTGCTCGCCTTGCATCGTAACTAATTTGACTGTTGGTGCAATATTCGCTTCGCTAATCGTGATTGTTTGAACGCTATTTTCGGCAAAGTTTTTATCGCCTACTAGGCTAATCACTAATGTTTCGTCACCTTCTATTTCACTATCTTCAAAGCTAGTGAAGCTGATAAATGCTCGGCGTGATTCGAACGTAACTTGACCTGTGATTAAGTCATGGTCGTTGCCATCTGCGCTGCCCGACACAACATAATCAACTATCACAGGGTAACTCACTGCATCACCATTTAGATAGAGCGCTGTTGTATACTCGCCACCTTCAGCGATGGTCGTATTTTTATCAATAGAAACCAGTGGATTAACGTTTACAACCTGAGTAGCCACACGGCTGCGGCCCTCGCTATCTTCTGTGTACCAATAAACGTTATGCTTGCCTGGCTTAAACACAACACTGCTATTAATAAGTGAAACAGCTAGCGGATTGCCGTCAATATCTTCAGCTGTTGCAACCCCGATATTTACTTTTGTATATAACCCCCTGGCATCTACGTTAATTGTATCTGGCGCATTTATTATAGGTAGTTGCTCGGTTTCCTGATCAGTAATCGTCAGTACTACATTAGCTTTCGCAACTTCATCACCTTGATCAACAAGGGTATAGCTTAAGTTAACCTGTTCTGGTCCACCCTGCATCGCTTGGTAAACAAGTTGATTATCGACAATATTTACTGAGCCGATATCCGAACTTACAGCCATTACACGTAACACATCACCATCCACATCGCTGTCATTTGCAAGCACATCAAGCGTGTACAGCATGGTTTCTGAATACGTTTGCGTGAATACATCATCGACCGCGATAGGTGCATCATTAACCGGTTTAATGTCAATAATAATTACGGCCGGCTGTGACGCCAGTTCGCCATCATCTGCGATCACACTGAACTGATCTGAGCCGAAATAATCAACACTTGGCGTGTAGACTACAGAACTTCCTACTACAGAAACTTGACCAAACAAGGGCTCACTGGTTACTTCGAACGTAAGCTCATCATTATCTGCATCTTTTGCATTTAGCGAAATAGTCAAACTCGAATCTTCATCCACATTCACGTTTTGATCTTCTACCACCGGTGCTTCATTTACATTAAGTACTTCAATATTGAACGCAGGGAGCGATGCACTTAAAACACCATCCGACACGGTAATGATAATACCTGAAGTAATGCCTATATCAGATGCGCTCGGAATACCAGATAAAGTACCTGAACTAGCATTAAACGTGGCCCAACTTGGTTTATTTGTAATCGAGAAGATTAAGGC